>JAISTH010000046.1 GCA_031272715.1 Desulfovibrio sp.
GAAGACAACGGCCCGTGACGATGCATGCGCCACGCCTGCGTCCGCCTCACCGGGAACGGCGGGGCGCCGTATGTGCGGGATGCCATTGCAATCAACACGACGCCACAACAGAGCGAATCGAGACGGCGAAGTCGCGGGACACGGCGCTCGCCGGCCGAGATTGCCTTCCACGAGTCGCAGTCGACGTGGGCGATCCGGGGCACGGCATCGATGGGACCTTCGGTCCCGGAGCGTCCCGGAAGCACGGACGGCCCGAGACGGTCCTGGATCATCCAGGCGGCGCTTTGAGAGACGACGGGAACTTCCCGGAGTCGCCGGCAGGGGAGAGAAGACGAAGAGTCGTTGGCGTGGGTGCCGTAAGGTGACGCAAGCCGCATCGTTCCTGACGATGTCGTCATCGACGTAGACGTCGCAACCTTCCTGCGCGAGCAGACCACGCCGCATCTTCGACGCACAAGAACGGTTCCTTCGCGGAACCCGTCATGGAGACGTTGCCGAGGGAATCCTCAGGCAGTGCGTCGACGATGCTGCAGCCATCGGCAAATGCTCCACGGCGTTCGCGATGACGGTGCGCGGCCCATCGATCCGGGATCGGAGAAGGGAACGAACGTTCCTCGTCCGATCCAGCCAGCCACCGCCTGATCTCCGGGAACACGCCGCTTCGGCGGATTCCACGGGATGCGTTCCCGGGGCGCCGCGGCCGGAACGATGGACGCCGCCCCCGTATGGACGCCGAGTCCATCCGCACAGAGACCAAGGCGAGCCGCAGGACATCCTCCCGAGCTCGTTGTCCAGGCTCAGCAGCGGGAACAGGTGGAATCAATACTATCCCTTACCTCATCAGCCTTCAAATACAGCTTTTACTATCCCACTGCGCATCCTTAAGTGTATCGCCATTAAACGTAAAATTATTTGCCATCGCCAACAGACTCCTCGTCAAACCAATCAGACGCAAAAAAGAAATATACCGCAACCCACTTGGCAGGTATCCCATCAAACTTAGCCAGCAACTTACCATCAACAGACGTTAGCTCACCATCTTTAGCCAGATGCCCCACTAAACGGCCACCATTAACAACTAAATCGCCATTTGGCAAAAGATTACCAGCTACTACACCCCAGATATAACTAACCTCATACACGCCATCCTTATCTACGACTCGTCCAATACTTTCGCAAATATCGTACACATAACCATCTTCATCAATGTGACCCATAGACCCATAAATGGAATCGTGAATCTTCCCCTCATCAGTTATACGAGTTTCAATCAGTCGATCACCTTCAGGAGTGACACCCCATGATGTCGTTGACGGCGTCAAAGTCGTTGACCGAACCGTATCCCTATAAAGAATCTCATTCTCGGCATACGCTACCGAACCTAATAGCGATAGAAATACAGCAATAGTAATCATCCGCAACATCATGCTCCTCATTCTCCATAAGCACATAGGGGTTTGCTCCAAATTTGACGGCTGAAGCGATTGATGTGGCACACCACTCGGAAGTCCCTGGAGTAGTTGGGCGTGTCTTCCTTATTCCTGATCCTTCTTGGCAGGCCATGGCGCGCTGTCAGGAGCCACTTTATCATGTGCTTTTACATGGGGCAACAACTCCTGCGGGAAACGCAAGAAAAATTTTGGGTTGGCCCCATCAGATTTGCAGGAAAGCTGTTTTCAGCCTTTTGCTCCAGGGAATGTCCAGCTTCAATGGGCCCGAAAGGTCGCCTCGGAGGATGTCAAAGTTGAGGTAGTTAAGCAACATAAAAATACTGGCACTGCAGACACATTTAACTATGCGTCAAGGATGGTTCCAGTCTCAAACGAGAATCTCGCCATCAGCACCATCGAGGCATATTGGATCCGAACTCAGCCTTGGACTAGCTGTCTCGTCACAATACCTGGTTTTCTGGACAAACATTGCTCTATGTTGGGATCTGATTACTCTAGGTGCATGTCGTTCACCAATGAGTCGGCAGAAGGGAATAATGGCCTTTCTGCACAGCAAGTTTCCAGACTTTTACAAGATTTGGGCTATAGAGATTTTCCAAAATGGATTGAAACTCTTTCAACGCTTCCGGGATATTGATCTTCTGCGGACAAAGGCCAACACATGTTCCGCAGGCGATGCAATCGGATGGACGGTTATGCGGCAGTATCGCTTCCCAAGCAGTATTTTTCGCCCTAGTAAGATTAAAACGACATTCATTAAATAATTGCAGTATCTTCGGAATGTCAATGGATTGAGGGCATTCATCACAGCAATAACGGCAGGAGGTACATGGAATCAAATCAGCATGGCTTGCGACTATACTCTCGTAGATTCGTTGTTCGTCTGGCGTTAGCGGGCGACCCTCAGAAAAAGTCTTGATATTGTCTTTGACTTGATCCAATGTTGTCATACCAGACAAAATAACACAAACATTCTTCGTTTGAAGCCACCTAAAAGCCCAAGATGCAATGCTCTCATCTGGCCGTAATTCTTTGAGTATTAATTCATTTTCTTTTGAGAATGATGCGATACCCCCCCCCCCCTCACTGGTTCCATGACCCAAATTGGAATATTATGTTTTGTCAGAAATTCATATTTATACTGTGCATTTTGTAAAGTCCAGTCGAGTGCATTCAATTGTATTTGACAAAAATCGATTTGCTCACCATATTTCTCTATAAATTTTAAAAATGTCTCAAGACCTGCATGTGTAGAAATGCCAAAATATCTAATGCGGCCCAATTTCTTTTGGCCGACAAGATAATCCATGATGCCCCATTTCGGGTTGAGATATGTGTCGACAGTCTGCTCGCATACATTGTGGAGCAGGTAGAAGTCGAAATAATCTATGCCGCACTTCTTCAGCTGCTCTTCGAACACTTCCTCGGGATCCCAATTCTGTCTTTTCTGGTATCCAGGAAATTTGCTCGCCAGACACCAGGAGTCACGCGGGTATCGGGAAAGCGATTTTCCTATAAAATTCTCAGACTCGCCCTCATGATAACCATAGGCAGTGTCGTAATAGTTCACGCCATGCTCGAAGGCATAGGCTATCATATCATCGGCCTTTGAGGTATCTATGCCTCCACTTTCCAAGGTCGGCAGTCGCATGTTGCCGAAGCCCAAGGCCGACAATTGCAAGTTCAGGAATGATTTGTACAGCATGGTAGACTCTTTTTTATAAGGTTATCCGACTAAAGACAATGCATCTGTGTCGGCTTGGTTAACGAAAGAAGAGAATTGTGGCACTACTTCTTTCAGGTACTCCAGATTTTCTTTTATCCGCACGAGGGTGTACGGCTCATTATTATTTTGCTAAGCTCTGTTGGTGACTCTGCACTTTTTACCGATAAAAAACGCATATCCATAAATATGCTTGTACTTCGTGTATAGTTCAACTTCATGCTTGTCGTGTTCAATATAGTCTACAACGGTTTTACTATAAGCATATTTTTCCACAAGAACTTTTTGCGCATCTGTTCGCGGTGTGTAATAATTGTCTACCCAGCACTCTTCAGGCAAGATGAACATAGCTATCGGGACGAAGCCAGACTTTTTCATAGAGGAAATATTCTGCTCTATTGTATTGAGCCTGACTCCGGCATCAGACCAAAATTTTTCTAGTTCTGCTGGATGTTCTTCGGTGAACCAGCAGGGACACGAAATGCAGATATAGCCGTTCAGTCTAAGATGGTAATTCCAGAGAGGGAGTCCATGTTCAAAGCCGATTGCGTCTACAGCGCCTTCAGACCATATGAGGTCGAGTTCGCCTTTTTGAAAAGGAAGCGCCTCCATTAAACCGACAATGCCGCATATTCTGTCTTGGAGATTGTGGTTTTTCGCATTGTCGTTTACTGCTGCTATGAAGCTGGGGATTTGGTCCAAACACACAATGCTCCCATGGATATGCCGGGCAAGTGTCATCGCCTGACAGCCGGTGCCGCATCCGAGGTCAGCTGTTCGGGAGATGCCGTCAATGTCCAGAAAACTCAGCGCCTTGGCTGTCATTTCGTGACTGCCGGGCCCCTGCCGCTCCAATCCGATATGAGCTTCGATCAACAGGTCAAAGGTTGTTAACTGACTGTTGTCCATATATGTCGTTTTTTGTCAGTCTCAATGTGGGCACTTCCATCAGTGTCTCATATTGTCCCAAACCTGCGTCATCATATCCGTTGGACTCACTCACTTCTGTCCCCCCCCAGATATCTATGCTCTCGAACGCTTTTGACATCTCCTTCAGGCGTGCGAGCCGATCATCCATGGTTTCTGGTTCGTCGTCGTTGTGTGGCAGCGTTGCGAAGCACCATCTCTCATTGTCGGGGTTTGCATTCAGGTGCTTCAGGATATTTTTTATCCTCTCAGGCGTGTGCAAATCTGCGTGCGTATCGGTCATATTGCCTCCTAGGTTGGGTGTTGTAGTGGAAGATCGCAAGGTTCTGGGGCAGAAGCCAAGCTCCTTGCGCCTACATGGGCATACATACTGCGCCATGCAATTTCATGAGATACAGCCAATGGAAGTTTGCACAATGGGGGAATTGTTGCAACCGTTTTTCTGCGCCTATGTGCGCTGTGCCGTTGCATGGCCCCGTGCGACTCCATCCCGCATCATCGGTGGATCTAGGGCGATCCCTCTCTCCCAGTTCCCCAACTGCACCAATTCATCCTCAGCGCCATCTCTGCCATGTCACATCGTCGCACGTCCACCTCACAGCGGTTCCTGATCCCGAACAACGGCAGACCGTTCCCAAATCCCCCAGAGCCCCTGACTGCGGCATCGGCAGAAGATCCGGTTGTTGCGTAGGACATCGTACGGTGATGCCAAGGAACTCACCACCGAGGCCAACCCGCCAAATGGATATCCGCCGTCTCGCTGAAGTGCGTGAGGTTGATCTGCATGTGCCGTCCCCGCCCAGAGCCCTCAGACGGTCGTCAGCGCCTGCAACTACATGAAACTGCTTTCAGCACCTTCCTATCGTCACGACCTGCTTCACCGCAGTGCTGACGGCGCCCATGGTTGCGCCCAGTACCGACTCCGGGACGACTACCCCGCCACCATCCCCACCGACCGCATCGGACCCTGCAAGGGGGCGTTGCACTGTTCGCCAGGAGACACCACATTGGCTCCATCTGGATGCCGTATGCTCCATGAAAGCGAACCGGTCAAGCGCGAACGAGTCCGACATGCCACATTTTCCACTCGCTCGATCACGCCACCCGCTCCGTGCCTGGATTCCGAACCGCCCTGCGCCGCCCCCATCCTGTCGTCCCACCGGAGGTCGACACCGCCCAGCCTCGGGTGTAGGATGCGACCTGCAGGCTACGTCCCGCCGACATAGTCTGCCAGTGGTTCCACCGCACCCAACGACGGCCGCCGGGAACGGCGACCCGGGATCACCACGGAGGCCGCGCTTCCTCCTCCGCCGCAGGACACACCGCTCCGGCGGCGGCAACCGCGCAACGCCCAAGACATGCATCCAGGCGCATGCGTCAGGCTCCCCGCGCTGCAGGGGCCGACCACCGCGAACACTCCTTGGCCCGACATCCCCCGCCTCTGGCCCGGGCTCCCCGACATGCCCGAAAAAGGATGGCTCAGCCCCCCGGACTGCCCCTTCACGCCCGCACAGGCGGCCGCGTGTCTCGCGGATCTGCGGGGCCTCGTGGACGCCGCCCTGTCCGGCGTTCCGGTGGAACCGGCCAAGCCCGGCATCCTGAAGAAATTCGAGGAGACCGCCCTGCGGGAAAACCTTGACGCCGTCGTCGCCAACGGCGCCGAGGACCGGGCCGTCGCCGCGCGACTTCGCCTCCTGCGGGAGCAGGCCCAGAAGGCCCTGCTCTGGTGCTGGCTCCAGGAGTCGCAGCTGGCCGAGATCGCCCGGCACCTCGAGAGGCAGGAACAGGAGGGACTCGCCCTCGAACGCGCCCTGGACGACCTTCCGGAATCCACAGAACCCGACGTTTCCGCCCGGAATCCCGTGACGCCGCTGACGGCCCCTCTCGCCATCGATCCGGCCCTCCTCCCCCCGTGGGAGAAATGCATCGCCAACGCCTGCTTCCTGCTTGGCCCGGACACGGCCGTCTTCCTGGACGAACCCGCAAGATCCGACGCCCTGGAGAACCTCTCTTTCGTCCCGTCCTCCGCGGGCGCATCCCTCCTCGGCACATGTCCGCCCCTGACGCTGCTCGAGGCCTCCGGCACCCCGCGGCAGCTGACGTCGCCGGGCGGCGCCGGCCGGGGAGACTCGCCCCTGGACGTCCCCCGCGTCTGGTACACATGGAGGGCCCCATGATCTGCCCGGCCTTCCCCCAGGGCATGCAAGGCGTCATCTTCGACTGCGACGGGGTCCTCATCGAATCCAGGCAGGCCAACGAGGCCTACTACAACCGCATCCTCGCCCATCTCGGCCTGCCTCCCATGACGGCGTCCCAGGAATCCCATTCCTTCATGGCGACGGTGGGCCAGACCCTGAAGGCCATCCTCCCGCCGGAGCTGCACCCGCGGATCCCCGAGGCCGCCAGGGCCGTGGACTACGTCCGGGACATCCTCCCTCTCCTCAGCCTGCAGCCGGGACTCCTGTCGTTCCTGGACTTCCTGAGGGACAATTCCGTCCGCATGGCCGTCCACACCAACAGGGGGCATGCCGGCATGCAATGCGTTCTGGACTTTTTTGCCCTCGCAGGCTATTTTGACCAAATCGTCACGGCCCAGAGCGCCCCGCCGAAACCCTCCCCGGAAGGCACCGCAGACATCTGCGCCCGATGGGGTCTCGAGCCGCGCCAGGTGTGCTATCTCGGGGACAGTCCGGTGGACAGGCAGACGGCTCGGGGGGCGGGCGTCGTGTTCGTCGCCTTCAATGCCGGCTCTCTGGAAGGGGACATCCAGGTGCCTGACTTTCCCGCCCTCAGACGCATTCTGGAAGCGCCCTTCCCGGCATCCGGGAGCGCCCTGCGCCATGGCGGGCACCCCGAACGTCCGGCTCGCCGCGAAGGGGCGGATGCGGACAACCCGGCCCCGGTCGGCAACGATGCCCGGAGACAAGCATGATCATCCTGTCCAACACACTGCTCGCCGTCGTCCAGGTGGCGGGCGCGCTGCTGAGCCTCTACTTCTGGGTCGTGGTCATCGCCGCTGTCCTGTCCTGGGTCGGGCCGGATCCCTACAACCCCATCGTGCGAACGCTTGCGGCCATCACCGAGCCCGTCTTCTACCGGGTTCGCAAATGGCTCCCTTTCACCTATGCCAGAGGCATGGACTTTTCTCCGTTGGTGGTGCTCCTTGCCATAGAGCTCGTCCAGAACATCGTCATCAAGTCCATTGCCCAGTATGCCGTCGCGCTGCAATAATTTGCGGCTCTTGTGATACCCTTTAACACGGGAGACTCAAATGGATCAGCATGAAATGGAATTGCTTGAAAAGCACATGCCCAGCAATCCCGAGCTGAAGACTCTCTGGGATGAGCACATCCTCTACGAGAAACAGCTGG
Organism: Desulfovibrio sp.; assembly: GCA_031272715.1. GTDB lineage: Bacteria > Desulfobacterota > Desulfovibrionia > Desulfovibrionales > Desulfovibrionaceae > Desulfovibrio. The sequence goes on from JAISTH010000046.1 coordinate 7,473, forward strand.
AGAAGCTGACGAGCAAATCCTTTCGTACGCCTTCCGAGGAACAGACCCTGAGGCAGCTGAAGAAGCAGAAGCTCGACGGGAAGACGCGGCTCATGGAGTTGCTGGGCGAGTTGAAGAAACAGGAAAAAAACCAGTAGGGCAACATGGAACACACAGGTGCATGGATTCTCCTCGAATCCCTCAGGCGGGAAGGCGTCGAAATCCTCTTCGGCTACCCGGGAGGCGCGGTCATAGACATCTATGACGAACTCCCGAACCATCCCGCGATCCGCCACGTCCTCGTGCGCCACGAGCAGGGGGCGGTCCACGCCGCCGACGGGTACGCCCGCGCCTCCGGGAAGGTGGGCGCCTGTCTCGTGACCTCAGGCCCCGGCGCCACGAACACGGTCACGGGCCTGGCCACGGCCCACTGCGATTCCATCCCCCTCGTCGTCGTCACCGGGCAGGTCCCCACCAAGCTCATCGGCAACGACGCCTTCCAGGAGGTGGACATCGTCGGCATCACCCGCCCCTGCACGAAGCACAACTTCCTGGTGAAGGACGTGCGCAGGCTGGCGCGGACGATCCGGGAGGCCTTCTACATAGCCCGGTCGGGGCGGCCCGGGCCGGTCCTGGTGGACCTGCCCAAGGACGTCGTCCAGGCGGTCGCGGAGTTCGTCTGGCCCGAGGAGATATCCCTGCGCAGCTACAACCCCAGCTACAAGCCGCATCCGAACCAGCTGCGCAAAACCGTCGAGCTGCTGGACAACGCATCCCGCCCCCTGATGCTCGCCGGGGGCGGGGTCGTCCTCTCCAACGCCTCGGAACCCTTCACGGAACTGGCCCGCCGCCTCTCCATCCCCGTGACGGCGACGCTGATGGGACTGGGGGCCTTCCCCGCCACGGACGACCTCTGGTTCGGCATGGTGGGCATGCACGGCACCTTCGCGGCCAACATGGGCCTGAACTCCACGGACGTGCTTCTCTGCGTGGGGGGCAGGTTCGACGACCGGGTCACTGGCAAGCTCTCCGCCTTCGCCCCGAAGGCGAAGATCGTCCACATCGACATCGACCCCACCTCCATCCGCAAGAACGTGGAGGTGCAGGTTCCCCTGGTGGGGGACTGCCGCCTCTCCCTGGAAGGACTTCTGGAGATCTGCGCCGTGAAGTGCGCCGACCGGGACTGGAAGGCCAAGCACGCCGCCTGGGTGGCGGAGATGGCGCAATGGAAGCTGGAGAAGCCCCTGACCTTCCACGAGGGCAAGGCCATCAAGCCCCAGCAGGTCATCCGGACGATCAACGAGCTCACCGGAGGGGACGCCATCATCTCCACCGAGGTGGGGCAGCACCAGATGTGGACGGCGCAGTTCTACGACTTCCTCGCGCCCCGGAACCTGCTCACCAGCGGGGGGCTCGGGACCATGGGCTACGGCTTCCCGGCCGCCATCGGCGCCCAGTTCGCCTTCCCGGACAGGAAGGTGGTGGTGATCGCCGGGGACGGTTCCCTGCAGATGAACATCCAGGAACTGGCGACGGCCGTGTCCAACCGGCTCCCCATCAAGGTCGTCATCCTGAACAACCGCCATCTGGGCATGGTGCGCCAGTGGCAGGAACTCTTCTACGAGCGCAGGTACGTCTCCACGAACATGGAGGCCCAGCCGGACTTCGTGAAGCTGGCCGAGGCCTTCGGGGCCGAGGGCTACAGGATCGAGGCGCCGGACCAGCTCCGGCCGGTCCTGGCCAAGGCCCTGGCGTCCCCCGCGACGACCTTCGTGGACGTGCGGGTGGAGCGGGAGGAGAACGTCTATCCCATCGTGCCCGCCGGCGCGGCGCTGGACGAAATGCTGCTCGTGTAGGAGAGAGGAACGCATGCAACGACACGTGATATCGGTACTGGTCGAGAACTCCCCCGGCGTGCTCTCCAGGGTGGCCGGGCTCTTCAGCGGCCGGGGATTCAACATCCACTCCCTCAACGTGGCCCCGTCCCACGAGGAGGGGGTCTCCCACATGACCATCACCACCTTCGGGGACAGCTCCATCATCGAGCAGATCATGAAGCAGCTGCACAAGATCGTCCCCGTCCTCAAGGTGGTGGAGTACGAGGAGACGCCCGCGGTGGAGCGGGAGATGATGTTCCTGAAGGTCCAGGCCGACGGCCCCAACAGGGGCGAGATCCTGCGCACCGTGGAGGTCTTCCGCTGCAAGGTCGTGGACGTGGGGCACAACGAGATGACCATCGAGGCCACCGGCAACCACGAGAAGCTGGAGGCCATCATCGCCCTCTTCCAGCGCTTCGGCATCAAGGAGCTCGCGAGGACGGGCTCCCTGGCCATGAAACGCTCGAAGAAACAGATCGACTAGACGACGCCCCGGCGGAGGTCCGCCGGGGCGATTCGAGACGACGGCCAATCCCCGTTCCCCGCGGGATCCCTTCCCGCGGCGATGGCAGGCGACGGGGCGCCATCCCGCACGAAACCCCAAGGAACATCCGGAGGCCGCATTCCTCTCCGTCACGCCATCGGACGGGGCAACGCGGATTTTTGCATGAATGTGTACTACGACCAGGACGCGGATCTGAAGCTGCTGAAGAACAAGACCGTGGCCATCATCGGGTACGGCAGCCAGGGGCACGCCCACGCCCAGAACCTGCGGGACTCCGGCGTCGAGGTGGTCATCGGGCAGCGGCCCGGCGGCCCCAACTTCGACCTGGCCAAGGAGCACGGCTTCACCCCCGTCTCCGCGGCCGACGCGGCCAAGAAGGGCGACCTGATCATGGTCCTCCTCCCCGACGAGCTGCAGGCCGCCGTCTACGCCAACGACATCCTCCCCAGCCTGAAGAAGGGCAAGGCCCTCCTCTTCGCCCACGGCTTCAACATCCACTTCAGCCAGATCCGGCCCCCGAAGGACGTGGACGTCTTCCTCATCGCCCCCAAGGGGCCCGGCCACCTCGTCCGCAGGACCTACACCGAGGGCGGGGGCGTCCCCTGCCTCGTCGCCGTGGAGCAGGACGCCACCGGGAAGGCCCTCCCCCTGGCCCTGGCCTACGCCAAGGGCATCGGCGGCACCCGCTCCGGGGTCATCGAGACCACCTTCCGGGAGGAGACCGAGACGGACCTCTTCGGGGAGCAGGCCGTGCTGTGCGGCGGGGTGACCGCCCTCATCAAGGCGGGCTTCGAGACCTTGGTGGAAGCCGGCTACCAGCCCGAGATGGCCTACTTCGAGTGCATGCACGAGATGAAGCTCATCGTGGACCTGATGTACGAGGGCGGCCTCTCCAGGATGCGCTACTCCATCAGCAACACCGCCGAATACGGGGACTACGTCTCCGGCCCCAGGCTGATCGACGGCGAGGTGAAGAAGCGCATGAAGGCCGTGCTCTCGGAGATCCAGAGCGGCCAGTTCGCCAAGGACTTCATCCTGGAGGCCAGGGCCGGCTATCCCCGGTTCCTCACCACCAGGCGCAACGAGGCCCAGCACCCCATCGAGATCGTGGGCGCCAAGCTGCGGGACATGATGTCCTGGCTCAAGAAGTCCAAGAAGTCGAAATAGCCGATCGCCGACGGGCGTCCGCCGGTTCCCGGGAAGATCCGGGAACCGGCCGGGCGGTCCCGGCCACCGGGACGCCCCTCCGGTTCCGCCTTGAAGACCCAAGGCCCTCCGCTTCGGCCCCATCCCCGAAACCCCAGACACGTCCGGGCCCCAAAGGAGTCCCCATGCCCAGCCGACGCCTCCCGACACTGGTCGTCTCCCTCTGCCTCCTCGCCCTCTCGGCCATCCTCACCAGCAACGCCATGGCGGCCTCCATCATGCAAATGCACCCCTTCGGCGACGCCACCGTGTACTGCCTGTCCGACGCCCAGTCGGATCGGGACATGTCCGTCTTCCCGGACGCCGACCCGGAGGCGCTGAAGAAGTACGTCCCCACGGGCCGCACCCCTTCGGCGATCCTCGCCTTCCTCGTGGTCCGCGGCAAGGACGTCGTCCTCGTGGACTCCGGCTTCGGCAGGCCCGGCAGCACGCTGCTCGCCGCCCTGAAGGAGACGGGGATCGCCCCCAAGGCCGTCACGCTGGTCCTGCTGACCCACATGCACAGGGACCACATCGGGGGCCTGACCAACGGCGGCGAGCGGGTCTTCCCCAACGCCAACATCCTGGTGTCGGCCCCGGAACTCAAGTTCTGGACCGATCCGGCCACGTTGGAATCCCGCCCGGCCCTCAGGGAGAACGTGGACATGGTGGGCGCGATGCTCGCCGCATACGGCGACAAGGTGAACACCTTCACCTTCGAGGACACGCTGGGACCGGACATCGCCGCGCTGGACGCCGTGGGGCACACGCCCGGGCACACCGCCTTCCTTCTCGTCGCCGGCGACAGGCAGATGCTCTTCGTGGGGGATCTGCTCCACGCCGCGGCCCTCCAGTTCCCGAGGCCCGACATCAACGCCACCTACGACATGGACAGGAACAAGGCCGCGGAAGCGCGGATGAAGTATCTCGGGATGGCCGCCGACAAGGGCATCCCCATAGCCGGGGACCACTTCCCCTTCCCCGGGGTCGGCATGGTGCGCAGGGTTGGGGAGGGTTTCGCCTTCGTGCCGGGACTGCCGGCGAACTGACGGGCGCGGGATGTCCCCTCCCGGCGCCGCGGCCCCCGGGGCGAACGCCGCCGCAAGGTATCCGGTCCCCGTGCCCGGGGCGGAGGATCCCCACTGCACGGAACTGGTGGTGCGGCGCAGCCGGTTCCTGGCCCAGTGCGCCCGGGCGACGGGTTCCGACGCGGCCCGGGCCTTCGTCGACGCCATCCGCCGCAGACACCCCGACGCCACCCACAACTGCTGGGCCTTCATCGCGGGGCCTCCGGGCGACGGAGGGGCGGCGGGGTATTCCGACGATGGGGAGCCCCACGGCACAGCGGGCCGGCCCATGCTCCAGGTGCTGCTCCACGGGGGCATTGGGGAGATCGCCGTGGTGGTGAGCCGGTGGTTCGGGGGGACGAAGCTGGGGACCGGGGGCCTGGCCAGGGCCTATCAGGACGCCGTGCAGGCGAACCTCGCGAGCCTCGAGGTCCGGGAGCGGGTGGAGACGCTGCGTCTGGATGCGGTCGTCGACTATGCGGACGCGGACGGCCTGCATCGGCTGCTGCCGAGGCATGAGGCAAGGATAGTGGAGACCAGGTGTCTCGACCGGATGACCCTGACCCTGGAGATGCCCCTGTCGGAGGCGGAGCCCTTCGCGGCGGCCCTTGCGGGGGTCACCGGGGGCAGGGGGGCGGTTCTGGGGGCCTGAAGACGGCCCGGCGCAGGAATGCGTCCGGCCGCCTCCGGGGACGGGGGCGGCCTTCGTTTTGGGCGGTGGGGGATTTCGTCGGACTCGGCCGACGGGTCGATGCCGGAGGGATCGCCGTCCGAAGCGGCCGGTCGGGAGGCGAGGCGGCCCGGAAGGGACGCCCTTCGATGTGCCCCGGGGATCGAGGAACTTGCGGGCCGGTTGGCCCCACGGCCCCACGTCCGGCCATCGGGCCGGGACCGCCCTTCGTGGCGCGGGTCCTACCCTTTGGACTTCTTCCCGTCCTCCGTCCGATCCTCCACGATCTGCACGGGATAGCCGGGCGCCAGACGCACCTGCCCCTCCTCCACCACCTTCTCCCCGAGGGTGAGACTCCCCTCCACCACGCTCTTCCCCCCGTACTCGAACTTCACCGCGACCTTCTTGAACACGGCCTCGTTCTTGTCGTTCACGCAGTAGACGTAGGTGCCGTCACGCCCGGCCTGGACCGCACGGGTGGGCACCAGCAGGGAGTCCACCGCGATGCCGAGGGGGAGCGTCACCTCCACGAACTGCCCCGGCCAGAGACGGCGATGCTCGTTGGCGAAGGTCGCACGCAGACGGATGGTGCCCGTGCGCGTGTCCACGGCGTTGTCCACCAGGGTGAGCACGCCGGTCTCCTCCTCGCCTCCGGTGGGCCGCACGGAGACCGGCACCTCCCCGGCCTCCATGCGTTCCTGGATCACGGGCAGATGGGCCTCGGGAACGGCGAAGTTCACGTATATGGGGGTCAGGGTGTCCAGCGTGACGATGGGCGTGGTGTCGGTGGTCTTCACCATGTTGCCCTTGTCCACGTTGAGGGCGCCCACGCGGCCGCTGATGGGGGCCGTGATGTTGCAGTAGGACAGGTCCAGTTCCGCGCTTTCCACGGAGGCCTTGTCCGCCTGGACGGTGGCGACGAGCGCCGCCCTGTCCGTGACCGTCTTGTCGTAGGCCTCCCGGCTGACGTATCCGCCCCCCACGAGCTTGCCGTAGCGGCGCATGTCGTCGTCGGCCTTGTTCAGCTGGGCCTGGTCCTTCGCCAGCACGCCCTGCCGCTCCTTCAGGGTCGCCTCGAAGGGCCGGGGGTCGATGCTGATCAGCGGATCCCCCTCCCGGACGAAGGCGCCCTCCTCGAAGTGCACCTTGAGGATCTCGCCGGTCACCCGGGGCTTCACGCCCACGGTGGCGGAGGCCTTCACGTTGCCCACCAGATGCAGGAGCATGGGCACGTCGCCCTTCGCCACGCGCACCACGTGCACGGGAGCGGGGATCTTTCCGCCTCCCTTGCCGCCGTCGCCGGAGCAGGCCGTCAGAAGGGGGAGGAACAGCAGGAAGCATGTCGCGATTCGAAGCATGGTCGGCAACGCCTAGGGGTGGCGTCCGGCCCCCGTGCCGCCGGGGCGGATGCCTTCAAGCTCGTGATGGGGATCGTCGGGCGGTGCGGCGGACCGATTTCCCGACGGAACCTTCGACCGCATGCGGTCGAACGGGAAGCTCCTGCAAGTTGCAGATTTCGATTCGCTTCCTATCAGGCCGGCGAGGACATGGCAAGAACAGGCTGCGCGTCGGGGAAGAAACGCCGGTCATCGCCCCTTGGCGCCCGAAACCAGCAGGTCGACGACTCCCGTGTAGAAAGACATGAAATCCGGGGACTGCTCGTTCCGCACGAGGGACGAGACGTGCATGTCGATGCCGTAGAAGGCGAGGCAGAGGCAATTGATCGCGAGAGTCGTCGTGTCGACGTCAGGGGCGAGATCGGTGCAGCGGTCGAAATTGCGCGTGAGGATTTTCGTCGCATAGTCCATGAACACCCGGCGGAAGATCGTGTCGGCGAGGTTGTCCCTGACCCGTTCGCGCTGTATCATGCTGAAGGAGTAGCAGGTGTACAGGTTGCTCATCTTCTTCGGCTCGTGGAACACGATGTCCAGCATGCGGCGGATGGAGGTCTCCCCCGCCAGGGATCGGTCCAGTTGCCGTATGTAGATCACGTAGAGCTTGGTGGCGTGGCGCAGGATGGCTATCCAGAGGGCCTCCTTGCTCTTGAAGTGGTTGTAGAAGGACGAGGACTTGATGCCGATGGCGCTGGAAATGTCCCGCATGGAGACCGCCGAGTAGCCCTTCAGCGAGAAGAGGACCGTGGACTCGATGAGGATGTCCTCCTGGGTTCTGCTGGACATCCTCGCCATGGGCAGGTTGTAGTGCTTCCCCAGGATGCTGTAGAACTTGTACCTGCCGTATCGGTCGGTCTTGCCCCGGACGGAAAGGACACTGTTTGGCGCGCGCATATCGATCCCTGGAACGCGTTCCCGGCATCGCTGCGCCAACGCCGCCGGGCCGGCGTGGGGGCGTGCGCAACTCGGACGGGAAGGCTCCGACTGCTCGGAAGGACGGCCGTCGTCACCCCCCTGAAGTCCGGCCGACGGCCGGACATGGCGACACGGGACTGGCTCGGAGGGCGATGTCGGGCCGACCGCCATCCGGACGGATCGGGATGCATCTCCCCGGGGAGGGATGCGACGGATTCGCGCCATCGCATCGCCAGACCCCCATGACGCCAGCGTACTCCATATATCCCTCGCGCGCCGCATTGTCAATGGAAACGGGCCGATATCGGCCATGGTCGTGGCCCCCCGCGGCAGTCCGGCCCGAGGATGCCGCCCCCATGGCCGCGCCCGGGGATGTTCCCGGTTCGCCACGAGACCGCGACTTCAAAAAACCGCCCCCCCATGATACACATCGGGACCATGTCACCCCTGTCCAACGCCCCCCGCAGGACGTCGCCATGACGAAGAGCGACGTCCTCGCCGCCCTCGCCGAGGGCATCGTCACGGAACTCCGCCTGGAAGGCGTCGCCCCCGGGGACGTCGACCACCAGGCGCCCCTCTTCGGCGACGAGGGACTCGGCCTCGACTCCCTGGACGCCGTGGAACTCGTGGTCCTCGTGGAGAAGCGCTTCGGCGTGACCATCGACGACGCCGAGACGGCAAGGGAGGTCTTCCGCAACCTGGACACGCTGGCCGACCACATCCTCGCCCACGCCGGAACATGACGGGTCGGCGACGCATCCTCCGCGCCATGGCCGTGGCGCCGGTGGTGACCGGCATCGGGTGCGTGTGCGCCCTGGGCAGGGATCCCGGGGAGGCGCTGGACGCCCTGTGCCGGGGTGAACGCCCCATCGCCGATGCCTCGGCCCTCGGGAAGGAGGCCATGCCCTTCCCCGTCTTCACGGTCTTCGAAAGCATCCTCGGCGAGACGAGAAGCCGCTCCGCCGCGGACACCCTCCGCCTCGCCGTCGTCGCCGCGGACGCCGCGTTTGCCATGGCGCGCCTCCCCGAGGGAGGCAGAAGGGGCATGGGCGTCGTCATGGGCACCACCGCCGGCACCGCCCTGCACTTCCTCGCGGGCTACGACGCCTTCCGGAGAGGCGACCCGGGGGACGGCGCCGACATCGCCGACTATTTCTCCTCCAATCTCGCCCTCCGTCTGGGTGGCCGTTTCGGTCTCGGGGGGCCGGCCGTGACCCTCTCCAACGCCTGCACCTCGGGAACCGACGCCATCGGGCTCGCTGCGGACATGGTGCGCCTGGGCGTCTGCGACCGCGTCCTGTGCGGCGGCGCCGACGCCCTGAGTCTCGTCCCCCATTCCGGCTTCGCGAGGCTCATGATCGCCGACAGGGAACCCTGCAGACCCTTCGACCGGGATCGGGCCGGCCTCAATCTCGGCGAGGGGGCCGCGGTCCTCGTGCTGGAGTCCCCGGCGGCCGCCCGTGAACGTGGCGCGACGGCATTGGGCTTCGTCGCGGGTTTCGGGCAGGCGGCCGACGCCCATCATCTGACGGCGCCCCATCCTGAAGGTCGGGGACTTGAGACGGCCATCCGGCGGGCCTTCCTGGACGCGGATCTGCAAATGGAGGACGTGGCCTTCGTCAACGCCCACGGCACGGCCACGAGGGAGAACGACAAGGTGGAGGGCCGCACGCTCGCGCGCCTTCTGCCGGGGGTTCCCGTGTGGGCCGGCAAGGGGGCCACGGGGCATGCCCTGGGGGCCGCAGGCGCCATCGAGGCGGCGTTGACCCTTGCGGCCCTCGGCGAAGGGCGGCTCCCCCCGAGTGCGGGGTTCCGGACGGTCGATCCGGAGATCGGCGTCGTCCCGACGTCGGGGACGTCCGTTCCCGCGCTGCCTTGCGCCCTGTCCACGTCGTTGGGATTCGGGGGAGGGAACGCCGCGCTGCTTCTGGGGGGATGTCCATGACGCCTCTGGTCGCCGCCGTTCTCGGGATGGGCATCGTCCACGGCAAGGGCCGGCGCGGGAGGGATCTCGCCACGCCCATGTCCCGCCCCCTGCCCGAGCCCGATCTCGGGGATCTGGCCGAACGATTTCCGGGCGGGAAGCTGCGGCGGGTTCCGCGCTGCGTGCGCATGGGCCTGCTGGCGGCCTGCCGCGCCCTTGCCTCGGCCGGGGACCCCGAGACCCGGTCCATGGGGCTGGTCATCGGGTCCGCGCATTGCGCCGTGGCCACGAGTCTCGACTACATGGACTCGCTGCTGGACGAGGGTCCGCGGCTCTCCTCCCCCACGGCCTTCTCCCACTCCGTCTGCAACGTGGCGACGGGGCTTGTGGGCATGCTGCTGGACATCCGCGGCCCTGGGCACGCCGTCTCCCAGTTCGGGCTGTCCTTCGCCGGGGCGCTGACGGCCGCGGCGACGATCCTGCGGGCGGGGCGTGCGGACCGGGTCCTTGCCGGCGTCGTCGAGGAGGTCGATCCGCGGTTCGTGGCCCTGTGTCCGGATATTTTCGGGAGGAAAATCCCGCTGGCAGAAGGGGACGTCCCGCCGCCAGGAGGGGACGTCCCGCCGGCCGAGGGGGCGGTCGTCCTCTGCCTCGCGCGGCCTGACGACGCTCCCAGCGCGCCGCTTCTCGAGGTGCGGTGGAACCCTCAAAACGAGGACATCGAGGGCCCCCTTCTGCGTTCGGGGGCCGACGCCCCCGGTCCCCAAGGCCGACGCATGGAGGCCGCCTACGGCCGCACCCCCATGGCGCAGGCCCTCGACGCGTGCATCGCCCTGGACGGGCCCTGGGATGTTCCGGTCGTTTCCTGCCTGCACGTCGCCGATTCCTCCGCAAGCGCCCTCGTCCTCGCCAGAAGGTCCGCGCCGTGACCGATTGCTGGGATCTCCACCGCATCCCCGAACCCGGCGTCGAGATCCTCACGGGGATGCTCCACGCCGTGGTGCGGGACGTCCTCGGCCGGGGCGATCCCCTTGCGACGAGGGACGTGTCCCCGGAGGAACTCGCAGGGCTCCGGTGGATCGACGCGGGCTGCGACGCCGAGCGTCTTCGGACCGTCGTCGGGACGTTCGGGGATCTGCTCTCCCTGCCCCTGGCCGTGCCGGATATCGGCGAGAGACCCGGAGATCTCGTCAGGGAGGCCCTCGCGGCATGGAGCAACGGGCCACGCACCATCACCTTCCGGTCCTCGGGGACGACGGGCGGCCCGAAGGCCTGTCCCCACGAGGACGTCCTCCTGCGCCAGGAACTCGTCGGCGTCTGCCCCCTCGTGCACGATGCCTCCGCGGTGCTGGCCACGGCCCCGGCCCATCACATGTTCGGCTTCACCTTCGGGCTGCTGCTTCCCGTGGCCCTCGGCGTCCCAAGGCGCGTCCGGGCTCCGCTGCCGACCGTGATCCTCGCCGACGTCGCGCCGGGAGACATCCTGGTGGCCGTGCCCTTCGTCCTGAACGCCATCGCGGACTCCCTCCTCCACGCGCCCCGTCCGGGCATCGGCCGGGGCGCGACGGTGATCACGGCGACGTCCCCGATCCCCGCGGCGACGGTGCGCACCCTTCAGGACTTCGGCTTCCGGACCATCGAGATATACGGGGCGTCGGAAACGGGGTGCGTCGGCTGGCGGGAGACGCCGGACGTTCCCTACGCGCTGCTGCCGCATTTCCGGAGCATGGGCGACGAGACGCTTGTGAGGGATGTCCCCGGAGGGGGCCTGCGGGAGTATCCCCTGCCGGACCATGTGGCGCGGCACGGGGAGCGGGGGTTCGTACCCCTGCGCCGCAGGGACGAGGCGGTGCAGGTGGCGGGCGGCAACGTCCATCCCGGCCGCATCGCCAGGGAGATCGAGGGGCACGAGGGGGTGGAGCGCTGTCTCGTCCGCCTGATGCGTCCGGAGGAGGGATTGCGCCTCAAGGCGTTCGTGGTGCCCAGGGCGGGCTGGAGCGCCCCGCGGCTGCGAGGGGAGTTGCGGACATTCGCCAGGGAACGGTTCAGCCCCCGGGAGCGGCCGCAGTCCTACACCTTCGGCGAGGAACTTCCGAAGGGCCCCCTGGGCAAACCCGGGGACTGGGACATGTCCGACTAGCCGTTCAGGGCCTCTTCTCGGAGGGCCAGAAGGTGCAGGGCATCGCGGGTCCGTAGCCCGCGAGGAACGCGTCCATCAGCGTCCCGAAGTACATGCGGTTGCGAGGCTTGATGTTCCGGGCCTCGGAGCTGTTGCCGGGATAAAAGAGCCCGGCGTGGCGATCCCCGGTGTAGGTCTCCCGCGCCAGAGCCTGCGAGAGCACCCGTCCCCAGAAACCCCGCCGTGCGGCGATGGCGTCCTTCTGCAGGGACAGGAGCCGGTTGCGCCTGTCGGCGGACACGCCCGCATGGGGATAGCAGAACGCCCCCCCGAGGCGCACCATGGCCTCCGCGACGGACTGTCCGCCGTCCGCCAGGGACACGTCGGCGATGGCGTTCCCCTGGGCGTCCTTCCCGAGAATCGTCACCCGCACCCTGCATCTGCCGGCGACGCCCTCCAGCATCGACCGGCTCCTGGCGGCATGGAAGGGCTCCGTCTCGGCCCCCTTCCCCTTCGCCTTCTCCTTCTCCTTTTCCTTGCCCGCGCCCGCCACGAGAAGCGCCGTCGGCGCCACGATCCCGGCGATGTGCACGACGCGGCGATCCGTCAATTGCAGGGTGTCCCCGGTAAGGCACCTCGCGACCACGCTCTCCGTGGGCTTCGGCTGGGATCGCGTCCCGGTCCGGGCTTCCGCCTTGGACTTGACCGCATCCTTCGCCTTGGCCTTGGCCTGGGGCCGCGCCTTGGGCCGCTCCTGCGTCTGGGACTGGGCGGCGATGCACGGCGAACCCGGGAACGACACCGCCGCCACCCAGACGAGGGAGAGCGCGAGGAGAAAAATCAGTGCGGGACGCATCCGCGATGCCGTGTGGTTCATGTCCTTGCCGCGCTCATCCGTTGTTGAAGAACGTGGACAGCGTCTTGCTGCGGGAGGGGCTGCGAAGCTTGCTGAGGGCGCTGGCCTCGATCTGCCGGACCCGCTCCCGGGTCACGTTGAAGAGCTTGCCCACCTCCTCCAGGGTGTGGTCCATCGTCTCCCCCAGTCCGAAACGCAGGCTCAGCACCAGTTCCTCCCGGCGGCTCAGGTCGCCCAGCACCTTGCGCAACTCCTCGCCGAGCTTCGCCCCCATCACCTCGTCCACGGGGGCCGTGACCGAACTGTCCGCGATGATGTCCGCGAGGCTGGAATCCTCCCCGTCGCCGATGGGGGACTCCAGGGACACGGGCTCCTTGGCGATCTTGAGGATGCGCTTGACCTTCTCCACGGAAAAATTCATCTGCACGCCGATCTCCTCGGGCGTGGGCTCCCTCCCGAGCTTCTGCTGCAGGGTCCGGGACGTGCGGATCAGCCTGTTGACGGTCTCCAGCATGTGGACCGGGATGCGGATGGTCCGCGCCTGGTCCGCGATCGCCCGGGTGATGGACTGGCGGATCCACCACGTGGCGTAGGTGGAGAACTTGTACCCCCGCCGGTACTCGAACTTGTCCACGGCCTTCATGAGCCCGATGTTCCCCTCCTGGACGAGGTCCATGAACTGCATCCCGCGGTTGGTGTACCGCTTGGCGATGGAGACCACAAGGCGCAGGTTGGAGCGGACGAGATCCTGCCTGGCCTTCGTGGCCGCCGAGTTCCCCCGGCGTATCCGCCACAGCACCTCCTCCAGGTCCGACACGCCCTGGCGGCACTTCGTCTGGAGCCTGTCCAGCATCTCCATCTTCCCCGCCATCGTCTCCTTGAAGGCCATGAACTCGTCGGCGCCCATCCCGAGCACCGCCCCCGCCTGGGCCGGGGTCTTCGCGCGGCCGTCCACCTGCCTGAACAGCTGCCGGACCTCCGCCTCGGGGACGGCGGCCGAGAGCATGTACGCCGAAATGTCGCGCTGGCAGGCGTGCATCGACCGGACGTGGTCCTCGACGGTCTCGCATATCCGGTCGATGAGGGATTTCTCCAGGTTGATGCTCCTGAGACGCTGGACGATGGCCTCCTTGAAGGCGACGACCTCGCACTGGAGAAGGGCCCCGCGACGGCCGGGGGCGAGGCACTCGTCCAGCTTCCCGTAGAGCCTGCGCCCTTTCTTGTAGATCTGGCGTATCTCCTCCAGCTGCATGACGACCCTGTTGCGCTGGGTGAGTTCCCCGTCCGGATCGTCCTCCGCGACGGTCTTCACCACCTCCCTGAGCTTCATGCTCCCGGAGCGGAGCCGGCTTCCCACGTCGATCAGCTCCTCCACGGCCACCGGCACCTCCACGAGGGCGTAGAGCACGTCCTCCTCGGCGGCCTCGATCCTCCTGGCGATCTCCACCTCGCCTTCCCAGTCGATGAGGGGGACGGACCCCATCTCCTTCAGGTACGTCCGGACGGAGTCGCCGCCACGGGGGCCGGCTTTCTCGCCGTCGTCCAGCCCCTTCTCGTCCATCGCGGGGAGCGGGGGCTGCCGGGCGTCGCCCGTGGCGGGCGCGGCGGGCACGGCGGGCTTCCTGGCCTCCTCCGACTCGACGACGGTGATCCCGAGGTTCTCGAATATCCCTGCGACCTCCTCCCGCAGTTCGGGCGCGCTCTTGCCCGGCAGGGCCCTCGACACCTCGTCGTACGTGAGGTAGCCGGATCCCATGCCCTTGGCGATAAGCGTCTGCAACTGCTGGACGTCCTTCAGGCTGCTCATCTCCCCTCCACATCCCAACGAATTGTCCGCGCCATGCCCCTGGCGTCCCGAACCTTGCCGGCCCCCGGACGCGGAACGCGTCCGCCGGTCTTCCCGTCATCGCAGCGAGACGATGGTCGTCCCGTCCCTGCCGGACATCGACTTTTTACACGCATCCGGCGCCCGGGTCACCGCAGCGAGACGATGGTCATCCCGTCCCCTCCCCTGTCCTCGGGGGCGAGGACGAAACTCTCCACCGCCCTCATGGCGCGCAGCGCCTCGTGTATTCTCCTGCGCAGCACCCCGGTCCCCCGCCCGTGGACGACCTCCACCTCGGAACTCCCGCGCAGCAGGGTCCTGTCCAGGAAGACGTCCAGTTCCGCGAGGGCGCTTTCCGCATCGAGGCCCCGCACGTCGAGACGCAGCGGAACCGGGATCCCCGACGTCGTCACGCCGCGGGCCGGGGCCGGCCGATCCTCGTCGGCCACCGGCGCGACCTCCGCCATCCCGGCCCAGAGGCTCACCCCTCCGAGATCGAGGCGCAGGCGCCCGCGGCGGACATCCACCTCCGTCACCACGCCCTGCCGCTTCAACCCGGCGTGCCTGACCTTCATCCCCGGGACGATGGCCACGGGAATCGCCTCCTCCGCCTCCGCCGTCCGGGATCCTTCGAGTTCCGCCCGCATCCTGCCGAGCTCCTTCAAGGCCTGCCGGCGGCCCGCGCGGCCCTCCTGGTAGGCCCGCAGTATCTCCTGGGCCTTCTCCCGGACGTCCCCGGCGAGGGCGGCCCGCTCCCGCTCCATGCGCCCTTCCAGCGTCGCCCGCCTCTCCTCGAACTGGCGCCGCTGCGCCTGCAGTCCCGCAAGCTCGCTCTCCCGCCGGACCGCGAGATCGTTCAGCCGGTCCAGCACCGGGGTGGCGTCCTCCCCGTCCTGCAGCAGAAGCTTCTGGGCCCGGACGAGAATCGTCTCGGGCAGGCCGTGCTCCTTCGCCACGTCCAGGGCGCGGCTCGCTCCCACCTGATCGTAGGCGAGGACGAACATCGGCCGCCGGGTGCGGGTGTCGAAAAGCATGGACGCGGCGCGCACGCCCTCGGTGGTGAGGGCGTAGGTCTTCAGCGACGGGAAATGCGTGGCCGCGACGGCCGTGGTCCCCTTCTCCCCGAGAGCCTCCAGCACCGCCTGGGCGAGGGCCGCGCCCTGCGCCGGATCCGTGCCCGCGCCGAACTCGTCCAGCAGCACCAGCCCGTCCCGGTCCAGATGGTCCCAGGCCCTGCCAAGATGCCGCACCTGGGCCGTGAAGGTGGACACGCTGTCCTCGAGGCTCTGTTCGTCGCCGATGAAGGCGTCCATCCTGGAGAACCAGGGCAGGCGGGATCCCCTGCCCACGGGCACGGGGATGGCGCTCTGGCACATGGCCACGATGAGCCCCAGGGTCTTCAGGCAGACGGTCTTGCCCCCGGCGTTGGCGCCGGTGATCACCAATGCCCTGTCCCCGGGCCGCAGTTCGATGTCCAGGGGCCGGGCCTCCCTCTCCCCCTCCCCCGACCGGGCCGCCAGCGCGAGAAGGGGATGCCGGGCCGCGAACAGGCCGATGCCTTCGTTTGTCAGGGGCAGGCAGTATCCCTCCCCGAAGTCCCCGGCGAGACGGCGCTTGGCCTGGAGCAGGTCCAGCTCGGTCAGCAGGGTCAGGGCGTTGCGCACCTCCGGCAGGGCGGCGAGGAACAGGTCGAAGAGGTAGCGCAGGATGCGCAGTTCCTCCTCCCGTTCCTCGTGCTTGAGCTCCTGGAGCCTGTTGTTGATCTCCAGGAGGAACATCGGCTCGAAGTAGCAGGTCTCCCCGGTCTGGGACCAGTCGTGGATGATGCCCTGCAGCCGCCCCTTGAAGTCCGCCTTCAGGGGCAGGACGTACCTGTCCGAGGCGAGGGTCATGAACTCGTCCTGGAGATAGTGGCCGATGTTGTACCGCTGGGCGAACTCCTTGACCTTGTGCAGGCAGTCCTGGTGCAGGCGGCGCAGTTCCCCCCGGAGCCTGTGGAGTTCCGGGGAGCTTTCGTCCCTGATCAGGGCGTCGTCGGAAATGCACCGGATGAGGGCCGCCGCCAGCTGTTTCGGGAGAGGGGCGTCCGCGAGGGCGAGGAGTCCCGGCCACTGGGCGGCCGCCTCGGGCCGGTCGATGGCGCACCGGGCCCCCATGGCCTGCCGGAGGACCTCGCGCAGGGCCCAGAAGGTCTCGGCGTCGGGACAGGTCCGGACGTTCCCGCCCTCCGCGGCGTCCAGCATCACCTGGACGTCCGGGAAGGGGAGCAGGCTGAAGTTCCTGCCGTCCGCGCAGGGGGTCGAGAAGCACAGCGCCGCCTCCTCGTGGAGTCTCACGGCGGCGTCCACGGCGTCCCGGTCCGGCATGGGGCCGAGGGCCAGGGCGCGGCGGCGGCCCTGTGCGGACAGGCAGCAGTCTGCCAGCCGGGCCGTTATCCTCTCGAATTCCAGCGCCTTGAGGGTGCGGGGATGTATCATGTCAGCCGAGGCGACGTCTGACCGCCTCGGAGAGGGCCTTGCCGTCGACCCTGCCCTTGTGCTTGGACATGATCTCCGACATGACCCTGCCCATGTCCTTGGAGGACGTGGCGCCGACGACCGCGACGGCGGCGTCCACCGCCTGGGATATCTCCTCGGGCGTCAGGGGGGACGGGAGGTACTCCTGCAGGATGGCCAGCTCCGCGGCCTCCCTGTCGGCGAGATCCGTCCGGCCGGCCTTGGTGAACTGGTCGATGGAGTCCTGGCGCTGCTTGCCCTCCTTGACCAGCACCTCCAGCGTCTCCTCGTCGCTCAGGGTGCCGCCGGGGCGGCTCAGGGCGACGAGACGGTTCTTCACCGCGGTCTTGACCAGCCGGAGAACCGACAGCCTGACCGATTCCTTGGCCTTGTAGGCCTGCACGTAGTCTTTCTCGATCCGTTCAAGGAGGCTCATGGCGTTCACGGGGCAGAGGTGCGGGGAGAAAGGGACGAGGGACATGCCCGCAGGGCGCCCCGAAGGGGGCGCCCCGCGGGGAAAGAGGAAAAAAGCGGGAAGTCCGAAGGCTTCCCGCTGTTGGGACCGACCTTGCGCCCGGGACGGGCGCTACGACATGTTCATCTTCCGGATCTTCTTCATCAGGCGCTTGCGGGCCGCAGCCTTCTTCTTCTTGCGCATGACGCTGGGCTTCTCGTAATGCTGCCGCTTCTTCATCTCCGAAAGGATGCCCGCCTTCTCCACCTGCTTCTTGAAGCGGCGCAGGGCGATGTCGAAGTTGTAGTCGTCTTCGTTCAGGAAAACTCCCGGCAAGGATATCACCTCCCCAACTCGCTGTGTGGGCCCGATCCAGACGGACCCCGGTAGTGCGCGGAACAGGATACCTGTCTGCGCCCCGCGTGTCAAGCCGCAATGCCGCACCGACGCGAAAGCCCGGTTCCGGTCGTTTCCGGTCCGAGGGGCGGCGGGATCCTGCGCCCCGTCACCGCCCCCGGCCGAGGAAAAAGGCCCCGATGGCCCCCAGAAGACGCGTCCCGCGGGTCTCGACGTCGCAGACCACGAGGTTGCCCGGGGTTCCGGAGGGCTTCGGGCCGACGATGGATATCCGCGCCGCCACGCATCCCTCGAGGCCGGATTTGGGGACGTTTCCCGCAGTCGGCCCCATGGACGCGGGATCCACGGGAACCTGCGCGACCACCCCCGAAACGCGGCCCATGCCCGGCACGTCCACGGTGCAGGCCTGTCCCGCGCCTATGGCCGAACCCGCAGGGAAGAAGGCCAGCACGCCGCGCCCGTCCTCGCTCGCCCCTTCCGGCAGCACCACCAGCGCGGGTTCCCCGCGCCGCAACTCTCCGCCGGACCTGGAGAGCACACGCAGAACGCGTCCCCGCACGGGCGCGACCAGCGTCCCGTCCACCGGGAAGTCCATGGGCGCCCCCGGGGTCCGGACGTCCCGGTCGTCCCCGGCGAGGGCGGCCTCCCGGGCCGCCGTCAACTCCCGTTCCAGCACGGCCCGGGCGCGGCTGGTCCGCTCGAATTCCTCCTTGGCCTCCTCCATGCGCCCCCTTGCGATCGCCTCCTCCTCGACGGCCTTGGCGTGGGCGGCGGCCCCGACGACACGGGGACCTCCCCGGGCGTCCATGTCCCGCACCGCCAACTGGGCCCGCACGTGCTCCAGCACGCGCTGTTCCCGCAGGCGGCGCACCGTCTCCTCCTCGTTGCGCGCCGTGGCCAGTCTCGTCACGATGTCGCGCTCCGCCGCCTCCACGGCCTCCATCCGCGCGGAGACCCCCGGCATGTCCCGGCGAATCGGGGCCGTCTCCCGGGCCGCATCCCGCAGCCGCCTCCTGTAGGCCGCGACGTCCATCCGGACCAAAGGCTGCCGCGCCTCGACGCCGTCCCCCTCCTTCACCAGCACGCTCTCGACCCTTGCGGAGTAAGGCGGCGCCACGACGACGCCCCCGCTCTCCACGACGGCCCACACGCTGGCGACGCGGCCGCCGTTCCACCACCACAGGGCGGTGCCGAGACAGATCAGCGTCAACGCGACCAGGGTCGCGAGCAGCGCCGCGACGGACATCCGGCGCCTCGGCCGGGGCGTTGCCTCGGGCGGGGCGGGCAGTTCGGGAAGGAGGGATTCGGACATATGGATGGCCTCGGGGACGGGGTTTTCGCTCAATGCATCCCTGCACGCATCGTACCAAGGGACTTTACAGCGACGGGCAGGCGCAATAAAAGGGGCACAGCCCATCCATGGAGTTGCCGATGCCCAGTCCCTTCCGCGCCCTCGCCGGCGTCCTCCTCGCCCTGGCCCTGCTGCAGGCGGTCGGGTGCACCACCCGCCCCGTCGTCGTCGTCGAGGAGGACAAGTTCCTGCTCATGACCAAAAACCTGACGAAGGAACTCCAGGCAAGACGCCTGCTGGGAGAGGACATGTCCTACACGTCGGCGCTCTCCGTGACGAACATGTTCAAGGACTACGGCCCGATCCTCTACCGCACCCTCTCGCCGAAGTTCCTGGAGGGGGAGGACGCCCGGTTCCTCCCCCCCGCCTCGAGCTTCTCGCGCATGGCCATCGGCGGCAAGGTCCGCGGCCACGACAACGGCTTCACCATCGACACATCGACCCACAGGATCGACGTCGATCTGGTGGCGATGGTCGACTGGGACGAGGACGGCGAGACCGACTGGATCGTCGCCTGCAAGGTGGATCCCCGCAGGGGAGGACGCTCCCGCACCTACTACGTGCTCGTGCGGCCGCCCGCCGAGGAGGGGGAGAGTCTCACGGGGTCCGTCGCCGCCGTGGCCGAATGCTTCGGCGCGACCTGCACCCCCTACGTCAGGGAGAGCAAGTCCTTCGCCAAGGTCAGCGCCGATCCCTCGGCGCCCCCCACCGAGGTGCAGGAGCTTCTGCCAGGCATGCAGAACGTCACCGGGACCCCGGCCCCCAAGCCGGCCTCGAAGGGCCTCGAGGAACGCAGCCTCTAGCGGCCGCCCTGACTGCAACGGCCGCCCCGCCTGCAGCGGCCGCCCCGACCGCGTTCAGAAGTCCGCGGCGTTCCCCTCCGTGATGTGCCATGTCGCCGGCGGCCTGCAGGCCCCGCCGTCGACGACGTGACATCTCGCCCCCAGCACCCCCGCGAGGGTCCGCGTCAGCGGCCTCGAGGCGAAGGCGTCGAAGCCCGCCGCGGCCAAGGCCTCCAGCCGCGCGCCGTCCCCAAGCAGCCGTGCCGCCGCTTCGGGCAGATCCTCGTAGTCCGCCCAGACGCACGCCTCCTCGAGATGCTCCGGGACCTCCGTCCCCGGTCCCCGCTCCGACAGGACCGGACGCCTGTTGGCGAAGACGTAGCCGAGCCGGACCACCTCCAGTCGCGCAGAGGGAACGTTGTGGATGTTGAGCACGAGCCTCGACTGGGCCAGCAGCGCGTCCCGGGCGTCCCCGAAGGCCTCCTCGGGCACCAGGACCTTCACCCCGGCAGCAAGGAGCCGCCTCACGGCGACATGGCGGCGATCCGTGAGCCGGCCGTAGAAAAGGGCGTCCACGGGCCGCGGACAGTCCGTGCGCAGTCGGGTCATTTCCGGAACGTATCCCAAGGGGACGTGGACCGCCTCCACTCCTGCCGCCCGCAGGGCGGCGACGTTGGCGAGACTGTAGTCCCACACAGTGAAGTCCCGCAGATGCGCCATGTAGTCCCTGTTGCACCAGGGGTTGTCCGGGACGATCTGCTCGAGGTTGAAGACGATGCTCCCCTTGGGCAGCATGCGGCCGGTGCGGCGTGGCGCGATGCAGGACCCGAAGACGACGTTGCGGCTCGCGGGGTCCGGGGCGTTGAAGCGGATGCCGGCCTTGTAGCCCAGACGGCGCAGGGCGTAGAGGAGGGGAAGGATGACGTCGTCGAAGCCGTGGGAGGGATTGGCGTCGGGGGGATTGATCTTGAGGAGGGAGAAATGCACGGCGGCCGCCGACGCATGGGCCCGCGTCCGGGAGTCCTTCGACGGAGTCCGTGGAATCCGGCGCCGGGATGCGCCGGATTTCGGCGGTCAGTGCTCCGGACCTTCGAAGTCCTCGAGGGCGACGGACATGCGCAGAGTCTCGGCGATGGGGTGCCTGAGGCCGCCCCGGCGCAGGTGGATGTCGTAGCAGAACACCAGCAGGCGGACGATGTGCTGTTCCGAGGCCACCCAGAGGGTCTCCACGGGCACGCCGGAGGCCTCGTAGAGGCGTTCGAAGGGGGTCCAGTCGAAGGTGACGTGGCCGTCGGGGGCGACGCCGAGACGGAATTCCTCGAAGCGCAGGTTCGCCGGGATGTTGAGCGTGTAGGGTAGTTGCGTCATCGTTTGCATGGTGCCGCAAGATAAAGAAATGGGACATGGGGTGCAAGAAAAAAATCGTGCCGGGCCGCAAGCCGGGACGGGGGGTGGCGAGGGCCTGCAGGGGCACTGTGGGAGGACGTGCGGCCGGGGATCGCGATGCCCGAGCAACGCCATGGAGTCCTGGGGCGGTCCGCCCGGTTCCGTGAGGGAGCGGGCCATCTCAAGCAGTCGACGTGTCGATCTCCTGGCTGGCCAGGACTTCCTCCCTGCGCACCCTGATTTCTTCGCAACTTATCCCTACGGGAGGGCAGACAGGGGCGCGGTACGTATTCCAAATGATTCTATGAGTTCTTTTTGTTGTTTTGTGGTTGTAAGAAGAACAGTTCTCCCA
>JAISTH010000095.1 GCA_031272715.1 Desulfovibrio sp.
GGAAGACAACGGCCCGTGACGATGCATGCGCCACGCCTGCGTCCGCCTCACCGGGAACGGCGGGGCGCCGTATGTGCGGGATGCCATTGCAATCAACACGACGCCACAACAGAGCGATGACCTTGGCCGGTTCCGCTTCCGACACGCCGGAGCCGGCTCTCGGACCGCGGCTGGTCCTTTTCACCGGGGGGACCGCGCTGCGCGGCCTCGCCCGCGCACTGGCCCGCCACACGACCAACTGCGCCCACCTCGTGACCACCTTCGATTCCGGTGGAAGTTCCGCGGCGCTGCGCAAGGCCTTCGCCATGCCCGCCGTGGGGGACCTGCGCAACCGGCTGCTGGCCCTCGCCGACGACAAGGTCGTCCCCGGGGATGTTCTCGCCTTCTGCGCCTCCCGTCTGCCTGAGGAGGGCGACCCGAAGGCGCTGCGCCAGCGGCTGCGGGACACCGGGATGGCCGACGCCCAGGCATGGGCCGCGATGCCCCCGGTCTTCGCCGAGGCGCTGCGCCTGCACCTTGTCTACTTTCTGGAGCGCATGCCCGACGACTTCGACCCGATCCGGGCCTGCCTCGGCAATCTCGTGCTGGCGGGCGGCTACCTCCACCACGCCCGGGACTTCGGCCCGGCGCTCTCCTTCTTCAGCAGGCTCTTCCGGACACGGGGGACGGTCCTGCCCATCGCCAACGAGAGCCTGCACCTGTGCGCACTCCTCGCGGACGGGACCTGCATCGTGGGACAGCACCATTTCGCGAGCCTGCCCGCCCCCGTGAAGGAGATCTTCCTCACCGTCCACGAACCCGACCGCAACGCCCCGCCGGATCGATGCCGCCCCACCGCGGCCCGGGAGATACTGCCCCACCTGCGGTCGGCCTCGGCCATCTGCTATCCCATGGGGAGCTTCTTCAGCAGCGTGCTGGTCAACCTGCTCCCCAGAGGCGTGGGGGAGGCCATCGCCGCCACCGACTGCGAGAAGATATTCATCCCGAACTCCGGCCCCGATCCCGAACTGCGAGGACTCACCCTCACGGACCAGCTGCGCATGCTGCTGGAGGTCCTGCATGAGGACGTCCCGGACGTCCCGGACCGGCGGCTGCTTGGACGCGTCCTCGTGGACACCCGTCACGGGGACTACCGTGAGACGGCGTGGGAGGACGTGAGGGACTGGCTCGCCCGAAGGGGCATCGCGCTGACGGACCGGGACATCGTGACGGCGACGGACGTGCGGCGGCACGACCCGGAGGCGACGGCCCGGGCGCTCCTGGAATGCTGCGCGTCCCCCGCCGGACGCGAAGCCCGGCGGTCCGCGGCATGAGACCCGACGCGTCCCCCCGCCTCGACCACGCCCTCGCCGACCTCCTCCCCGGGACGGGATTGCGGGGACGCAGACGTCTCGTCCAGGAGGGCGCCGTCCTCGTCAACGGCCGGCCGCGTCCCCCCGGCTACCGCATGGCTCCCGGGGACGAGATCACCATCGTCCCCCGGGCCCCCGTCCAGGCTCCCGCCGCCTCCGTGGTCCATCGCACGGGGGACTACGTCTTCCTCGCGAAACCCGCAGGCCTCCACACCGTCCGCCTCGAAGGCGGCGGCGCCCCGAACCTCGAGGAGTCCCTCGCGGCGCTGTGCCCGGAACTCCCCCGTCCCCCGAGGCTCCTGCAGCGGCTGGACTTCGAGACATCGGGCCTCGTCTGCGCCGCCACAAGCGAGGCCGCCGTCGATGTCTTCAAAAAGGAGGAACGGCAGGGACGCTGCGTCAAGGGCTATGTCGCCCTGCTCTCCGGACGCCTGGAGGCTCCGGCGACGGCGAAGGCCGCCCTGAAGACGGCAAATCGCCGCAAGACCCGCATCCTCGACCTGGAGGCGCCGCCCTTGCGGTGGACGAAATTCACCCCCTTGGCCGTCCTCGGAAGCCGGGAGACGGCATCGCTCCTTGGCGAATCGGCATCGCAGGATCCCGGCGCCGCCCCGGAGGACGGCGTCGCGACCCTCGCCCTGTGCACGCTGCTGTGCGGCGCACGGCACCAGGTCCGCATCCACGCCGCGAGTCTCGGCCACCCATTGCTGGGGGACCCGCTCTACGGCCCCGGACCGACGGACGGCCCGGCCGGTTACCCGGCAGACCGCCCTGACGCCGCGACGGGACGACCGTCCGCACATCTCCTGCACCAGGCCTTCGTGGCCTTCCCCCAGGCCGCATGCGTCCTGTCCCCGCCCTGGCCCCTGCCCGCGTCGGCGATGGCACGGATGGAGGGCTTCCTTGATATCGCCCCTTCCTGGGATATACTCGCCGCCTTTGCCCCAGCAACCCCCGAAGGTGTCAAATGTTCGCGTCGCTGATGCCCAAGTCCGCCCCCTTCTTCGAGATGCTCGACGAGCAGAACGCGATCCTGCGGGACATGGCCGGCCTGCTCGTGGAAATGCTGGAGGCCCAGCACGAGAAGGACCTGAAGCAGAAGACCTTCAACGAGATCGCCGTCCATGAGGAGGAGGCGGACATGCTCAACGGCAGGATACTCCGCGCCCTCACCCAGACCTTCATCACCCCCATCGACCGCGAGGACATCCTGCGCATCAGCCAGGCCCAGGAGGAGGCGATAGACAGCATCCAGAACCTGAGCGTGCGGCTGAACCTCTTCGAACTGAACCGCATACGCTTCCCCGCCATGCAGATGTGCCGCATCCTCGTGTCCATGCTGGACATGACCCGTCTCATGCTGGAAGGGCTCGCGGCCCGGCGGGACTGCCACAAGACGAAGGCCTTCCGGGCCATGCGGGCGGAATGCGACATGCTGCTGTCGACGGGACTGGGGGAACTGATGGACGAGAACCAGCAGCTGACGCCCGTGACCGTCATGCAGACGATCAAGTGGGTCCAGACCTACGAGAGGCTCGAGATGCTGCTGGGCAGGGTCAACGCCATGGCAGAGACCATCGAGGAGGCGGTCCTCAAGAATGTTTGACGTCCCCATGCTGCTGATCGCCATCATCCTGGCGGCCCTGATCTTCGACTTCACCAACGGCGCCCACGACTGCGCCAACGCCATCGCGACGGTGGTCTCCACCAAGGTGGTCTCCCCCCGCTTCGCCGTCGGGGCGGCCGCCGTGCTCAACCTCGCGGGCGCCCTGCTGGGGACGGAAGTGGCAAAGACCCTGGGGGGCGACATCGTCCTCCCCCAGGCGACGGCGGGGGATCAGACGCTGGTGCTGGCGGCCCTCGCGGGCGGCATAGCCTGGAACTGCATCACATGGCACTTCGGCATCCCGTCCTCCTCGTCCCACGCCCTCATCGGCGGGCTCATGGGCGCGGCCATCGGGAACGTCGGCATCGAGGCCGTCAACCTCCAGGGCGTCGTCAACAAGGTGCTCATCCCCCTCGTCGCCTCGCCCCTCGCCGGCTTCGTCGGCGGACTCCTCTTCATGATGGCCATCTTCTGGGTCTGCGCCCGCATGAACCGGAAGACGGTCAACGTCGCCTTCCGGCGCCTGCAGCTGGTCTCGTCGGGCCTCATGGCCACCAGTCACGGGCTCAACGATGCGCAGAAGACCATGGGGGTCATCACCCTGGCCCTCGTGATCTTCGGGGAGCTGGACACCGTGACGGTACCCCTCTGGGTCAAGCTGCTGTGCGCCGGGGCCATGTCCCTGGGCACCGCCATCGGCGGATGGAGGATCGTGAAGACCATGGGGCACCGCATCTTCAAGCTGGAGCCCGTGCACGGCTTCGCCGCGGAGACGTCGGCGGCCGCGGTCATCTCGGGGGCGTCGCTCCTGGGGGCCCCCATCAGCACCACCCACACCATCACCGCATGCCTCTTCGGCGTCGGCTCGACCAAGCGTCTTTCCGCGGTGCGGTGGAACATCGCGGGGAGCCTGATCGTCGCATGGGTGCTGACGCTGCCCGCCGCGGGGCTCATGGGGTGGATCGCGGCCTGGCTGTTGCGGCGCGTCTTCAACTGAACGCCGGGCGGCCCCTCCGGCCCGAACCCGTCACGGGATGCGGCAAGCCTCCGGCGCGGCGCGCGTCGCGAAGGCCCTGCACGACGGGGCGGTCAGCCCTGCTCCCGTTCCCGCTCCCGCTCCTCCTGGCAGACCTTGCACAGTCCGACGCCCGGCAGCGCCTCGAGCCGCTTCTGGGGGATGGGATCCCCGCACTCCCTGCAGCAGGCGACCCCGTCGATCCACTCGGGACCGTCCGTGTCGATGGCGGCACGCGCACGCACGAGGGCGGATTCCCTGTCCAGCCTTTCCAGTTCAGTCGCCTGATCGAACACATCCATAACAATGGCACCCCTCAGACCGTCCCCGCCCGGCCGAAAATGACGGCATAATGCAAGCGGCAATTCCGCCGCCATCGTTGCGGGGAATTGCCGTTCTATATGGTTCAACGGCGAGATCGTCGGCATCCCTGCCCGGCCCAGTCACGTCCGACGACGGGGACTCCCCGTGTCCGGGGAGCGGTCGAAGGGGACCTGGCCGCAGCCAATGCGGAATACTGGATGGGATGCGCGACTCGCGGTGCACATGGTAGCGGAGCGGGGGACGGATGTCAAACGGCGGGAACGGCCGTGGCGGGGGGCGGCATCGCCGCTGGAGGGGAACGGGCTTCGATGGCGGATTCCTGCGCCTGTCCGCCTATGGAATGCGGAGGGCGAGAGGGTGTTTTGCAATAGGAGTGCGTTTTCTTCGCGTCGGCAGAGGAATGGGATGGCCTGCAGCGGATCCGGGACGATTGCATGGGACCGAAGGCAGTCTCTAAAATCCGTTCCATGGACTGCGGTTGTTTTGTCGCTGATGGCGTTCTGCCTGCAGACAAGAGGTGGAGCGTTTTTGTTCTCGACATGATTGTTGCGCATTTTGTTTTTATTGTGCTGCGTTTCATAAATGGCATGCAATTTTATGAAGCAAAA
The DNA here is from genome assembly GCA_031272715.1 of Desulfovibrio sp. GTDB lineage: Bacteria > Desulfobacterota > Desulfovibrionia > Desulfovibrionales > Desulfovibrionaceae > Desulfovibrio. The sequence continues at coordinate 4,906 of JAISTH010000095.1, forward strand.
TATGCTATCGTCTATTTTTAATTATTTTAGGATGTGAAAAGAATGTAGGCAGTGGAAATTTTATTAACTATGTCACAAATAAAAAAATTCTAGGACAAATGACAACTGTGCAATAAGATTCTCTCTTTTAGTAGTAGTTAAGCTTGTCATCGGTATTACAAAATAGCAGGAATTTACTGCATGTGCTTGATTTAAGATAACCACATAGTCCAGATATTATGGCATTCTGTATGTGGAGTGCATCTGTTGCAGCATCGGTTCCCACCCGCGCCAGCCGGATGGTTTCCGCTATTCGGAAATTCGTATGCCATCGAAGGGCCGGTTCCGTTTCCGAGCAGAAGCCCGGAAACGGAACCGGGAGATCGACGCCCTTGCATGCCCCCTTTCCACGCCCGACAGGGCGATGGTCTTCCGCCGTCGCGACCGTGAAGATCCCGCCTCCAGGATCGCCCCGACGGTCCCCGGAACGGGAAGGAATGCACCCCGTTCTTCTTGCCGGGCCGCACGACACCGCCCGGGGATGCCTCCCGATGGGAGGCACGCCGCGATGACGGTCCGGCAGGGGGCGTTTCCAAGAGACTCTCTTCAGTTAGTCTAGATTTTTTCGAGGATCTCGCTTTTGCTTCAGGGCCTTCCCGTCGGCCATGGTGGCGGATTTCCCCCTCGAACCATGCCGATGGGAGGAGCGTTTGGAGGGTCCGAACCCGCCTGACACAGGTTTTTTTTCGACAGAGGAAAGATATCCGGACATGCCTCCCAGGCGCAGGTCTCCATGTCTCTTCGCCTGCCCTTCACGGCGGTGTCGACGCCTCCCAAGTCTAGACTTTTTTACAGAGTTTTTCGAGAATCCGCGCTTTTCTCGAGCCTCTCTCATCGGCCATGGTGGCGGCTTCCATGTGCGGCGACACGGCGACGTGGGGGTTTCGGGGAGGATTCGGGGGCGTTTCCTGTAGTGTTTTTATCGTGTGGCGATGATTTCGGGACATCCCGTCCGAGGCGGGGGAACCAATGGTCATGGCCGCCTTGACGGCCTTCGCCCCATGGAGTCCGAAGCGCGTCCCGACGGTCGGGTCACGGTCGCGGGATCTGCGCCATTTTCCGCGCACGGCGCCGGGCAACCTCTCGTCCCGGGGCCTCCGCGATGCTCTGGACGCCTCCCGAAGTCGCCCTCCACAACCACCGTCCGCAGATGTCGCAGGTGCCAAGGCGCGCCGATGCCCACCTCCCGCCCCCGCCCGATCACGGCATCCCTCGCCTTCGATCCGACCACGGTTTGGCCTCGACCAAAACTGCTTGCCAAAACCAGCCGCAAACACTATCCATGGACTCGTTCTCACGACGTACGACTGCGTCTGCCGGAAAGGCTGTCCATTGGTTCACTTCTTTGAAAATCGGTGTACCGATACGGTTAACAGCGCGCCAAGCTTCTGCACATGCCGTCCGGTTACAAGACCGCCTAAAAGCCGCTCCCCCCATCAGGCTGCAGACTGGAACAGGATTTCGTTAGCCGATGCAGGGAAATTTGACCGATCGCCACTTTTCAGACATTTCCAGCACAGTGCGCTTGCCTGCCGCCGCCGAGGAATCTCGTCCGCGCCAGAAGGCCGCGCCTGTGCCGTGCAAATGCGCCGTCATGCGCGCCGGAACCGTACGCCCCTCCCCGGAGACATGGCCCATCGGTCCTGCGCACATCCCCCCTCCCGTGCAACCGGTGCGGCAACGCACCTTCCCCGTCCACCACATTCCCAAGGAGCGTCCCATGATCAAACGTCTCTCCGTCGCCATCCTGTGCCTGCTCTTCTGCGGCCTGGTCGCGCTGCCCGCCGTCCAGGCGGCCGAAGAGAAGAAGCCTGCAAAGGCCACCCAGGCGCAGGCAGAGGAGAAGAAACCCGAGAAGGCCGCCCCGGCGGCCCAGACCGAAGCGAAGAAACTGCCCAAGGTCACCATCCTCGGCACCGGCGGCACCATCGCCGGCTCCGGCGGGTCCGCGACCCAACTGACCGGCTACAAGCCCGGCGACCTCACCGCCGACCAGCTCATCGCCGCGGTTCCCGGCCTCAAGGACTTCGCCGACATCTCCGCCGAACAGGTCGCCAACATCGGCAGCTACGACATGACCACGGAGATCTGGCTCAAGCTGGCCAAGCGCGCCAACGAACTGCTGTCGAAGGACACCGACGGCATCGTGATCACCCACGGCACGGACACCCAGGAGGAGACCGTCTACTTCCTCAACCTGACCGTCAAGAGCGAGAAGCCCGTGGTGACGGTGGGCGCCATGCGTCCGGCGACGGCCATCAGCGCCGACGGCCCCCTCAATCTGCTGCAGGCGGTGGCGGTGGCCGGCAGCAAGGAGGCCCGGGGCAAGGGATCGCTCCTGGTCATGAACGGCGAAATCAACGGGGCGCGTGAAGTCACGAAGACGAACACCCTCCAGCCCGAGACCTTCCGCTCCAACGACCTCGGCTTCCTCGGATACGTCGTCAACAACGCCCCGGTGTTCTACAGGACGTCCCTGCGCAAGCACACCAAGGACAGCGAGTTCGACGTGAGCAAGCTCACGGCGCTTCCCAAGGTGGAGATCGTCTACACCTACGTCGATTCCGGGCTTGACGCGCTCAAGGGCGTCATCGCCGGCAAGGCGGAAGGCATCGTCATCGCCGGCATGGGCAACGGCAGCGTCTCCTCCGAGATGCTCAAGGTCATGAAGGAGGCGGTGGCCCAGGGCATCGTGATCGTGCGCTCCTCCAGGACCGGCACCGGCATGATCACCTTCGACCCGAAGAAGGGCGACGACGCCGGCGTCGTGGCCGCCGACTCCCTGAATCCCCAGAAGGCCCGCATCCTGCTGATGCTCGCCCTCACCAAGACGAAGGATCCCAAGGACATCCGGCGCATCTTCGCCACCTACTGATCCCTCGCCCCGTCAACGGACTTGCGCGCCGTCTCTCCGCCCCCGAGGGCGGGAGGCGGCGCGTTCCTGTCAGGGCCCCGCGAGCCCCGGAGAGTCCCGTGCTCCATCCCGCATCCAGAGCGGCCCAATAGGGACGTGTCCGGAAGACGGTTTCCTTCGAAGCCTCGAACGCCTATGCTATGAAGCGCGGGCCTTGTCTCGGAACGCGTCGCGCACCGCCTCGTGGGCGACGGACGCCCCGGGTCCGGCCTGGCCATGGATCCTGTCCGCACAACACCATGATCGGGAGCCACACATGTCCAAGCGTCTCTCCACGACCTTCGCCTGCCTGCTCCTCTGCGGCCTGCTCGCGATGCCGGCGGCCCAGGCCGCGGCGGCCGACGGGAAGACTTCCAAGACCGCCGCATCCCAGGCCGCCCCGGCCAACGAGAATCTTCCCAGGATCGCCATTCTCGGAACCGGCGGCACCATCGCCGACTCGAGCGGAGCGGCCACGAGGCTCGCCGGCTCCAAGACCGCCGACCTCACGGCGGAACAGCTCATCGCCGCCGTCCCCGGCCTCAAGGACTTCGCGCGGATCTCGACGGAGCAGGTCGCCAACATCAACAGCCACGAAATGACCACGAAGCTCTGGCTCAAGCTGGCCAACCGCGCCAACGAGCTGCTCTCCGGAGACACCGACGGCATCGTCGTCACCCACGGCACGGACACGATGGAGGAGACCGCCTACTTCCTCAACCTGACCGTCAAGAGCCCGAAACCCCTGGTGATGGTCGGCGCCATGCGTCCGCCGATGTCCCTCGGCGCCGACGGTCCCCTCAACCTGCTGCAGGCCGTGGCCGTGGCCGGCAGCAAGGATGCCCGGGGCAAGGGGACGCTTCTGGTCATGAACGGCGAGATCAACGGGGCCCGGGAGGTCACCAAGACGAACACCCAGCAGCCCGAGACCTTCCGTTCCTACGACATGGGCTTTCTGGGATACGTGGTGGACAACGTGCCGGACTTCTACAGGACGTCCCTGCGCAAGCACTCCACGGACAGCGAGTTCGACGTGAGCGGACTCGCGACGCTTCCCAAGGTGGAGATCGTCTACACCTACGTCGATGCGGGACTGGGCGCGGTAAAGGGCGTCGTCGCCGACAAGCCCGACGGCATCGTCGTCGCCGGCATGGGGGACGGCAGCATCGCCCCCTCCATGCTCGGGATCCTGAGGGACGCGGCGGCCCAGGGCATCGCCATCGTGCGCTCCTCGAGGGCCGGCACGGGCAAGATCAAGTACGACGCCAGGGAGGGCGACGACGTGGGATTCGTGGCGTCGGACTCCCTCAATCCCCAGAAGGCCCGCGTCCTCCTCATGCTCGCCCTGACGAAGACGAAGGATCCCAAGGAACTCCGGCGCATCTTCGCCACCTACTGACGCATCCCTGACCCCACGCTTCCCCGCGCCGTCTCTCCGTCTCCGGACGGGGAGACGGCGCTTCCCTTTACGAGCGTCGCGCATGACAGCGCTCCCCGCATGGGATACCATCGGCCCATGGAGAACCAGCAATCCACCCGCGTCCCCTGGTACGGCGTCAAGTACAAGGACATCCTCTACTATCTTCTGATCGCCGTCCTGCTGATCGAACTGGTGGTGGGATGCGCCGCGTTCTTCTACGGCATCATGCACGCCGCCCCGACGACGCCCGGCGGCCCGCCCATGGCCCGCTTCCCCTTGCTTGGATGGGCGCTGGCGGCGGTGCTCGCCCCGGCCGGATTCCTGCTGGTGGTGCACCTCTACGGCATCATGGTCTCCCGGTTCCTCGAGCGGGAGCAGCCTCCCCCCGAAACCAGCCAGGAGATCCCGCGGCCTCTCCAGAAGTTCTACGCCATCATCCGCAGCGCCCCCAACATCGTGGTCCTCCTTGGCGTCCTGCTGCTGGGCGCCCTGCTCTTCTTCGTGGACGGCGCCCTGACGGCCCTCGGCAACATCGGACTGCGCCTGATGGACCACATCGAGGTGGTCGTCGGCAGCATCGCCGGCCTGCTTGCGGTGTGCTACCTCGCCAACGCATGGAGCCGCTACCGCCAGCACAAAACCGAGCAGGAATACGCCTTCCGCAGGGACGTGCTGTCGCGCACGGGCATCGTCCTTGTGGACCGGACCTGCATCGCCCTCCCCGGAAGCGGCGAACCGCATCAGACGCTTCCCGCGGGCACCGTCCTGACCCTCCCGGAATCCGGCCCGGCTCCCCAGGGTTCCGGATCCTCCGGCGACGCCGAGGACGTGATCGATGCGACATGCACCCCCGCCAGCACGACAAATGACGTACTGGACCAAAACGCGCAAGACGGGGCAAGGCTTTCCGGGACGGATGGTTCCGGAGAAGATGGCTCAGGCGACGCATCGACCAGCACAGCAAATGACGTACTGGACCAAAACGCGCAAGGCGGGACAAGGCTTTCCGGGACGGAACCCTCTGGCGAAAACGGAATTTCCGGCACATCGACCAGCACGGCAAATGACGTACTGGACCAAACGGGACGGAGGGTCAATTCGGCCTGAAACCCTTGATGGCGGCGGCGAAGAGCCAGGGCCGAATATGGAAAAACTCCCCGAAGTCGAGGATCGGATCGGAAACGATCAGGGAGGGTGATCCAGGACCGATCATCGCCGGCCTTCGCGCAGGGCGATTTCTGCAAGGGCGTTGACGCAGGCCGCCGCGACCGCAGACCCGCCCTTCGTGCCCAGCAGCGTGAAGTGGGGCCACGGACTGCGCGCCAGCATAGCCTTGGACTGGGCCGCATTCACGAACCCCACAGGCATCCCGACGATGAGGGCGGGAGGGGGCGCCCCCCGCTCCAGTTCCTCCAGCAAGGTCAGAAGCGCCGTCGGCGCATTGCCGATGGCGACGATGGCGCCCTCCATCATTTCGGCCACGTGCAGCATGGCGGCCCGGGAACGCGTGCATCCCTCACGTTCCGCAACGGGAAGGGACATGAGGGCCGTCACCCTGACCCCAAAAGGCTCGAGCCTCCGGGCGGGCAATCCCGCAGCGGCCATGCGCGTGTCCGTGAACACGGCACACCCACTGCGCAATGCGGTGACGCCCGCCACCGCCCCTTCGGCGCTCAACCGCAAATCCGCAACAATTTCCGTGTCTCCCAGGGTGTGGACGCAACGCCTCGCCACCTCCCACAGATGTCCCGAAAAGGGACGCGGGGGCGGGATCGCCTCGTCGATGATGGCGAAGGATCTGGCCTCGATGGCCTCCGGCGTGCATGCCGGATCCAGAGGGAGGGAACCCGGGTCCGTCACGGCGCCGCCCCGTCCCGTTGCATGGCCGCGAAGGCGAGCCACGCCCTCCAGAAGGGGCGCGACCCTTCCGGGTAGAGGTGCAGCCAGCTTCCGGCCACGGTCCCGATGCGACATCCGTCGGGCCCCAGATCCTCTCCGTCGCTGGCTTCGAGTTCCCAGAGGGGGTCTCCTCGGGATGGCATCGAGCTCCCCTCAAGACGCCCGTAATGGAACTCGTGCCCCCGCACCCGCACCGGCGCGCCATCCCCAGGGACCATGCGCCACAGCAGCGTTCCGGACCTGTATCCCAGGGCGGCCCGCTCCTCCCCGATGACGCACCTCCCCGGCAGCAGTCCCGCCATCGGGTGGTCTCTGCCGCGATACCGCAAGCTCTCCATGAGATAGACGTATCCGCCGCACTCGCCGTAGACGGGCACTCCCCGGGCCGCGGCTTCCCCCATCGCGGCGATCATGGACGCGTTGCCGCCCAGGGCCTCGGCGCATTCCTCGGGATAGCCGCCGGGCAGAAGGATCCCGTGGCAGGGAGGGATCGCGGCGTCGTGCAAGGGGGAGAAGAAGACGACATCGGCGCCGAGCTCCCGCAACAGGGTCGGAAGATCCCCGTAGCAGAAGCTGAAGGCCTCGTCCCGGGCGATGGCCACCGTGAGGTCCGCACCCGTGTTCCTTTCCACGGACGACACCGGGACGGCCGGGCCGGTTTCGCGACGGGGCGGCAGTCCCAAGAGATCGAGAAGACGGTCCACGTCGACGCCGTTTTCCAGCCACTCCTTCATGCGGTTCTGGTCCAGATGCGGAAAGACCTGGCGCGCCTCGACAAGCCCGAGATGCCGCGACGGAAGCCGCGGCGCGCCCTCCCGGGGAAGCGCTCCCAGCATGGGCGCCTCCCCTTCGAGATGCCGAAGGGCGTCCGCAAGCAGTCGGACATGCCGCCGCCCCCCCACGTGGGTGCACACGATGCCGAGAAACTCCGGACCCTCCCCGCCCCCCTCCTGGCGGAAGCGCAGGAATCCCTCGGCCATGGCCGCGACGCTCTGTCCGCACCCCCCGGCGTCCAGAAGCAGGAGCACGGGCAGTCCCAGGGCCCGCGCCACCTGGGCCGTGGAGCCGACCCCGCGATGCGCCCCGTCGTAGAGGCCCATGGCCCCTTCCACCACGAGGATGTCCGCGCCTCTCGCCAGGCGGGACGCGATGCGCCGCAATCCCGCAATGCCGTCGTCACCCGGTTCCGCGGCGCACATCCACAGGTCCAGGCTTGCCGCAGGCCTCCCCGTGACCGCGGCGTGGAACGCCGGATCGATGTAGTCGGGCCCCGCCTTCCCCGCCGCCGCGACGAATCCCCGGTCCCCCAGGGCCCGCAGCAGCGCCATGGCGGTCGCGGTCTTCCCGGAGGAGCTTCGGGTGCCCGCCACCACGAACCCAGGGACGCCCCCCGTGTCGATCCCGTTCAACGGACCCGCAACGCGTGCCGGATGATGCCGGAGTCCTCGGGCCGCGAGACGACGCCGAGTTCGTGGCACCCCCCGGTGCAGACCAGCCCCGCGTCGTCGTGCAGTTCCACGATTCCCGCGGCGATGACCTTCCCGTAGGGAAGCTGGTCTCGCATGTCGGCGTGGTCCACCCTGCGGGGGAAAAGAAAGGGGACGGGCTGTCCCGAGAAGTCTTCCACGATCAGGTAGTGCATGGGCAACCTCCACGCCCTTGGCGGTCACTCCTTCGAGGAGGCCGCGCGGCGGTTCTGCAGGTAGCGGCGGACCGCCTTGTTGTGTTCCGCGAGGGTCGTCGAGAACGCATGCTCTCCGCCATCGGTGACGGCCACGAAATACAGGTAGCCGTGCGCCTCCGGCCGGACGGCCGCCGCGAGGGAACTCACGCCGAAGGAACATATGGGACCGGGCGGCAGACCCGGATGCTGGTACGTGTTGTACGGGTTGGAGGGATCGTCGAGATGGGTGCGGCGCAGGTTGCCGCCGAAGGCCGGCCCGAGGCCGTATATCACCGTGGGGTCCGCCTGCAGGGGCATCCTTCTGGCAAGCCTGTTCCTGTAGACCCCGGCCACCCTGGCCCGCTCCTCGGGCCGCCCGGTCTCCTTCTCGACGATGGAGGCAAGGATGACGTAGTGCCGCAGATCCTCGACGCCGGGCTTCTTCCCGTCGGGCCAGACGGTTGCGCTCTTGCGCCAGAAGTTGTCCAGGAGACGCCCGACGACGCTCCTGGTCTGCCGCGCGTCCGGCGTGTCCGGTTTCTTGAGCAGGTAGGTGTCGGGCATGAGGAAGCCCTCCGCCGTGACGAAGGGGATGCCGTAGCGGCGCAGCAGTTCCGGGTCGAGCACCGCGTCGGTGAAGGCCGCAAGGTCGACGAATCCGGCGTTCGCAAGCAAGGTTCCCGTCTGCCACCAGGTGAGCCCTTCCGGCACGGTGATGCGGTGCAGCAGGGGGGAACCGTTGACGAGGACGTCCAGGACCTTCTCGGGAAGCCAGCCGGTGTGCATGGCGAAGCGCCCCGCCTGGATGCGATGCTCCACGTCCTTGAACCGCGCCAGGAGTTCGAACTTCCGGTCGTCCGTGACGACGCCCTTGGCCTGCAGATCCTTGGCCACCCGGGAGAGCCTCGCGCCGGGGAGGACGTCCACCAGCACCTCGTGTCCGGGCGTCTCCGGGGCGTTGTCCAGAAAGTCCCGCACCTCGAGCCAGAGCCAGCCGCAGGCCGCGATGGCCAGCAGAAGGAGCGTCCCCGCGATCCATCCCGCCTTCTTCACGCCATCCTCCGATCCTCGGGCGATGCGTCCAGGAAGGTCTGCAGCACGCACGCCGCGGCATGACTGTCCAGCACCGCGCGACGCCGTTCCGGAGGGCACCCCGCATCACGCAGGTCGCTCCACGCCGTCTCCGAGGAGAGCAGTTCCGATGCGTAGTAGAACGGCAGCGGCACCCGCCGCTTGAGACGGCGCGTCGCGTTCACGACCTGGCGCGTCGTCGTCGTGACGCCGCCGTCCGCAAGGACCGGCAGCCCCATCACCACGGCCTCGGCACCCTCGTCGGCGATCCGCCGGGCGATGGCGTCCAGCATCGCGCCGCGGTCGGGAAAGGACGACATGTGCAGCGTGTCCAGAGGGAAGGCGATCCGTCCCTCGGGATCCGAGACCGCAAGCCCCACCCTCGCCAGACCGTAGTCGATGCCGACGCACTTCAAGGCTACAGGCCCATCTTCCCCCGGACCTCCTCCATGGTCTGGCTGGCGAAGGCACGGGCCTTGCGGCATCCCGCGTCCATGATCTCGTCCACGGCCCCCGGCCTCGCCTCCAGCGCCCCGCGACGTTCATGGAGAGGGGCGAGGAACTCCTCCAGATGCCCGATGAGCACCTTCTTGCAGTCGACGCACCCCATCGTCGCGGTCACGCACCCCTGGCGTATCTCGGCCCGCTCCTCCTCGGTGGAGAGCAGCTCGTGGTAGGGATAGAGGTTGCAGACGTCGGGGTTCCCGGGATCGCTCCGCCGCATGCGGGCCGTGTCCGTGAACATCTCCCGGATCTTCTTGCGGACGTCGTCCATGGGATCCGACAGGAATATCCCGTTCCCGTAGCTCTTGGACATCTTCCGGCCGTCCAGGCCGGGGCATTTGGCGGCCTTGGTCAGCATCGCCCGGGGCTCGGGGAAGATGGAGCCGTAGAGGTTGTTGAAGCGCCGGGCGATCTCTCTCGTGAGTTCCATGTGGGGGAGCTGATCCTCGCCGACGGGGACGCCGTGGGGCTTGTACAGGAGGATGTCCGCCGCCATGAGCACCGGGTAGCAGAGGAAGCCCGCGTTGCCGAGGTCCTTCCCCACGATCTGCTGCTGCTGCTCCTTGTATGTGGGGTTGCGCTCGAGCCAGGAGACCGGCGTCACCATGGAGAGCAGCAGGGACAGTTCCGCATGCTCCTTCACCAGGGACTGGCGGAAGAGGGTGCACTTCTCGGGGTCGAGGCCGGCGGCCACCCAGTCGACCACCATCTCCTTGATGTTGTGGCGCAGGGGCTCGGTGTGCTCGAACTCGCTGGTCAGGGCGTGCCAGTCCGCGACGAAGAAGAAGGCCCGCTCCTTCTCCTGGAGTTCCACCCAGTTCTTCAGCACGCCGAAGTAGTGCCCGAGATGCAGCGCGCCGGTGGGTCTCATCCCCGATGCCGTTCGCAGTTCCGTTTCCATGTTCCTCCCGTGGGTCATTCGAGTCCGTAGGCGGTGAGTCCGAAGACATCCAGCAACGCATGCCTGCCGCCCAGGACCAGCGGCATCAGGATGTCCCCCAGCAGACCGCAAAACAGCAACAACACAAGGATGACGAGGCCGTACCGCTCCATGCCCAGATAGCCCATCCGCATGCCCGCCGGCAGGAAGTAGGCCAGCACCTTGCTGCCGTCCAGGGGCGGGATGGGCAGCATGTTCACCCAGCAGAGCCCCATGTTGACGGACACCCCCGCGTACAGGGAACTCAGGGCGAAGGCGTAGGCCCCGGCGTCCGCCCATTCCGCGGGGGGCAGCAGCCACAGCTGCAGCCGCATGAGGGCCGCGCAGAGCGTCGCGAGGAGCGCGTTCGTCAGCGGACCGGCCAGGGCGACCTGCATCATGTCCTTGAAGGGGTCGCGGAAATACCGCACGTCCACGGGCACCGGCTTCGCCCACCCGAAGATGAACGAGCTCGAGAGGCTCGTCAGGATGAAGACGAGCAGCCCCATGGGATCCACGTGGGGGAGGGGGTTCAGGGTCAGCCGCCCCATGGCGGCCGCGGTGGGGTCCCCCTTGCGGTAGGCCACGAACCCGTGGGCGACCTCGTGCAGGATGATCCCCAGCAGCGCCGGCACAAGGACGATGGACAGGACGTGCAGGGTGTCCGGAAGGCTTTCGAGCATGGCGAACGGTGGCGTTGTCGCTAGCCGGTTGATCCGACCTTGCGGACGAGGACGCTGTCGCCGGGCCAGAGATGGCGATCGGGCGTGAGAAGCTGACCGTTCCGCGCAACGATTGCGGACTCAGGCTCCAGTCCGAGCCGGGTCAGCAGCTGTGCCACGGTCTTCTGCCAAGGGAGGGACAGGTCCTTCTCCTCGGGCTGCAGCCGGACATCAAGAACGGGAGGCGCACGATCCTCCGGGGCCGATCGGGGCATGATCCCCCTCACCCGCACAACGCGTAGTATATGGCTGTCATCACGCACATACTGATAGCACGCAACGCCTGGTTCGCCAAGAGCAGGCGCAGGGCCGGCCCGGGACGGAAGATGCCGGCGTAGGCGGGGAACTGGTGGCGCATCGCCCGCATGGGGGTGGAGAGGATGTTGCCCACCATCAATGCGAGAACGATCTCCTGGGAGGTCAGGGCGCCCGTGGCCATCGCCCCTCCGGCCGCCCCCAGGGCCGCGCCGAACTCCGCGGCGAGATGGAGCAGCACGATGCCGATCGCCTGGGGCTTCACGGCGGCGAGCCAGCCGCCCGTGCCGCCGAGCCAGGCCTCCAGTGCGGCGAAGGCCCCCATGTGCTGCAGCGCGTACATGAGCAGATACATGGGCACGGTGAAGCACACCAGGCGTGGCAGACGTCCGAGGAAGCGCCGCCAGGCCCTGCGGACGGCCTCACCGGGGGGGACGGCATCGGTTTCGGGAAGGGCCTCGTCGCCGGGTGGCGGGGCGGGGAGCAGGCGTCTTGCGAGGAGGATGGTGAAGGCGGTCCGCCCCGCCGCGGCGACGAGGGTCAGGCCGACGTAGGTGAAGGCCGGGGAACCCAGGGCGCCCCAGACCAGCAGGAAGATCGTGGGGGTGTGGACGATGTAGGCGGGCAGGCCGTTGAAGAGGTTCGCCAGGACGAGTTCCCGCATGGACATCCGTCCCGCCTCGTGCCGCTGGGCGAGGAGACTGTTGGCCGCCGCCGGGGAGACGAAGGTGAGGGCGAAGGCGGCGCCCGCCGCCTCGCCGAGGTGCGCCGCGCGGGCGAGAGGGGCGCCGATCCGCCCAAGGGGGCGCGTCCAGCGCATCGCCTCCAGCAGGTACGCAACGAGCTGGCCCAGCGCCAGCCCCATCAGCAGCCGCGTCAGGGGCCACCAGAGTTCGCGGAGCGCGTCCGTCATCGCGATGCCGGCCCCTTCCCCGAAGGGCCGCGACGGGACGGCGTCCCGAAGGGGGAGAGGGGAGAAACGGGAGACGGGGACATCGGGGAAGGCATCGGCGATGGGGCATGCGGTCTTGCGGATCGGGATCCGCAACGCGCCGCGAGGTTCAGCCGGATGCGTCCGCGGCGGCGCGCGCCAGCCTGTCGCACCGCTCGTTCTGCGGATGTCCGCTGTGCCCGGACACCCACCGCATCGTCACCTCATGGCGTTCCAGCAAGGGCGTCAGCCGCTGCCACAGGTCCACGTTCTTCACGGGTTGCGCCGGACCGAAGGCGCCGGCCCTCCTGACCCAGCCCGTGGCGCGCCATTTGCGGAGCCAGCCCTTCTCCACGGCGTCGCACACGTATCTGGAGTCCGTGTACACGGTGACGCGGCTGCGGTCGGGCACGGCGGCGAGGGCCTCGATCACCGCCAGTATCTCCATCCTGTTGTTGGTGGTCCGGGGGGAGCCGCCAGTCAGTTCCAGACATCGGGCGCAATCGTCGAGATAGACGAGGGCCGCCCATCCGCCGGGGCCTGGATTGCCGCGGCAGGCGCCATCGGTGAACGCCGCGACCTCCGGGAGTCCCTCCCCCCCTCTTCCGGCCTTCGCCGCGACGGGCGACACGGGAAGGGGGAGGGGAGCCCCGCGGGACTCCGGCCGGGAGGGACTCCCGGCCGGGATCTCGGGAGGCGGAGGGGCGCCCGGGGCATCCTCCTGCGCCTCGTCCCCCGCAAGATCCTCCCGGGTGGCGGCGTCCCGCGCAAGGACCATGCTGCGTCGGCCCTCCGGGGACTCGTCGCCGGAGGCCACCCAGCGCATTTCGACGTCGCGTCCTTCCAGAAGCGGAACCAGCCGCCGCCAGAGGTCCGCGTTCTTCACCGGCCCCTTGCCGGCCGTCCGCCAGCCCCTGGCGATCCAGTTGGCCAGCCAGCCCTGGCACACGGCGTTGCAGACATACTGGGACGCGCTCCGGACGATCACGGGGCCGGGGCGGGACAGGGCCGCAAGACCCTCCACCGCGGCCAGTATCTCCATGCGGTTGCATGTGGTGCCGCGCAGTCCGCCGCTCATTTCCGCGACGGAACCGTCCTCGCCGCAGGACACGACGCCCCATCCCCCACGGTCCAGCTGGGGGAGGAAGCACGCGGCGACATGCAGTGTTGCGACCGGCATTGAGGGGGACTCAGTACCTGTAGTTCTCCGCCTTGTAGGGACCGTCGACGGAGACGCCGATGTAGGCGGCCTGCTCGGCGGTGAGGCGCGTGAGCTTGGCGCCGAGCCTGGGCAGATGCAGCCGGGCGACCTCCTCGTCCAAGTCCTTGGGCAGGGTGTACACCTTGCGCTCAAGGGTGGAGTCGGTGGCGATCCTGATCTGGGCGAGGACCTGGTTCGTGAAGCTGTTGGACATGACGAAGCTGGGATGTCCCGTGGCGCAGCCGAGGTTCACCAGCCGGCCTTCGGCCAGCACGACGATGCTGCGGCCCGAGAGCAGCGTCCACTTGTCCACCTGGGGCTTGATGTTGACCCGGGCTATCCCCTTCGTGCCCTCCAGGTAGCCCATGTCGATCTCGTTGTCGAAGTGGCCGATGTTGCAGACGATGGCCTCGTCCTTCATGCCCTCCATGTGGGCGCCGGTGATCACGTGGTAGTTGCCCGTGCAGGTGACGAAGATGTCGGCCTCGGCCAGGGCGTCCTCGACGGTGGTCACCTCGAAGCCCTCCATGGCCGCCTGCAGCGCGCATATGGGGTCGATCTCGGTGATCAGCACCCTCGCCCCGAAGCCCCGCATGGATCTCGCGCATCCCTTCCCCACGTCGCCGTAGCCGCAGATGCAGATGCACTTGCCCGCCACCATCACGTCCGTCGCGCGCTTGATGCCGTCGGCCAGGGACTCGCGGCAGCCGTAGAGATTGTCGAACTTGGACTTGGTCACGGAATCGTTCACGTTGATGGCGGGGAAGAGAAGCTCCCCCTTCGCCGCGAGTTCATACAGTCGATGGACCCCGGTGGTGGTCTCCTCGGACACGCCCCTGACGCGGGCGGCGACGGCGGTCCAGTGGCCCGGATCCTCCTTGTGCCGCAGGGCGAGGCGGTCCAGGACGCACCGCAGTTCCTTGTTGTCCGTCTTCTCGTCGAGGACGCGGGGATCCTTCTCCGCCTCCGCGCCCTTGTGGATGAGGAGCGTCGCGTCTCCGCCGTCGTCCACGATCATGTCGGGGCCTTTCCCGTCGGGCCAGGTCAGCGCCATTTCCGTGCACCACCAGTAGTCCTCCAGGCTCTCCCCCTTCCAGGCGAACACGCTGGCGAGGCCGTTCCTCGCCACGGCAGCGGCCGCATGATCCTGGGTCGAGAAGATGTTGCAGGAGGCCCACCGCAAGTCCGCCCCCAGGCTGTGGAGGGTCTTTATCAGCATTGCGGTCTGGATCGTCATGTGGAGGGAACCGCTGATCCGGAGTCCCTTGAGAGGCTTCTGCGATGCGTACTTGCGGATGCACTCCATCAGTCCCGGCATCTCCCGCTCGGCGAGCTGCATCTCCTTCTCGCCGAAATCCGCAAGGCCCATGTCCGCGACCTTGCTTTTCATGTCCAGTTGCAGTGGCTTGGTCACCGTCTCACACTTCCTCTTTGCATGTTGCCGTCGTCCCCGGACCGCAACGGCGGAGGGGATCGACACGTCGCCCGCAACGGGCCGACGAAAACGCCGTACCGCACGTCCATGAAGGACTTCCGTCGGAGGACGTTTCCGTGTATAGTGATCGCATGCGCAACCCTTGCGCCGCAATGGGTTCCCCGCAGGTGCGCGGCCCCTGTCCGCAAGGCGTTGCGGCCGCATAACTACACCCTTTTGCCCCATGCCGCCACAGAAAAGGCCTTTCGCCCGGCGGGCGGGAGAAAGCCGGGCCGAGCGATTCGGACACAGGCCGGAACAGGTCGGGCAACTGATTGCGGAAGCCTTCCGGCGGCTGGGCGCGTCCCCCGACCAACCTCGTCTCGTCCAGCTCTGGCGCAACTGGGGCATGGTGCTGGGGGACGAACTCGCCTCGCTGGCCCGACCGCTGGGGCTGGCCTGGGAGGAGAAGCCGAGGTCCGGCGGCTGGCGCACCGCCGCCGCCACGCCGAGCGGAGAGGCGGGGCCGTACAGCGATTCGGGCAACCTGCTGCTGCTCGGCGCCGAGGACGGCATGGCCATGCAGGAGCTGCAGCTTCAGGCCGAGGAGATACTGGAGCGGGTCAACGCCTTCATGGAGAAGCCCTTCTTCGCCAGGGTCAAGGTTTCGCTGATCCTGGGAGGCCGTCCGCTGGACAGGTTGCGGTCGACGTCGAGGCAGGGGGAATCGGCGGCCGCCCCTCGGGGCTGACCGCCCCGACCCGATCCGCGGGAACGGCCATGGAGGCGGCTCGGAGCGGGCCGACTCCCGGATGTCGCTAGAGATAGTGTTCAAAAAATGCCATAAACTTTCAAGAGATTATTTAAAACACGACTTGCCCAGAAGTTGGGGGCTAACCGTGCCCTGGCTTAGAAAATCGCGGCTATCCGGCCCATGAGAAATACCCCCCGACGGCACGTTTTCCCCGTCAGCGGCGCCGCGCCCCGC
>JAISTH010000071.1 GCA_031272715.1 Desulfovibrio sp.
GGAGATGCGGATGAGGCGGTGGATGCCCTTCTCGCTCTTGAGCAGGCCGAAGGCGTTGGTGCCGAAGAGGCGCAGGGTGACGCTCTTGATGCCGGCTTCGTCCCCTGGGAGCGAGTCCAAGGTCTCCACGCCGATGGCGTGGCGGGCGGCCCATCGGGTGTAGAGGCGCAGCAGCATCTTGGCCCAGTCCTGGGATTCCGTGCCTCCCGCGCCGGGATGGATCTCGAGGATGGCGTCCAGTCCGTCCTCCTCGGCGCCGAGGAGCATGGCGAGTTCGGTCTCGTCCAGCAGGGCCTTCAGCGTCCGCTGCCGTTCCTCGAGGGATTCGAGGGCCTGGGTGTCCTCCTGTTCGGCGGCGAGGCTCATCCATTCCAGCATGTCGTCGTGGCAGGACTTGAGGCGCGAGAGCCGGGACATCTCGTCCTCGAGGCGGCTCTTGCGTTGCAGCTGGGGGGTGAGTGCGTCGGGGCGGCCCCAGGCGTCGGGTTTTGACAGGGCAGCGACGATGTCGTCGAGTTCGCCTTGGAGCGCGGTTACATCAAAGCCGCCCCCATATGGATTCGAAGCGCTGGGTGAGGGGCGGGCAGGCTGCCCGCAGGTCGGTGAGTTGCAGCATGGCGGATCTCGTGTGGCGTATAAGCGGTTGAGGTTCGATTTTTGCGGCACCTCTGACCGTGAAGTGGAACTGGCGGTCGCGATGCGTCCTTGGCTTCCGTCACGGCCGGCTCGGGATTGGCTCCCTGGGGGAAGCCGCGCCTGTGGTGGATCCCGAATCCGTGACGGGGCAGTCCAAGGATAGTATGAGTTCAGGGTAGGTACACATCATCTGAGACTGAACAGGGCAGCCTCGGATGATGATCTACGTCAGGCTGGTTGGTGGGCGGAATCATTATCAAAATCGCCCAACATTCCAGTGATAGAAGTTTACTGCTTGCCTTGCTGAAGCAGTGTCGTGTCTACGGCTTTCTCGAAGGCCGACAGTTCATTGTAGGCCATGAAATTGTTCATCAATCCATGTAACAGATCAGTTTCCTTGATACGATTGAGTTTTTCGCCCAAGGATTGGGACGTGCAATGGAACCGCTGGGACGTCAGGGACAGCAGAGAACCCCGTAAAGTTTCCTGGCGGCCTTCCTGGCGGCCTTCCTCCCTGACCTAGGACATTCCCCAAAATTCATCCACATACTCTTCGAAACTCATGGTGGTCACCCCCATTTGTTTGTAGGCTTCCATGAAAAGATCTTCTTTCGTAATTTCCCCTTTAACACTTGCGATATAGCCTCCAGCATCATGGAGAATTTTATCCAGAAGATGTCCCTGACCCCCATTATAGTCTGGATGTGATAATATTTTATACTGATAAAGAAAATATCTCCTGGTTGCCTAATGTCAAGCGGTCCCATCCCCTTTTGCAGACAGGAGGCGGAAATCTTGGGTCTGCCCCTCCCATGCCGATCTCTCACATGTCTCCCCTGCCGCCCTGAGTTTAAGGAACGCCCGCCCGGCCACCAGGGCCGCACTCGTCCAGCCTTCCGGGAACTTCGCCATCTGCCCCTACGACCGTCGTGCTCACATCACCCGGAAGGCCTGCCGCGGCTCGCGGGGCGGTGCGGATGCGCAGAACTCCCCCTGCCCGCCATCCTGCGCACCTCGGGCAACGCCGCGGTCTGCGCCGGATTCCATGTGGACGCCCGAAGCATGCTGCATGCGGGCCTCGCCATGGGTTCCGACATCCTCTGGGCCTTCTCGTCCTCGTGGCCTTCTTCGGGTTTGGCAGGAATCCCGCGACACGCATGGGGCACGGCGGCCGGCCGAGCGCAGTTTCGTGGCAGACCCGGGGTGGCCAATCCGGCCCTTCGTTCAGGGCGATGGCCCTGCGCATCTCTCCAAAGCGCCCCCTTGACGGCTTTCCCGAACCTCTCTATCTTCGCTGGCATGCATCGCCGCAACAGCCTCTTCCGGATGGCCGCCCTCTTCCTGGCCGTCCTCATGTGCATCGTGTGGGCCATTCCCGCCGGCGCCATGACGTGCTGCCCAATGATGGGGGAAGGCATCCGCGGAACCGTTTCCGCGCCTCCCTCGCACGAGGACGCCCATGCCTGCTGCAATGGCGCCCGGAGCGAAGATGCATCCCTTCCCGGGAACGGAGACGAGGCGGATCAACAGGCTCCTGCCGGCAAGTGCCCCATGATGCGTTGCGGCATCGCGCACGTTCTGGCGCTTCTCCCCGGGCCCGACGTCCCGGCGCCCCTTCCCCTCCGGAAGGTGAACGTCGTCGCAGAGAGCCTCTCCGTTCCCATCGCCCACATCGCCGTCCCCTTCCGACCTCCACGCCCGCTCCATCCGGCCTGTTGACGCGTACGCGTCCCGGACGGCCCGACGATCCCCTTCGGGGCCGACGACCGTCCCAGACGGCTGCGGAGTTCCTTCCCCTTCGGATTCCATGCCCCGGCGAAATGTTGCCGGGTACAGGTGGTGGCGCCATGTCCGCCCTCGTCCGCTCGATTCTGTCGGCGATGCTTCTGGTGTCCCTCGGCGCCTGCTCCCTCGCGCCGAAGCATGTCCGTCCCGACGCCCCCGTCCCCGCCAAGGTCGTGGCCGGGAGCGAGGAGTCGGTGGACGGGCTTGGCATGTACGGGGTGGGGATCAAGGAGTTCTTCAGGGATCCGCGGCTCCAGGAACTGATCGCCCTCGGCCTCTCCCACAACAGGGACCTCCGGGTCGCGCTGCTTGCCGCCGCGCGCGCAAGGGCGCTCTACAGCGTCGAACGGGCGGAGCGTTTTCCCCAGGTGAGCGCCGACGGGGCCGACACCTCCTCCGCGCCCTACGACAAGAGGTGGACGCGGAACGTCCAGGCCCAGGGGACGGCGATCTTCGAACTCGACCTCTTCGGGCGGCTCAGGAACCTGAGCGAGTCTGCCTTCGAGACCTACCTCGCCTCGGACGAGGCGAGTCGCGCGGCCATGCTGGCCCTCATCTCCCAGATCGCGCGAAGCTATCTCGACGAGCGCCTCGCGGTGGAACGGCTGGCCCTCGCACGGTCCACGGTGGAGAGCCGGAGACGTTCCCTGGAGTTCATGGCGGGACGGGTGCAGTCGGGTCAGTCCTCCCTGCTGGAGCTGGAGCAGGCGCGCAGCCTGCTGGCGGCCGCAGAGGCGTCCAGCGCCGAGCAGCAGAGGCAGGTGGAACTGGCCGGCAACGCCTTGGCGCTGCAGGTGGGGGACTACGATTTGCCGGACCTTCCGGCGCCCCTGTCCCTCGAGGACCAGGAGATGGCGAATCTCCCCGGGGGCGTGGATTCCAGCGTCCTGCTGCGCCGTCCCGACATCCTCGGGGCGGAGCACCGGCTCAAGGCGACCAACGCGGACATCGGCGCGGCCAGGGCCGCCTTCTTCCCGACCCTCTCCCTCACGGGCACCCTGGGCTACATGAGCACGGATCTCTCCGACCTCTTCATCTACGCCAACGGGGCGTGGTCCTTCGCCCCCAGGGCGGCTCTTCCCATCTTCCAGGGCGGGAGGCAGATGGCGGAACTGAAGGCGGCCCACATCGCCAAGGAGAGCGCCGTGGCCGATTACGAGCGCACCATCCAGAACGCCTTCAAGGAGGTGGCGGACGGTCTGCGAAGCCGGGCGTCCTTCAGGGACCAGCACGAGGCCCAGCTGGCATACGTGCAGTCCCTGCGCCTCGTGGAGGAGCTTGCCATGGCGCGGTACGTGAGCGGCGCGGTCTCCTATCTGGAGGTTCTCGACGCCCAGCGGGCCGTGTTCCAGGCGGAGATGGACCTGCTCTCCCTGCGCCGGGACCAGCTGGCCAACGAGGTGTCCCTCTACAGTTCCCTGGGCGGCGGTCTGGAAGACGCCGTCTCCAGGGTTCCCGAGCCCGACGGCAGGACGCCGTCCAAGGCCGAGACCACCGGCGGCGACGGGGAGCCGTCCGGTGCCGACGTCGTCTCCCCGTGACCTCAACAAAATGGAGTATCCCGATGAAATGTCTTCTCCTGCGCCGCCTTGCGGCCCTCTCCTTCGCCTTCGCCTTGGCGGGGGCGCCCTTGGGCGCCCTGGCCGCCTCCCACGGAGGGCACCAACACGAAGGGCACCAACACGAAGGGCATGAAGGGAAGTCCTCCCACATGACCCAGGACGACCAGGGCAAGACCGCCGAGGGCGTCTACACCACCACCGGAGTGGTGAAGAGCGTCGACGAGGCCGCCGGCAAGGCGTCCATCGCCCACGAGCCCGTGCCCTCCCTCAAGTGGCCGGCCATGACCATGACCTTCACCGAGTCCTCCAAGGGGATGCTCAAGGGCATCAAGGCCGGCGACAAGGTGCGGATCGATTTCAAGCAGAAGGGCGACACGACCCTGATCATGGACATCGAAACCGTCAAATGACCCTTGCGGCACGCAGACCTCCGGGAGGTGTGCAATGACGATGCGACGGATCGCGACCTTCTGTCTCCTGCTGTCCCTGCTTCCCGGGCTCGCCCCGGCGGCGGAGGAAGAGCAGGGGAAGCCCAAGGTCCTCTACTGGTACGACCCCATGTATCCGGCGACCCACTTCGACAAGCCCGGCAAGTCGCCCTTCATGGACATGGAACTCGTCCCTCGGTACGCCACGGACGACGAGGGGGGCGGCATCCGCATCGACCCGGCCCAGGTGCAGAACCTGGCCGTGCGGACGAAAGCGGTGGAGTGGGGGAGACTCCCCTTCGCCAGGGACCTGCCCGCCAACGTGGAGTTCAACAGCTACCAGCTGGCCAAGGTGCAGCCCCGGGCAGACGGCTTCGTCTCCGGGATCTACTCCTTGGCGGTGGGGGACAGGGTGGCCAAAGGGGCCCCTCTCGTGGACGTGACCGTCCCGGGTTGGGCCTCGGACCAGAGCGAGTACCTGCTGCTGAAAAGCCAGAAGGCCGATCCGGGCATCGTCAGAGGGGTGCGTGAGCGCCTGCGCATCTCCGGCATGCCCGAGGAGATGCTCCAGGCCGTGGACTCCACGGGCAGGGTGCAGACGCGCATGATCGTGAGGTCCCCCGTCGCGGGGGTCGTCACCTCCTTCGACGTCTACCCCGGCATGAACGTGACCAAGACCATGACTCTCGCCGTCGTCCAGGGGACGGATCCGGTGTGGGTGACCGCGGACGTGCCGGAACGGGACCTGCCCCTCGTCGCCAAGGCCGGACGCCTCAGGGTGCGTGTGCAGGCCTGGCCCGACCGGTCCTTCACCGCCGAGTCCTACACGCTTCTCCCCAATGCGGACCAGAACACGCGCACCGTCCCCCTGCGCATGGTCCTGCCCAATCGCGAAGGACTCCTCACGCCGGGCATGACGGCGAGTCTGCGGCTCAGGGGCACGGGGGACGAGGCCTTCCTCATCCCCACACAGGCCCTGATCGACCTCGGTGACGAAAAACGGGTCGTCGTGCGGCTTCCGGACGGGCGGTTCATGCCCAAGGCCGTCACGGCCATCGGGAGTTCCGGAGACGTCACGGCCGTGTCCGAAGGATTGGAGACCGGGGACCAGGTCGTCGTGGGGGGGCTCTTCCTCATCGACTCCGAGTCCAATCTCCGCGGGGCCCTGGACAGGATGCGGGAAGACGCGGCCAGAAAGGCGGAGGGAAGCCCATGATCGCCCGTCTCATCGCCTGGTGCACCGCCAACAGGTTCCTCGTGGTCCTCTTCTCCCTGCTGCTGTCCGCATGGGGATGCTGGGCCATGCTGAACACCCCCGTGGACGCCCTGCCGGACCTGTCGGACACGCAGGTGATCATCCGGACCTCCTATCCCGGCAAGGCCCCCCAGATCGTGGAGAACCAGATCACCTATCCTCTGTCCACGGCCATGCTCTCGGTGCCGGGGGCGAAGGTCGTCCGGGGCTTCTCCTCCTTCGGGGACTCCTACGTCTACATCATCTTCGAGGACGGGACGGATCTCTACTGGGCCCGGAGCAGGGTCCTGGAATACATCAGCCAGGCCCAGGGGAGACTCCCGGAGGGGATCGTGCCGGCCCTGGGGCCGGACGCGACGGGCATCGGCTGGGTCTTCGAGTACGCTCTCGTGGACAGGACCGGTCGCCACGACCTGTCTGAACTGCGCTCCCTGCAGGACTGGCTCGTCCGCTACGAACTGGCGTCGGTGCCGGACGTGGCGGAGGTGGCCTCGGTGGGGGGCGCGGTCCGTCAGTACCAGATCGTGCCGGATCCCCTCCGGCTCATCCAGTACGGCATCAGCCTCGACCGTCTCATGCAGGCCGTGCGGGACGCCAACCAGGAGGCCGGGGGATCGGTCGTCGAGCAGGGGGAGTCGGAATACATGGTCCGGGCCACGGGCTATCTCGAGAGCATCGAGGACTTCCGCAAGGTGGTGTTGAAGACGTCCCCGGGGGGCACCCCGGTGTATCTGGAGGACGTGGCGGTCATAAACGTCGGCCCGGAGATGCGCCGTGGCCTCGTGGAACTGGACGGGCAGGGGGAAGTGGCCGGCGGCGTCGTGCTGATGCGCGCCGGGAAGAACGCCAGGACCGTCATACGGGATGTCCGGGCCGTCCTCGACAGGCTGTCCACCAACCTGCCCGAGGGCGTGGAGATCGTCACCACGTATGACCGCAGCCTGCTGATCCAGCGGGCCGTGGACAACCTCACCCAGGATTTGCTTGAGGAGTTCGCGGTGGTGGCGGTGGTCTGCGGGCTCTTCCTCCTGCACCTGCCTTCGGCCCTCGTGGCCATCCTGGCCCTGCCGACGGCGCTGTTCGCCTCCTTCTGCATCATGTACTACCAAGGCGTCACGGCCAACATCATGTCCCTGGGGGGGATCGCCATCGCCGTGGGCGCCATGGTGGACGCCTCGGTGGTCACCGTGGAGAACACCCACAGGAAGATGGAGGCGTGGCAGACCGGCGGGGGAGGTCCCATGACGCCCTCGCAGCACTGGGACATGGTGACCCGGGCGGCCCAGGAGGTGGGGCCGGCGCTTTTCGTGAGCCTGCTCATCATCACCCTCTCCTTCGTGCCCGTCTTCGCCCTGCAGGGGCAGGAGGGGCGCCTCTTCCACCCGCTGGCCTACACGAAGCTCTACGCCATGGGTTCCGCGGCGATCCTGTCCGTGGTGCTCATCCCGGTGCTGACCGGGTTCTGGGTGCGGGGCAGGATCCCCCCGGAAGACCGGAACCGGCTGAACAGGTTCCTCATCTTCTGCTATCGCCCCTTCATACGGTTCGTGCTGAGGCGTCCCGTCGCCGTGCTCCTCGGGGCGCTGGCGATCCTGATCGTCTCCGTCTATCCCCTGAGCCGCCTCGGCGGGGAGTTCCTGCCCCGGATGGACGAAGGGGACCTGCTCTACATGCCGTCGACCCTGCCGGCGGTGTCCATCGCGGAAGCCGGGCGGATCCTGCAGATCACGGACAAGCTCATCATGACGGTGCCGGAGGTGGAGCAGGTCTTCGGCAAGGCGGGCAGGGCGGAAACGGCCACGGATCCGGCCCCCATCGAGATGCTGGAGACGACGATCCGCTTGAAGCCCAGGGACCAGTGGCGCGAGGGCATGACCGTCGAGAAGGTCATCGAGGAACTGGACAGGACCGTCCGTCTTCCCGGCGTGGCCAATTTCTGGGTGCCGCCCATCAGGGCCAGGATCGACATGGTCTCCACGGGGGCCAAGAGCCCCATCGCCATCAGGGTGTCGGGGAAGGACATGGCCGCCGTGGACAAGGCGGCCGTCGAGGTGCAGAACGCCGCGCGGCAGGTGGACGGCGTCACTTCGGCACTCGCGGAGTCCCTCACCGGCGGCAGGTATGTTGAGGTGAACATCAGGCGGGAGCGGGCCGCCCGCTATGGCATGAACATTGCGCAGGTGCAGGAGTACGTGTCCAGCGCCATCGGCGGCGAGAACATCGCCGAGACGGTTGAGGGGGTCGCCCGCTACCCCATCAACATCCGCTATCCCCAATCGTACCGCGACAGCTTGGAGGCGCTGCGGAACCTGCCCATGGTGACGCCGCTGGGGCAGCAGATAACCCTCGGGGACGTGGCGAATCTCGACATGCGCCCCGGTCCCAGCATGCTGAAGAGCGAGCAGGCGCGTCCCGCCGGATGGGTCTACGTCGACGCCCGCGGGCGCAGCATGACGGAGGTCGTGGCGGACCTCTCGAAACGCGTGGCCCAGCTCAGCCTGCCCGAGGGCGTGAGCGTCGCCTTCACGGGGCAGTACGAACTGCTGGAGCGCGCGATGGCGCGCCTGGAGATGGTGGTGCCGGCGACGCTGGCCATCATCTTCCTTCTGCTCTTCATGGAGTTCCGGAGCGTCAGCGAGGCGCTGCTCATCATGTGCTGCCTGCCCTTCGCCTGCATCGGAGGCGTGTGGTTCATGTACATGCAGGGCTACTCCCTCTCCATCGCCTCGGGGGTGGGGTTCATCGCCTTGGCGGGTCTGGCGGCGGAGTTCGGGGTGGTGATGCTGCTCTACCTGAAGCAGGCGGTGGCGCTGGACGATCGGCTCTCATCCCCGGAGACGGCGACGGAGGAGGCCCTGGACGAGGCCATCCATCACGGCGCGGTGCTGCGGGTGCGACCCAAGGCCATGACGGTGATCACGACGGTGGCGGGCCTTTTGCCCATCTTCTGGCGCGAGGGGACGGGCTCGGAGATCATGACGCGCATAGCGGCGCCGATGTTCGGGGGGATGGTCAGCGCGGCCCTGCTTTCGATGGTGCTGGTTCCGGCGGCGTACAAGCTGCTGCTGGCCATGCGCCTGCGAGTCGGCCGCAAGAGGCATCCCGCGATGCCCCTGCCGAAATGACGGGTGTGGGACGGGAGAATCGGAAGAGGGCGGCCCTGGCCGCCCTCTTCGCGTCCTGTTCACTTGAGACGAAAACCCTGAGGCGAGAGCCTCCCCGCAGGGGACCGTCCGGTCACACGTCCTTGTAGAGGGGCGTGGAGAGATAGCGTTCCCCGGCGTCCGGCAGGATGACCACGATGGTCTTGCCCTCGAAGGCGGGTTCCCTGGAGAGCCTGTCGGCCGCTGCCATGGCCGCCCCCGAGGATATGCCGGCCAGGATGCCCTCCTCCCGGGCGAGACGCACGGCGTACTCCACGGATTCCTCGTTGGAGGCCGTGATCACGCGATCCACCAGGGAAACGTCCAGCGTCTTCGGGATGAACCCCGCACCCAGTCCCTGTATCAGATGATGTCCCGGGGCCAGCGGCTTGCCGGCCAGATGCTGGGTGAGGACCGGGCTGGACAGGGGCTCCACGGCCACGCATGTGACCTGGCGCCGACGCCGGCGCTTGAAGTACCGGGCGATGCCCGTCAGCGTCCCTCCCGTGCCGATCCCCGCCACCAGCGCGTCCACCACGCCCCCGGTGTCGTTCCATATCTCAGGGCCGGTCGTCTTCTCGTGGATGGCGGGATTCGCGGGGTTGGTGAACTGCTGCGGGATATAGAACCGGCCGGGCTCGGACCCGGCGAGTTCCTCGGCCGCGCGTATGGCGCCGGTCATGCCCTCCTCGTTGGGCGTCAGGATGATGTTGGCGCCAAGCATGGCCGCGACCTTGCGGCGTTCGACGCTCATGGTGGCCGGCATCGTCAGGGTGAGTCCGTACCCTCTCGCGGCGGCGACGAAGGCCAGGGAGATGCCGGTGTTGCCGCTGGTGGGCTCGACGATCGTCATGCCGGGCTTCAGCAGGCCCCGCTTTTCGGCGTCCCAGATCATGGCCGCCCCGATCCTGTCCTTGGAGGAGTAGGAGGGGTTCCTCCCCTCGATCTTCGCAAGGATCGTCGCCTTGGGGCCGGAAATCTTGTTGAGGCGCACCAGGGGGGTGTTGCCGATGGACGAGGGGTTGTCGTCGAAGGTCTTTGGCATGGCGCGAACTCCTAGGGGGACGCCTGTTCGCAGCGAGTGGCGCGAGGTTCGCGGAGTGCGTCCGTCCAGATCCGGCCGGACGGGCCATGGGCCGTGGAGCGTCAGATGCAGTAGTCCGTGGAACCGGCCTGGCGTTCGCTGTCCACGATGTCCTGCAGGGTCTTGTTGGCGAACACGCCTTCGATGGCCGCCTTGGCCTCTTTCCAGATGGGCAGGAAGACGCAGCTTCCCCGGAGGCGGCATCTGTTCGTGGGGTTGGCGCCTTCGCAGTCCAGTTCGTAAATCTCGCCGTCGATGAAGCGTACGACCTCGTCCAGGGTGATGTCCGCAGGAGGGCGGGAGAGGACGAATCCGCCCCGCTTGCCCCGGCGGCTTTCCACGAACCCGCCCTGGCGCAGCTGGTTGAGGATGTTCTCGAGGAACCGTTCCGGAATGGCCTGGGCGTCCGCGATGACGGGGATGCTGACAAGGCCCTCCCCGTAACGGCGCGCGAGTTCGTGGAGGGCCCGGACACCGTACTGGCATTTGGTGGATATGCTCACTGTCGGACCTCTTTCACTGAAAAAACGAAAAGCCTGTGGCTTTGTGATATTTTGGGACTTTATGGACTTCTACGCCGCCTGAGGGAATTTTTCAAGGGTTCCGGCATCGAGAGGTGAACCCTGTCGATCCGGACGGCCCATCAAGGCGTGTGCGAAATTTCCGGCGGATCGCTTCCGGGTCTCCCTGTATCCTGCGCCCTTCGGGCGCATCCCCATGGAGGGGGCGTGGTCGACGGTTCCGTGAAGACGATACCCGGCAGGGGGGGATGCACGGGAAATCGGCCTCTTCGGGCAGTCCGAACCGATGGCCGGCACCCGTTGTTTTCGGGGGCGGCCCAGAGTTCGATCCTGCGTGTGAAGGCCGTCCCGGCGAATGCCCCGGGGAGCGTTCAGGCGCAAGGGCGAGATGGCTTCCTGGGAGCACCGTTGGCGCACATCGTGGACATTTTCGTCCTGCTGTGGAGTTGGAAGAAGGCTGCCGAAGCGTGCTGGAGAGACGGGGAAGCGCAGGCAAGAAGGTGGGACGGTGATGCCGCGGCCTGCGCCCTGTGGAATGGCGCTTTCCCATCGTTGCAGGATTGGGTGGGCCGCGCCCATCTTGGCGTTTTGTGGCGGATCGTCGCTTGCGGAGGAGTTCCCGAGATACCGTAGGCGACCGTGACGGACGGCTTGGCATCCGTGGCACGTCGCCTTGCAGTTGCATGGTGGCTTCCGCATGGCGAGGCCCTTCCGCCGTGCCCAATGGTCTCGTGACTCGTCTCCCGAGCCTGCCGTAGGCCGTTTTGAGCCTGACCCGCGGATCGCAAGACACATGTCTACACTTTGGTCCACTACGTGATATGCTGTGCTGGTGACTCTTCATGACGGCGCGAAAACGGCCACATGCACGGCTGCACCGCCATAAAATGGCCATGTTGGCCGATTTCGTGGGTCACGACGTCAATCGTGAAGGTTTTATGACGGCAACCGGGCGGCTTCGATGTATCTTAGAATATCGGCCAGTGGCGCCATCCTTGTCGTGATGTGCCGTATGACCAGCAGAGTCGTTCCACGTTTTGGACCAAATGTCGGTTCACCATGTCATTCGTGGAATTCCCCATTTCTGCGGTTCCCCATCCTGGCGAACGCATTGGCGCCCGCTTTGGGGCGGATAACCGTCTATCCTCGGGTTTCTGGCGGTCCCACCGGTCTGCCGGACCGTCATGCGGCGAGGGGGGGCGATGCCGCAGCCCCTCGCCGCGTGAACGTGTGGATCAGAGACCGCCCTGCCGGTCGAAAAGGTGTTTCGCGGCCAGCAGCGTGCAGATGGAACCGGCGGTGATGTGCACGTTCCGCCACCCCTTGATGGCTCCAACAAGGCACGTGACGGCCGAGACCAGCATGAGCCTGTTCTCGCACTTCCTGCCCGTCAGGCAGGAGCGTCGTCGGGATTCCCCGTCGGTGTCGGGCAGCATGCTCTCCAGCATTGCCGTCGCGGCCTCGAGACGTTCCGGGGGGACCTTCCCCGGATCGTAGGTCACGAGCAGGCTTCCGACCCGCGGGTTGCCCTTGACGTCCAGGACGCCTTCCTGGGCGGCGAGCAACCCTTTGATCCTCGATATCGTCTCCCCGTCGCAAAGGCCTCGGGAACGCAGTCGGACCCGGCCTTCCGTGAAGCTCACGATCATGTTGTCTCCTTCATGGTGGGTTCTTCGCCGTCCATCGCGCCGTCCTGCAGCAGCGGCTGCATGCTCGCCACGGCGAGGGCGGCCGTGCATGCGTTGTGGAAAAGCGCCGAGAGTCCCGGCCGCAGCAGGCCGATGGTCGCGGCCGTGAGAAAGCATGCGTTCCACGCCACGGAGGCATGGAAGTTGCGGCGTATCCGTTCGAGGGCGAGGCGGGCGATCTCCCGGGCCGGCAGCAGATCTGCGGGCTCGCCCCGGGTCAGCACCACGTCGGCGATCTCCCGGGTCACGTCGGCGCCCTGTCCAAGGGCCACGCCGACGTCCGCCGCCGAGAGCGCCGGAGCGTCGTTGACCCCGTCCCCCATCATGAGGGTGTGGCAGCCTTCCTTCCGCAGTGCGGCGACTTGGCGGGCCTTGTCCTCGGGAAGCAGTTTGGCCATGTACTCGTGGATCCCGGCCTGGCCGGCCACGGCCCTGGCCGTCGCCTCCTCGTCCCCCGTCAGCATGATTATGCGGCGGAATCCCGTCTCCCGCAGTTTCTCCACGAATTCCCGCATGCCGGGGCGCAGTTTGTCCTCCACGGCGATGATCCCGACGAGCCGTCCGCCGACGGCGAGATAGAGGACGCTTCTGCCCTGTGCCGTCTGCTTGCGTATGGCCGCCTCCTGGCTTTTTCCCGGGACGACGCCCTCGTCCTCGACGAGGAAGTGCCTGCTGCCGATGATGACGCGGTCCCCCCGGAGTCGCGTCGCGATGCCGTGGGCCACGACGAACTCGACGTCCGCGTGTTCCTCCCGGTGGTTCAGGGCCTTTCGTTCGGCGGCGCGCACGATGGCCCGGCCGACGGGATGGGGGAAGTGCTCCTCGATGCAGGCGGAGAGGCGCAGGACTGCGTCCGCGTCGTGGTTTTTGCTGAAGGAGACGACCTGCGCCACTTCCGGGCTGGCCTGGGTGAGGGTGCCGGTCTTGTCGAAGAGGAGGACGTCGGCTTCGGCCAGGGCCTCGAGGAAGCGGCCGCCCTTGACGAGGGCCCCGTGGATGGCCGCCTCCCGCATCGCGGAGAGCACCGTGAGGGGCGTGGTCAGGCGTATGGCGCAGGAGAAGTCCACGAGCAGCACGGCGCCGGCCCGCAGGGCGCTGCGGGTCAAGGCGAGGACGACGAGGGCCAGCAGGAAGTTGTACGGCACGATGCGGTCGGCGATGCGTTCGTAGCGGCTCTGTATCCCGGCCTTCACGGCCTCGGACTCTTCGATGTAGTGCAGGATGGCGTCGATGCGCCGTTCCCCGCCGACTTTCGTGGTGCGGATCTGGAGTTCCCCTTCCTCCACCACGGTGCCCGCGTAGACGGACGCCCCGGTGCTGCGCCGCACCGGGAGGGGTTCTCCGGTCATGCCCGCCTGGTTCACCAATGCCTCCCCCGAGACCACGGTGCCGTCCACGGGTATGGCGGAACCGGTCCGCACGATCACCACGTCCCCGATGCGGAGGTTGTCCATGAGGATTTCCCGTTCGACGCCCCCCTCGGTGATCCAGACGTGGGACACGTCCAGGGCGAGGCTCTGGGCGAGGTTGTCCCGGGATTTCTTGCGGGTGGTGTACTCCAGGAAGCTGCCGAGGCTGAGGAAGAAGGCGATGGTGGAGAGGGCGCGGAAGTCCCTGCGGAAGATGCATGTGACGAGGGCCGCGGCATCCAGGGATTCTATGCCGAGCCTGCCGGAAAGGACCTCCCCGATGCCCTGCAGGATGCGGGGGAGGGCTCTCCAGCCCGCGACGACGTAGCCGACCACGTTGGGGAGGATGAAGCTGAGGATCTTGAAGGGGATGGGATTGCGGACGGCGGGCGGGGTGTCGGCGGACCTGATGGAGGCTGTCTCGGCGGATTCCCGGGAAGGCTGGGGGAGCAGGGCCGGCAGGCCTGCGAGCCGCCTCAGGGCGTTGCGCAGCTTGTCGATCTGCGTGTAGGTGATCAGGGCGCTTCCCGTGATCTCGGCGACGTCTATGTGGATGCCGCTTCCCAGCGGCTCGAGGAAGGCCGCGAAATCCCTTGCGGAACAACGTCTGCGACCGCCGGGACGCAACCGCATGCGTCCCGGCGTTTCGTGCACGACGTCGTAGGCTATGCCGGCGACGACGACGGCCATGTCAGGCTAGCCGGCCGCCGCAGCGGCCTGCTTGCGCTGCGTCAGGTCTTCCCGGGCCTCGGCGGCGAGGTCCTCGATGTTCTCCTTGGCGGTCTCCATCATGGCGGTCGCCTTGTCCTTGACGTCCAGCGCGTGGCTGAGGACGCTGGCGCAGGCCTTCTTGGCCGCGCCGGGGTTGCGCGAGACGAGCACGGCCCCCACCGCGCCCAGCGCGAACCCCAGGCCGAGGAACAGGCCGTACTTCCACCAGTTGCTGTTCATGCACACTCCTTTTTTCGTTTTCGGGCGTTGCGCCCTTGCTTCCGGGCGTCGCGTCCATGTTTTCGGGCGTTGCACCCTTGCTTCCGGGCGTCGCGTCCATGTTTTCGGGCGTTGCACCCCTGTTTCGGGCATTGCACCTTTTTCGGGCGTTGCACCTTAAAGGGAAAAGAATTTCATTTTCGATAACGCCGCAAAGTGCGCGGCGCGGCCAAGGGCGGAGGATGGCGACAGAGCGTCCCCTTGGGCCTCATCGATCCGTCCGTGCGAGGAACGGGCACGGAAGTCCGGGTTGTGGATGGGAGGCCTGCCGACAGCGGACAGGCGACGCTCTGCCAGCCCGGCGGCATGATGGACTACTTGAAAATGAATGTCAACTTCTTTTTTTGCGGGGGCCTAGATCGCGCCAAAAGCGCCGCCATGCCCGAGGATGCGGCATGGCGCCGTGGAACGAAGGAAAGGGCGCAGGATGCGGGCAGGAGGGATGTCCGGGGCAGGGACGGCCTGCAACGGAACGGTCCGCGCCCCCATCGCCGTGACGAGGAGGGACGGGGCCTTGGGTCCGGCTCTACTGTTCCTTGAGGTACCGCACGGCATTGACGAAGATCATGGTGCCGGGCGGATCCAGCTCCCCGCGGGTCCAGCAGGGGTGGTTCGTGACGTGGTGGAAGGCCTCGGGATGGGGCATGAGCCCCAGCACGTGGCCGGTGGGGTCGGTGAGTCCCGCGATGGCGAGGTTCGAGCCGTTGGGGTTGTGGGGATATTCCTGGGTGGGTTCCCCCGTCTCGGGGTGGACATACTGCAGGGCGATCAGGTTCTCTCCGGCGAGCCGGTCGAGGCAGGCGGCGTCCCGGGCGACGAGCTTCCCCTCCCCGTGGCGCACCGGCATGGCGAGCTGCGGCAGACCCTTGGTGAAGACGCAGGGACTCTCCGGGTTGGGGAGCATGCGCACCCAGCGGTCCTCGAACCGGGCCGAGTCGTTGCACCCCAGGGATACCTGCTGGTCGAAGACCTTGCCGTCCAGCGCGGGCAGCACGCCGAGCTTCACCAGCAGTTGGAAGCCGTTGCATATGCCCAGCATCAGCTTGCCTTCCGCCAGAAAGTCCCTAAGACTGTCCAGCAGCGGGACGCCATCGTCGCACCGCAGATGACGCCAACGCATCGCCGCCGTCTGCGCCGCGCCCAGATCGTCCCCGTCCAGGAACCCTCCCGGGAAGATCAGGAAGTGATAGTCGGCCAGTCGCACCTTGCAGGCAACGAGATCCGCGAAATGGACGACGTCGGCCCTGTCGGCGCCGGCGAGGCGCGCCGCGTGCGCCGTCTCGAGGTGCGAGTTCGTGCCGTATCCCGTGAGGACGAGGGTGTTGACCGTGGCCACGTGGACTCCTTGGCTGGGATGCTCCGGTGCGCCCGCAGGGCGCTGGACAAGGCGAAAAATGCTGGCTAACGGCCCAAAAGGCAAGCAGTTTCTGCCCCGGCCGCCCGGCTCCCGGCGAACCGGCGCCGTGGGACGCCTCGGCCGCATCCTCGGCGAGTTCATGGACATCTTCATTTCGCCGCACAGGCGGATCTGTCCCCATTGCGGCGGCCACGGCCACTGCATGGGGCTGTGCGGCATCCTCGGCATCGCCGGCCCCGGGCACGTCTCCCGGGACGGGGACGAGCCGGGACGCAGCGGACGGAGACAAACGGGAGACGTCTTGTGATACGCATTCAGGAAATCCTGGACAAGGCCGCGGCCTCCAACCCATCCGCCGATCTTGAACTGGTCCAGCGGGCCTACGTCTTCGCCGCCGCCGCCCACAAGGGGCAGACCCGCCTCTCCGGCGAGGCCTATCTCTCCCATCCCCTCGCCGTGGCCAATTCCCTGGCCGAGATGGGCTTCGACGAACCCACCATCGCCGCGGGGCTCCTCCACGACACCGTGGAGGACACCAAGGCCACCCTCGAGGAGATCGACGACAAGTTCGGGGAGGAAGTGGCCGACATCGTGGACGGCGTCACCAAGATCAGCATGATCCCCTTCGACACCAAGGAGGAGGCCCAGGCCGAGAACATCCGCAAGATGATCCTGGCCATGAGCAACGACATGCGGGTCCTCATGGTGAAGCTCGCGGACCGCCTCCACAACATGAACACCCTCTCCTTCCAGAAGGTCCACAAGCAGCGCCGGATCGCCCAGGAGACCATGGACATCTACGCGCCCCTGGCCAACCGCCTGGGGCTGCACGGCCTGAAGCGGGAACTGGAGGACCTGAGCTTCAAGTACCTGAAACCGGACGTGTTCAACCAGATCGAGCACTGGCTGGATCAGCACCAGGTCGTGGAAAAGCACATCATCGACAAGGTGGTGGCCCTCATCCGCGGACTCCTGGACGACAACGGCATCCAAGGGCAGGTCTACGGCCGCATCAAGCACATCTACAGCATCTACAAGAAGATGCAGTCCCAGTCCCTGACCCTGGACGAGATGCACGACATCATGGCCTTCCGGGTCCTCGTGGAGGACATCAAGGACTGCTACGCGGTGCTGGGCCTGGTGCACTCCCAGTGGCACCCGGTCCACGGCAGGTTCAAGGACTACATCTCCATGCCCAAGGCCAACGGGTACCAGAGCCTCCACACAACGATCATCGGTCCGGAGAAGGAGCGCATCGAGATCCAGATCCGCACCATGCAGATGCACCGGCAGGCCGAGCACGGGGTGGCCGCCCACTGGCTCTACAAGGAGAAGGGCCGGGTCAATCCCAGGGATCTGGAGCAGTTCTCCTGGCTGCGGGAGATCTTCGAGCGGCAGAGCGAGGAGAGCGATTCCAGGGAGTTCCTGCACTCCCTCAAGATGGATCTCTTCAAGGACGAGGTCTACGTCTACACCCCGGCCGGGGACGTCAAGGAACTCCCCGAGGGGGCGACCCCGCTGGATTTCGCCTTCCAGATCCACTCCAAGGTGGGGCAGCACTGTTCCGGCGCCAAGGTCAACGGCCGGCTCATGCCGCTGGGCACGGAACTCAAGAACGGCGACATCGTCGAGATCATCACCGACCCCTCCCGCAATCCCAACCGGGACTGGCTGAAGATGGTGAAGACGGCCAGGGCCCGGAGCCGCATCCAGCACTACATCCGCACCGAGGAGCGGGCCCACGCGATGGCCCTGGGGCGGGAGATGCTGGAGAAGGAGGGACGCAAGGTCAGCCTGAACGTGTCCAAGGCCGTCAAGAACGGCCAGCTGGCCATAGTCGCCCAGGATCTCAGCTACGAGAGCGTGAACGACCTTGTGGCCGCCGTCGGCTACTCCCATCTGACGCCCCGTCGCGTGCTCAATCGTCTCTACGCCGTGCTGCATCCCGACGAAGTGGCGCCGCTTGCGGCGCCGCCCAAGGAGCCCAAGGAAGGGAAGGAGGCCAAGGGGGATGCGTCCCGGAAGGGGGACGGCGTGGGGATATCCGGCGTGGACGGCGTGCTGATGCGTTTCGCCAAGTGCTGCAATCCCGTGACTGGGGACGCCATCATCGGCTACATCAGCCGCGGCATGGGGATCAGCGTCCACCGCACGGACTGCGCCAACGTCGCCAACATGGAACCCGAGCGTCTGATCTCGGTGCAATGGGACGGCGCAAAAGAGGAGCCCCACGAGGCGCGCATCTTCATCATCGCGGAGAACGTCCACGGGGTGCTTGCCGACGTGACCCGGGTGGTCGCCAAGGACAAGGTGAACATCACCACGCTGAACATGGACAACACGGTGGATCACCGCGCCCGGGTGCACATGACCGTGGAGGTGCAGAACTCCACGCAGCTCTATGCCCTCATCGAGGCCATACGGGTGCTGCCCAACATCCACGAGGTGGTGCGGGAGACCGAGGACACGGCCTGATCGGCGGACTTCGCCATCGAGGCCGTCCGTGACATCCCCCTTCCGGCTTCGTCCAGCATGCCGGAAAACCGCCCGATGCCTTGAGGAGACTACATTGTGCCGGGTCTTCGCAGCCTGCGCAGAGTCTCCCGGAACATCCCGCAATATCGCCGTATCGAAGGTGGAAGAAGCCCCAGAAGCTGTTCCACTCTTTTTTGCATTTTTCGCTTAAAGTCGTTGTTTTTGCCGTCAAGTCTTTTCAAGAGATTTGCTATGATCACGTCCTTGTCCTGAATGCTCGTGATCAGGATATTCTTCATCTCGTTGTCAGAGAGAAGAGCGTTTACCGCCTGCGCAGTATGCCAGTCGACGAGATATTTTTCTCGGATTGATTCGCCCTTCTTCCGAAAAACGCATTGCTTGAGAATTCGCAGATTCTCGTATACGTTACCAACTGCCGGCATGCAGTAGTAATTGACAACTGTGTCTATAAATTTTTCAATGTTCTTTTTTGAGCCAAGGTATTGGCACCATATATCCCAAAGTGGCACCGGATTGTAGAAGGCGCCGAGGCCATCGTGCTGTAGCTTCGCATCCGAGAAGTCCATGGAGAGGCCGGTTAGTCCGAGCAGCTCTTCCGAGACATGTGTTGCGTATTCCTTTTCGGATGCCATTCTGGTGCTGTCCACGACCAAGTCAGCGTGGACGCACATGATGGCGTTCACAAGCACGCCGTAGACACATGCCGCTTCCCATACGCCAATCGAGCCATCAAGTGTCGGCCGCTGAACAGTCGGTATCTTCCTCCTGTACCCCAGGTTCCATAAGATCCCGTGCATGGGGGATTCGTTCAATTTGTCGGTATACCATCCCCAGCCCAATGATAGCCATGATCGACATAAATCGTGCGGGTCGCGGATGAGAAGTATGTGCGTTCCGCCGAACGACTGTCTCAAAAATCCTGTTTTGAAAGGCGTATGTATGCTCTCAAGTACAGGGATTCTGTTTTTTGAATTTGCGAAATCGATCAGTGATTTGACGTATTTGTATTCATCATTGCTTAACCCACCATTTGGATGCCAATTTTCATTGAACTCGATCTTGTAGTTTCTGACGCCACTATTGGTGATCAACGGTTCGTATTCTTCCCAGTAGAGACGGTCTATCTTCTGGTGCCGCAGATCGCCTCCGCCATCATTTTGGCTGACCGAGAGAATTGTCTTCTTGTCATAGGCAAGGATGGAGTTTACGAACTCCCTGAAAAAATATGTTGACGCTGATTTTTCTCGAAATTTTTGCGAGAAATACGTTGAGCAGCTACGGCCGAGCGTGTGTATGAATATCGGAGCATTTGCTTTTTGCTCAGAAGAATTGTGCAAAAGTGAATTGTTAAAATATTGCATATGTATCATGTAATGTATGAACGAGTTTTGAAGATTTTTTGCCTACAAAGGCTAATGTGTTTCAATTATTGTTACTTAACACAAAAACTTAGTACACGCAAAATCTTTGGATTCTGTTGTGCTATCCGCAGTCAGTACATGCATCGAAGCAATATAGATGTTTTTTAATGCAAACGCAATGGCCTGCATTTTCGGGGATGGCGTTTCTCTATGCCAGTGCATATCGGGGTTTCGCGATGCCGTCCCGATTCCCCGCCGGCAAGGCCTTGGAACGACCGCAGGACGCAGAGGCGCGGCAGGGAATCCACCGTCCGGGTCCGCAACGGGTCGCATCCTGCCCATCGATCCCGTTCGGGCATTCGCGCAGTCCCGTCGGAATCGACGAGGTCACCGCGAGTTCCGGAGGTCCGTTCGTGGAAAACCAGCACATGCTTTCCGCATACTGGTCCAAATCGGCGACCAGCACATGCATCCCACGTACTGGACCAAAAGGACGTCGCGTGGATGGCCCCCACCGTCGGTGTGCATCCGGTGTCGTGGCGCGATGGAACTGCCGCGATCTTCGTGGAACCCTTTCTGAGGATTCGCCGCCTTCCAGGCAGGAATCGAGGGAGGGACGTCAGAACGGCGAAGGCGGGCACGGATTGTACCAGCACAGGCATCGCGCGTACTGGTCCACGCATGCGACCAGCACAGGTTTCGCACGTACTGGACCACATGGCCACGCAGGGCCGCATGTGGAAAAGCCCTAGCCCCTCCGCAATCCCGGTCGCACGACAGGACGCGAACTCCCGCGAGACGCCCCTGGACGCGCCGCCTTCAGACGGTTCGTACCCGAGGCGACCTGCTGTCGCTCATCTCCGCCCTCACCAGCTCATGCCGGCGATGAAGATGCAGGCGATGGCCGTCGGCGCGAGATAGCGCAGGCTCCAGATCCACACCTTGCAGAGGGCGAAGGGAACCTTCCCGTCGTTGGTGATCTCCCGGATGGCCCCGGATCGCCAGACCCAGCCCGTGAAGATGCAGAGCAGGAAGGATCCCGCAGGCAACATCATGTTGTTGCAGAGGTGGTCCAAGGCGTCGAGGAAGTCCTTCGACTTGTCGAAGAGGGTGACCTTCGGCGGACCGCTCAGGGAAAGGGCGGAATACCCGCCCAGGAGCAGGACGATCAGCCCCGCCAGACAGACGGCCCTGGTGCGGGAGATGTGGAACCGTTCCATGGTGAAGGCCACTGCGACCTCGAAGAGGGAAGCCGCGGAAGTGACGGCGGCAAGGAAGAGCAGCATGAAGAAGAGGAACGAGAAGAGGGACCCCGCCGGCATCTTGCTGAACACCGTCGGCAGGGTGATGAAGGACAGGCCGATGCCGGCGTTCGGTTCGAACCCCATGGCGAAGACGGCGGGGAAGATGGCGAAGCCGGCGAGAAAGGCCGCCAGCGTGTCCAGGGATGCGGTCCAGAGGCCGGCCGCCGGAAGGTGTTCCTCGCTGTTCGTGTAGCTGCCGTAAGTCAGCATGATCCCGAGGCCGAGGGACAGGGAGAGGAAGCACTGCCCGAGGGCGTCGAGGTAGATCGTGGAATCCAGCAACCGGTTCCAGTCGGGTTTGAGATAGAACTCCAGTCCGGCGCCGGCGCCGGGAAGCGTGACGGCTCGCACTATGAGGCAGAGCATGATCGCCAGCAGCAGCGGCATCATGAACTTGCAGCACCGTTCTATGCCCTTGCCGACGCCGCCTGAGACGATGAGTATCACGGCGCCCATGAACAGGAACTGGAAGAGGACGACCTGGTTCGGCATGCCGATGAACGCCATGAAGAACGCCGTGGAACCCTCGGGGGTCGTGCACGCCTCCATGAGGGAGATCAGGGACTCCATGGCGTATTTCTGCGTCCACCCCCCGATCACGTTGTAGTACGAGACGACGAGGAATCCGCCGGAGATGGTCGCCATCCAGCCGATGACGGCCCAGAGGGGGTTCACCTTCAACGCGGCGAAGGCGAACACGGGCGCCCTTTTCGCGGCGCGGCCGACGGCCATTTCCGCGAGCAGCACCGGCAGGCCGATGATCAGGGCGATGACGACGTAGACCAGAAGGAAGGCGGCGCCGCCGTCCTTGCCGACGAGATAGGGGAACCTCCACACGTTCCCCAGGCCGATGGCCGAAGCGGCCGCGGCGAGGATGAATCCGAGGCTGCTGCCCCACTCCTCACGAGGTTTTGAACTGTCGGGCATGGGCGGGCACCTCCTCTCCTAGTTGCATGACATCGGACCGGCGGGGCACCTCCATGGGCCCCGGATGGCGTTCCGTCAGTTTCCGGCGATCCCCGCATCCACTCCCGCGAGGGTCGCCACCATGATGGCCTTGATCGTGTGCATTCTGTTCTCGGCCTCGTCGAAGGCCCTGTTCCTGGGAGACTCGAAGACGTCGTCCGAGACCTCCATGGCCTCCACCCCGTACCGCTGGTAGATGTCCTCGCCTATCGAGGTGTCCCTGTTGTGGAAGCTCGGCAGGCAGTGGAGGAACTGGCAGTCTGGATTGCCCGTGAGGCGGACGACGGCGTCGTTGATCCTGTACGGGCTCAGCAGGTCGATGCGTTCCTTCCATACATGCTCGGGCTCCCCCATGGAGACCCAGACGTCGGTGTAGAGGAAGTCGCATCCCTTGACGCCTTCGGCAAGGCTTTCCGTGCGGAGTATCCGCGCGCCGGTCCCCCGTGCCTTGGCCGCTGCGGCCTCGTACACGTCGTCGCCGGTCCACAGGGAACGCGGGGCGACGGACCGGAAGTCCAGCCCGAGGATGGCGGAGCCCATCATGAGGGAGTTGCCCATGTTGTACCGGGCGTCCCCGATGTAGGCCAGGGTCTGGCCGGACAGGGGCTTCGGACAGCACTCCCGCATGGTCATCATGTCGGCCAGCAGCTGCGTGGGGTGCCATTCGTTGGTCAGCCCGTTCCACACGGGGACGTCGGCGTACTGGGCCAGGGCCTCCACGCGGCTCTGGGCGAAGCCCCTGTATTCGATGCCGTCGAAGAAGCGGGAAAGGACCCGGGCCGTGTCGGGCATGGACTCCTTCTTGCCCATCTGGGATCCGGAGGGGCCGAGATAGGTGACCTGGGCCCCCTGGTCGTGGGCCGCCACCTCGAAGGCGCAGCGCGTGCGCGTCGAGTCCTTCTCGAACAGGAGCACGATGTTCCTGCCTTGCAGGTGCCTCGGCTCCCGCTTATGGCGTTTCGCCTCCTTGAGGGCGCCGGCGAGGTCCATCAGCGCGGTCAGTTCTTCCGCGGTGAAGTCGCTTTCCTTCAGGTAGTCCCTGTTCAGCAGGCTGCTCATCCCGAGGCCTCCCCCCGCCTTGAGGCGGCGGTGCGCAAGATCCGGGGGGCGGAAAGCCGTATGCCGGACCTCGCAGAAAAAAGATCGATTCTAGCCGATCGTGTGTGGCAATACCAGCTGTTTTTGCCGCATCTACAGGGCGATTGCGTGAACGAAGGGCCGGCTAGGCCACTCAGGGCAATCCCCATGAAACTGCACCCGGCCGTCAATCGTGCCGGCGTTCGTCCCGCCGACCATCGCCGGAGGCGGATCGGCCAGAGCTTCCGAGGCGTCGGGTCGCTGGACGGAGAGCATGCAGGCAGGCCGCTGCCACAGACGCATACCCGCCAATGGGCTTCGGGAAAGAAGAACTTCATGGGACGTGGCCGGGGACATCGCCTTCGAGAGATCGACCGGTGGCGATGGGAAGGGCAGTGGGATCCATCGCGCCTGCAGTGGGCCGTCGCGTCTGCAACGGGCGGGGCAGGGCCGTCAGACTTCACATTTTGTAACGGTTTTTCTTGAAAGCTGTCGAAAAAACTGATAGCGTGGCATACAGTGGCAGGTCCTCCGGACAAAAGCCCATGGCCGAGCTCCTTTGGGAAGCATGCGCATCGGCGATCGGTTCGATCGTCGGTGTGGTTATCGGTGGTCTTTTGTTAAGGTGCATCTAGCGACGTCGGGTCGCCATCACCTGTAACGGAGGCGCCCCCAAGGACCGGACCATGGTCCTTGGGGGCGTCATCTGAGTAAACTACTATACTCGGAGGGCTTGCCCCAAGAGGGGTGGGATGTACTAGCATCCTGCCCCTCCGCTTCTTTCTCTGTAGCACAACATCAATCAAAATGTCAAGATCCTCGCCTGGGGCAGTGCGATTGCGTGAACGAAGGGCCGGTTTGGGCACGCAGGGTCTGTCCGCATTAAACCGCGCCCGGTTCCGGCCATGCCGGCATCTGCCCACCGTCCATCCTTGCGGGTGATCTCCGGGAACGAGCCGTCGGGCCGTTGGGCGGAGAGCACGCGCGCAAGACCCATGCCGCAGATGCCATACCGCCAATGGTGGGGCTTCGGGGAAGAAGAGCCTATTCCATCAACGCCATTTTTTTCAGTCGCCCTGACCCTGTCTCAGCCAAGATCGACCCGGACGAGGCGGTCCGGCAGGGGGGCGCAGGCGCAGACGGCGGCGGTGTATCCCTCCAGGTCGTCGTACACGCGTATTCTGGCATCGGGACGGCCCTCCACAAGGGCCCCGTCGCCATGCATCCGGAGGATGATCGCGGCGGGGTTGCGACCAAGACCGACGCCTTCCATCTTGAGGAAGCTTTCCTTGGCGGTCCATCGGGCATAGAATGCCTTCGGCGAGACGTCACCCCCGGCACGGCCCAGTTCGTCGGCGTGGAAGCCGGCCCGGGCCATGGCATCGTGATCCTCGGCTTCCCACCGCTCCAGGTCCGCCCCCACGTCGCTTTCGCAAACGGCCAGCAGGACGAAATCCCCGGAATGGGAGAGGTTGAAGCACGGCCCGTGGTCGAGGGCGGGCTTGCCGTAGGGGGAGAGGCTGATGCGGCTCTCGGGGAGTCGCCCGTCGCGGCCCAGCAACCGGGCCAGCAGCACCCATGCGGCGAGGCATCGCAGACGGTCCCCGTCGTCGCGATACGCCATCATGCGGCCCATGCGGCCGGGGGGAAGGGTCTTCACCAGGGCCGCCCTGCGAGGCAGGCAGTCCCTGATGTCGGCATAGTAGGCGGCGGTGTTCATGGGGTCGCTGGGTGCATCGCCGCCCCCGGAAGGGGCGGACTTGCGGGTTGCGGCGTATGCCGAGGATAGCATCGGGGCCGGGGAAGGCAAGACGACGCCCTTCGGATATGTGCGAAGCGTCGCCATGGCA
The DNA here is from genome assembly GCA_031272715.1 of Desulfovibrio sp. Classification (GTDB taxonomy): domain Bacteria; phylum Desulfobacterota; class Desulfovibrionia; order Desulfovibrionales; family Desulfovibrionaceae; genus Desulfovibrio. Next base: position 24,913 of record JAISTH010000071.1, read on the forward strand.
GGAAGGAACATGCTCTATCAGTTGTCTTCCGGGCACGGCCCGGTCGAGTGCGAGATCGCCGTCGGGCGCCTTGCGGACTGGCTGACGGTCCAGGGGCGCGGCATCGACGTGCTCCACCGGACGCCGGGCTTCGGCAGGGACGGTGCGGGCTTCGGGGCGTGCAGAAGCGTGCTGGTGGAGACGCCGGAGGACGTCGCCCTGCTTCCGGGGCCGGTCAAGTGGATTTGCGCAAGTCCCGTGCGCCCCGGCCACAGGCGCAAGAACTGGTTCATCAAGGTCGCCGTCGTCGACGAATCCGCGGTGGACGCGGAGTATGCGGACATCGGCCTTGACGGCCGCAATCCCGGAAAGGGGCGGATCACGATCTCCACATTCCGGTGTCCGGGAAAGGGCGGACAGAACGTGAACAAGGTCGAGACCGGGGTGCGGGTCGTGGACGCGCTGACGGGACTTTCGGCCGTCTCGGTGACCGCGAGGATCCAGCTGGGCAACAGGAAGCTTGCGCTTGAGCGGCTCCGGGCCCAGATACTGGAGCACAACGAGGGGCGGGAGAAAACCATCGCCAAGGGGCGGTGGACGACGCACAACGAGCTTGAGCGTGGCAACCCCGTCGCGGTCTTTCAGGGGCTTGACTTCAGGCCGACGGCGGGGCAATTGCTGCTGGCGCTCGCCTGAGGCGTCCTGGCCGCCGGAAATCCGCGACACCGGCCGAGGACGTCCGGCCCGCACAATCCACACAAAACTTCAGGAACAGATACAACGACATGGCTGACATCCGTTCGACCTACAGCGAACAGCTGGATTTCTTCGGCCCCCAGGGCCCCAGGCGCCTTGCCGAGACCTTCGGCACGCCCCTCTATGTTTACAACGAATCCGTGTTGCGGAGCCGTTGCCGGGAACTCAAGGGGCTTTCCGCCCATCCCGGCTTCGGGGTCAACTACTCCGTGAAGGCCAACGCCAATCCTGCGCTGCTGCGGATCATCAAGGACGAGGGACTCGTGGTGGACGCCATGAGCCCGGGAGAACTCCATCTGGATCTGGCCTGCGGCTTCGGCCCGGAGCAGATCCTCTACATCTCCAACAACAATTCCCGGGAGGAGATGCAGGGCGCCGTGGATCGCGGCGTTCTGCTCAGCGTGGACTCCCTCGCGCAACTCGACACCTACGGCGCCGTGAACCCCGGCGGGAGCGTCATGGTGCGCCTCAATCCCGGCATCGGCGCAGGCCACGACAGCAAGGTTGTGACCGCGGGCAGCGAGACGAAATTCGGCATCTCCCCGGAGGCCATCGACGATGTCCTGGCCCTGCTGCAACGCCACGGCCTGACCCTGGCGGGCGTGAACCAGCACATCGGTTCCCTCTTCATGGAGTCCGAAAGCTACGTCGAGGCCGTCCAGGTCCTGCTGGACATCGTCCGGGGACTCCCTCCGGACCGGTTCGCCACCTTGCGCGTCATCGACTTCGGCGGCGGCTTCGGCATCCCCTACAAAAAATACGAGGGGGAGGCGCGGCTGGACATGGCGGATCTCGGCCGGAAGCTTCACGAGCGCATCACCGCCTGGAGCGCGGCCACCGGCTACGGCGGACGCTTCCTCGTGGAACCGGGCCGCTACGTCGTCGCCGAATGCGGCATCCTCCTCGGAAGAGTGCAGGCCGTGAAGTCCAACGGTTCCACCAGATACGTCGGCACGGACATCGGCTTCAACGTGCTGGCAAGGCCCGTGCTGTACGACTCCTTCCACGACATCGAGATCTACGCCGGATCCTCCGCCCCACGGGAAACGATTCCCCAGACAGTCGTCGGCAACATCTGCGAGAGCGGCGACATCCTGGCCAGGGACCGTCTCCTGCCCGCCATCGTCCAAGGCGACGTCCTGGGAGTCCTTGACGCCGGGGCCTACGGTTTCTCCATGGCGTCCAACTACAACCAGCGCCTGCTGCCCGCGGAAGTGCTTGTGGGACTGGACGGCGCCCCCCGCATCGTCAGGCGGCGCCAGACGATCCAGGACATGCTTGCCTGCTGCGAAACCGTCTAGCTCCGCAATGCTCCGCCCGGACCTGAGCACCTCCCCGCGGGCGATCTGGCGCCTGACCTGGCCCCAGATGATCATGATGTATCTCATGTTCTTCATGGGATTCATCGCGGTCTGGGTCGCCGGCAGGATCAGCGCCGACGTGCAGGCCGCACTGGGGTTGGTGACCCAGTGCACGGTGCTGCTCATGGTGGTGGCCATGGCCCTCTCCAGCGGCGCCATGGCCGCCGTGAGCCAGTCCCTGGGGGCCTTGAGGACGGTACGCGCGAAACGCTACGTGGCGGCCACCGTGGCCGGCGGATTCGCCTTGGGACTGGTGATCTGCCTGGCCGGACGCATCTTCGGGAAACACATCCTCGCTGGCATGCAGGTTCCGGAGTCCATCGCGCCGCTGACCTGGGAGATATGGCAGACATCCATGCTGGCGCTGCCGGCCCAGTACATCTATTCCGCGACGGGGGTGATGTTCCGGGCGACGCGCCAGGTGCTGCCGCCTCTCTGGGTGGCGGCACTGCTGTGCATCGTGGACGGGGTCTGCTGTCTCGGGTGGGGGCTCGGATGGATGGGCATGCCCAACATGGGCTACATGGGGCTCGTCTGGGCCAACGTCACGGCCCAGTGGCTGGGCGCGGTCTGCAATTGCGCGCTGCTGCTGCGCTCGGGATATCTGGACTTCAAAAGCATCCCCACCCTGCGTTGGCTCAAGGCCGGCCTTCCCTATCTCGCCAAGGTGGCGCTGCCTGCGGGCGCCGCATCCCTCGTCTGGCAGTCCGGCTACCTCGCCCTTTTCGTGCTGGTGGCGTCCCTGCCCTTCGACAGCGTCAACGCCCTTGCCGGACTCACCGCGGGGTTGCGCATGGAGGGGCTGCTTTTCATGCCCGGCATGGCCTTCAACATGAGCGTGGCGGTGCTGGTGGGGAACTGTCTGGGGGCGGGCAAGCCCGAGGAGGCCAGGCGGGTGGGTCTGAACATGGTGCTGGTGGGGAGCGCGGCCATGAGTTGCGTCGGGGCGGCGCTGTGGCCCTTCAGGCCGGAGATCGCCCGGATGCTGTCGGACGATCCCGGCACCCAGCTGCAGATCGTGAGCTACCTGACCTACAATCTGCTTTCGACCCCGTTCTCCATAGGAAGCACCATCATGGGGGGCATCATGGTGGGGGCCGGCGCCACGCGCTACAACCTCATGATTTTCGGCGGCACCTTCTGGGGCGTGCGGATCCCTCTTGGGTGGCTGCTGGGGCACATGCTGTGGAAGACCTCGTCGGGGGTGTTCCTTGCCATGCTGTGTTCCCAGTGCCTGCAGACGGCGATCATGCTCTACGTGGTCGTGCGGTGCGACTGGGCGCGGTTCGCGATGCGGCATCACCACGAGCGTCATGGCCCGACCGGGGAGGGCCGGGCCGTGGTGAAGCCGGATACGTCCGCCAGTCGGACGTGAAGGTTCCTGCGGACAGGCTTTGGCGCACCGACAGTGGCGGAGTTGCGGCCGATCCGCGTTCGCGTCGGACATCGACTACCCCGTCATCGCATGCGTCCGAGGTAGCCAATTGCTTGTGGTTTTTTCCTGATGCGGATTCAGTTCAATTCTTGTGGCTCTTTCTCCATTGCCACGGTGGCATCGGGTTCCCATCCCGCCAGAGTCCGCGCCTTTCGGACTTCGCACGGGATTCCATATGTTTCCAGCCGGAGCATTCGGGACGCTTGCAATATTGCGGATAGTACCAGACCTGTCCTGCCGCGAGAAGTTTGTCCTGAAGCGTGCTGCCGTCACGCAGTCGGATGATCGCCACGGTTCGACCATATCGGTCGGTATCGACAGGCTCCACGGTGACGGCCTCGGTCAGGATGAGGTCATCCACGAATTCCTTGGCCTCTTGTCCATGGGGTTGCGCCTTTTCGGGAGCGTCAACGCCATAGAGACGTATGCGTGTTTCCTTGCCGGAGAGTCTGACTGTGATCGTGTCGCCATCCAGCACGCGCAACACCGGTCCAGTTGATGGGGCATGTGGAGGAGGCGGCGGCTCATGGGCCGATTTTTTTGATTTTTTATGTGTTACGTGTTGTTCCTGTCCTCCGCCTCCCCCAGAAGCGTTGAGAGCAGCCAGCATGTCCGCCTGTGAGGCGAATTCCTGCCCTGCAAGAGGACCTCTATGGCAGTGATAGTTGCCTTGCTTGCGGTTGTGGTGGCAGCCGTAGCTGTCCAATCCGCCGCCATGGGCAAATGCAGCTGCAGGGAGTAGCAGCAGTATGCAGAGAAGGGCGATTTTTTTCATGGCTTTATCCTAGTTGTGGTGAGTAATTGACATGGGTATAGCATTGTATACTCTACAAGGATGCTAATTTTCATATTGCACGTCCGCCTATTCTGCCATTGCACCATAGATCATCCAATCCAAATTCATCCATCCATGCATCAATATTCACCGTGTCTGCCCATTTTGCTGTGGCATGACCTTCATCATTTAAATCCATTACTAGAAGCTCATTTGGCTGTAAAAATTTTAGAAATCGCGGGGAATGTGTTGTAATTATCAATTGCGTTCGCTGTGTCGCCTCACGGAAGACATGCGCGAGCATGGATAGCATCTCAGGGTGTAGCCCTATTTCTGGCTCATCAATAATTGTTATGTTAGGGGGAGATGGATTAGTTACAACTGCAAGCAGGAACAAAAAATGAAGTATGCCATCTGAGAGTTCTAGAATATTAATTGGTCTCTTACATTTTTTATCACGCCAATTCATTGTGATCATTCCAGCGGCTACTGCGGGGAATGCTAATTCTTCAAAATTAGGGAATACCGCAGAGAGTGCATCAATTATCATTTCGTAGTATTCGTATTCACTTTCTTTCAGGTTCTGCAAATAAGCAATTAATTTTTCACCCTCATGTCCGGGTGATATTGCGGGGTCTACCTTTTGCGGAAGCTTTATATAGGAACCGGAATGGATGCCAAAGTTGCCATGTCTTTCACAGGAAGTTAGGTATTTTTGAAATGTATACGTTATATTGTGAATTGCAGGAGCTTGTGAAAGTGATGTTTCGTTGGTGTTCATGAGTTCATTTTTTGGACGTATAGTTTTTCTTGTATTGAAGTCTATATACGATAGTTTTTCATTACTAGAATTAATACATATCTTCGGTTTTCCGCTTGTATTCTTCTTTGCAAGAAGAAGCTCCTTTGAAAAGCAGTAACCTTTGCCTTTTTGAGATAGGGATAATGTGTAGTCATATATAATGTCGTCGATGCTGTCTGACTCAATTTGTATTGTAACTGGTATCTGTGCATCGTATGTAGCAAAGCTATAAAGTCCTCCATGTCTGTCGATTGTGTCGTAGGATTTTTTTGATGCAGACAATGACAGGAATTCAAAAGTGTCTAAGAGAGTCGATTTCCCAACGCCGTTGGCCCCGATGACGACAGTCAATGGACGTATGGGGACGTGGAAGTCATACAGACGACGAAAACCTTGAATATGTATATTTGTAATCATAACGTCATCAACCTGGCTTTAAATTAAAAATTATCTACTCATATTCTGCAATTTAGAAGGTTATATTGAACTAAGTATTCTTTGAATGCAAGTTCAGTTTCACCCTCGACAAGAATTGAAATTTTTATAGACAACGGCCGCCTATTAGACCATTGAGCCACAAATAGTCAAGCTTATATTCTGCGAGCCATTTGTCGAGTCCCATTGTGTCAGCCCATGCTGCGGTAGCGTATCCATTGTCATCCATGTCCATGACAAGAAGCTCGTCATATTGTAGAAAACTAATAAATGTTGGAGAATGCGTTGCAATGATTAATTGTGCTCGTTGTGTAGCCTCGCGGAATACGTGAGTGAGCATTGAGAGCATCTCAGGGTGTAAGCCTATTTCAGGCTCATCAATAATTGTTATGTTAGGTGGAGATGGATTAGTTACAACTGCAAGAAGAAATAAAAAATGGAGTATGCCATCTGAAAGCTCTAGAATATTAAAAGGTCTGTTACATTTTTTATCATGCCAATTCATTGTGATCATTCCTTCGGTTACTTCTGGGAATGTCAATTCTTCAAAATCAGGAAATACCGCAGAGAGCGCATCTATTATCATTTCGTAGTATTCGTATTCACTTTCTTCCAAATTCTGTAAATATGCAATTAATTTTTCACCCTCATGTCCTAGGATGTTGTGGTTTTTACCTTTTGCGGGCGTCTGATATGTGATTGAGAATGGATACCAAAGTTGCCATATCTTTCATAGGATGAGAGGTATTTTTGAAATGCACAGGTTATATTATGAATTATAGGGGCTTGTGAAAGTAATGTTTCGCGACTATTCAATGATTCATCCTTTAGATGTATAGTATTTTTTGTTTTCAAGCCAGTACTGGATAGTTTTTCATCACAAGAATTAATACAGATCTTTGGACTTCCGTTGGCATTGGTCTTTGCAAGAAGAAGCTCTTTGGAAAAACCGTATCCATTCCCCTCTTGAGATAATGATAAGGTGTAGTCATACATAATGTCATTGATTTTGTCTGACTCTACTTGTATTGTAACAGGTGTCTGAGTTCGGTATGTAACAATGCTAGAGAGTCCTCCATGCCTGTTAATAATGTCGTAAGATTTTTTGATGCGGACAATGACAGTAATTCAAAAGTGTCTAAGAGAGTCGATTTACCAACGCCGTTGGCCCCGATGACGACAGTCAATGGACGTATGGGGACGGCGAAGTCATACAGACGACGAAAACCTTGAATATGTATATTTGTAATCATTTTATCGTCAACCTACCCAAAATTAAAAAATTTTATATGGTGTTTTGCATTTTTTGAAGATTGTTGTGTGTGCTAAATTATATCAGCATATTGGTGAAGTCTGAGCATTTTTGACATCACTGCCGCCATGACATCATGGCGGCCGCTATTCACCTTTCTCCGGAGAAAGAATCTCTATCTTGAAAGTCAGCTCCTTGCCTGCCAGAGGGTGGTTGGCATCGAGGGTGATCTCGTCCTCGTCTATCTCCGTGATGGTCACGTCCATCTGTCCCTGCTCGTTGGACAGCTGCAGCGGGGTGCCCACCTCCATGGGGATGTGGGTGGGCACCTGGGTCTTGGCGACGGTGAAGACCATTTCCGGATCCCTGTCGCCGTAGGCGTCCTCGGGAGACACCGTCACGGAGAAGGTGTCCCCGGGGTCGCGGCCGAGGATGGCCGACTCGAAGCCGGGGATCAGCATGCCCTTCCCCATGGTGATTTCGAGAGGGTCCCTGTCCCGGCTGTCGTCGAAGACGGTGCCGTCGTTCAGCGTGCCGACGTAGTGGACCTTGACCGTGTCGCCTTCCTTGATGGGCATGATGGGGAGCCTCCGTGGGTGCGGTGGTTTGGATGCGGACGCGAATCCGCCGCCTTCATGCGGCCGGCCGCGGTTCGCCGGAAAAGGGTCGCCCGGGGGCGGCCGGGTCGGTCAGGGAAGCAGGTCGATGTCCGCCGGGACCTTCTCCCAGCACACCTTGCCCGTTTTGCGGTTCTTGCGCAAGAGCACGTAGACGCTGCCGGGGCCGCCGTCGCTGGGCTTGGCCGTGCAGTAGGCCAGCAGCACGCGCTTGAAGGGATCCTGGGTGAGCCAGTCCTGGAGCTTCTCCCGCAGGACGCCCTGCTGGTTCGGGGAGTTCTTCCCCCTGCCGGTGACCACGAGCACCGTGCGCAGTCCCTTGTACCACGCCCCCTTCATGAAATCCCGCAGGGCGTAGAACGCCTGGAGCACGTTGAGCCCGTGGAGATCCAGGTGCGCCTCGGGGCTGTAGCTCCCCGCCCGCAGACGGGACATGACGGCCATGTCGAGTCCCTTCACCTGGGCCTCCATGTGCTCCTCCGAGAAGATCAGGGCGAACTCCAGGGTCCGCTGGATGGCTTCCTCGAGGGGGGCGTCCACGGGAGGGGGCGGCGATGCCGGAGGGGGTTCCGGAATGATGGATCGGCCCCGGCCTCCCGGGAGGGGGTTCACGTTGTCCATGGCGAGGGAGAAGAGTGCCGTCTCCTCCTCCGGGGGCGGATCCGCGGATTTCGGCGTATCGGCCTTGACGGGCTTCAGGGCGGGCGGGCGTTTTGGCTCGGGAGGCGGGGAGCGGCGGTCCTTCTTGCGGACCGTCACTTCGGCGGAGGGCTCCCCTGCTTGGGGGAAGCGGTTCCGGTCAAGGTTCCGGAAGGGGTTGTCGGCGAAACCTTCTTCCATGTCGCACCCCCCGGGGCGATGCCTGACGCTCGGGTCACTGTTGCGGCGGCGCTGTCTTGTCGTCCGTCTTGGGGGCGGCCGTCCCGTCGGCGGGTCGCTGGGCGCCCGCTTCTTTGGCCGCTGCGGCCTCCGGCGCGGAGGTGGAGGTGATCTGCGCGGCCTGCTGGGGCGTGGTCTGGCCCCCGGGCGCGGTGGTCGTTGCGGCGGGCTGGGGAGTCGCGGGCTGGGTCACGGCGGGCTGGCCGATCTGGGACGCCGGCGAGGCCGACGTGGCCGGCAGGGTCACGGTTGGCGTGGCCGGCGCGGCGGCTTCAGGCGTCGTTGGCGGAGTCACCGTGGGGGCGGTTGGCGCGGGCACGACGGGCGGCGCGGGGGGTGTCGGTTGCGCAGCCTGCGGAGGCGCCGTTTCCTCGAACTTCACGTCGAGGATTGTGGACTTGGTGGACGGCTTGGTGCTGGTCGCCGCGGTATAGCTCAGGGACGTGATGACGAAGAGGAGCGCGACGATGGTGGTCAGTTTGACGAGGATGCCTCCGGCGCCGGAACTGCCGAAGACCGAGGTGCTGCCGCCGCCGAAGATGACGCCCATGCCTTCCTTGCCTGACTGGAGCAGGATGAGGACGACCAGGACGGCGCACACCACGAGGTGAATCGTCAATATGAGAGTCTGCACGAAATCCTCCCGTCGGGGGCCGAACGTCGGATTGTCAGTGAGGCGGCGAAAAAGAGCCTCCCGCCGTCATGCCCTGATGATCTGCACGAAGCTGCGGGAGACCAAAGAGGCACCTCCTACCAGAAGACCGTCCACGTTGTCAAGTCTGACCAGGGTTCCGGCATTGTCCGGCTTGACGCTTCCGCCGTAGAGCACGGGGATGGAGGCTTCGCCCGTGACTTTCCGGATGATCCCCTTGGCGGCCCCGTGGGCTTCCGACACCTGCTCGGGCGTCGCCACCTTGCCGGTGCCGATGGCCCAGACGGGCTCGTAGGCCACGGCGAGGCGGTCCAGCTGTTCCCGGGTCAGGCCGTTCAGGGCCGTGGAGAGCTGCCGGGTGAGCACGGCCTCGAGTTCGCCGGCCTCGCGCTGGGGGAGGGTCTCGCCGACGCACAGCATCACCCTGAAGGACTGGGCGAGGGCGAAGGCGGTCTTCCGGGCCACCAGTTCGTCGGATTCGCCGAGAACGTGGCGCCGTTCGGAGTGTCCCACGAGCATCCAGCAGGCGCCGGCGTCCTGGAGCATGGCAGGTGAGACCTCCCCGGTGAAGGCCCCCTCCTCGGCGGGGTAGCAGTTCTGGGCCCCCACGGACACGTTGCGTATGCCGTGCAGGATCTGGGCGACGTCGGCGATGTTGGTGAAGGAGGGAAAGACGACGACGAGGCAGTGGGGCGGCGTCGCGGAGAGTTCCTTGGCCAGTTCCTGGGCGGTCTGGCGGGCTTCCGGGCGTGTCTTGTACATCTTCCAGTTCGCGGCGATGATCTTCTGCATGGGGTGTTCGCTTCGGCGGTCCGGGTGGCGTCGGGGCGCCGGCGGTTCGCCATTTGGGGTCGAGGTGCGCGGGCGCCGGTCCGTGGAGGGTCGGCGTCCTGTTCCGGGACGGTGCGCGGGGATGCGGCGGGACGCCCATGTGCGTCCGTCGCGTGCGCGATGGATGGCCCGTTTGTACCCCACTAGCGCCTCTCTTGGCAAGATGCGACCCGGCATGCGGCGGGCATGGTTGGAGGAAGGGCGCGGTCCCCGTCACTGAGGGGGGGCGATGGGTGCGGAGGGGCGGTCGTGGCCGTCCTGGTCTGCGCAGGCGTCTTCTGGGCGTGCGTCTCCCCATGTTTCCGGGGGCGCCCATGGACATCTCCTGAAATTGACAACGAGCGACGCTGCGGGCGTCCATGGCAGGAGGGCATTCCTTCGCGACTGCGGACGGGATGCCCTCCTTTCGGCGTGGCATGGCTGTGTGAGCACGGCGGGAAGCGGAAATTTTCGTGAACTTGCAATGCAAACGGCCGGATGGCACTGCACATTGTTGAATGTAAACGATGCAATTATTTATGTAAAATTTTATTCCTTTTGCAGCATACTAATCTTAAGATAAGTTATTTTTTTGACTACTCAACGAAATAAGTGATGGCATGGAATTTCATACAATCTTTACTGCAGAGAATATTTTCAAAATTATTAGCATAGTGAAATTTTTAAAAAAAGATGCCATAAAGTTTTTGTTGTATAGTCCGATCAAATATCTGCCCACAGGTGGCTGCGCATGTGCATGATGGCCATGACATGCCTGATTCTCAAAAATGGGAGATTGTTATGACAACAAAAGCTCGAATTGTACTCGGCTTTACTCTTATGATCGCTCTTGTCATCGCAGTTGGTGGGGTCGCATATATCAGCCTTGACAACTGCATTGACAGCATCACCGAATTCAGCCGAAAATCCGACCAGAATGTCATCGCTAGTGACATAATCGCAAGTCAGGGAGATATCGGCTATAACATTTATAAATTTATCGACGATCGCAAAGTCGAATATGCAGACTTGGCCATCAAGAGGATAAATGATCTAAAGATTTTGCTTGACAAAGCAAAGGAGATCACGATCGACAAGCACAAGGATGACTTGCTTGAGCAAGCTTTTGCACAGGCAGGAGAACTTGAAAAAACGACGAAAACGCTGAAAGTTATATACGTCACGGCTTACAAGGAATATGTCACAACAATTCGTAATGAAATAAAAATATTTAACAATGACATTGCGCAATTGGCGAAGATTGCACACGAAAGTTCAAATATCGATGCATTGAAGAGCCTTTTTGACGCAAGTGCATATTTTACTAATTTCCGCGTAAACATTGCACGATATTCAGAGTCGAACAAGAAGGAGCATGAAGAACTCGCCATCAAGCATATGGATGTCATGAACAAGGAGGTGAAGCACCTCGGAGAGACCGTGCATTCCACCGCAGCGGTCAAGGTCTTCCAGGACGTCGACGCGAGCTACGGCAGGATCGTCGTGGGCATCAACCACACCCGGGAGCAATACGCCGAGGTCCGGGAACTGCTGGACAGGATCTCGGGCCTGCTGGACAGTTCCCGAAAGCTCTGCAACGAATTCAACGTCGAGGTCACCAGACAGGCGCTGGCGATCGAGAAGGCCACGCAGGGGGCCAACGTCCGCGTCCAGCGATTCCTGCTCACCTTCTGCGTCGGAAGCGTCCTGCTGGGTGTCCTGTGCGCGGTGGTCATCGTCCTTGGCCTGCTGCGGACGCTGTCCAAGGTCTCGGTCTTCGCCGGCGAGATCGCGGCCGGCAACTTCGAGGCCGACCTCGCCGTCAGGGAGAGGGGGGAGATCGGCCAGATGGTCGCGGGCCTCAAGACCATACCCGACGTGCTGAACAGGATCCTCGGGGAGTATGGCTCCCTCGCCGACCGCGTGTCGCGGGGCGCCCTGGACGCCCGCGGATCCGAGAAGGACTTCCGGGGCGGGTTCGCCACCCTCGTCAAGGGCACCAACAGGATCATCGACAGCTTCCGCACCATCGTGGACAACATCCCGTCCCCCGTGATGATGATGGACGGGGACCGGAAGGTCCGCTACCTGAACAGGGTCGGCCAGCAGCACTTCGGCTCAGAGTACGACGGCAAGGTCTGCGGGCAGCTCTTCACCAGGGACGACGACGGCACCCCCGGCGATGCGCTGGCCGCCGCCTTCCAGTCGAAGAAGACGGCCACGGCCGAGACCGTGGCGCATCCCCGGAGCGGGGACATGGACATCCGCTACACCGCCATCCCCATGATGGACGCCAACGGGGGCATCCTGTCCGTCCTGCAGTTGCTCACGGACCAGACCGCCATAAAGGGGCAGCAGCGGATGATGCAGGAAGTGGCCAAGGACGCCGGGGAGATATCCGACCGGGTGGCCGCCGCCTCCGAGGAACTGGCGGCGCAGGTGGAGCAGATATCCAAGGGCGCCGAGGTGCAGCGGTCCCGCGTGGAGGGCACGGCATCGGCCATGACCCAGATGAACACCACGGTGCTGGAGGTCGCCGGGAACGCGTCCATGGCCTCGAAGCAGAGCGAGCTTTCCAGGGAGAAGGCCACGGAGGGGGCGCAGTTGGTGAACCAGGTGGTCGACGCCATCAACGACGTCAATCAGGTGTCGCTGGCGCTGCAGGGCAACATGGAGGAACTGGGCAAGCAGGCCGAGGCCATAGGCGGGGTCATGGGGGTCATCTCGGACATCGCCGACCAGACGAACCTGCTGGCGTTGAACGCCGCCATCGAGGCGGCCCGTGCGGGAGAGGCCGGAAGGGGCTTCGCGGTGGTGGCCGACGAGGTGCGCAAGCTCGCGGAAAAGACCATGTCCGCCACCCAGGAAGTGGGTTCGAACATCCGTGCGATCCAGCAGGCGGCGCGGGCGAACGTCGACGCCATGGGCAACGCCGTGAAGAGCGTGACGGATGCCACGGAACTCGCCAACCGGTCCGGCGAGGCCCTCAACGAGATCGTCGAGATGGCATCCGCCAACTCCAGCGTCGTGACGTCCATCGCCACGGCGGCGGAGGAGCAGAGCGCCACCTCGGAGGAGATCAACAAGTCTCTTGAGGAGATCAACCGCATCGTCGCCGAGACCTCCGACGGGATGGTGCAGTCCTCCTCCGCGGTGCGGGATCTTTCCAGGACGGCCGCGGAACTCCGCAAGGTGATGGAGGGCCTCAGGTAGACCGGGCGACGCCGCCCTTCCCGGTTTCGGACGGTTGCGTCCGGCGCGGCCGCTTGCGCCGCGCCGGATGCGGTCGCAGATATGTCTTGCGCCTTGGGGGGCGGTGTGGTACCACACCGGGGACGTCCTTGGGCGGTCGTCGCGGGTGGCCTGCGTCCGCCGTCCGGGAGGGTCGTTTCCGCATCCCTGCCGATGGCCTAACCTTGGAACGCCTCCGACCTTCATGGCGGGTTCCGGGTCCGGAAACCGCCATGGGTCCATGCGGGAGCGCATTCCCGAGACATGTCCGGATGGGCATGAAACCGGTTTTCGCGGCGTTCGCTTTTTGCAAGTGTAACGTATGGGGGGTTTCCATGAGGCAGTTACACATAATCTTCTGCATGGCAGTCATCGCCATGTTCATTACGGCTTGTGAAGTCCAGACAACTGGAAGTGCAAGGCAGCTTTACAACATGTCGGTGGAGGATGTAACCAAGTTCATCACCACTGGCAAAACCACGCTTTCCGATTTGGAAGCCAGGTGGGGTAAACCTGACAAGGTGACGAACACGCCCGATGGCAAATTGGAATGGACCTATGAGGATTCCGAATTGTACCATGGCCACAAGGGCACAACGAAAAAGAGCATTGTCGTCAGGGGGACGGCGAGGCCCAATGGGGTCATCCAAAGCTACCACGTCGATCTAAAGCCCAGATAGTTTTTGCAAAAAACGCCCGCGAGGGCGTTTTTTGCTGATGGGCCGAGTGCCCCCTACGCCGGGGGGGAGCCCCCTACGCCGGAGGGAGGGCTCTCGAGCCGCAGTTCCATGACGATGGCGTCCTCGCCGGTGTCGACGTAGTAGCCTCGCCGTCTGCCCGCCTCGCTGAAGCCGAGGGATGCATAGAGTCCCAGGGCCGGCCCGTTTCCCTCCCGGACATCCAGGACCGCCCTGTTTCGGCCCGTCCTGCGGAGGGCGTCGAGGGTCAGGGACATGAGGCGACGGGCCAGTCCCTGTCCGCGGAACTGGGGAAGGACGCCGACGTTGACTATCTCCGCCTCGTCCGCGGAGACGAAGAGGGAGACGTAGCCGGCCAGCGTCCCGTCGATGAAGGCCCCGAAGGCGGCGAAGGATGGCCGTTGCAGGGCGCTTCTGTATTGCTGCGAGGTCCAGGGCAGCGAGAAACAGCGCCCTTCGAGGTCGGCCACGGCCTCGGCATGGCTTGCGTCAAGCCTGAGCAGCGTCGGGGATGTGTTCGGAGGCATCGGTTTGCGTCGCGGAACGAGTCGGGTTGAGGTCGTGGACCGGGACAACGTCCCGCTGTGCCTCATGGATTTCAGGGACGTCCAGAACCAGGGACTGCTCCACAGGAAGGTGGCCTTGGCGCTCCGCGACAGGGCGGGGCGCCTTCTGTTGCGTCAGCGGGACGAGATCGGGGCCGGGTGGAGCTTTTCCTCCGTAGGGCCCGTTGTGCAGGACACGTCCCGGGAGGAGAGCGCCGCCGACCTCGTCTTCCGGGACTGGGGCCTCGACGGCAGCCGGCTGTTCTTCCTGGGGGAGTTCCCTCCCGAACCCTCCAACGGCAACGCCTTCACCTACGTCTACGGGGTGCGTGCCGGCGCGCCGCGCGAATTCGACGCCCCGGACGTGCTGCTCCTGACCTGGGACGCCCTCGTCCCCATGATGGAGCAGGCTTCGGACCTCTTCACGCCGTTCTGGCTGAAGGTGGCGCGGTCCGGGTGTCTGGGCGGCTTCTAGCCGCCCCCCGTCTCCTCGAGGCTCCTCGCCAGCGCCTCCCCGTGGAGGCCGCCCCCGGCCATTCTCGCCAGCTCCTCCCTGCGTTCCTCGCCTTCCAGGGGACGACACAGGGTGAAGGTCTCGTCCTGCCGCACCTCCTTGGAGATCTGGAAGTGCCTGCCGGCATGGACGGCCAGCTGGGGCCAGTGGGTGATGAGCAGCATCTGGCGGCGCCCGGCGAGGCTTCGCAGCTTGTCCGCCAGCTTGTTCAGCACGTAGCCTCCCACCCCGGCGTCCACCTCGTCGAAGACGTAGGTGGCGTCGTCGGCCTCGCTGCGGACGGTGACCAGGGCCAGCAGGAACCGTGAGAGTTCGCCTCCCGAGGCGATGCGGTCCAGGGGCTGCGGGGGCTGTCCGGGATTGGGCGCCCAGAGCAGCCGCACCCGCTCCTCCGAGACCCCCGGCCAGATCTCGTGGGGCGTGAAATCCGGGATGACGCGGACCTCCTGGGCGAAACCGAGATCCCGCAGTTCCGTCTCGAGCCGGGCGACGAACCGCGCGGCCGCCTCCCTGCGCGCAGGCCCGAGTTCCCCGATGACGGCGGCGAGGCCTTTGGCCGCCTCCGCCTCCTCACGTTTGAGCTGCGAGATGTCCAAGGCGCAGACGTCCAGGAAGGAGAGGTTCGCGGCGATCTCCTCCCGCAGCTCCAGTATCTGGGGGATGGTGCGGCGCAGCTTGCGCTTGAGCTGGGAGAGGGCGAAGAGGCGTTCCTCGATTTTGTCCATCTGCGCCCGGGACATGGCGGCGGGAGGGCGCTTGAGGCGTCCGCCGAGGGTCTGCAGCCGTTCCCGCAACCGGGACGTCTCGCTTGCGTCCTCGGCGATGGCCTCGTCCCCTTCGGCCAGGGGTCTGAGCACGCCGACGAACTGCGCCAGAAGGTCCAGTATCCCGGGGCCTTCCCGGCCGTAGAGCAGATCCAGGGCGTCCCCGTAGCTCCTTTGGAGATGTTCGCCTTCCTTGGCTTGCGTCCGGAGCGTTTCCAGCTCCTCCTCCTCCCCTTCCTTGGGCTTGACCTTGTCGATCTCCGTCTGCTGCATCTCCAGCAGTTCCCGGTCCTTGAGAAGGTCCGCGCGTTTCCCCTCCAGTTCCGCCCGGGCCTGGGCGATGCGCTGCAGATCGGCCAGGGCGGCCTCCCGGCGCTGCAGGAGGGCCGGATCGGGCAGGGCCTGGTCGATCAGCCGGGCCTGGAAGGACGGCTGCAGAAGCTGCTGCTGGGCGTGCTGGCTCGTGAGGGTGACAAGGTCCGCTCTCAGATCCCTGAGCCGCTCCTTGGAGGCGAGGGAGTCGTTGACGAAGAACCGGCTCCGTCCCGTCTCCGCCGCGAGTTCGCGGCGCAGGACCAGTTCGCCCTCCTTCGTGTTGAAGACGGCGTCCACCTCCGCCTTCTGGGCGCCGGGGCGCACCATGCCGCCCTGGAGGCTCTCCCCCAGGAGAAATCCCAGGGCCTTGAGGACGAAGCTCTTGCCGGCTCCGGTCTCCCCGGTGAGCACGTTCATGCCGGGGGAGAATTCCAGGGCCATGTCCTCGATGAGGGCGAGATTGCGTATGCGCAGGTATTCCAGCATCTTGCGTCCTGGTTCAGTCCCGGAGCCTGGGGTCCAGCAGGTCCCGCAGGCTTTCCCCGAGCAGGTTGTAGCCAAGGACGGTCACCAGGATCGCGAGGCCAGGGTAGACGGAAAGCCACGGGGCGATCTCGGTGACCACCTTGCCCTCCATGAGCATGTTCCCCCAGCTGGCGGTGGGGGGTTGCACCCCCAGCCCGAGGAAGCTCAGTCCGGATTCCACGAGGATGGCCCCCGCGACCCCTAGGGTGGCCGTGATGAGCACGGGCGCCATGGTGTTGGGCAGGATGTGGAAGACCAGTATGCGCCAGGTGGGGCAGCCGGCGAGGAGCGAGGCGTCCACGAATTCCCGCTCCCGCAGGGAGAGGGTCTCCGCCCGCACGAGGCGCGTCACCCCCATCCAGGAGGTGAGGCCGATGACGATCATGATGTTGGTGAGGCTCGGCTCGAGGAAGGCGATGACGGAGAGGATCAGGAAGAAGGAGGGGAAGCAGAGCATGATGTCCACGAGGCGCATGATCGCCTCGTCCACCCAGCTGCGGAAGTAGCCGCTGACAAGCCCCAGGACCGTCCCGATGGCCAGGGAGATGCCCACGGCCACGAAGCCGACCCACAGGGACACCCGGCCCCCGTAGAGCATCCTTGAAAGCACGTCCCGGCCGAGCCTGTCGGTCCCCAGGGGATGCTCCGGGGACGGGGGCTGCAGGATGCTGTCCAGCATCAGGGCGTTGGGGTCGAAGGGGGCGAGCACGGGCGCCAGCAGGGCCGCGCCGGACATGACCAGGACGATCGCGAGGCCTGCGGTCAGCATGAGGTTGCGCCCGAGAAGGCGTTTCAGGGGGGCGCCCAGCATCAGCGCATCCCTCCGCTGCGGATGCGCGGGTCGGCGAGGCCGTAGCACAGGTCCGCCAGCAGGTTGCCGGCGAGGGTGAGCACCGCGGCGAGGACGAGGTTGCCCATGATCATGGTGTAGTCCCTGGCCATGACGGCGGCGTAGAAGAGCTGTCCCAGCCCCGGCAGGGCGAAGATGGACTCGATGATGACGCTGCCCCCGATGAGGCCGGGGACGGAGAGTCCCAGCAGGGTGATCACCGGCAGCAGCGCGTTGCGCAGGGCGTGGCGCAGGACGACGGTCCTGGGGGGGAGCCCCTTGGCCCTTGCCGTGAGGATGTAGTCCTGGCGCAGCACTTCCAGAAGGCAGCTGCGCATGTATCGGCTCATGCCCGCAAGCCCCCCGACCGTGGAGACGATGATGGGCATCGTCAGGTGCCGGGCGAGGTCGATGAACTTGTCCATGGGCGAGAGGCTCGGGAAGTTCATGGAGGTCAGGCCCGACAGGGGCAGCCAGCCGAGTTCCAGCCCGAAGAGGAGCATGAGCAGGATGGCCAGCCAGAAGGAGGGCATGGCGAAGCCGATGAAGACCAGCACGGTGATGGTGCGATCCGTCAGGGTGTTCTGCCTGCAGGCTGACCATATGCCCAGGGGGATGGCCAGGATCAGGGTCAGCAGCAGGGAGATCACGTTCATGGAGATGGTGAGGGGGAGGCGTTCGCCGATCTTGACCAGCACGGGTCTCGCGTCCGCGGACATGGAATTGCCGAAGTCCAGATGGAGGAGGCGCCAGAGCCAGTCCAGGTACTGGATGTGCAGGGGGCGGTCCAGGCCGTAGAGGGCCATGAGCCGCTGGCGGGTCATCTCGCCGGCGAGGGGGTTGAGGGTGGTCTCCATGTCGGTGGGAGACCCGGGGGCGAGATGGATGACGATGAAGCTGACGAGGGTGATCCCCAGCAACACCAGACAGACCCAGAGGGTCTTGCGCGTCAGTCTCAGGGCGAGTCCGGCCGTGCGGGCTCCCCAGGGGGCCGCTAGGGTTTCGCCGCCCATGTCCCGAACCTGTTCACATCGGCCATCCGCATACGTCAGCGATTCTGTCTGGCATCACTCAATCAATGAAGAAGGGAGATTCTGCCGCTTGGCGGCCGCCTGCAGTTCAGGGGGCGTGCCGCGAGCCGCCATGGCCGCGTCGACGTCACGGCTGGACCATCCATCTCCCGACGGCCTCGGCCTCGCGGTTCCAGTCGCCGGACAGCCGCAGCTTCAGGAACTCCGCGAACATCGCGTCCAGCAGACCCACGGCGGTCTCCATCAGATAGTACTTCTCGAGGACCAGGCCGTCGGGATCCTCGTCCTGGGACTCCCTGTCGATCTTCGGGGTGCGCAGGCTCCCGAGGCAGAAATCCTCGGCCTTGAGGGTCATCTGGTACTCGTCCTCCTCGCGTTCCAGGCGCAGGACGGCCTGGGAGACCTTCTTCCCGGTGCCGAGCCCGAACCGGGCCTCCCGCAGGGGGGAGGGGGAACCGGAGGCCGAGGCGGTCTCCTTGCTTTCGCCGTCCCCGCCCTCGACCACGACCCGTCGGTCCATGATCACGGAGAAGGAGGTGCCCGTCCCGTCGGTGAAGCCGTTTTCGGTGTCGCTGCGGTACCAGAGCCAGGTCAGGAAATCCTGGCCGATGATGGCGTCGGTGGAGAGCAGGGTGGGGGATGCGGGCATTCAGTCCTCCTCGTCGGCGAAGACGGCCGGTTCGATGCGGTCGAGTTCGGTCATGCCGTCCTCGTCCAGGATGGTGGAGGCCAGCATGTAGGGCGTCATCTGCTCCAGGGTCAGCCCGAAGGTCTCGTGGAAGAAGTCCATGAACAGGTCGAGCATCTTGCCCTGGACGGAGGCGAACCAGACCCTGTCCTCCTCCCAGAACACGTTGAACTCGGCGGGCACCGGCAGGAAGCGTCCCCGCAGGGCGAGCAGCACCTCCTCCTTGAGCTCCTTCTTCCGCTCCTTGGAGACGAACTTCTTGCCCGAGGCGCCCTGCCGTTCCTTCTCCTCCTGGAGCGCAATGGCGAGGTGCTTCTTTATCACGCCGGCGGGGATGCGCCTCGTGTCCACCCTCAGGGAGAAGGTGTAGAGGGCTCCCTTCTGGGGCGGGGCGGTCATCCACTCCACGTCCAGCATGTCGTCGAAGCAGACCCAGCCGTGGGAGTGCATCTCCGGGGTGGCGTCGATGTCGACGAAGGCGTGTTGTTTCAGGCGATCGGGGATCTCCCGCCACAGCGCCTCCGGGACGGGGTCCATGATGCGGAATCTGGTGAAGCTGCAGCTGCTGTTCATGAAGCCCATGGAAGACCTCTCGGGGACGGGTTTCAGGCCTTGGCGCAAACGTCCAGCTTAGCCCAGGGGCGGCAAAAATGCAAAAAGGGGATGGCGGTCCGGACAGGGCGATTGCATGAGGGGCCAGCTTGACCACACAATGCCCGTCCCCACGAAACTGCGGCCTGCCTGCGTGCCGGCTTTCCTCCATCGTCCATCCTCGGATGCGGCCGATTCCCGGGACTGGGGCGGCCGATCCCTGGAGCGGAGAGCATGGGCGCAGGCCGATGGCGCAGACGGCATGTCGGCCAGTGATGGGGCTTCGAGGAAGGGGAACCGGTTCCACCGACGCAATTCCATACATGCCATCGCCCTGCACGGCCGGCCCGGAGGTGAGGCTTGCGGATCCGGGGGGACGTGACCTACACTGGCAAGGCAGGAGACGCCGTGAAGCAACCGTCTCAACCCGGCAGAGGCAACGTCATGGATCTGGAAACACACCCCGTTCGAGAGCCGGATGGCGGCCTCACACCTGCCGCCGCAAGGAACGTGTGCTCCGAGAATACGGGCCCCGTCCTGACCACCGAGGCCCTTGAGAGGTCCATCGACAGGGTCTACGAGTACGCCCTGAAGACCGGCCTGTTTCAGGCGTTAATTGACTCAGACATGTGCGACGACGGGGAACTCGCCGATGTCCGATGTGAACGTCGACTGGCTTAGACTGTTCCATAGGCAGGTGTGATTGATATGCAAATGCTTCCATGTGGACATCTACGTGGAGGATTGCGTCCTTGCGGACATCCAGGAATACGTTTCCAAGTCCGTTGGCGAACTCGGCATCAACAAGCCGAATCTGGCCAAGATCGTAGGAACCGTGGTATTCCGGATTCACAAGCTCAAGCCCATCTCATACAGGCAGTTTTTTCTTTTGGAATGGTATCTCAGTAAGTTATGCATTGACTGTAAAATATTAGTGTGCTTTTTATAACAACTGCATGGATTTTCATAACTTTGACATCCTTTGGTGTGGATTCCTGCTTGATGCAAGATTGTCGCGGTTTCACACGTGCACACGTGGACGTTTACGAAGTTATACCAAGCAGTTTTTCCATCAGTCCGGCCACATGATGTTGCGAGGCAGGAATCGGCAGGGACGCTCCCGCCATCCAGAAGGGAACCTGGCGGGAGAGCGCTGTCGCATCGTGATGGCGTCCTTCCTCGTCCATGCCGTGGTCGCCTGTCACTATGACGCAAAAGCCCTCCTCGAGCCAGCCGGGGAGATGTGCGGCCAGAAGGTCGTCCACGTGGCGCACGGCATCGCGGTAGACCGAGGAACGCACGCCGCAGGCATGCCCCGCGGTATCCACACCCATGGGATGCACCAGCAGCAGATGGGGCGAGCACATCCGGCGCAGGGCCTCGGCGTCGAGGAAGCACTCCCTGTCGGGGTAGGATTCGCTGACGTAGAAGAGGCCGTGGCTGATGGGCAGATTCGGATCGTTGGAGAATCGGTCTCTCGCCGCATCGAAGGGGATCCGGTTGCACAGTTCGGACATCCAGAAAAACGCTGCGGCGGCCGTGCGCAACCCCTGCCGGCAGGCCTTGTGGAAAATCGTTCCGGGCAGGGTGGCGATGGGAGGGTCGTTGCCGGTGACTCCTGTCGTCGTCGGGGGGAGTCCCGTGAGAAGGGTTGCGTAGATGGGGCGTGACAGAGGGGGCAGTTCGGCGTCGAGGGTCGTGTGGCGGGCGATTCCGGCCTCGGTCAGAGCCGACATGTAGCTCATGCAGCGATGGGCGGTGCCTGCCTCCAGGCCGTCCACGAGAACGAGGATGACGTTTTGCATGCGTGTTGCGCCCTTGCGTTGTGGCGTCCGTGGCGATCCGGCGATTGTCGGATGTTGCCATCCCCGGTGCGCGTAATCAAGCGGACATCGCTTTGGCGCTGTTCTTGCATTTCGTGTCAACGGCCATTTTTGCCGGTTGGTGGCCCATCGGATGCCTTATTCCGCCCTGAGCGCGCCGGCCCGTGTTGCCCCTCAGGCCGTCCATGGGGTATGTTCGGCCCGCGGCGCAACCGGCGCCGTTTGGAGTTCGTCACGCGCAGCTTTCGACATTCTCTCTCGCCGGGATCCTTCGCCATCTCATCCCGCCGCTCCGGCAGAACGTCCGGGGCAAGGTCCATCTTGGCGCCGTTGATCGCCGCGTGTCTGCTCCTGCTGGCGCTGTGCGGTCCCGTCCCGCTGCAGGCGGCAAGCGTGCCGGACGCCTCGGACGAGACCAAGGAACTGTGGACGGGATCCCTCTACACGTCCACCTATCGCGTGGGCCTGTGCTTCTCCCCGAAGGGGACGCTGCGGGGCGTGGTGCATCTGCGGCTGATGTCCGGGCAGGTCGACGTCTATCACATCAACGGCACCGTCAAGGACGGCCGCGTGACGGCCTCCCACTCCTCGGGGCACTCCTTCACCGGCCGTCTTGTCGCCCCGGACAGGGTCAAGGGGCGCATCGTCCTCAAGAGCGGCCGGAAGATCGATCTCGAAGGGACGAGACACCGCGGGGTGTCCCTGGCGCCCGAGGATTGCGCCCCTCTCGACGATGGGGAACGCAAATGACCGAACTCCTCATCCTTGCCGGCATCGCCCAGCTCGTCCTGCTGCACCTGCTGACCAGGACGGCCCGCAGACTCGAGCGGGAGATGGCCGAGCCCGTCCAGGCGCCCGGGACCTGGCCGAAGGTCGGGCTGGTCGTGCCCGTGTCCGGCCGCCATCCCGACATGGAGGAGGCGCTGGAAAGCCTGCTCGCCCAGGACTACCCCGATCTCGCGGCGGTCTTCGTCGCGGCCTCCAACGCCGATCCGGCATACTCCCTGGCCATTCGTCTCCAGGGGCGCCATCCGGGGCTGCGGGTCGTCGCGGCGGGCGCCGCCCGGGACTGCGGCCAGAAGAATCACAACAGCCTCGCCGGCGTCGCCTGCCTCGGCGGCGAGGTGGACATCTACGCCTTCAGCGACAGCACGCATCTGGCGCAGCCGGATTTCGTGAGGAATCTCGTCGCCCCCATCGCCCGCGGGGAATGCAGCGTGGCCACGGGATATCATGCGGTGGAACCGGCGGACGTGTCCTTCACGACCCTGGGGTACGCCCTGTGCGTGCTGCT
Organism: Desulfovibrio sp.; assembly: GCA_031272715.1. Lineage (GTDB taxonomy): Bacteria > Desulfobacterota > Desulfovibrionia > Desulfovibrionales > Desulfovibrionaceae > Desulfovibrio. The sequence goes on from JAISTH010000071.1 coordinate 47,514, forward strand.
CATGCGGCTGCTCCAGGGACTGGCGCCTTTCACGCAGCCCTGGGGCGGGGCGATGGCCATGAGCAGGCGCTTCTTCGAGGGACAGGACATCCGCGGACTCTGGTCCACCACGGTCGTCGACGACTGTTCGCTGGCGGCGATCCTGCTGCAGCGGGGATACCCGGCGAGACTCTGTCCGGGGGCACTGCTGCGCACCGTCGCCCGGAACCACGATCCGTCGGTGTGGCGGGCCTGGATGGACCGCCAGGTGGGCTTTCTCAAGTTCTGCATCCCGGACCAGTGGCGGCTGCTGGGCTGCCTGGCCGTCCTGCTGGCTCTGCCGATGGCTCTCGCCGTGGCGCTGCTGGTCTGCGGACTGTTCAACGTCGGTTCGGCCGTAGGCTCTCTTGCGGCGTGCGCCTATGTCGTCGCCCTCACGTGCATTCTCTCCGGGTGGCGTCCCCTGCTGGATGGCGGCCGCGGCAGGACGACACCGCGTCCCCTGTGGCGGCTCGTCGTGGCCTTCGGGATGGCCGTGGCCGTGTTCGCCTGCGCCTATGCGCGGAGCGTGAGGGCGCGGGCCATCCTCTGGAACGGCATCGAGTACGTCGTGGGTCGCGGGGGAAAGGTCCTGGAGAGGAGGCCTTGAGGCGTCCGCCTCTGGAGGGTCGGCGTTCCCGGCCCGATCCCGTGGCCCCGTTTTTGACAGGGAACCGTCGCGCGGCTATAGAAGACCCTAGCGCCGCGCAGTCCCGTGACGTTTCGGGACGGGTTCCGGTTCCTTCTTCCAGGATGGAATCTTTCCCGCCGCGCGTTTTTCATTAAAGTCCTTTCGCCCCCCATTGATGACCGCATGATCGCCACCACAGACCTCGTCCGCGTGAGCCTGCGCCAGGTGATACGCCAGCGTGGGTTCGGCGTCGTGTTCTCCATCGCCCTCGGCATCACCGCGTTCATCGTGCTGTCCGTCCTCGGCCAGGAGATACGGTACAAGGTGGGGCAGGACCTGGTGCTCATGGGCGGGGTCAACGTCCTGCGGGTCTACATGGACGACCAGCAGTACCCGGGGCAGCCCGTCCGGGAGTTCTATTCCCACACCATCCAGGCGTTGCGGGAACTGCCCGGGGTCGGGACCGTGTCGCTGAACGTGCGTCAAGGCAAGGGCTTCACCCTGCGGGGCGCGGGCGAACGGACGCTGGGCGTCTACATCATGGGCGTGGACGCCGGCTTCGGGGAAGTGCATTCCTTCCTCGTGAACGCCGGGCGCCACCTGAGCGAAGACGACGTCAACAAACGCCGCAGGGTCTGCATGCTGGGGGGCCAGGCGGCCATCGATCTTTTCGGGGATGCCGACAGGGCCGTCGGCAAGCTGGTGTTTCTGGAAAGGGACGTCTTCGAGGTGGTGGGGGTCGTGAGCGGCGTCATGATGGGCGAATGGACCAAGAACGGCTTCATTCCCTACACCACCATGATCGACCGGAACTGGGGCGACGGCAAGGTGTCCCGCCTGTTCATCCGCGCCATCGGCTGGCAGGACGTGCCCTATCTGCGCGTCGCCATTCCCGAGGTGGTGCGCGAGCAGCAGAAGGCGCCCTATCTGGTGGTGTACACCAACGACTTGCAGCTGGAGCGCGTGGAGACGACGTTCATGTGGGTGGAGGCCCTTCTGTGGCTGGGCATCGTGGCTTCCCTCATGCTGGGCGGCTTCGGCATCTGGTACGGCACCTTCGCCGCCGTCCGGGCGAGGACCCGCGAGGTGGGCCTGAAAAAGGCCATGGGTGGGGCCGATGCGGACATACTGGCCCAGTTCCTGGCCGAGGCCCTCTGCAAGTCGGTCGCGGGAGGGGCGTTCGGCATCATCCTGGGATGCGCCATCGTGATGACCGGCGCGGGCATGCTGGCCACGGGCTTCTCCACCGCGCTGCTGCTCGTCAGCAGCATCGGCAGCATCTGCTTCTCGGCCTTCATCGGCGTGGCCGGCGGAATCTTTCCCGCGATGCAGGCGAGCCGGATGGACGTCGTTTCCGCACTGCGATTCGAGTAGCCAGGATCATCCATGGAAAACGCCGCTCCGCTCCTCGTCGTCGCCAGGAATCTGCACAAGTGCTACGCCGGTTTCTCCCCCGTCCTGCGGGGGGTGGACATCGAGGCGCGGGCCGGGGAGATGGTGGCCATCATGGGCCCCTCGGGCTGCGGCAAGTCCACCATGCTGCACATACTGGGCTTGCTCCACGCCCCGGACGAGGGATCCCTGGAGATTCTCGGCACCGACGTGCTGGCCCTGGACAGGACGGCGACGGCCGCCTTCCGGCGGGAGAACATCGGCTTCGTGATGCAGTCCAGCAATCTCTTCGAACACTCCACCGTGTTCGAGAACGTGGAGTTCCCCCTCATCTACAGCCGTGTGCCGCCGATGGAGCGATGGGAGCGGGTGATCCGCGCCCTTGAGCTTGTCAGGCTCTCGGCGAGGGTGCACTACCCCGGCAACCGCCTCTCCGGCGGCGAGCAGCAGCGCGTGGCCATCGCCCGCGCCATGGTGAACAATCCTCGCCTGCTGATGGCGGACGAGCCCACCGGCGCCCTGGACAGCCGCACCAGCGCCGTCGTCATGGAGAATTTCCGCTCCCTCTGCCACCAGGGGAGCGTCACGGTGGTCATAGTCACCCACGACCAGAAGATGGCCGACTACTGCGACAGCGTCTACACGCTGGAGGACGGGTTGCTCCACCTGCGCAAGCAGGAGCCCGTCATGGTGCCTCTCGAATCCAGGCCGCTGCTGGCGACGGAGGAGCCCCTGCTTCGCGGCGCCCTGGTGACGGACGTGTTCCCCGGCCCCGCAAGATACGGCCTGATGACGGACGCCGCGGCGCTGCATCGGGAGAGGCTGCTGGCACGCATCTTCACCCTCGCCGGGAACTCCCTGCTGGGCCCCCCGCAGGACTATGCGCTGCCTCTGGCCATCCGGGGGACCGGCATTGTCGCCATGGCCAAGGGGATGTTCCGCGCTTTGCGGGAATTGCGGAAGGATTCGCCCCTGCGCGCCCTGTGGCGGGAGGTGCCTTCCGGTCGTCTCGGGCTCCTGCACGCCTTCGGTGCGGGCATGGCCCTTGCCGACGCCGCCGGGGCGGACCGGATCGCCTTCCTCTACGGCGGCTTCGGGTTGCGGAGCGCGACGGCGGCCTGGGTCGCCGCTCGGTTGCTCGGCGCACGCTTCGGTTTCTGCCTGCGGTCCCGGGACATGAAGTCCCCGGGCAGCCGTCTCGAGCCCATGGTCCGGGATGCCGGATTCGTCCGATGCGCCACGCAGGCCGTGCGGGAGAGACTGGTCCAGGCCCTGCCCGGGATGGACGTTTCCCGGGCGGCGGTTCTGGAGGACGAGGTGGCCTTCACCCTTCCTGACGAGGAGATAGCCGCGGACGCGGCGGCGGAGAAGGACCGGTGCCGGGTGCTGTGCGTAGGTCCGGGGAACTGGTCGCCGGGTCTGGCGGCATGTCGCGATTTCTTGCGCCGCGGGCGCGAGGCGACCCTCACCGCGGTGGAATCGGCCTTTTCCCATCCCGTCCTGCGGGCCAAGGTGCAGTTGTGGAAGCTCGGAAACATCGTGCGCATCGTGCGCCGGCCCGCGCACGTCAATCTTTGGGACCTCTTCCGGGAACATGATGCGCTGGTGGCGCTGGACGCCGATCTGCCCGACACGTCGGCGCTGCTGGAGGCCATGGCCTTCGGCCTGGTGGTCGTCGTGAGCGGCGAGCGGGCAAAGGCCGTCGGCGGTCCGCTGGAGAACGGGGTCACGTGCATCGTGCTCGAGAACCGGGATGACCTGGTGGAGGCCCTGGAAAGGATCAGGATACCGGAGTTCCGCCAGCAGATGGGGTTGCAGGCGAGACGGCGCGTGCAGGCGCTGCGGGAAGGCGACAGGCGGGGAACCATCCTGCGTGGCCTGTTCCTCGCGGAGAATTCTGGAGGGGAGGGTGCGGGGCCATCCTCCGGTGCCGTCCCGCCGTCCCTCGAAGAGGACGGTGCCGGGAGCGCGGCAATCGAGAGGAAAACGACGGACAGAGACGGGACCGCGTGAAGCGGGGTGGCGGACGGGCCGCCGCGGAGGTGATCCGGTGAATTTCGAAGGACTGCGAGTGCTCGTGGTCGGGGACGTGATGCTGGACAACTACGTCGCCTGCAACGTCGGGCGCATCTCCCCCGAGGCCCCCGTTCCAGTCGCCCAGGTCGTGCGCCGCTGGTCGGTGCCGGGCGGCGCGGCGAACGTCGCCCGCAATCTCGCCCGACTGGGACTCCACGTGGACGTCGTCGGCATCGTCGGCCGCGATGCCGAGGGCGTGAATCTGCAGGAGCTTCTGCGCGCCCAGGGCATCGGCGACGGGCTCGTGCGTTCGGAGGCGCGGCGCACCACGGCCAAGACCCGCATCACGTCCCAGGGACAGCAGCTTCTGCGCCTGGACGAGGAGGACGGTTCCCAGCTCAGCGCCAAGGAGGAGGCGGAACTGCACGAAAGGTGCGAGAGTCCGCTCGCCGCCTGCGACGTGCTGGTGCTTTCCGACTACGCCAAGGGGGTGCTCATGCGCACGGCCGACGACGAGGGTCTGTGCCCTTGGCTGGTCTGCCGCGCCCGGAGCCGCGGCGTGCCGATCCTGGTGGATCCCAAGGGAAGCGACTGGACCCGGTACGCCGGCGTCCAGTGCGTCACCCCGAACAGCGGCGAGTTCGCCATCGCCTGCGGGAAGCCGGGGACTCACATAGAAGGGGACGATCTCGTCACCCAGGGCGCACGGTTGTGCGTCCGGTACGGTTTCGACCGTCTGCTGGTGACCCGGGGACCGAAGGGCGTGGTGCTGCTGGAGCCCGGGAAGGATCCCTGCTACGTGCGGGACGTGAGCCGCGAGGTGGCCGACGTCTCGGGCGCGGGGGACACGGTCATGGCTACCCTCGCGGCCTGCGTCGCCAAGGGGCTGGACTGGGAGACGGGGGTGCGCATCGCCAACGCCGCGGCGGGGGTGGCCGTCGGGAAGCTGGGCACGGCCCCCGTGACGCTGGCGGAACTCAACCAGGCCCTGCGTGAGGGCGCCGAAAATCCTCGACTCTACACGGCGGAGGAACTGCAGGATCGCATCCAGGAATGGCGCAGGGCCGGAGAGACGATCGTCTTCACCAACGGTTGCTTCGACCTGATCCATCCCGGACACGCCTCCCTGATCCGCCAGTGCGTCGCCCTCGGCGACCGCCTGATCATAGGGCTCAATTCCGACGCCTCCGTGCGTAGGCTCAAGGGGCCGACCCGGCCCGTGCAGGATCAGCAGAGCCGGGCGCAGGTCATTTCCGCGATGCATGGGGTGGACGCCGTGGTGATCTTCGAGGAGGACACGCCCCTCAAATTGCTGGAGAAGGTGCGTCCCGACATCCTGGTCAAGGGCGCGGACTACGCCCAGAGCGAGGTCGTCGGAGGCGATCTCGTGCGCGGCTACGGCGGACGGGTGCATCTGGCGGATCTCACGGAGGGGTGCAGCACCACGGGCATCGTCAAACGGCTGGGCGTGCGGGAAGGCGAGGACTGATGGCCGTCCGGGGGTTCGCCGCCGACATTGGTGGCACAAACGCCCGGGTCGGCGCCTTGACGGTCGAGGTGGGCGCGTGCACCGTCGATGCCTTCGCGAACTTGCCCTCCGATGGCCTGACTGATGGGGCATCGCTGCTGGACGCCATGGAGGCCGCGCTGCGCCTGCCCCTGAAGGGGGACATCCTCGCGATCGCCTTGGCAGGCCCGGTGGAGGGCGGACGGGGGCGCCTCACCAACGGCCGGCTCGAACTTGAGGTCGCATCCATCAATCGGCCCGACATCGGACGCGTCCTGCTGCTCAACGACTTCACGGCCCAGGCCCATGCCTGCATCCATCACGCCCAGGATCCGTCCCTCCGCATCCCTCGGAAGGGCGTCGCTTCCTGCGCGATACTCGGCGCCGGCACGGGACTCGGGATGGCCTCCATGCATCGCGACGAGGCAGGCGCATGGACGGTGACCGCCTCGGAGGCCGGCCACGCCTACTTCCCCTTTCTGGGGGACGAGGAGGACGGATACAGGCGCTTCTGCAGCGAGCGGCTGAGGATTCCCGCCCCTTCGGCGGAGGATGTGCTCTCCGGGCGCGGTCTCGTCCGGCTGCACATGTTCCTGACCGGCAAGGAACGCACCCCCGCCGAGATCGGGGAGAGTTCCCTCGGCACCGAAAGCGAGACCCTCGCCTGGTACGCCAGATTCTATGGCCGCATCTGCCGCGTCTGGATGCTGACGACGCTGTGCCGTGACGGCCTGTGGATCGCCGGGGGGATCGCCCGGCGCAACCCGCTTGTGGTGCGCTGCGAACACTTCCTTGCCGAACTTGGACGATCCGGCCCCTGGGAGGAGTTCGTCGCGGGATGCCCACGACATCTGGTGGAGTCGGACGAGGCCGGTCTCGTGGGGGCGTTCTGGGCCGGCGTGTCGTCGATGTCCCCTTCGGGTCCGGGGCCGGGCCACGGCGCCTGAACGGCAGGCGGGACATGCAACAGCTGGAGGCGCAGGTCCCCGGACGGGCCGCGGAACCTCCCGGAGAAGGAACATATGCGACAACCGCTGCGACTGGGACGAATCGGCTACCTGAACGTGCTGCCCATCTACCATCCCCTGGAGGCGGGCATCCTTCCCCACGACTTCGAGATCGTCGCGGGACCGCCGGCCCTGCTGAACGACATGATGGCGCGGGGGGAACTGCAGGTCTCCTCGGCCTCCTGCTTCGAGTACGCCAGGCGGCCGGAGCGGTACTATCTCGTGGGCGACCTTTCCATCGGCTCCCGGGGTCCCGTGATGAGCGTGCTGCTCATGTCCCGCATCCCGGTCGAGGAACTGGACGACAAGGAGATTCTCATCAGCGGCGAGACCCACACCTCCGTGGCCCTGCTGCGTCTGCTCATGACCTCCCGCTACGGCATCGCCCCCCGATACGCCACCGGGTCCGTCACACGGGCGTTGCGGTCCGGAACTCCTCCCGTGGCCTTCCTGGCCATCGGCGACGAGGCCCTGCGGCTGCGGCGCCACCCCGACTACCCTCATCGCATCGACATGGCGCAGGCGTGGCGGGAGTGGACGGGGCTGCCTTTCATCTTCGGCCTGTGGGTGATCAGCCGCGAGGCCGCCGACGCCGGCATGTTCGGCGAGGATCCCGCGGATCTGCTCAGGCGCGCCCGGGACTGGGGGTTGGCCCACATGGACGTGATCCTGGAACTGACCGGCCTGGGATGCCCCCTGACGCGGGAGGAGCTGATCACGTACTATCGGGACGGGTTGGTGTACAGTCTTGGCCCTGAAGAGCGGGAGGGGCTCATATGCTTCTATGGGAAACTGGCTGATGCAGGGGTGATTTCCGAAGTGCCGCCTTTGTGTTTTTATGAAGGATAGGATAAAAGCCTTGCAAATGCGCTTCACGCCAGACTAACAAATGATTTATATTTTTCTTCTATGTTCTTCTATTGTGCAAGAATTTTTTATCTTTTTAAAATACACGAAAATTATCAGTCCTCAATAGAGTAATGATGAAACAGAAGGCCAAGAAGACAACATGTCTCCTCGGCCTTCATTTTTTATACGGACACTGGTAACAACAGTCTTACCAAAGACTATCATCGCACCAACCTGAAGTCGACATCTCCATCCTTTCTGATTCGCTCCACAAGACCGAACTCCCAATCAAAATACCCCTTCATCGCCTCCGGCTTCGCGGCAACATCCGTGTAAGGTTTGTACCAGACATCGTCCTCCGCACAATACGCACTCGCCATGCCCTCCTCAATCGGCAACCCCGCCCGTATCCACGCCGGCGTCCCTCCCTCCAGCGCCAAGACCCGCGCCTTCGGCCACAACGCTTGTGCATCCAGGGCCGCAAACCGGGCATGATCCCCCTCATCGGCCGTGAGAACCACCGTCGATGCCCCCGGATGCGCTCGTGCCGCAAGCTCAAGATACCCCCGGGTCCCCCAGATCGCCTCCGGGACGTGCCCCTTCCTGTGCCGCCGGCTCTCGCCAACGTTGACGACGAGAGGCGGCGTCGCTCCGGCAACCAACGCCGCCAGATCGGCCGACTTGATGCACGGCACCGTAGGTGGCGCCGGCATGGCGGGAGGGACTTCCCCCCGTTCCAACCCCTTCGCGCCGAACCCCGATCCGCCAAGTCCGCCTTCAAGCACGAAAACATTGGGAAGGCCCATCTGCCGCAACCAGTGGGCGGTCATGATCCCGCGGCATTCCGTGTCGTCGACAAGCACGTACCGCCCGTTGCGCACGGCGGCGTACTCATCCGTCGCCTGGACGAGCTGCCCTCCCTGGGCGATGCGCGAACCGGGAAGATGGCCTGCGACGAACTCCTCCGGCTGACGTACGTCAAAGACGTACAATGTCCGCTGCCCGTCTTCCTCCCGCCAACGTTGAAGCGTTGCGGCATCGACGAACCCCACGCCGTATCGCCTCGCAACGGCGAAGGCCCGTTCCCGGGCGACCTCGATGGCCCTTGCCGAAGGCGGTGCCGTGCGACGACGCGCCCCGTACTCCAAGGTGAAGCCCGCCAACCGCCAGTTCATGGTCCCTCCCTTGAGGGCCACGACCCTGTTGGGGACACCGGCATTGCGCAGGGTCTGCGTGCCGATGATGCTCCGGGTGCGGCCGGCGCAGTTGATGACGACCACCGTTTCGTCGTCAGTGACGAGATCCGCGAAGCGGTAGGTCACTTCACACCCCGGGGCGTTCCGTCCGCCCGGGATCGACATGTTCTCGAACTCCTCCCGGGGTCGGACGTCGATGACCACACACTTGCCCCCGCCATCAAGAAGGGCCTTGATCTGCGCAGGTTCGAGCCGGGGCGTGCCGAGCTCCTCCTCCACGAGTTCCCCGAAGCCCTTGCTCAAGGCCCCCACGCCGTTGAAATCAACGTATCCGGCATCCCGCCAGGCCTTCATGCCCCCCTGGAGCACCATCGGCGCCTCGTAGCCAATGTCCGCAAGGACACGTGCCGCACGTCCCGCCCTCGGCGCGACGATCTCCTCACCGCTGTCCACGAGGACCACCGGCACCTTCCTGCACGGCACAAGATCAGGGGCCGTCCACTCCAGACGGCTCAAGGGGGCGCAGCTCGCAAGAAGCGCGTGACCGCGGGAGAACTCCTCCTGCTCCCGGACATCGAGGACGGCGAACTCGCCGCCCCGGCGGATGAGCGCCTTGGCCTCCCCTGGCGTGATGGATGCGATGTCGCTCATGGTCCCCTCCGATGCGGATGCCGACAGTATGCCACGGGCCGCATCCCATGGGCCAGAGCCGACGGTGCACTGGACTCCCAGGTCCCCTGTCTGCGACATCATCCAGGCGGCCGGCGGCACCACCCCATCCGCGGCCATCGCCTTCGGACCTGCCAAGCCCGGCAACGTCCTTCACGCAACCCCGTTCTCCGCATCCCGGCGGATGGGGTCAAATGTAGCCTGCGTACACCGACATGATCCAGCCGAGAACCTCCGCCTCCAGTGCGGCGAAGTCTCTTGCGCCGCGCCTGCGGGGCCGTGCGAGGGGCACCTGCACGTCCCGGGCCACGCACCCCCCTTCCAGGAGGATGATGCGATCCGCAAGAGTGATGGCCTCCCCGACGTCGTGGGTGACCAGCAAGGCCGTGAACTTGCGCTCAAGCCAGAGATTCTCGATGAGCCGCTGCATCTCGAGGCGGGTGAGGGCGTCCAGCGCCCCCATCGGTTCGTCCAGCAGCAGCAGGCGCGGCGCGTGGGCAAGAGCGCGGGCCAGAGCCGCCCGCTGCTTCTGTCCCCCGGAAAGCACGTGCGGCCAGTCCTCTGCACGGTCGGCGAGTCCGACGGCATCAAGGGTTTTCGCGGCGATGGCCTTCCAGTCCCCGGAAAGGCCGATGCCGACGTTGGCCAGCACGGATTTCCACGGCAGCAGGCGGGACTCCTGGAACATGATCCTGGCGACGTGGACGAGATTTCCTTGGTGTGCGCCGTCCACGAGGATATCCCCTGCATCGGGGGCTTCCAGTCCGATGAGGTGGCGCAGAAGCGTGCTCTTGCCGCAGCCGCTGCGGCCGACGATGGCCGCGAACTCCCCGGGTTGCAGCGCAAGGTCCAGGGCGTCCAGCACGGTCCTGCCGCCGTAAGTCTTGGAGAGGCCGCGGATGTCCACGGCGGCTCCGGAAGCCGCCGTGGACGTCTCCCCCGATCCCTGCGCAAGGTCGCTCATGTCGCCGCCCCGGCGTATTCGGATCGCCATGAGAGCCAGCCGTGCTCCATGCGGCGTGCGAACACGTCCGCCAACTTCCCGAGCAGGGCGTAGAGGAGGATGGAGAGCACCATCACGTCGGTCTGCATGAGTTCCCGGGCGTTGGAGGCCATGTAGCCGATCCCGCTGGAGGCGGCGATGGCCTCGGCCACGATGAGCGTCATCCACATCACCCCGAGGGAGAACCTGACTCCCACGAGGATGGATGGCAACGCTCCCGGAAGGATGACCTGCCGCCACAGTGCGCGCCTGCCGAGCCCGTAGACCGTGGCCATTTCCACCAGTTGCGGGTCGATGGCGCGGATGCCGTGGAAGGTGTTGAGATAGATGGGGAACGCCACTCCGCAGACGATGAGGAACACCTTCGCCTCCTCCCCGATGCCGAACCATATGATCACGAGGGGCGTCAGGGCCAGATGGGGGATGGCCCGGAACATTTGGAGGGAGGAATCCAGCAGGTTTTCGAGCAGGCGGGACGTCGCGGTGGCAAAACCCAGCAGCAGGCCGATGCCGCCCCCGATGGCCAGTCCCGTGAAGGCGCGCATGCAACTCACCGCGAGGTGGTCCTGCAGTTCTCCATCGGCCGTGAGACGGAAGGCCGCGACGAAGACCTCCAGGGGCGACGGCAGGATGCGGGGATTGATCCATCCGGCCATCGAGCCGATCTGCCACGAAATCAGCAGCAGGAAGGGGAAGCACCAGGGGAGCGTTTGCGGGAGCAGTCCCTGGAGCAGGCGAAGGATGCGTCCCCGGGGCGTCCTGTCCCCCGCCTCGCACCGGGGAGGGTGCGAGGCGGGGTTTCCGCTCCCGTCCTGAAGGGATGGGGCGTCGGCGGATGTCGTCACTTTCCGCTCCAGATGGGCACGTCCGCGACCTTGATCGCCTTGCCCAGGAGTTTCTGTTCGAGGAAGAGATTGGCGATCCTCTGTTCCTCGGCGATGGCGGCGGCGTCCACCGGAGCCACGTCGTAGCTGCGTCTCGAGTTGGCGAGCTTGACGACCTCGATGTCCAGCCCCACCAATGGGGCGTGGACCTTCGCCGCCTCTTCGGGGTTGGCCTTGACCCACTTCCCGATCTTCGAGAGTTCCTCCGCGACCGTTTTCACTACTTCGGGATTCGCCTTCACGTAGGTGGTGGAGATTGGGTAGAAGCGGGTATAGGAGACGTCCAGGGCCTTGCCGTCGGCGAGGATCCTGGCTCCGCTCTTCAACTGCACCGCGCCGAGGAACGGATCCCATATGGCCCAGGCGTCCACGGCGCCGGACTCGAAGGCGGCTCTCGCATCGGCGGGTTGCAGGTAGGCGACGTTCACGTCCTTGCCGAAGGCGAGTTTCGCCTTGTTCAAGGCCGCGACCGTGAGGTAGTGGGCGCCGGAGGCCTTGGCAACGGCGATCCTGCGCCCCTTGAGGTCGGCGAGGGTCTTGACGGGGGAGTCCTTGGGGACGACCAGTGCTTCCGCCGTAGGGGACGGCCTCTCCTGGAGGAAGAAGGTGAACTGGGTGCCGGCGGCCTGGGCGAAGAGGGGCACTGTGTCGGCGACGTCCGCGGAAAGGTCCAGGGCGCCGACGTTCAGGGCTTCCACCATTGGAAGGCCGGAGGTGAATTCGTGCCACTCCACGGTGACGCCGCGGGGTTGCAGGGCTTTTTCCAGCGTGCCGTTCCCCTTGAGCAGGATGAGCAGCGACGAGGATTTCTGGAAGCCGATGCGCAACTTGGCGTCCGCCGCGAGGGTTGCCGTGGCGGCGAAGGCGAAGGTGAGGACGAGGGCGAGGGCGACGAGGACGGTCAACGGCCGTTTAGAGGAACGGTTTGTCGTGTGGGTCTTGGGGGACATGGTCCACTCCTGCTGGTTTGGCATACGGGTTCATGGGCGGAGCATTCGCCAAGCGGGAGAGGTGGGGACAAAGCAGCGGATGCGAAGGCATCACGGGCACCTCCTGGATGGGGACGAGGGACATGTGTCGGGCCTCCTTCGGGCCGTCTCGCATCGGTACCCGATGCGCCAGGGGACGGGGGCGGCACGCGATGGCGGATCCCCGTATGGGGAAGGGTCGGCGTGTCGCGTCCTTTAAAAGATCAGTAAATCGATCGGTTTAGTGATATTTAAAATCCGCAGGCTTGTCAACACCTTGTCTGGGGTGTGTCCAGGGCGATCGCATGAACGGCCGGCTTGGCCGAGCGGGGCCTGGCCATCTGGGAATGCGTCCAGATGGCCGCCGTGCCGGTATTTGCGCCTGCCGACCATCGCCAGAGCCGGCTGGAGTCTTGCGGTCGTGGAATCCGGCCGTGGGGGCAGAGAACAAGCGCAGAGGCCTGTATCGCGGCAGACGCCATGCCGGCCCCTTCCCACCAGCGTCATCCCTTCCGTCCGGCGTCATCGCTCGCGGTGGAAGGGTTCTTCCCTCTGGTCGCACTTTGGTACCCGAAGTGGCAATCCGATCCGTGCCTTCCCCTCCAGAGTGGCTCGCCTCTGTGGCACACCCTTGCCCGGCGTGCCGTCGATGCGGGGATGCTCGGCGAGAAACCCGGGGATCTGCTGCGGCGCGCCAGGGACTGGAGGGTGGCCCGCATGGACGCGATCCAGGAGCTGGCCGGCCTGGGGTGGTCCTTGACACGGGAGGAGCTGCCAAGGTACTATCGAGGACGGGTTGGTGTACGACCTTGGTTCCGAGGAACGTCAGGGACTCACGCGCTTCTACAGGAAACTGGCTGATGCAGAAGTGATTTTCTAAGCATCGCCTTTGTGTTTTTATGAAGGATTGAATAAGAAGTATTCGAAATTGCGCACATAAATAATCTTGACAAAATTTAACTTTTCATTTTTTTATTAACTTTTTAAATACAAATCTCCCCACTAACCTAAAGAATGAGAGGGTTGTCATGCCAAATGCCACAATGCCGATGATAACAGGTCGAGTCACATTTGACCATATGCCATTTTATATCGAAGTTATGGATGATTATTTCTGTGCGGGATACGCACAGACATATAGCTCAATTATTGGCAACACTTTACAGGGCATAAGCGCCACGCCTATGCAGATCATAGGGCAGGGTTACTTAGACAAGGGAGAGAAAAAACTCAAGGATATGTTTCGCTTTGAGGAACCCGATAACAATGTCGAATATTTGCAGGAACTCGAAAAAATCAACAAGCGATTTTGTTCTGATATTACTCCAGAGATGATAGAGAAGCAGAAGAAATGCACGAAAGTTTTCTGCCTCTCAATTTGCGTAGGCGCAGGGATGGCCTTTGGGTCAGTTGCATCAATGGATTTCTTAGTTCAGCATGCTAATGCAGTAGATGACACCGAGGAATTGCAGAAACATCTTGCCAGTGTAGAGATAGAATTATCAAAAGCAAAGGCATTGCTAGCGCTTGCGAAATATTTGTATAAAGTGCAGATTGCCCCAGTCACAGCGAGGAACCGGAAGAGGAAAGGCATAGTTGATGACGTAGATGATGGTTCCGTTGAGGCAAGCACGGATTTTCAAAATTTTGGCGAGCCCACAAAAATGGCTAGTAGGCGCCATCGCGTCAAAAGACTCTTTGGCAAGAAAAATATCAGGAGCAAATAATGAAAAAATCTTAGCGATTCCTGCCGTTAAGAGCCAAGAATCGTGAAGTGGGGCGTGCATGCAGATTTTCTCATTTGAATGACTAAATACGTAAAGACGGCTAAAGCATGGAAATTTCAACGCAATGCCTAGGTCAGCTTCAAGATTATGAAGCAGACTTCGAAGTGCTGCGCACTGGCAATTATCTTTACGTTGACAAAACTCAATATATAGTCAATCTATTTAAAATTCATAGGCGCATTTTTATGGCTAGGCCGAGGGGATTTGGCAAATCGCTCATGCTCAGCACTATAAAAATCTATACCTAGGGAGGAGGGATTTATTTAAGGGTTTTGCAATCGAAAAACATCTAGATGACCCGCTTTTTCAAAAACATCCCGTTATAGACCTTGACTTTTCAAGTATTTCTGCTGAGCATGGAATCTCCGGCATAGAAGATGATCTTATGTATTTATTGCAACTAAGGGCCGATGACCTTAAAATTAAACTTTCCTGCTCTAGGCCACATGGTGCCTTAGGTGAGTTCATAGAGACTTTGGCTGATCGCGATGGGAAGGTTGTCTTCCTGATTGATGAATGTGAGCATCTGATTTTTGATGCTGTTGGCAATCCCGAGCTCCACGATTCCATAAGAAAGTTGTTTCGTGATCTTTGCTATCAGATCAAAGGTCTTGGCAAATATATACATATCGTTTACATTACTGGGATAAGCAAACATACAAAAATGGGCGTCCTTTCTGCGGCTAACAATATTCGTAATTTTTCGTCCCGCAAAGGCTACTGCACGATGTTAGGTTTTACCCATGAAGAAATTTTAGATAATTTTAAATACTATATTCAAAAGACTGCCATTCAATTAGGCATGAGCGAAGACGCCCTTCTCGAAAAAGTCAAATTTTACTACGATCCCCATGATTTTTGTAAGGATGGCTCCCCTGCCGTCTATAGCCCTATATCAATAAATAGGTTTTTTATAAATAATAAATTTAATAATTATAAGGCCGAGACAGGAGATACGGATTTATAGCGCAGTGTATTTCGAATGATGTGTTTAAAATTGCTGATTTCTAACATTGTACAATTGCATCTAGGTAGACCAAATTACCAAGAAAGCTTCAAGATCACTACCCCTTGAACTTTACCTTTAAGTTTCGCATAGTGGCGCTGGGGGAAATTTAAAGAAGAAATTCAAAGAAGCAAGCGAAAAAATGGACAGCTATGCCATGTCATATCGAGACCCAACCTGCATATGCATCGTCATCAACGCAAACGTCGACAAATAGCTCTCGCCTCTATAAATGACGATGTCTACAAGGGTGTCCCCGATGCGAAGAGGAGATCTCCTGACAAGTTGAATCGTATAAGTGACCTTGAAAGTTTTCTCAAATCAATTCCTGAATCTAAGAAAATTGTGTAACAATTCGATATCTGTCATGACGCGATAACGTACACATGAAAGATGTCGACTTTTCGTAAAAACCCTACCCTCTACTCTCATGATATCGCTCACTAGGGATAGACAGTCTCACGGAAAAGTCTACCATTCCCTTAAGGGGATTCCTCCAGGCGAAAATGGTGCACTGGACAAGCCCATCCGCTACCTTGGCACCGCAGAGGCGATCCTGGCATCGGTCGTGCGGCTTGAGACGCTCGATGAGTTCCTTCCCTATTTCAAGCGGATACTCTTAAGCAAAGACGAGTCGCCAGCACAAGTTCGTGAAGAGTTGGGGAAGTTGCCTGAGGCGAATGATGAAAAAAATGCCGAATTGCTGAAGCTTGCCGATGCCCTCGTCGCCTTGGTCACTGAAAATAGAAGGCTCACCGAAACTGCCGCCAGGTTGGATGAAGAAATTGCCTCAAAGAAGGCCAGGCTGGCGGAACTTCATGCCCGCGAGGCCGCCCTGGAAAAGGCGATTGCGGCGGATGCCCCTGGACACCCTTTGCCCAAGGGCTGACGACGAGGGATGCAGGCCGGGGCATGACCCTGCTGGTTGCGCATCGACTGCAGGCCGGCCATTCTGGCTGTTCCGGGGGAGTCTCCTCTTCCCCGTCGCCAGTCGCCACACCTGTCTTTCGTGGGACGCCTCGGGCTTTGACAGGACGTCAGCAACGATGCCCTTCTCGGCGGTCAGGCCCTTGGGGTATCACCTCGGCGAGCTGGCGTGCGTGCATGGTCGCCGTGCGCGAAGCGCCGCCTGGGAGGAGATGCGCCATTCCGGCCCGCTTCCCGCGCGGCCGACATCCTTTCCCGGGCAAGCGACTCTAGCCTCGATGTGCCCCGCCTAGCCGCATGATCTCAAGGCGCCATGACTGGCGCCCTTCTCCAAAATTTTGTTCCGTCACGCCCCATCGGTCCCGCGGCGCGCCTGCCGCAGGCCATCCCATCATCCCGCCCCTCGTGTCGCATCCTCGGATTCCGGAACATGCCGCACCCGCAGCGGGGACGCCTATGTCGAAGCCGCCCCTCGTGTCGCGGCCTCGGATCCCGGAACGTGCCGCAGGCAAGAAAGGTCAGACACCCTCACGTCCACGTCGGCGCGGAGAGCCTCTCCGAGCCGCTGACGGCAAGGCTGGCATGAAAATTGCGCCCTGTTTGGCACAAATTTTGCGACTAGTTTGGCATAAAACTTGCGCTCTAGCAGGACCGCTCATGCCCATGCGACAGGCAACGGGGACTGGCTTGAGACGCCATGTCCCCGTTTGACGTTCAACCCGCCTGCGTCATGCCTTGGGCGGCTCCATCGCGCTGAACTTGGCGAAAAGCCGTTCCAGCTTCTTGAGGGATGCCGCATTCATGCCGATGGCGCCGGGCGCGCTCTCCCATTTGGCCAGCGTGGCCATGGTCACCCCGAGACGGCTGGACAGCAGGTATGAGGAATACCCGATGGCCTCCCTGAAGGCGATCATGTGAGGGCCGGTGGGGGCCGTGGGATCCATGGGCGGCAGCGGGCCGAGGAGTCGTTCGACCTTGGGCTTTCTCGGCGGCTTCGGCTTCGGCGGCGGGACGGGCGTGGGTGCGGGCGCCGGCGTCGCGGCGGCCTTGCTCTTTCTCGGGGTCTTGACCTTCGGGGGCTTTTTCTCGGACTCCGGGGTCACGACGCCCGTGTAGGTGCGCTTCTTTCTCGCCGGTTTGGCGGCGACCACCGGCTGCGGTTCGGGTTCCGGCGGCGGGGCGAGCCTGATGCGGGCCTTGGGACGCCGCGGCCCGTCGGTCTGCGCCACGGGCGCCGGCTCGGTGACCAGATCGATTCCGAAAAGATCCCCCCCGTCCACGTCGAGTTGGAGTTGCGTCCCCGCGTCCGGCAGGTTCAGGTCGACGGTGAAGAGCTCTCCGGGATCCACGTGGCGCAGGAGGAACAGCAGCTCGGGCTGGTGGTCGAGGCGGTTGCCGATGGCGTAGAAGACCGCCGCGATGTGCTTGCACAGGGACGCCCAGTCCGGACAGGAGCACTCGAACGCCATCTCTCCGGCCACCGGAAACATGCCCTTGTTCTGGTCGCAGACCACGTTCATGACTTCGCTCGAGAGCTTGCCCTGCAGGAGGTCGATCATGCTGCCGATCTTGCCGCTGCAGGCCTTCTTGATGGCCGTCCACTTGTCCGGCAGGAGGGGCGCGACCGACACGTTGATCTTGTAGAGTTCCGTCCCCATCACCAGCGCATCGACCTCACCCTCCCTGATGTCGAGATGGAGCACGGTGTTGTTGCGCACGTAGCTGCGCCCCCGCGGAAGTCTGTTCTCGAAGTCGGACAGCGACTCCATCTGCTTGCACCAGCCCTTCCCCCAGAACGTGCTTGCGATGGTTCTGCCCTCGATGGTCACGGGCTTGATGTCTTTGCGCACTTTGCGCAGCTTCTTCAGCTCGGCCTCGGCTCTCGCCCGCTTCTCGGCGACGGACACGTAAGGTGGCCACCACATGGGAACCTCACAAAGTTGCAGTTGAAATGTCGAGGCTGACCAGACGGAGCAGCTCGTCGTCGTTCAGTTTGGTCACGTTGATCTCCTCGCCGCTGTCCAGTATCTCGTCGGCGAGCATGCGCTTGTCCACGAGCATGCGGTCGATGCGTTCCTCGAGGGTTCCGCGCGTGACGCATTTGTGGACGAGGACGTTCTTCTTCTGCCCGATGCGGAAGGTGCGGTCGGTCGCCTGATCTTCCACGGCGGGGTTCCACCATCTGTCGAAATGGATGACGTGCCCGGCAGCCGTGAGGTTGAGCCCGGTTCCTCCAGCCCTGAGGGAGAGGATGAAGAAGGGGGGACCGTCGTTGCGCTGGAATGCGTCCACGAGACCTTGCCGTGACTTTACACTGACACCCCCGTGGAGCACAAGTCCCGGCCTGCCGAAAATCTTTTCGAGATGTCGGTGGAGAGGGTCGATGGTCTCCCGGAACTGGGAGAACACGAGCACGCGCTCCTGACGTTCCGCCATCTCCTGGCAGAGCTCCGCGACGCGTTGGAATTTGCCGCTCATCTCCGGATCCCAGTCCGGCGTGCCGGTCAGCTGTGACGGGTGATTGCAGATCTGTTTGAGCCGCATCAGGTTGGTCAGCACCAGCGCCCGCCGTTTGGTGCGGGTGTCTTCCTCGCTTTGCGCGAAGTCGCGCAGCGATTCTTTCATCTGGTTGACGATGGAGGAGTAGAGCTTGGCCTGTTCCGCCGTGAGGTGGCAGTAGACGACGCTTTCGATCTTGTCGGGCAGGTCGTCGATGATGCGCTTGTCCGTCTTCATGCGCCGGAGGATGTAGGGGGCGGCGAGGCGTCGCAGGGGGGCGTAGCCCTTTTCGGGGTGCTCCTCCAGGTGCTTGAGGACTTGCTTGAATTGCTTTGCCGATCCCAGCAGGCCGGGGTTGATGAAGTCGAAGATGGACCAGAGGTCGGCCAGCCGGTTCTCGATGGGGGTGCCCGTCAGGGCGATGCGCGTCTCGGCTTTGAGCCTCTTCAGGGCCTTGGTCTGCCGCGTGCCGGGGTTCTTGATGTTCTGGGCCTCGTCGGCGATGACGAGGCGCCATTTCATGCCGGCGAAGAAGTCGGCGTTCCTGGCGAGCATGGAGTAGCTCGTGACGACCAGATCCGACTTCGCCAGTGCGCGGGGATCGTCGCCCCAGCGGGCGAAGGTGTCCTTGTCGCACTCCGCGGGGTGGTAGAAATGCAGCGTGAGCCTGGGGGCGAACCGTTTTGCCTCGGCCCGCCAGTTGCCGAGAATGGATGCCGGAACCACCAGCAGGCTGGGCGGGGGCGCGTTTTTCGTGGGCGAGGCGCTGTCCCGGTTCTTGAGGTGCAGGAGCAGGGCGAGGATCTGGATGGTCTTTCCGAGGCCCATGTCGTCGGCGAGGCAGGCGCCCAGGCCCATGCCGCACAGCAGGGTGAGCCAGGCGAGTCCCTGCAGCTGGTAGTGGCGAAGGGTGGCCTGCAGTCCGGCCGGGGAAGGAGCCTCCTCCGGGGTGCGCAGTCGTTCCAGCAGTTTCCGGAGGGCCTCCCCGGGAACCGCGTGGGTCCAGTCCCGGCATGACTCGAGGGATTTTCCCTCGGCCTCGGTCGTTCCCGCGGGCATGCCCGACAGCAGCCGCATGGCGTCGGCCAGGGATATCCCGTCGCCGAGCTGCTTGCGCACCTGTTTCCAGTGATCCAGCGCCTGCTGGAGCTTTTCCCGGTCCACCTCGACCCATTCGCCCTTGAAGAGGATGAGTCCGTCGTCGCCCTGAAGCAGCTCCTGGATGTCCTCCTGGGTAAGCGCCTGCTCCCCGAGGGCGAGGGAGATGTTCCAGTCCAGCAGGTCTTCCAGTCCGAAGAGGGTCTTTTCGTTCTTCCCTATGGTCACCTGGACCGTGGGGCGCTGCCGTTTCCGCCACCAGTCCGGGATGCTCACCATGAGGCCGCATTGTTCGAGGACGGGCACGTCCTTCAGCATCTGGTAGGCCTGGGAGACCTTGAAGGGAAGAGGACGAGGCAGGTAGATGCTTTGGTCCTCCGTCATCCTGTTCACCCAGGGCAGTTGCTCCGCAGCCGCCTTGACGGGCGAGAGCAGGCTGAGGAGGGCGGTCCTGTCGTCCTCCTGGGCATACTGTATCAGGGCGTTGCCCAGCGTCCGGTGCCGGGGCTGGCCGGCATTGCCCAGACCCACGGTGTAGGTGACGAGAAACGCGAAGGGCAGGGCGTCGTTGCCCTTGTTCTCCGCCAGATGGAAGGCCACGCGGCCGACGCGGCGCCATTTCGGGGCCAGGGCATCCAGGAACGCGGCGAGGGACGGCGCATCCAGAAGGGCGTCCGCGCACCACTCGGCGAGCTGTCCCCAGATGTTTTCCAGCGCCTCCCATGTGAGGTATTCGCCGCCGGGCATGGGCGGGGCGTTCTCCACCATTTTGTCCAGGCGCGAGGGGACGGGGAGGGAGACGAGGATGTCGTCACGGATTTTATCGACGGGGCTTTCCTGCATGTGACAGAGGAAGGTGATGAAGTCCTCTGCCAGTGCGGACCAGAATCGGACGGACGGGACGTCCTCGGGCAGACATTCGGGGAGGGTCTTTTTTGCGGCGATCCCGAAGAGGCGGGATCGCCAGTCTTCGGCGTCCAAGGTGGCTTCCGGGCCGGCGGTCGTGTCGGAGAAGACGAGGGATGCCCACGGCGTGAGCGTGATCCGAATCATGGGGTTCTCTTACGCCGAAGCGGCCGTTTGTCAATGGGAAGTTGCCGGTGGCGAAGGGCGGACGGTCTGGGACGTTCTCCGCATGGCGTCATCTGTGTCTGCGCTCCGCGCGGGCGACGATGCGCAGATGCATCGGCGACGAGCCGACGACCGTGGAGAATGGTTGCGTTGGGGTCGCATCTTCTTGAGGGGCATTGAGGGACGTATAGTGAAGCCGCGGTTGCTGAAGATAGATGGAGTTCCACGCATATCCGGCAAATCGAGTCGTGTAATGGAAGTGGTCGTGCATGCACGGTTCAGTGGTCGTCCAACGGTGTCGCGAGAAATCGTCTTGGGGATGTCGATTGGACAAGAGAGGGGATGCCCCGGAGGCGCACAGGACATGGCGGTTTGCGATTGCGGGCATGTGGCTGCGTCATGCCGGACGGCTCCCGAGGCGGTCATTCGGGCATCTGCCCATGCCGGCCGGCTCCCGAGGCGGTCATTCGGGCATCTGCCCATGCCGGCCGGACCCATGGACGGCGGCGTGGCCGGCCTGTCCTGCCGTGGTCGGCCTGTCCTGCCGTGGTCGGCCATCGCCGGGCATGAGGACGGCCCTCGGGCAAGGTGCGATGGGGGAGAGGGTTTGGCGGACGGTTCCATGGCGCGTTCCTGGGCGGGGGATGGGTTGTCCCGGGCCGGAGCGTTCCGGGGGATGTCGTGGGGCCCCTCCCTGGCGGCGTGCGGCGGCGCCCCTATCCATAAGATATATGTCGGAAACGGGCGCCTTCCGTTGTCGCGCATCTCGGTGCCTGCCGGAGCCGAGCGCACCTTTTTGACGCACCCCCGTCTCCCTTCTTGGGCGTCTTTTAGCCTGTCCCCCATCGGCAATCCCCCTTGCGCCGGCGAAGATCCCCCGCCGACCCCGAAGTGTCCCCCCTCTGCAGACCACGTCTTTCGTGGCTCGCAGCCCCATGCCCGGAAAAAGAAAAAATTTTGAGGATTTCTAAAAACCGCCCTAAAGGTTTTCCCAGGCCGGCCGAAAAAGCATGCATACCAAGGGTTGGTCACCATGCTCGACTATCGCCGCTTCAAGGAAATCAACGACCTGTTCGCCGCCGGCCAGACGGTGAAGGCCCGCCGCCTGCTCATGGAGCAGCAGTCGAAGTCCATCGCGCTGCAGGACGAGAACGACATGCTCCATGTGCGCCTCAAGACCTACGAGGACATCCTCCAGGTCGCCAGGAACCTCTGCAACGAGCGGGGGTTCTACTGGCTCAAGACGGACGGGGTGAAACAGGGTCCCTTCTGTCCCCGATGCTACGAACTCGAGGGTGGGCTGATCCGGCTCGAACGACGCCGGAAGGATCTCATCTGCCCTTGCTGCGGGGCGGTGTATGCGCTCCCCGCGCCCCCCGAGGTCGCAAGGCCCGAAGGGCACAGAGCCAAGATCATCCCCTTCAGGCAGGTCGCCGCCGCCCGAGCCTGAGAATGCGCCTGCATTCCGCTTCCCTCGGCCCTCCCCGGTGATCGGGGAGGGCTGATGCGCGTCGTCGGGCCCTCCTTCTCGCCGCCGTGCGTCTGCGCCGCGTCCTTTCAGGGCGCGTTTTCGGCATCGACGGCCGTCCCGGGCCCATCTTCCGGCTGACGGCCATCCTCCCCGTCTCCCGTCGCGGCCGCGGTGCGTGCCGCATCGCCGCATCCGCCGCGCATCCTTGCCCGTTTCCGCAAGGCGCGGGGCGGATGTCCGCCCCGCCATCCCGTCCGGTTCACTTCCTGAGTCTTCGGTGCGCCGTTCCGGCGAATCCCTGTCCGACAATCCGCCACGACCCCTGAAAGCCGCCTCCCCGTAGGGCGGCGCCATTCGGCACGGTTGCTGCAGGAGCCTCCCCGATGCCGAGGCATGGGCCTCGAACCGGCTTCCCGGGGAGACGAGACGCGTCCACGGGGAGTGCAGGGGCGGCGGGTTTTTGGCGCCCCGATCAACGGAAGGGGCCGCACACCCAGAATCTGCGGGCCTTCCGGCCGATGGAACGGACTTTGCTGCTCAGGTGTTCGCACCACACAGATACAGGAGGCGGGTCATGAAAGAGTTGTTTCCGAGCCAGGTGGCCCTCGTGGGCAAGGTCATGGACATGCAGCTCATGCGGCAGAACGTCATCATGAGCAATCTGGCCAACGTGGAGACCCCCAACTACAAGCCCAGGGAACTCGAGTTCGAGAAGGAGCTCCAGTCCGCCCTGGGACTCGACATGAACGGGCGCATGAGCATCACCGAGACCGGGCACATGCCGGCCGCCTTCAACGCCGAGAACTTCGGCCCGGAATGGGACAAGCAGTTCAAGCCCCGCCAGATCCACGGCGAGGACCGGGTCAACCTGGACAAGGAGATGGCCAAGCACGCCAAGAACCAGCTGCACTACACGGCCCTCACCCAGGTCATGACCAAGACCTTCGAGGGCATATCCAACATAATCGCCGACGGCAGACAGGCCTAGGCCCACGCCTCGGGGAGGATCGCCATGGACTTCATGACAGCCTTCGACATCAGCGCATCCGGGCTCAACGCCGACAGGACGCGGATCAATACCATCGCGATGAACCTGGCCAACGCCAAGACCACGCGGACGCCCCTGGGCGGCCCCTACCGCCGCAAGACCGTGGTGCAGGTGGCCACCGAGGTGGACGACCCCTTCTCGGTGCACATGCGCTCGGCGCTGGACCGGGAACTCCGGGGCGTGCGCATCCTCGGGATCACCCAGGACACCCGGCCCCTCAAGCGGGTCTTCGAGCCGGGACACCCCGATGCGGACCAGGAAGGGTACGTGCTCTACCCGGACATCAACGTGGTGGAGGAGATGGCCAATCTCATGACGGCCCAGCGCAATTTCGAAGCCAACGTCACCACCGCCGAGGCGGTCAAGGGCATGTACACGAAGGCCCTTGAAATCGGCAGATAGGAAGGTTCGCCGTGAGCGTTCAACAAGTCGGCATGCGGGCCTACACCGAGGCCCTGCGGCATTTCGAGAGGGTGGACGACACCCTGGCGAAGGGGACCGCGGTCAGTCGCAAGAATCTGTTCGCGAAGACGCTGGATCAGACGCTGCTGCGGGATCAGGTGGACAAGGGGGAGCAGGCGGGCGCCCACGCCGACTTCATCGAGTGGCCCTCCAACTACTCGACGCCCGTCATCCCCAGGAACGGGTTCACCGACACGGTCAAGAAGTCCCTGAACCGGGTGAACGAACTGGAAAAGGCGAAGAGCCAGGCCGTCGACGACTTCGCCTCCGGCCGGACCCAGAACGTCCACGAACTCATGATCACCCTGCAGAAGTCCAGTCTCGCGATGAAGCTGACCAGCGCCGTGAGAGGCAAGGTGCTGGAGGCCTACAAGGAACTTTCGAAGATGCAGTTCTAGGCGTCGTCGGCGCCGTCGTCCGCAACCACTTGTGTTTCACGATCCGGAGTAGTTCATGCCCGCGTTGATAGCCCAAAGCACGGATGCCATAAAAGGCCTCTGGGAGAAGATGACCCTGGTGCAGCGTATCGCCGTCACCGCGGGGATCGTCATCCTCCTGGCCGGCGGCATCGGGCTCTCCGTCATGCTGGGCAAGCCGGAATACAAGGTGCTGTATTCCAACCTGGGCCCCGAGGACGCCAGCCACGTGGTGAAGGCGCTGCAGGGGGACAAGGTGGCCTACAAGCTCACGGACAACGGCGCCACCATCATGGTCCCCCAGGACGTGGTGTACGACCAGCGCATCAAGATCGCCGGCGAGGGCGGCCTCGTGGGGCAGGGGATAGGCTTCGAGATATTCGACAAGGTGAAGGTCGGGCAGACGGACTTCGTCCAGAAGATCAACTACACGCGCGCGCTGCAGGGCGAGCTCGCCCGGACCATCAGCGAGTTCCCCAGCGTCGACAGCGCCCGGGTCCATCTGGTCACCCCCCATCGGAGCCTCTTCGTGGAGGAGCGCCAATCCCCCTCCGCATCCGTCGTCCTGAAGCTGAAGCGCCCCAACGACAAGCCCGACCAGAAGGAGATAAACGCCATCCTGAACATGACCCTCATGGCGGTGGAGGGTCTGGACAAGGCGCACATCTCCATCACCGACAACGGGGGCAAGGTGCTCTATCAGCCCGAGCAGGACGACCTGGCCAGCGCGGGCAGGACGCAGCTGGAGTACCGTCTGCAGTTCCAGCGCAACTACGAGCGCCGCATCGAGGAGATGCTGCAGCCCCTCTTCGGGCCCGGCCGCGTCATCGCCAGGGTGAACGCGGACATGGACTACAGCCAGAAGACCGTCCGCAGGGAGGTGTACGACCCCGAGAAGACGGCGGTGCGCAGCGAGCAGCGCAGCGAGGAGAGCCAGCAGGGGCGTGCGAATCTCGAGGCCGGGGCTCCCGACGCGAACTTCCGCGGGGACGGCATCACCGGGTCGGTGTCCAACCAGAACGGCAGCCGTGAAACCCGGACGACCAACTACGAGATCAACAAGGAAGAGCAGACGGTCGTCTCCAGCGTGGGGGATTTGCGCCGCCTCACGGTTGCCGTTATCATCGACGGCACCTACGAGAGGATGAAGGGCGCATGGACCTTCGTTCCCCGCACCGCCGAGGAACTCGACCGGGTGCGGCAGCTGGTTTCCAATGCCGTGGGGCTCGAGAAGGCCAGGGGGGACTCCCTGGAGGTGAGCTCGGCCCCCTTCATGGTCTCCGAGCCTCCCAAGGATCCCGACTTCGGGGACGTCCTCACCGACTACGCCGACAGGCTGGGCAAGCCCCTGCTGAAGGCCCTGATGGCGTTCCTCTTCCTCATGCTCATCGTGCGGCCGCTGGTTCTCAACCTGATCCGGCCGAAGGTGGACAACGTCGAGATGGTGGAAGGCCTGGAAGGCCTGCCCGCGGCGGAGGAGCAGATCGCCCTCTACGAGTCGCTGGAGGCGGAGGCGGCCAAGGAAGGCGAGGCGGCCGCGGAAGGCGGATTGGGCGAGGAAGAGGGCGATCTGGTGTTCAAGGACATCGAGGCGCTCAAGGCGCACATCGTGAGTCTCTCCGACGAGCACATGGAGCAGGTGGTGTCGCTGGTGCGCACATGGATGGGCAAGTATGAAACTGCCAAGGCATGAAACGCCCAAGTCGCGGGCGATCCACGGACAGTCCCTGCAGGCTCTGCCCAGGGGCGGTGACGCATCCTCGCTCCCGGACGGCAGGAGCGTGCGTCAGGCGAAGAAGGAGACGGCCCAGCGCGTGGAGGATCTGCGCCTGCAACTGTTGCGCATCACCGAGAAGCACATGGACCAGGCCGTCAGGATACTTCGGGACTGGCTGGATTGAGGCCGCCCGGCGGCCCGCCGGGATGCCGCGTCGGGCGCGGGCGGATGGCGAGGGCGGGATGGCGTCGGATGACCGACGCGTTCTTGGATCAAGGAAACACCTAGGAGGGCGCGATTCCTCCCCGCGGCGGGTCCGCGGGGTTCCCTCGCGCGAACGTATATGGAGTTGACCGGCCAGCAGCGCATAGCCGTCCTTCTTCTCGCCATGGGCGACAAGTTCACGGCGGACGTGTTCAAACGCATGGATCGCAAGGAGATCGCAGGCATCTCCAAGGCCATCGTCGAACTCGAGCCCGTGCCCAAGGACGTGGTGGAGGAAGTGCTGAGGAGTTTCCACGAGGCCCTGGTGGACGGCGTCGACATGATCGCCGGCGGATCCGACGCCCTCAAGCGGATGCTGGTGAAGAACCTCGATCCCGAGACCGCCAAGTACATCATGGACACCCTGAACCTGGAAACGGGGCCGGCCCCCTTCCGGGAACTGGAACAGGCGAGTCCCAAGCTCCTCTCCCAGATGCTGCGCAACGAGCATCCGCAGACATTGGCGTTGATCCTTGGGCACCTGAATTCCGACCAGGCCGCCAATCTTCTGACGAGCCTCCCCGCCGGCGTGCGCGCGGAGGTGCTGATACGTCTCGCCAAGCTGGAATCGGTGCCCCAGGAGATGCTCATGGAGGTGGACAAGGTGCTCACGCGCCAGCTCATCGCGATGGGAGGCAAGGAAGGCAAGAAGGTGGGGGGCGTCCAGTCCGTCGCCGAGATACTCAACTCCGTGGATCGCGCCACCGAGGAGGAGGTCCTCTCCGAGATCGAGGAGGAGTCCGCCCAGATGGCCGAGGACATCCGGAACCTCATGTTCGTCTTCGAGGACTGCAAGAACATCGACGACAGGGGCATCCGGGAGGTGCTCAAGGAGGTCTCCAACGAGGAGCTCACCCTGGCCCTGCGCGGCGCCAGCGAGGACCTCAAGGAGAAGATCTTCAAGAACATGTCCGAGCGCGCCGGCAACATGATCAAGGAGTCCCTGGAGTTCATGGGGCCGACCAAGCTTTCGGACGTGGAGGCGGCGCAGCAGAACATCGTCAAGGTCGTGCGCAAGCTGGAGGCCGAGAACAAGGTGACGATCAGCCGCGGCGCCGGGGATGTGCTGGTGTAGCGCGGGCTTTCCGTTCCGGGTTCCGGACGTCCTTTGCGGGGACGCGGGAACCGGCGGAGATCCTGAGAGCGGGCGCCCCGGGAGGTTCCTTCGATGACAGGCGACGATGTGCGCAAGAAATGGGGCACGGTCTTCATGGGAGGCCGGGAGGCCAGCATAGAGGAGCTGGATTCCCTGCAGGAGCCCCTGCGTCGCGAGCAGCGCAAGCGTCGTCAGCAGGAGGAATATCTGGACAGCGTGCGCCTGCGGGCCACCGAGCGTGCCAAGGAGATATTGGCCGAGGCGTACACCCATCGTCAGGAGTTGCTGGACGAGGTTCGCAAGGAGACGGAGGCCGCCCGTGAGGCGATGGCGGCGGAGGCCCGGGACGCCGCCGTGGCGGCGCAGTCCATGCGGGACGAGGCCGCGGAGGCGTTGCGCACGGCCGAGGAGGAGAGGGACAGGGCCCGGGATCTCCGCGAGGAAGGCTATCAGGCGGGATACAAGGATGGCGTGGACAAGGCCGCGGAGGAACTGAAAGTCTTCCGGAAGGACATCGGCGAGAGTCTCGGCAAGGTGCTGCAGGTCATCGCGGAGCAGCGCAGGGACATCATGGCCCGGTGGCGGGACGACCTTGCGGCGCTCACCTGCGCCGCCGTCGCATCTGGAACGGGGTGGGTCCTTGAGACGGAGCACCAGCGGATCCTGACCGCCCTCGTCCTGAAATCCCTGGAGATGCTGGAGGATCGGCAGGCCATTCGGGTGCGGGTCCATCCCGACGACGAGTCCCTGGTGGGGGATCTTTTCACGTCGGCCAAGGAGCGGGTTCCCGAACTGACCCAATGGTCGGTGACGGGGGATCCGTCCATCGAGCGCGGCGGGGTCACCGTGGAGACCTCCAGCGGCAGCGTCGACAGCCGGCGGGAGCATTTCCGGGAGATGGTGGAGAACGTTCTCGACTATCTCAGCCTTCCGAAGGGTTCCGAGGACGACACCGTGGAGAAGCAGGTGCGTCGGATGGCCGCCCAGGAGGCGGCGCGTCTTGCCGAACTTTCGTCCGGGGAGCCCGTCGAGGGGGAGGGAGGAGATGCCCCCGCCCGGGCGGCCCCTTCGGAGGGGACCGGAACTGAAGCGGTTCCGGCCGCAGATGGGGGGGAGATTCCCGAAGGGGATTCGTCGGTGGGAACCGCCACGGCTCCCGCTGCGACGCAGGACGCATCCACGGCTTCATCTGGGACACAGGACGCTTCCACGGTTCCCTCCGCGCAGCAGGAGACTCCCCCGGCTCCCTCTGCGGCACAGGAGACTCCTGCGGCTCCCGCTGCGACACAGGACGCTCCCACGGCTCCTTCTGCGACACAGGACGCTCCCACGGCTCCCGCTGCGGCACAGGAGACTCCCGCGGCTCCTTCAGCGGCACAGGAGACTCCCGCGGCTCCCGCTGCGGCACAGGAGACTCCCGCGGCTCCCGCTGCGGCACAGGACGCTCCCACGTCTCCCGCTGCGGCACAGGAGACTCCCCCGGCTCCCGCTGCGACGCAGGAGACTCCCCCGGCTCCCGCTGCGGCACAGGACGCTTCCACGTCTTCCTCTGCGACACAGCAGGACGATCCCCACGCCGCGTCGCCGGATGCCGCCAAACATGCCGCGGACGGCCCAACCCCGCAGAGCGCCACAGTGCCGGCCGATGCCGACGATCTCGAAGAAAAGGACTGCACGGTGATCGCCCCCCTCCCTCTCGTCAAGGGAGGCAACGTCGCCGCGGATATCGTCGATGCCGCCGAGAACGTCGTGAAGTCCGGCAAGTCGTCCCCGAAGCGTCCCGCATCCTCTCCAGGAAAGCAGTCCCCGGATGAGGGGCCCAGCATCGAGGAACTCGAGGAGGAGTTCTTCCCGCTGGAAGGGGCGGACGCCCCGGATGCCAAGCGCGACTTCCCCGGCGTCATCGACCCCATGGGGGAGGTGCTGTCCGGTGAGGCTTGATCCGCATTCCTGCATGCGTCTGCTCGAGGAGAGCAATCCCGTCCGCCTTTTCGGCAAGGTCAACAAGGTCGTGGGCCTGGTGGTGGAAGGGAGCGGTCTGCGAGCCCCCCTCGGCGCCGTGTGCCACCTCCTCCCCCAGGAGGAGCAACAGGGGATCGCGGCCGAGGTCGTCGGCTTCAGGGACGGAAACCTGCTTTTCATGCCCTATGGGGACATGCGGGGCATCAGGCCCGGCAGCCGCATCCGCAACACCTCCCTCCCCCCCGTCTTCCCCGTCGGGCCGGGCCTTCTCGGGCGGGCCTTCGACGCCTTCGGCACGCCCCTGGACGCGGGACCTCCCATCAGCCCCGAATGCTACGTCTCCCCCCTGCCTCAGGGAAACCAGCCCCAGGCGGATTTCCTCCGGCAACTCGAGGAACAGCGCCCCTTCATCCCCGAATGGGCGCTGGAGGCGAACGAGACCTGGACGCCCGAACTGGCCCCGATATACGCGGATCCGCCGGCGCCACTGCAGCGGCCGAGAATCACGGACATCCTCGATGTGGGGGTGCGATCCATCAACGGCCTGCTGACCCTCGGCAAGGGACAGCGGGTGGGGATCATGGCCGGCAGCGGCGTGGGAAAGTCCACCCTCATGGGAATGATGGCGAGATACACCCGGGCCGACGTCAACGTCATAGCCCTGGTGGGCGAGCGGGGCAGGGAGGTCCTGGAGTTCATGGAGCGGGATCTGGGACCGGAGGGCATGGCCCGGTCGGTCCTGGTCATCGCAACGTCCGACCAGTCGCCTCTGGTCAGGATGCGGGCGGCCCACGCCGCCACCAGCGTCGCGGAATACTTCCGGGACAAGGGGATGGACGTGCTCCTCATGATGGACTCGGTGACGCGCTTCGCCATGGCCGCCCGGGAAGTGGGACTGGCCGTCGGGGAACCCCCCACCACCAAGGGATACACCCCCACGGTCTTCGCCCAGCTCCCCAAGCTCCTGGAACGGGCCGGAAGATCGGCCAAAGGCACCATCACTGGAATCTACACGGTCCTCGTGGACGGCGACGACTTCAACGAACCCATCGCCGACGCCGTTCGCTCCATTCTCGACGGGCACATCGTCCTGACCCGCGAACTGGCCGATCAGGGACACTTCCCGTCCATCGACGTGCTCAAGTCCATCAGCCGCCTGCGCTCCGACATCTGCCAGCGTGAGGACATCGATGCCGGGCGGATCGTCCTGCGGCGCATGAGCACCTTCCGCCGCGTGGAGGACATGGTCAACATCGGCGCCTACGCCAAGGGAAGCAACCCGGAGATCGACGAGGCCATCGGGGCCATGCCGGCCATCAACGACTTCCTGCGCCAGGACGTGGCGGATCCCCAGCACCTTGAAGCCAGCCTCTCGCAACTGCGCGCCCTGGCCAAGCCGCCCCAGCCGTCGAGGCCGGCTCCGGCACCTTCCCGTTAGACCCAATCCCGCGCACCTTCATCGACGGATGCATCGCCCTCCGGGTCGACGTCTGGGGATGTTTCGCACCAAGGCTTGAATGGCGCCGCAGGGTGTGGTACTCTCTTCCGTCACGTTCCCAAGGGGGATCGTGCGGGTCCCCTGTCGCCGTGTGCGTTGGGCATCGGCACGAGGTTCCCCGGAGGGGGCGGCGCCACGTCGCGAGACCGTCGGGCGCGTCAGGGGTTTGGCGCCAGTCGTTCCGCGTTCCCCGCAAGAAAGCGGTGCGCGAAATGGCGTCCTTCTTGCAGGAATGGACTTGCGCCGGGTGCCTGTCGCGCCCGGGAACCGCCTTCGTTCCGCCCCGGACTGGGGGATCGGAGGCGTCCCATGGCGTGGCGCCACTGGCCGTGCCATGGCGCCGACATCCCGCGCACCTTCACCGTCGCCCATGGCGGCGGGGCGTTCCGATGCGCCAGGGATCATCGAACCCGCGAGGCAAGCCCCATGGCCCAGAACGAAAGCGCCCCCGGCGCGGCACCGCGCCACACCGTCTACCCCAATCCCGCGACGTCCGACAGTCCCATACGGCCGTTCGCGGTGCCGGACATGACGGAGATCGCCCGGCAGCCCAGCGATGGCAGCAAGACGAAGGACATGGACTTCATCCTGGACGTGCCGCTGGAACTGCATGCGGAACTGGGGAGAAGTCGCGTCACCATCCACGAACTGCTCCAGCTGAAGGTAGGCGCGATACTGGAGATGAACAAGCTCGCGGGCGAACCCTTGGACGTCTTTCTCAACAGCAACCTCGTGGCGCGCGGCGAGGCCGTCATCATCAACGAGAAGTACGGAGTCCGCCTGACAGACATCATAAGCGGCCTTGAACGACGCAAGCTCAAGGGCGGATAGAGCGTCTGAAGGAGTGTTGCGACACTGTAGATTCAGAGGGTGGTCAATTCTTTACGATCGTAATCAACATAATTTGCATCAATGCTATCCAGATATAAGTTATTGTTAAAGTACAGTCAGATTGAGTCCCTGTTTCATCCCCTTCGTCTGGGCAGTTAGCTCAGTTGGTAGAGCGCCGCCCTTACAAGGCGGATGTCGGGTGTTCAAGTCACCCACTGCCCACCATCAAAAGAGCGCCTATTGTTTGGCGTGTATCAGCAAGCGTGCAACGGCCTAGACATCCTTTAACTTGAGATTATCCCGAATACGATGTGAGACCTATCATTAGCAGCACATATTGTGACCCGCCGTACCCCTATATTTTTTTGAGCTTAAATTTTTTCAAGACTTTTTTGCGCCATTGTCTTGAAGATATATTCTATAAAGCTAATGAATATCTAAAATATACCGTCACCATGTTGCATTTCTCCCGCCGCAGTGCGTGATCGCCAACCATCAAAGCCCATAGGCAGACATACAAGTGAGCAAACATGGAGAAACCATCTCGTCTGAGCTTGGATATCAACAGCCGTACAGGTGGGATGCGATACTGAAGTTCTTTGCAGGGAGGGCGATTGCTGGTGTCGAAATCGTAAAGGATGATGCATATTTCCGCACAGTGCGCATCGCTCATGATGAAGGGCAGCTACTGCACGGTTGGCTCAAAGTAAGCAATAATCCTGACAAATGCACACTGACAATCACTGCAAACAACGCTCTCAATCCTGCATTGCCGAAGATTTTGTCTCAAGTAGAAAGACAGTTTGACCTGCTCTGTGATCCCAAAGAAGTATATGACAAACTTTCTGTGATGGATGAAATACGTCCTGATCTCTGCAAAATCGGGACGCGGGTGCCGGGGTGTTTCGATGCATTTGAAATGTCCGTTCGGGCCGTGCTGGGGCAGCAGATCACCGTGAAGGCGGCGGGAACGCTAGCGGCAAGAATCGCCAGATCCTTCGGGATGCCTTTGCAAACACATATTGAAGAGCTGACCCATACATTTCCATCGCCTGAAGACATACTGAATCTTGGTGATGACATCGTGGAGCGATTCGGTGAACATGGTGTGATATCCGCGCGGTCAAGGACAATCCAGGAGTTGGCACGGTGCTTCAAAAAAAACGACATTGATTTTACCACCTGCACGAATCCCGAGAAGGAAATCGAGAAATTGTCAAAAATCCGCGGCATAGGGAGATGGACGGCTAACTACATCGCAATGAGAGCAATGGGGTTCAAGGACGCCTTCCTCGAAACTGACTATGGCGTAAAGAAAGCCCTGCGTTGCGACAATCCCAAACAGATTCTCGCTTTAGCGGAGAAATGGAGGCCATGGCGCAGTTACGCGACAGTCAATCTTTGGAACTCACTGTAAAGGTAGCTGAAAATGTACTACTCGACAACATATAAATCCCCTGTCGGAAAGCTTACCCTCGCAAGTGACGGTGACAATCTCGTCGGCCTATGGATAAATGCCCAGAAATACCATGGCGACTCATTGCCCGAGAAACCCACTGCGAAGGACGACATCCCCGTGTTCTTCATGGTGAACGAATGGCTTGACGGATACTTCGCGGGAGAGAGACTGGGCATCTCCCATTTGCCCTTGGCGCCCATAGGCGGCGCATTCCGCCAGGGAGTCTGGGACATTTTGCGGACGATTCCGTACGGCGAGGTCACCACCTATGGCGATATAGCGAAGGAGATGGCCGGCAGGATGCACAAGCAAAGGATGTCCGCACAGGCCGTCGGCGGCGCTGTGGGTCACAACCCCATTTCCATCATCATACCCTGTCACCGTGTCGTCGGCTCGAACGGGAGTCTGACAGGATATGCCAGCGGCATTGCGAAAAAGGTGAAGCTTCTCAAGCTTGAAGGCGTCGACATGACCAAGTTCTTTGTCCCGAAGAAAGGGACTGCACTCTAACAGTGTAATGTGATGTACGAAATGTTGTCATTTTTAAAACTCTGCATTGCATGTAGCATTGCAACGTTGATACTACTCAACACGTCTACCCCTCTAATGGGAGCAAACACAGGAAAAAGCAATCGACAGATGCAGCCGGCAAGCAAAGGCAATAATGACGATGCCCTTGCCACTGCAGTTGTCAACAAAATACGCAATTTTGAAGCGAAGAGCTATCCCGTCAGTCAAGGATACCCACCGATTGGACAGGCTTTTGACCTATACTTCGATGAAACGTCTTGGGAAGCCGAAAGACTTTCAGACCAAATGAAATTGATGACGGAGAAGTTTTTGCAGCAGACTGGAGGTCAGAAATACCTGCGAACATACGCAAATGGCGTGTTTACCGGAATAATGAAAACGGACACCGGCAAGGATATCACGGAGTGTTTCTTTTCTGTAAATGGAGCAAGCGATAACAATGTCAATGCCTGCACACGAGAATTATGCGAAAGCAAGACCGTACAACGTTTTGAAAACATACGGCTTTTCTCACAGTTCCTGGCTTGCAGGAAGAATGGAAAGCTAATCACCGACACAAACGAGTTTCTTTCAAAAGTCTATCAGGATCCACTTATAGATGAAGACCATGCGAAAAATGTCGGTGCTACTCATGAAAATTGGGTCTCCGACAATGCGCAGACACAACGGACAGAATATCCTTATAAATTTTCGGAACAGAGGAGAGCTGAAGAGTTCTTTCTTGATACGATGCTCTCTCGCGGCGGCGTGACGTCACAATCGACAAATAGCAATCCTCTGGCTGAATCGAAGGAGCTGGTTAAAGATACTGAGCTTGCTTCTGCGATCATAAAGAAAGTGCGAGGCTTTGAAGCGAGATCCTATCCATCAAGCAAAGGGTATCCCACTATAGGTCAAGCTTTTGACAATTATTTTAAAAATCCAATTTGGCAGGCAACGGAGCCATCAAAAGAAATTCTTGAAATGATGGCGAAACGCTTGAGAGAGACCGGAAACGAAAAATTCATACCGACAATAACAGGCGGCACGTTCTCTGGTACAGCTAAGGCAGGGCAAGGAGAAGAGAATGTCGAATGTTTTTTCTGTGTCTGGGGAGCCCCGGATAACAATACAAATGCCTGCATGCGCGAGCTTTGCGAAGGGGCACAAGAGGTAAGATATTCAGGAATGCGACTTTTCTCTCACTTCCTTGGATGTACGGTCAACGGAAAGCTCGTTCCTGACGTCAGTAGCTTGATTGATCAGATCTACCATGATGTGAAGGTTCAGAATGGTAAATATTGACGGTCGCATAATTATTTGTAAAGTCTGACCGGGTGTGCATCGCCACCTCAACCATGCGGCGTGTGGTCTTCAAATAAATATGCGCCCATCAACAACACAGTTTTACTTACATGTGACGATAATTTTTAGGAAGTTGATATGAATTGGGAAGGCTATCGAATACGAGAACTTATCGAAAATAGTGAGGGCATTGATGTCGAGTTCATACCCTGCAGGAATAGTGTCAGCGACTCTGTCTATGAAACCATTTGCGCTTTTCTCAATAGATATGGTGGCACAATCCTTCTCGGCGTGCAAGACGATGGGACCGTAGAGGGAGTCGATCCAAACGCCATAGAAAATATACACAAAGAATTCATTGATGTTGTCAGTAGTCCCCTGAAGATTTTTCCGCCAATACGCTTGCCTATTGACGAATTCGTTTTTGAGGAAAAGAAGATACTTCGCATATTTGTCCCTGCCGGCGACCAAGTCTATCAGTGCAATGGCCGCATTTACGATCGGCACGAAAATCTCGACTTGGATATTACTAAAGACGTAGACAAATTAACATTACTTTTCAAGCGCAAACAGTCAGAATCTAATCTAAATGAAATTCTTCCTCATTTAACTCTTGATGATATTGAACGTGATTGGATCCAGCCATGTCAGAATATGGCATCCGTGTACTGGGAAGGCCATCCTTGGAAGGGTATGGGCGAACTGCAATTCTTGAAAAGTGCACAGCTCTATGGTACCGACCCATCAACACATAAAGAAGGACTACGACTAGCTGCGATACTGCTTCTGGGGAAGCGATCTACACTGCAGAACTTGATTCCGCATCATAGCACTGACTTGATTTTTAGAAAAGTAAATATTGATCATTACGATGACCGAGACCTTGTAGATGTCAATTTGCTTGAAAGCTATGATCGTATCATGACTTTTGTAAAGAAGCACCTGCCTAGCCCATTCTATTTGGAAGGCATAGCATCTATAAGCCTCCGTGATAAAATTTTCCGTGAGATTGCATCAAATATCTTGATACATCGTGACTACGCAAGTAATTTTCCCGCTAAAATCATCATAGAGTATGGTAAAGTTACTGCAGAAAATGCCAGTGCTTCTGGTCAGTCAGGCCGCATTGATGTCAAGGATTGTACTCCAATACCAAAAAATCCCTTACTTGCACATTTCTTCCGCCAAATTGGCCGCGCAGATGCATTAGGGTCGGGTTTATGGAATTTAAAAAAATATTGCGTGCCGTATGGCGGGGCGGATGCGGAACTCATGGAAGGTGATATATTTAGAACTATCGTAAAAGTGCCCGAGTTCAATAGTATAGAAGCATATCGTCAAGCTAGAGGCCCTACTAAAGTTGATGCTTAGCAGATTTTTTGCCAAGTTCACGTTGTGATTGATTTGAAAATTAGCTGATGTCCTATTTTCGGCTGCATCATTTTAGCCAGCTAAATCCGTCATATCACGGACAGCCGTCCGTCATGATATTTCCAACTATTATCAAAATCACTAAATTTTGAGGAGGGCATCTGTAAATCATATTCCCAACTTGTTTTAGGTTCATCGGCACCGTTGTAAGGCAACCTTTGCTATAACTTCAACATTTCCCTAAAACGTGCGCCAGCAGTACTGTGTTGTATGCGTCCCCCGGAAAACAATTTTTTACAAACGCATTTCAACCTGTACATGCTCGACAACGTGATTTAAGTCAGCTGCGTTTGCTATCATTGTCCAGAATGTCAAACCCAAGGAGTGCAATCATGCATCGTATCCTTCCTCTCTTAATGGTTCTGTTACTGGCCGCCACCAGTGCGTTCGCGGCATCGGCCGACAAGCCGGCCATGCAACTCGCCGACGATCTGACCTTGGCCGAAGCCCAGTCCGTTGTGAACGCCGCACTGGCCTTCTCGGCGAAGCAGGGCGTCCCGATGAACATCGCCGTGGTCGACGCCGGCGGCAACCTCAAGGCTTTCTTCCGTGAAGACGGCGCGTTCCTTGGCAGCATAGACATCTCCCAGAAGAAGGCCGTCACGGCTCGCTTCTTCAACATGCCAACCGCAAAGCTCGGTGCTGCCGCCCAGCCCGGGCAGGAACTCTATGGCATCGAGGTCACAAATGATGGCCTGATCATATTCGGCGGCGGCGAATTGCTGATTCGCAAGGGTTCCATCGTCGGCGCCATCGGCGTGAGCGGCGGCAGCGTGAAGGAAGACACCGCAGTGGCCCAGGCCGGAGCCGCGGCATTGAAGTAGTCCCAGCGTCGCCTCTGCACCGATTCGGCGCAAGGGCGAAAATCCGACGATGCAGCTGATACGGGAGAGCCCCTCGGCAATGTCGAGGGGCTCTCTTCAATTTTCGGGGGGTGTGAGGCCGGCCTGTGCGCGTTCGGGCAGGATGACGCCCCCGCCGACCACCATGTCCCCCGCATAGAGCACCAGCGACTGGCCGGGTGCCATGCCCTGCTGCGGCTCGGCGAAGGCGACCTCGAGTTCCCCGGCCGCGATGTCCTGCAGGACGTCCGACACCGCCACGGGGAGTTGGGAGGATCGCAGCCGGGCCCGCAACGGCGTTTCGATCTCCTCAAGGGGGACGATGAAGCGCAGGTTCCCCACGCGGCAGGACGGCCTGTGGGACTCGGCCCAGGTCCCCACCACCACTTCGTTGCGGGCGGCATCGACGCGAAGGACGTACAGGGGCTCGCTTGCGGCGATCCCAAGCCCCCTGCGCTGTCCCGGCGTGAAGCGCCAGAAGCCCGAGTGGGTGCCAAGCTGCCTTCCGGCCGTGTCCACGATCCTGCCCGGCGTGTCCCTGACCTCGAGGATGTCGGCCCGGTCGCCGGAGTAGAAGTCCTGGCTCTCGGGCTGGTCCGCCATGGGCAGCCCGGCCCGGCGCGCGATGTCCCGTACCTCGGCCTTGGTCATCTCCCCCAGGGGGAGGATCGTCCGTCCGAGCTGTCGCTGGTCGAGCCGATAGAGGAAGTAGGACTGGTCCTTGGGGGTGTCCACCCCCTGACGCAGGACGTGCCTGCCGTAGGTTTCGGAGAATCCTGTCCTGGCGTAGTGGCCGGTGGCGAAGAGGTCGAAGCGTAGTCCGCTTTTCGATGCGGCCGCCGGCAGCACGCCGAACTTCACGAGATGGTTGCAGCGCACGCAGGGGTTCGGGGTGAGGCCCGCCAGATATTCCCGGCGGAAGTAGGCGAGCACGATGCGCCTGTATTGCCGGGCACAGTCCAGGACATGATGGGGGATGCCGATGCGCCTCGCCGCCTCCCGGGCAAGCTCGATCTCCTCCCGTTCCCCGCAGTCGTAGCAGGCGTGTCGCGCCGGGGCGTCGCCCGGGGGGCCGTCGTAGATGGCCATGGTGACCCCGATGACGTCGTGTCCCCGTTCCTTGAGGAGCAGCGCGGCCACCGCGGAATCCACGCCTCCGGACAGCCCCACCAGCACCGTCGTCCTGCCGGAGGGGATGGCGGTCTCCCTTGCGGGAGAAGAAGCAGGGGGACGCAATGCCGGGCTATCCATGGCGGCCTCGCGTCTTTGGGCGCGCCGTGGGAGGCGCCGTCAGGGGATCCTCGGGCCAGGGGTGTTTGGGGTAGCGGCCTCGCATTTCGGCCCGCACTCCAGGGTAGCCGTGCTCCCAGAAATGTCCCAGATCCCCCGTCACCTGCAGCGGCCTGCCGGCCGGGGAGAGCAGGCGCAAGGTCAGGGGGATGCGGCCGTTCGCGATGCGAGGCGTCTCGCGGCAGCCGAAGAACTCCTGAAGCTTCGCGGCAAGCCAGGGGCCTCCCGTCTCGCCGTAGACGATCTCTCGGCGGTTGCCGGAAGGGGTCTCGAGCTCCCGGGGGAGTTCCTGATCGAGGCGATGCCGCAACCGGCCTGGAAGCAGGGAGGCCAGTCCTGCACGCAAGGCGCCGACATCGACGTCGCCGACCCTGGTGTGACCGGCGAGGGCGGGGGCGAGCCATTCGGGTATCCGGGCGAGAAGTCGGTCGTCCGTGACGTCCGGCCACGGGTCGCCCTCGAGGTCGCGCATCGTGGACACCCTCGCCTGCCATTGACGGCAGGTGCGATCGAAGGGCAGCAGGGTGAATGCGTCGGCGCCCAGATCCTGCAGATGCCTGCACAGCAGATCTCTGCATGTCTCGGCGTCCGGGGCGGGCAGCGGGACGTCGGCGAGAACCAGTTCGTCCAGCAGGCGCTCGCGTCTGGCGACGATTTCGCCGGCCGGGCCGAGGCGGACGGTGTCCCGCATCCGGATCGACGGGCCGAAGCAGGTCTCGATGTCCTCCAGGGTCAGGCCCATGGCCCGGCGTATCCGCGCCCCCGTGACGTCGATGGCGGCGATGGCGAGAAACTCCCGCCGGGACAGGGGATCGCTCTCCGGCAGATGGGCCGAGGTGCCGCATCGCAGGCGGTACCACACCTTCCCTTGGGACGGTGTGCGGCCGCCGCCGGCGGCAGTCGTCCGTCTGGCCACCCATCCGGGCCACGCCAAGGCCAGCAGGGCGGGCAGCCGATCCGTCCATGCGTCCCGCCAAGGTTCGAGCCGTATCCCGAGGTGTCTCGCAAGGCGCTGGGCCTGATCCCGCCCGATTTCCGGGGCGTTGGAGCGGCCTTGCGCCGCCTGGGCGATCTGGAGGACAAGATCGCCTCCCGCATGGGCGCCCCGGGGGGACGTCTCGCGTTCGAGGAAGGCGGCCAGATGGCAGGCGGCGGTTCCGAGTCCCATGGCCTTCCCTCGGCAGCAGAGGGCTGCGAGGCGGGGATCCGCCGGGATGGCCGCCATGTCGCGGCCGAGATCGGTCACCTTGCCATCGCTGTCCAAGGCGCCGAGACCTTCCAGGGTCTTGCGGGCCTCGTCGAGATGCGTCGCCGGGGGCGGATCCAGAAAGGGCAGGGACGCGATGTCCGCGATGCCTTCCGCCCGCAGTTGCAGGACCATGCCGGAAAGATCCCCGTCGAGCATCTCCGGACGATCCTTGGCGGGCATCCCACGCTCCTCCTGCTGATGCCAGAGTCGGCCGCAGACGCCTGGCGCGTTGCGACCCGCCCGCCCGGCCCTCTGGGCGGCCGATGCGAGAGAGACGCGGCGGGTCACGAGGCGCGTGAGACCGGTGGCGGGGTCGAGGCGCGGCTGTCGGGAAAGTCCGGCGTCCACCACGCACCGTATGCCGTCGATGGTCAGGGACGTCTGGGCGATGGATGTGGCCAGCACCAGCTTGCGCCGAGCCCCTGCGGGGGCGAGGGCAGCGTCCTGCGCGGCCGGGCCGATGGCCGAGTGGAGCGTGTGCAGGTCGACGTCCGGGGGCAGGCGATCCTCAAGAAGCCGGGCCGTGCGGCGGATCTCGGCCATGCCAGGCAGGAACGCCAGCAGGCTTCCCGACTCTGAGGCGAGGAGATGGAGGCAGACGTCCGCCATGTGCCGCCAGAAGGCCACGTCCTCGAAATCCCCCGTGGGAGGCGGCAGATATCGCACGTCGACGGCATGGGGGCTTTCCCCGCCGGCCAGTATCGGGGCGTCGCCGAGAAGCCGCGCCACGGGTTCGGCCTCAAGCGTTGCCGACATCACGCAAAGTCGCATGTCCGGCCGCAGCGCCTGCCGGCTTTCCAGGGCAAGGGCGAGAGCGGCGTCGGCCGCGATCGAGCGTTCGTGGAATTCGTCGAAGAGGATGCAACCGACGTCAGGCAGGTCGGGTTGGGAGAGGAGCATCCGGACCAGCACGCCCTCGGTGAGGATTTCGCATCGGGTGCGGGGGCCCGTCAGGGTCGCGTCCCTGGTGCGCAGCCCCACGAGTCCTCCGGGAACGTCCCCGAGGAGGGCCGACATGTGGCGGACGAGCGCCTGGGCGGCGATGCGTCGGGGTTCCAGCAGCAGGATCTTGCGGCCTTCGAGGAAGGGGGCGTCCAGGAGGCGGAGGGGGACTCTCGTGCTCTTGCCGGCCCCGGGCGGGGCGCAGAGGACGAGGGTTCCCGCCCTGCCCAAGGCGTCGAGACAAGGCCCGAGCAACGCGTCCACCGGGCATGGCGGGAGGGAACCGATGGCGCAGTGTGGGCGCGCCCGAAGATCCATCGGAGCGGGAACCTTGCCGTCAGGCGCCGGGCGCATCCTGGGCGGGCGACTTGGGAGTCGTGGCGCGTTTTGCCGGTGTCGCGGCCTTCTTTCCATCGCCGTCCGGGGTCTTCGGGGCGTCCTCCGAGGGCGGGGCCTGTTCCGGGGCGGGCAGGATTTCCACGGTCAGGTTCTGGTTGGTGAAGACGCATATCTCGGCGGCGATGGCCATGGCGTTGCGGACGATTTCCGGGGCGGGGAGGTCGCCGTGGCGCAACAGGGCCCTCGCGGCGGCCAGTGCGTAGGGTCCGCCGCTGCCGATGGCGGCCGCGTCGTCATCGGGTTCGATGACGTCGCCGTTTCCGGAGAGCAGCAGGATGGTCGTCTGGTCCGCCAGCAGAAGCATGGCCTCAAGCCGGCGCAGGTACTTGTCCTTGCGCCAGTCCTTGGCGAGTTCGACGGCGGCCCGGATCAGGTTCCCGCGGAACTCCTTCAACTTGCCCTCGAAGAGTTCGAACAGGGTGAAGGCGTCAGCCGTTGCGCCTGCGAATCCCGCAAGTATCCGTCCTTCCTGGAGTCTGCGCACCTTGTGGGCGTTGTGTTTCATGACGGTGCTCTGGCCGAGTGTCACTTGGCCGTCTCCGGCCATGACCATGCAGCCGTCTTTCTTGACAGCCAGGATGGTGGTGGCGTGCATGATGTCCTGTCCCATGTCGAACTCCCTCGAATAGACATGATTTGAGCATTATAAAATATTGCTACTGCTGTTACATTAGTTTTAGCAACTGAGAACTCCATTCCGTAAGCAAATTGTCTGGGTAGTCGCTTAACTCTCCATTGCTATCAATGTCTATATCGTGAATATGCGCATATTGCTCTCTCTTCGTAGTTTCTCTATCGAAATAGAATAAAGCAACATTATTGGAAGCTATGCAATTTTCTTTACACGCAACGCGTACGCTATTGACAATATGATCACTGTGTGTTTCCAGAATGACCTGTACTCCTGATGCTGCAGCAAGAGATGCCAGTCTTCCGATAGCGACTTGTGCGGATGGATGAAGATTTGATTCAGGACTGTCGATTAACAGGATTTCACCAGGCTTTGATGTGAGCAATGCCATGACAACAGGTAGCGAATAGCTGATGCCCAAACCGACATGCGTAGGCTTGAAGCGATTCGTGTAGCCACGAGATGGCTGCAAATACTGCATGTCAAGTTTTACTGCATCTGCTCC
Organism: Desulfovibrio sp.; assembly: GCA_031272715.1. Lineage (GTDB taxonomy): Bacteria > Desulfobacterota > Desulfovibrionia > Desulfovibrionales > Desulfovibrionaceae > Desulfovibrio. Next base: position 89,370 of record JAISTH010000071.1, read on the forward strand.
TTTAATCTCTTCAGCGTTTAAGCGAATCCCAGGTGAAATTTCTCCCATCCATGCATTTGCTTGATCTTTAAGTGTAGTAGTATTGCTTTTTGGGTGTTTCAATGCTTCATTGTTAATGTCGTCAGCGCCATGCTGTGCAAGAAAAAATACTGCATGTTCACCGTGAATACCAAATCGATATTTTTCAATTCCTGATCGGGATTTTAGATGAAGTGTTTGCGGATAAACACGAGACGCAGCTAGGTAGTAAACAGCGGGAATATGTTTGAAGATAATTTCGATTGTCGAAGATTTATCAAAACCAACTGGTTTTACGTAATCCTTTTGAGCATCGCACTGAAAGTCCAGCAGATGCATACCCACATCTGACTCTAGACCAAGTGTCAAAGTATCAAAGGTGGCGTACTGATATAAGATGTCTTGCGCAGTGCCCAAGTCAATTTCATTTAAATTTAAAGGAATTATGTCATTCGACTCGCTACATTTTATAGAGTTTAAAAATAAAATTGTGTCAATTAATGCTGATTTTCCAGTGCCTTTTTTGCCGAGAAGCAAGTTAAGATTTTGAGTTTAAACGAATGATTTTTTATGCATAGAAAGTTCTGTATCAAGAGTCTCGTTAGCATGTGGAAAATTCCAATATTTGTGTTATTGTTTTTTCAAATATCCTGTATCGAATTTTATCTCTCTCCACGTTTTGAAACGTGGAGATTGAGGCTAATAATTTCTCGTCTTCCAGACTGATTTGATCTGGTCGATGGACGTCTTACGTCAGTCCTTATCCCATATCTCCTTCCGCACCTTGCAGGCGGCCTCGAGACGCTGGAATTCCTTCTTGTCGGAAGATTTCTCCGCAAGAGCCTTGGCCTTCGCCAGATATTGGTTCATCAGCCGCTTGTTGTTGGCGTACAGCGCACTGTACGTCATGTGGATGTACGCGTCAAGCGTCCTGTTCGCCTTGCCGAGGCAGCGCGCATAGGCCTCGTGGACGTCGGCCTCCTCTGGCACGTATCGCAGCACTTCCTTGTAGTAGTTCTCCGCCTGGGTCGTCTTCCCGCTCTCGTCCAGATACCTCGCGTAGAAGAAGGTCGCCATGTAGTCCCGGGGATCCAGACGCATCGCCTCCCGCAGGAGTTTTTCGGCACTGGGCATGTCCCCCTTGCGGAAGTGGAAGATGCCGGCCTCCCTGTTCACGAGGGCGTCTCCGGGCGCCATGGCCACGGCCTTGTCGAAGGCGGCCTCCGCATCCTTGACGCGATTCATCCGCGAGAGGACGACGCCTCTCCCCATGACCGAAAGGGCGTCGGAACGGGAGGAGAAGCGTTGCAAGGCCGACTGCTCGTCCCCGTACCGGGCCCACAGCAGCGCCTGGACCCGGTTGAACCGTTTCTCGTCCTGGGTCCGGTTCTGTACGCTGAGGGGGAGGGCCGCCACGCGCGCCATGATGTTGTTTATCCGGTCGCCGATGGCGGGGTGGGTGGAGAGGTAGGTGGGGACGCTCGTGCCGCTCATCCAGCTCTTCTGGCGCAGGACCTTGAAGCCGTCGGCCATGCCCTGGGGAGGATAGCCCGCGGCCAGCAGATACTGGAAGCCTATGTTGTCCGCCTCGTTCTCGTCCTGTCGGCTGTAGCTGAGCATGGCGGACTGTCCGGCGCCCAGGGCCCCCATGGCGATGGCGCCTCCCCCGGACCCGCCCGCGGCGACGCCGGCGATGGCGAGGAGGAGGGAGCCGATGGTGAGGTACTTGGCCCGTTCCATCCTGGCCGCCACGTGGCGCTGGGTCACGTGGGCCAGTTCGTGGCACAGCACTGCGGCCAGGGACTCCTCGTCCTCCAGGTTCATGATGAGCCCGGTGAAGACGTAGACGTATCCGCCGGGGATGGCGAAGGCGTTCAGGGAGTTGTTCAGGATGACCGTCGCCACGAAGGTGTAGGGCTGGTGGGTGATGGACCTGGTCAGCCGGTGCAGCAGTGCGCGGATGTACTGGGTCACCTCGGGATCCTGTATCACCGGCATGCTTGCCCGCACCAGGATGTCGAATCTCTGCCCCATCTCCTTCTCGTCCTTGATGGTGACTCCGCCGAAGAAGGAGGCGGAGGCGGGACGGGGGAGGCAGAACGCCAGCACCGGGAGCAGCAGGGCCACGGCGATGGCGCGACGCAGACGGGGCATGAGGCGGAGGGGCATCGGTACCTGCATCAGGTTGAGGGTCGTCCGCCGTTCCCGGCGATGTGGGCGAGCCGCGCCCGTGCCGTGGCGGGGGATTTCGGGTCCGCCATCGGGATCGTCCCGAAGGCGCCGTCTTCCCGATACATCCTCGGCGTCATGTGGGCAAGCGGCATCGATTTCGATCCCGCCTTCGGGGAGACCGTCAGGCGATGTCCCACGTCTGCCCCCGGGGCGTGTCCCGCACGATGACGCCGAGCGTCTGCAGTTCCTCCCGCAGGGCGTCAGAGGCGGAGAAATCCTTGCGCTGTCGGGCTTCGAGGCGCTCCGCAAGAAGCCCTTCGACGCGTGTCATGTCGATCCCCGCCCTTCGGGCCTGGATGGCCCGCAGGCCGTCCAGGAAGGCTTGGGGCGGCTCGGCGAAGAGTCCCAATTGTCCGCCCCAGTCCTCCATCAGGCCGAGGAAGGACTCCAGCAGCGCGTGTCCCTGCAATCCCTGCCTCAGCCCCTTCGTCTCAAGGACCCGGTTCGCGAGACGCACCATGGAGAAAATGTGCCCCATGGCCATGGCGGTGTTCAGGTCGTCGTCCATGGCCTCCTCGAAGGCCCTGGGGATGCGTTCGGCCTCCTCGGCGACGTCCTTCGGCAGGGGGACGCTCTTCCCGGACGCCTTCCCGGCAAGGGTCTCCCTGACGTCGGAGAGACAGCTGTAGACCCGGTGCAGGGCCCGTTCCGCATCGTCCATGCCGGCGGAGGAGAAGTCCACGGGGCTGCGGTAGTGCTTCGACAGCAGGAAGTACCGCAGGGTCTCGGGCAGGTAGTGGTCCAGCACCTCCCGGATGGTCTGGAAGTTCCCTAGGGACTTGGACATCTTCTCGTGGTCGATCCGGACGAAGCCGTTGTGCATCCAGTGGCGCGCCAGGGTGCAGCCGCAGGCGGCCTCCGTCTGGGCGATCTCGTTCTCGTGGTGGGGGAAGATCAGGTCCTGTCCGCCTCCGTGGATGTCCAGCGGGATGTAGGGGGAACTCATGGCCGAGCATTCGATGTGCCATCCCGGGCGTCCCGGGCCCCAAGGACTCTCCCATGCCGGTTCGCCGGGTTTCGAGGCCTTCCAGAGGGCGAAGTCCAGGGGGTCCTCCTTCTCCTCCCCGGGTTCGACCCGGGCCCCGGCGAGCAGATCGTCAAGGCTCCGGCCGGAAAGGCCGCCGTACCCTGGGAAGTCCCGGACGCGGAAGTAGACGTCCCCGCCGGGGGTGGGGTAGGCCTTGCCGGCGTCCACGAGGGCGCCGCAGAGCCGCAGGATCCCGTCCATGTGCTGGGTGGCGCGGGGCTCGAGATCCGCCCTGAGGATGCCCAGCCGGTCCATGTCCTCGTGGAAGGCGGCCATGTAGGTCTCGGCCACTTCCCGCCAGTCCCGGCCTTCCTGCTTGGCCCGGTTGATGATCTTGTCGTCCACGTCCGTGAAGTTGCGCACGAAGAGGACCTCAAGCCCCAGGCGGCGCAGGCGGCGGACCAGGACGTCGAAGACGAGGGCGGAGCGTGCGTGCCCGATGTGGCAGAGATCGTAGGCGGTGATGCCGCACACGTAGATGGTCGCCTTGCCGGGGCGCAGGGGGGTGAAGGCCTCCTTGCGGCGGCCCAGGGTGTTGTATAGGAACATGTCTTTCGAGATCGCTCCGTGCGTGCCTTGATTGCTTGTCGTGGAGGCCGCGCCTCGCTTCGGATCGTGCCGGCGGCCGCCGTCATCCGCCGTCGATGAGCGCCAGCCGGGCGGCGTGGCGGCCCCCTTCGAAGGTTCCCTGAAGGAAGGCCTGGACTATGGCGAAGGCCAGCTCCTCTCCCGTCATCCTGGCCCCGAGGCACAGGACGTTGGCGTCGTTGTGGGCCCGGGCGAGCCGGGCGTGGAGTTCCGTGGTGCAGAGCGCCGCCCGTATGCCCTGGATGCGGTTGGCGGCGATGGACATGCCGATCCCCGTGCCGCAGATGAGGATGCCGGGGGCCCCGGTTTTCAGGACCTCCCGGCACAGGCGTTCGGCGAAGACCGGGTAGTCGCACCGGGCATCGGAACTGGCGCCGTGGTCCTCCAGGACGTAGCCCAGACCGGCGAGGCGGTCCGTGATCACGCCCTTCAGGGGGAAGCCGGCGTGGTCGCAGGCGATGTGCAGGACGGCTTGCGTGGGCATGGACGATCCTCGCTGTCAGCGGTTGTCCTTGGGCATGGGGAGAAGCGCGACGTCCGCCGGCAGAGCCAGACGGAGCTGCTCGTCCTCGAAGGGCCGCACGGTCTCGCGCTCCCTGACCAGGAGAATGGCCTTCCCGCCCTTGCCGTGGGCGAGCTGGACCCTGCGGGGGAGGGGAGGTTGCCCCTCGTCGTAGGCGATGTCCATGCGCCATCCCTCCGCGTCGTCCTCCCGCCACGCGATGGGCAGGCCCCGGGAGTCGAGGGTGAGCCATCCGCCGGGATCGCCTTCGAGTCTGTATCCTCGGCCGACGGGCAGTGCCTCGGACTCTCCGTGCCCCGTTCCGAAGACACCGACCCAGTGTCCCGTGAGGAGCTTCGCGAGACGCCCCAGGTCGAAGGGCAGCGGGAATTCCATCTTGAGGCGGGGCTTCAGGGACCCGCGGTGGAAATAGGCCTTCCTCGCCCTGGGATCCAGCATGAGCACGTGATCGTCGGTCTCCATGTAGCTCGCGGCGAGAACCCCGACGCCGGCCATCACGTCCATGCGCAGCCGGCCGTCGCCATTGCCCCAGAGCAGGGCCGTGACCCGCCGCGTGTCCCCCTCGGTGCCGAATCGCAGGCTCAGTCCGAGCCTGAAGGGGGCGTCGGGTCTGGCCGCGCTGTCGGCGAGATAGGCCTGCCACGGCCCGTCGGCGTCCGCGGCGGGAGGCGGCGGAACCGCGCGGCCGCAGGCACACAGGGCGAGAAGGCAGAAGGCGAGCAGGCAGTATCGCTTTATCATTAAAAATGCCTTGTCGGGAGAATGACCTTGCTGGAGGGCGATGCGTCAGGGACGGATCCCGTCCCGGTGCATCGGGGTTCGGGGCGCGCCGTCAGAGCTTCGAGAGGCGCTGGCGCAGGGCGTCCGCATTGACGGGCCGGGATTCCAGCGCCTTCATGTAGGCCTTGCGGGCCTCCTCCTTGAGTCCCTTCACCAGGGCGATGTCCCCGTAATGCTCCCAGATGGCCGCGTCCACCTTGTCCGACAGGGTCACGGCGCGGCGTATCTGCGCAAGCGCCTCGTCGTTCCGCCCCATCTTGAACAGGGTCCACGCCAGCGAATCGACGATGTAGGACTGGTTCGGGGATATCGAGTCGGCCTTGATGAGCAGGCTGAGAGCCCGTTCCAGGTCGCGGTTCTCCTCGGCCAGGGTGTATCCCACGTAGTTCAGGGCCTGATAGTTCTCCGGCTGGGTCTGCAGGATGCCTTCCATGACGGCGTAGGCGCCCTTCTTGTCCCCCATCTCGTCCAGGAGCGATCCCAGCAGGAAGCTCAGGTCCGTGTTCGCCGGCCAGATCTTCTGGGCCTGGCGCGCCGTGGACAGGGCCGCGTCCATCTGCTTGCCCCGGGCGAGCAGGCGGATCTGCATGTCGGCGAACTCCGCCATTTCGGGGAACCGGACGCGGGCGTTGGAGAGCACCTCCAGCGCATCCTTGTCCCTGCCGTTGTTGGCCAGAAGCTCCGCCCGCATCATGGAGACCTTGGGGGCGACGGAACTCTTGGGGGGTATCCTGTCAAGCCAGGAGATCGCCCGGTCCACGTCCCTGCCGTGCTCGTAGGCCAGTTCCGCGAGGAGCATGAAGACGTCGGGGTTCTGGCTGCCGGCCTCCACCATCTGCTTCAGCAGGCCTTCGGCGATGAGGTAGCACTTGGCGCCGAGGAAGAGGTGCACGGCGGCGAGTTTGAACTGCGGATCCTCCGGCCCCTGGCGCATGTATCGCAGGGCCCGGTCGGGCTGGTTCAGCCGCAGCGAGCAGGAGATCAGGCGCAGGGTGACCTCCCTGGGCGCGAAGTCCATGTTGTGCAGCTTCTCGTAGACGTTCCTGGCCTCCCGCATGTTGTTCATCTGCTCGTAGAGGAAGGCCAGTTCCGCCAGCGCCTCCACGAAATCCGGCATCCCCTTCACGGCCATCTGGAGATGGGGGAGGGCGTCGGCCTGGCGGTGCATCCCTATCAGGGCCCTCGCGTGGTAGTACTCCACCATCGGGGTGCGCTGCTGCTGGCTGAGGCCGGCGAAGAGGGCGTCGGCGTCGGCGTAGCGTTTGCTTTTCACCAGGAGGAGCGCCATCTCCATCTTGGCCTCGACGATGTCGGGGTGCCGTTGCAGGTAGTCCTGCATGGTCTGGATCGCGCGGTCGGGCAGGTTGTGCTCGGCGAGGAACTCCGTGTAGAGCAGGGTGAGGGAGAGGTTCTCGGGCCACAGGCGCAGGGCTTCCTCGAGATATGCGGCCGCCGCCAGGGACTTCCGGCCCATGAGCCACACCCCGCCTTCCAGCCAGACCTCCGGGGGGACTTCCGTCGACTTGAGGCCGTTCATGGCCTCGAGCAGGCCCTGCTCGTCGTCGTGCTGGATGGCCCGTATCGCGCACAGGTAGGAATACGTGATCTCGGCCTCGGGCGTCGGTTTGACGTCGATGGCCAGAGGCGTCACGGTCTCGGCCAGCACGGCCTCTCCGCCGGGTTCGGAAGCGGTGGCGTCGGGAAGTTCGGCCGCCGAGGCGAGCATCGGCGTGTCCTGCCCTCCGGCCTTCTCTTTTCTGGGGCCGCTGCAGCCGCTGCAGCCGGCGAGGACGAGAGTCGCCGCAAGCGTCAGGCACGGCAGCCATCGGCGGACAAGGCCGCCGGAACGTAGCGGATGTGGGAGGGTCAGCGTATCCATGCCTCTGAGAAGTCCTTGATGTCCAGGGAGATGTGTTGGCGGAACTTTTCCAGCAAACGTATCTCGTACTGTCTGATTCGTTCTCTCGTCACGTTATACCGTTCGCCGATTTGCCGCAAGGAGACCGGTTCCTCCGCAAGCAGGCGGTTTTCGAGGATGTAGCGTTCCCGTTCGTTGAGGGTGGGGATGAAGGTCTTGAGATGGGCGCGGACGATGTCCGCCATCTCCCGGAGGGCGAGGTTCTGTTCCACGCCCGGCCCCAGCGCCGGCAGGAAGTCCATGTGGGAGGAACCGTCCTCGTCCTTCCCCACGCGGGTGTTCAGCGAGACGTCGGCCGAGGAGAGGCGCTTGTCCATTTCGGCGATGACGGCCTCCGGAACCCCCATGCGCTCCGAGAGCGCGGCGTTGTCGGCATCGTAGCCCTGGGCGGCCAGATTCTGGCGTTCCCGGTGCAGGTTGTAGAAGACCTTGCGCTGTTCCCGGGTGGTGCCGAGCTTGACCATCCTCCAGTTGTCCATGATGAACTTGAGGATGTAGGCCTTGATCCAGAAGGTCGCGTAATAGGAGAACTTGATTCCCCTGTTGGGGTCGAACTTGTTGACGGCCCGCACGAGCCCCTCGTTCCCCTCCTGGATCAGGTCCAGCACGTTTTCCATCCAGCGGCGCTGGAAGTCCATGGCGATGCGCACCACGAGGCGCAGGTGTGAGGACACCAGCCTGAAGGCCGCGTCGGGATCCGCCTTGTCCCGCACCTTTCTGGCCAGGGACTGCTCCTCTTCCGGGGTCAGGAGGGGGAACTTGCTGATCTCCTTGATATAGAGGAAGAGGTTGTCCCTCGTGGCCTTGGGCTTGGGGAGTCTCGTCTGGCTGGGTGCGGGCAGGGTGGATGCCGGATCGTCCGGCGTGCCTGCGTCGTCGGTTATGGCGAGGCCGTCCCCGAAATCCTTGTCCAGATCCGGAAGATCGTCGATGTCGACGATGTCGTCCGGCTCGGCCCCCTCGTCGGGTTCGAGATCTCCATCGCCTTCATTTTTCTCGTCGGGGTCCTTCTCCGGCGGTTCGTCGGGGGGGAGTACCTCGGGCTCCACGGGTTCGGAGGCCTTGGGGGATTTTTTTGTCCGCTGGGCCTTCTTAGGCGTCTCGCCGGAGGGGAGTGTCTCTGGCGCTGCGGGTTTGGAGGCCTTGGGGGATTTTTTCGTCCCCTGGGCCTTCTTCGGCGTCTCGTCGGGGGGGAGTACCTCGGACTCCACGGGTTCGGAGGCCTTGGGGGATTTTTTGATCCGCTTGGCCTTTTCCGGCGTCTCGTGGGAGGGGAGTGACTCGGGCGCCGCGGGTTTGGAGGCCTTGGGGGATTTTTTTGTCCGCTGGGGCTTCTCCGGCGTCTCGCCGGAGGGGAGGACCTCAGGGTCCGCGGGTTTGGAGGCCTTTGGGGATTTTTGGGTCCGCTGGGCCTTCCCCGGCGTCTCGCCGGGGGAGGGGGCCTCGGGGTCCGCGGGTGTGGAGGCCTTGGGGGATGTTTTCGTCCCCTGGGCCTTCTCGGGCGTCTCGTGGGAGGGCAGTGTCTCTGGCTCCACGGGCTTGGAGGCCTTGGGGGATTTTTTTGTCCGCTGGGCCTTCTTCGGCGTCTCGTCGGAGGAGAGGATCTCGGGCTCTGCGGGTTTGGAGGCCTTGGGGGATCTTTTTGTCCCCTGGGCCTTCTCCGGCGTCTCGCCGGGGGAGAGGACCTCGGGCGCCGCAGGCTTGGAGGCCTTGCTGGATTTTTTCGTCACCTGGGCCTTCTTCGGCGTCTCGCCAGGGGAGAGGACCTCGGGCGCCGCAGGTTTGGAGGCCTTGCTGGATTGTTTGGTCCGCTGGGCCTTCTTCGGCGTCTCGCCGGGGGAGAGTGTATCGGGCGCCATGGGTTTGGAGGCCTTGCGGGATTTTGGGGTCCGCTGGGCCTTCTCGAGCATCGCGATGGGGGTGGCGGCGCCGGTGGGGGGCGTTGTGGAGGCTGTCTTCTTGCTGGAACGGCTCATGGGCGTGACGGAACCATCCGTACATATGTGGCGCGGATTGCGGGCCGCCGGAGAGCGGCGGGACGCATTGTGGGCCAGCGGCGCCTAAAACGCAAGGGGGCCCGGATCTCGGATCCCCTGACGGGACTCCCGCAAACGTGCGGGTTTCGCGAGGGCCCTCCGGCTACTTTCCGCCGAGAATCTCCCTGCCGTTGTGGGGCTGCAGCGGGCGGTTGGTCGGGTGGGACACGATGCGGCCGTGCTTCGCGAGCTCCCGTTTGCCGATCTGGACGGGAGTCGTCAGGACGTACCAGCGGACGCCCTCGGTGCAGGGCGGCGTGGTGAGGGATCCCATGAAGGTGGCGTAGTCGGTGGATCCGGGGAGTATGGCCGCCGGGTCGAACCCTTTCGCAAGGGTCCGGCGCTGGCCAGGCTTCGCGGGGACGGCGTCCAGCAGCGCCGCGAAGCGGTCGTTCGGGGTCCCTTCTTCAAGGAGGACGGCCAGGACGACGAGCTTGCCCTGTTCGTCCAGATGCAGGAAGTGGGCCTCCATGGGGAAGGACTTGCCCGCGAGGCGGTTCTCGGCGGGGACGTGGAAGTGGACCTGCCGCAGGCGGTACCGGTTGCCGTCGACGACCATGACGTCCCCCTCGGGGAACCGGACCCGGACGTCGATGCCTTCGTTGATGACGACGTTGCCGGGCTTGGGGTAGTCGAGGACGAGGGGCGGCAGGTCCGCGGTCGCGGTGGGGGAGACGTCGATGGGGGACTGGCGCGTGCCCGACTTGCACAGGGCGTAGTCGGGATCGGCGAGGTGCCATCTGTCCGGGGTGAACCTGTCGACGTAGCCCCATCGTCTGGCGGCGTGGCACTGTGGGGCCAGCAGCAGGCCGGCGAGGATGGCGCAGCACAGGGAGACGAGGATGGGGCGTCGGAACATGGGAGGAACCTCTCTGCCGAGGTGGGGGGATGGACGGCATCGGGGTCCGGGAACCGCGAGAGAGTCCACCTTGCCAGTGTCCCCCAAATCCGGCGGGTGTCAAGACCGGCCCTTGCACGGCGGCGAAGGGATGGTTCGGAGCGGCCTGCCATGGCAGGCGGTGCTTGGCCACGGCAGCGGGATGCCCCACGGGTCGGCGGAGATCGGCGGGATGTGGACTGGCGGCGCATCTTTCCCCTCTGTCTGAGGGCGTTGCGGGACATGGGGCCGTCTGCACCCCATGCGGATGGGACGACAGGTCTCCGCAAGACGTGGTCAACAGCGGCGCCCTTGCGCAGAGAAGGCAATCTTCATGCCGACCGTTCAGGATGTTGCAGACTTCTTTCTTGCGAATGCAGATGAGGATGATCCGATAACGCACATGAAGCTGCAGAAGCTTTGTGCCTATGCATGGGCGTTTCCCCTCGCATTGCAAAATAAATGGATATTCAACGGAAATCTTGTGGCATGGACTCACAGTCCAGCAAATTGTGAACTTTACGATACTTACAAATCCCTTAGACACATGCCTCTCAGCACCATAGTCGACTGATTTGAGGCACATCGCCCCTTCTCGGATAGACAACTTTTCATTCTCGTGACAGTCAAGGCATGCTACAGTTGTTACACTATGAGCTATTTGCGGAACAAGTCACACGATGACTTTCCTGGAAACTTCACGAGTCCAAATAGACGTATCATCCCTGATGCAGAGATCAAGTCGCGCTTCAAGAGGCACCCTGTAATTCTGTCGATATCGAAGAACTTTGAGGATCATGGATGCCGAAATCCCTAAGCCATTTAGGATTGTATACGCTTGTCAATGCAAATCTCAATATTGAAGACCAGTACTTCGCTTTGAGTTGACGATTGAGAAGATCCGCTCTGTTCGACGACGTATGCGACCGTTTTATGATGCGTCCAGCAGCACGGTCGATTCCGGGCGCTTCACCGCGTTCTGATGCGGGAAGCCCGGATGTCTTCCTGAGGATGGAACATCCCGGCACATCTCTCTTGTTCTCCCGGATCGGCATGCACGGCGGCATGTTCTAGGTCGCGGCCGCGCAGCATGCGCCTTCGCCATCCCCTGGCGTGCCTTCCCGCCCTAGGCGCAGTCCTCCTCCGACTATGCCCGGGCGGACTTTCATGCGCATCGCGGGTCCCTTCGCCCATTCCTTGCTCGTTCCGAATGCCGTCTTGACGGAAGGATCGAAATGTAGTAGTCTCTCACGTTTTTGAATGCCGGAAGGAATTCCGGCGGCCGGGCGCCCCGCACCCCAAGACAGCCTCAGCGTTGGCGCAACGCCGTCCCGTGTCACGCACTTGCCGCTCGCCGCGGGTGTCTTGGACTCCCCCGCCTCGACGGCGGAAAGCATCCACAATACCGCCCCACAAGGAGCTACCGATTTGGAGACGTTTGCGCAGGTCTTGGCACAAAGGCGTCCTCTGCTTCTGGACGGCGCCACAGGCACCATGCTCCAGGCGGCCGGCATGCCCCCCGGACTCGGCCCCGAACGCTTCTGCGCGGCCAACCCCGATGTGCTCGTCGGCATCCACAAGGCCTATCTCGACGCGGGCGCCGACATCATCACCTCCTGCACCTTCGGCGGCAACGCCTGCAAGCTCCCCGCGGAACTCGACGTCCACGACTTCAGCAAATCCATGGTGGAACTGGCCCGGCAGGCCAGGGACGCATGCGGACGCCCCGCCTTCGTGGCGGGGAACGTCGGTCCCACGGGCCGGTTCGCGAAGCCGCTTGGGGACATCGCCCCCGGCGACCTGATCGACGTCTTCGCCGCGCAGATCCGCGGACTTGTCGCCGGCGGGTGCGATCTCGTCTTCATCGAGACCCAGTTCGACCTCGCGGAGGCCAGGGCCGCCGTGATCGCCGCCCGGCGCGTGTGCGACCTGCCCGTCATGGTGTCCATGACCTTCGAGGACGGGAAGAGCCTGACCGGTTCCACCCCCGCCATCTTCGCCCGCACCATGGTGAACATGGGTGTCGACGTCGTGGGCACCAACTGCTCCCTGGGCCCGGAGGGCATGGCCGGGGTGGTCTCCGCCCTGGTCGCGTCCAGTTCCTGCCCGGTGCTGGCGGAGCCCAACGCAGGCCTTCCGCGTCTCGAGGGGAACGTCACGGTCTTTCCGCTGGGACCCGAACCCTATGCAAGACAGACCGCGGCCTTCCTCGAGAGGGGCGTGAGGATTCTCGGGGGGTGCTGCGGCACGACGCCGGACCACATCCGGGAACTGGCGAGGATCGTGAAGACGGGGAGCGTCCCGGCCTTCACGGATCCCCCCGGCCCCAAAGGCGTCGTCCTCACCAGCCGGTCGAAGATGGTCTCCATCGAGCCCGACGTCGGGTTCGTGGTCATCGGGGAGCGCATCAATCCCACCGGCAAGAAGAAGCTCGCCGGGCAGCTGCAGGCGGGGCGCCTGGACATGGCCCTCGAACTCGCGGACAGGCAGGTCGAGGCCGGCGCGTCCATTTTCGACGTGAACGTCGGCGCCCCCCTCGTGGACGAGACCGTGCTCCTGCCGTCCCTCGTGCAGACGCTGACGGCCCGCCACGACGTCCCCCTGTCCCTGGATTCCCCGAACAGGGCCGCCTTGGCCGCCTGCCTGCCTCTTGTGCCCGGATCCTGCCTCGTCAATTCCATCAGCGGCGAGGCCGACCGCCTGGAGACATTGGGCCCCCTGTGCAAGCTCCATGGGACCCCGTTCATCCTGCTGCCCTTGAAGGGGGCGGAACTGCCCGTGACGGCGGCGGCCCGCATCGCCATCGCCGAGGAACTTCTGGGCAGGGCCGAGGAGATGGGCATTCCGCGGCACCTGATCCTCGTGGACGTTCTCGCCCTCGCCATCTCCGCCAACGGCGAAGGGGGCCGGGAGTGTCTCAGGATGCTCCGTTGGTGCCGGAGCCGGGGGCTGACCACCACGATCGGGCTGTCCAACATCTCCTTCGGGTTGCCGGCGAGAGGGCTGCTCAACGCCACGTTCATGTCCATGGCCGTCGGAGCGGGGCTCGCCTCCTGCATCGCGGACCCTTCCGCCCCCCGGGTGAGGGAGGCCCTGGACGCCATGGCGGTCCTGCAGGGTGCCGACCGCGGCGCGGAGCGATTCATCGCGGCGTACGGGGAATGGAAGCCCTCCGGCGGTGCGGTGACGGTCATCTCCAAGAGCGAACGGGGGACGGCGACGACCAGTTCGGAGGCGGTGCTCGCGGGCGACCTCGAACGCGTGATCGCGTTGCTCGACGGGGAACTCGCCGGAGGGGCCGATCCCCTCTCCCTGATAGAGGGTCGCCTGCTCCCCGCCATCACGGAAGTGGGGGCCCGCTACGAGCGCAAGGAGTATTTCCTGCCCCAGCTCATACGGTCCGCCGAGACCATGCAGAAGGCCTTCGCCCACCTGAAACCCCTCCTCGCCGACGACGGGGAGCCGACGGCGAGGCCCGTGGTGGTGCTGGCCACGGTGGAGGGCGACATCCACGACATAGGCAAGAACATAGTGGCGCTGCTGCTTGAAAACCACGGATTCACGGTGGTGGACGCCGGCAAGGACGTCCCGGCCGAGGACATTGTCGCTTGCGCCGTCGAGCACGAGGCGCGTATCATAGGCCTGTCGGCGCTCATGACCACGACCATGGTGCGCATGGAGGACACGGTGGCGCTGGTGCGGAAGCGGAACCTCCCCATCCGGGTCATGGTGGGCGGGGCGGCGGTGACCCAGGCCTTCGCCGACGCCATCGGGGCCGATGCCTACTGCGTCGACGCCGTGAGCGGGGTGCGCGCGGCGAAGTCCTTCGTCGAGGACGGGGCGGGAGTCCCGGAGGCGTGACGGATGGCCAGGGTGCGAATCGGCAGGTTTCGGAGGCGCATGCGCGGCGCCTTGCCCGTCCTCTCTGGACAAGCCGGACAATGGAGTTTTGACGCCGTGACGAGAGCATTGTTTCTGGGGATCCTTCTCATCCTGCCCTTCGCGGCCCTGCAGTCGCCGCTGTCGGCCATCGCCGCGGATCTGGTCGTCGTGCCCTCTGCCGCCCCTGCCGCGCAACCTGCGGCCCCTGCGGCACAACCCCCGGCCACCCCGTCACCCGCCCCGAAACCCGAGATCGCGGTCCCGAAGATCCTCGACGTGAAGGGCCTGGCGGAACTGCTGGAGGGGAACAAGGACGGCGTGGTCCTGCTCAACTTCTTCGCCACATGGTGTCCGCCCTGCCGCATGGAGATACGGGACCTCGCCATCGTCCACCGGGCGAACGAGGGCAGACGCGTCTCCGTGATCGGCCTTTCCGTGGACGAGAGTCCCGACCTGCTCCCCCCCTTCATCGAGACGATGGGAATACCCTATCCCGTGTACAGCGTGGGCGCCGACATCATCGCCGCCTACGGCGTGACGAGCGTCCCCCACAACGTCCTCTACGCGCGAGGCAAGCTGCAGGCCTCCGCACCGGGCGTCGTGGACGCCAGGGATCTCCAGACGCTCATCGGCAAGCTCCTCGGGGGATCCTAGATGGCCGAGTTCCTCACCCGGAAGGCCAACATCGACGACGTCAAGGCCATGCACTCCCTGCTGCTGGAAAGCGCACGGAAGGGGATGCTCCTGCCCAGGGCCCTCATCTACCTCTACGGCCACATCCGCAACTTCTTCGTGGCGGAGACCCCCGAAGGGGAGATCGTGGGCTGTTGCGCCCTGGCGCCGGTCTGGGAGGATCTCGGCGAGATATGTTCCCTGGTGGTCCGGGAGGAACTGCGCAACCGCGGGGTGGGAGGGGACCTCGTGCGGGCCTGCATCGAGGAGTGCGCCCAGCTGCGCCTGCGACGGATATTCGCCTTGACGTACCAGGAGTCCTTCTTCCGGGACCTGGGATTCGTCATGGTGGACAAGGACGTGCTGCCCCAGAAGATCTGGGCCGATTGCGTGAATTGCGCCAAGTATCCCGACTGCGACGAGATCGCGATGTTCCTCGATCTCGGCAAGGGGAAGGTGGAGGGGCCCCGGCATGACTGAGGGAGATGTGGTCTTCGCGACGCCCGTGCGGGTGGGTGACGTCATGGTCTCCGGCCTGCGGGTCCTGTACGGAAGGGAGACCATCGCCGCCAGGGTGCGGACCCTGGCCGGGGAGATCGAGCGTCTGCGGACCGACGCGCCTCTCGTGGCCGTGTGCGTTCTCAAGGGGGGCTTCATGTTCTTCGGCGATCTGGCACGATACCTGCATACCGAAGGTCTGGAGCTGGATTTCGTCAGGCTGGCCAGCTACGGCCGGAGCAGCGAAAGCTCCGGCACGGTCAGCCTCGTCAAGGACATGGAGACGCCGATTGCCGACAAGGACGTCCTCGTGGTGGAGGACGTGGTGGACACGGGGCACACCTTGGCGTTCCTCAAGGCGGAACTCCTGAGGCGCGGTCCCAGAAGCGTCCGGACGGCCGTGCTGGTGGACAAGCCCGCCCGCAGGGTCGCGGAGTTCTCCCCGGACTTCACGGGTTTCGTCCTCGAAGAGGACAGGTTCATCGTGGGGTACGGCATGGATCTGGCCGAACGGTATCGAACCCTTGCGGACATCTGCGAGATCGTGCCGGCATGACGGGGCGGCCTCGTCGATCAGTCCGGACATAGGATGCATTTTTCATGGAAGTACGTTGCCCATCCTGCGCGAGCCGCTTCAATCTGCCCGACGAGTACGCCAAGCCCGGGCGCAAGCTTCGCTGCTCCCAGTGCGCGAACGTCTTCGCCTTGGAGGCCCCCAAGGCGGCTCCGCCTCCGCCCCCGCCCCCGAAGCCCGAGCGGAAGGCATCGCCTTTCGCCAAGGCCCTGCTGCTGAAGCTCGCCATCATCCTGATCCTCATCGCGGCGGGCGTCGGCGGCGGATACTTCTACTTCACCTCCACCCAGAAGCCCGAGCCCCCCACGGATCTCGAACTCCAGCGGAAGGTCGAGCGGCTGACCATGCGCAACGTGCGCCAGTACTACGTGGACAACGAGAAGGTGGGCAAGATCTTCGTGATCGAGGGGAAGGTGGTCAACGAGTTCCCCGATCCCAAGTCCCTCGTGACCGTTGAGGGCGCCATCTACGGCCGGGACAAGAAGCCGGTCTCCGTGAAGAAGCAGCTCGCCGGCACGCAGCTTTCCCTCTTCCAGCTGCAGGTGCTCAACGAGAAGGAGATGGAGTCCTTCCTGAACAACAAGCTGGAGATCCTTTCCAACAACGTCAACGTGCCGTCAGGCGGCGAGGTCCCCTTCATGGTCCTCTTCTATTCGCCGCCCCAGGGCATCGTGGAGTTCGGCGTGCGGATAGTCGACGTGCAGGAGGGGGATCCCAAGACGGCGAAGTAGGGGGCCGCGGCGCAGTCCGCATCCAGGCCTTCGGGCCTCGCCCCGAAATTTCCCGAGTCCTCCCGGAGCTCTTCCCGAGACGTCTCCATGACGCCGCGGCTTGGCGCTATGCGCCGGACCGCGGCGTCTTTTTGCGTCCGCCTGCGCCGTCCCTCTGCGTCTTCAGAGGACGGAGACGAAGAGCGGGAAATAGACGCGGGACGCCTCGGCGGGATCCATCCGCCGGTCGAGGTGGCGCAGGTCGGAGGGCGGGAAGTCCGTCAGCCAGGACGCGACGCCCTTGCCGATCTCCCGCAGCCGGTCCATGGGGATGTGCCAGGCGACCGGGCAGTACATGAATACCTGGATGGTCCCGTTGACCAGGGCGAGAGGGAAGAGGTTGCAGGCCACCGGACGGTCCTCCCGGGGCAGCGCGCAGCCGCTCGGCGTCGCGGACTTGCATCCCGGGCCGGCCAGATAGGCCATGTCCGGGGCCAGCAGATGGAACCGGCGGGCGGCCTCGGGGCCCTGCTGGGAGGGAAGCAGCGGCATGGGATAGGGAACGTCGGATTCCTGGGGGCCGCAGCACTGGCGGCAGGATCGGCAGTAGCCGTTCTCGAGCCAGCCGTCCCGCCACTCCAGCGTCCTGGGATTGGAGATGTGAGGGCGCCAGCTGGCGAGAATGTCGTCCATCTCGCTCGTGACGTTCCCGTGCTCTTCGCCCCCCGCTTTCGTCACGGAGTCCGCGTCCTGCCCGGGAGGGCTTTCCGTCCCTTTCGCCATGTCCGTCCCTCCGAAAAGTTTTTCTCGCCTCCGACCCGGAATCCGCCTTCCATCCCTGTCACCAGCGCTTCGGACGTGCCCAGGGGGCCGCGACGGCGCAGGCGGAAAGGTAGCAACAAGGGGGCAAGGGTGCAACCCGGCGACTTTGGCGTCTTCTCTCCGTGGCGGTTGCTTGCGCGGGTGTTTGTGATAATATGGCATTCCATTGGAGGAGGCGGTGACCGTCCGGTGGACGGCCCTGTCTCCGCGCCCGGTTTTCCCCCCCCGCTGGGCAATGCCCTCTCTTTTCAACCCTCGCGAGGCGTTTCATGAGATTGCGCATCCTGTCCCTTGCCTGCGGCACGCTCCTGCTCCTTGGGGCCGCGACCCTTGCCGCCGCCGCCGATACCGTCATCAAGATCGGCTTCCCGATCCCCCTGACCGGGGAGATTCCCAAGGTGGGCGAATCCACGAAGTACGCGGCCGAGATGCTGAAGGAGGAAATCAACGCCAAGGGCGGTCTCGACGTCGGCGGGGATCTCTACAAGCTGGATTTCATTTACGAGGACAACGAGTCCAAGCCTGAGTCCGCGGTCAACGTCACCCTGAAGCTCATCGAGCGCGACCAGGTCTGGGCCCTCGTCGGTCCCCAGTCCTCGCGCCAGGCCGTGCCCGCCGGGGCGACCGCCGACGAGAACAGGACGCCCATGATCACCCCCTGGTCCACCAATCCCGAAGCCACCAAGGACCGTCCCTGGGTCTTCCGGGCCGCCTTCCTCGATCCCTTCCAGGCGCCCGTGGTAGCGGACTTCGCGACCAAGACCTTCAAGGGCACGAAAGCCGCCGTGCTCTTCGAGATATCCAACGACTACTCCAAGGGCCTCGCCGACAACTTCAAGGACGCCTGGGAGAAGCTCCACGGCCCGGGCTCCATCGTGGCCTTCGAGTCCCACGGACCCAAGGACCAGGACTTCTCGGCGCAACTCACCAAGATCATCGCCGCCAAGCCCGACTTCCTCTTCCTTCCCGAAAACTACAGCTTCGTGGCTCTCATCATCCCCCAGGCCCGCGATCTCGGCTTCGACAAGCCCTTCATGGGCTCCGACGCCTGGGGTTCGGCCGAACTCATGAGCCTGTGCAAGGATCCCTGCAAGGGACAGTACTTCTCCACCCACTACGCCGCGGCCGGCGCCACGGGCGCGACCAAGGCGTTCATCGACAAGTACAAGGCGAAGTACGGCTACGTGCCGGACGATGTGGCGGCCCTCACCTGGGACGCCGTGAACATCGTGCTGTGGGCCATCAGGACGGGTGACAGGATCGAACCCGATGTCAAGAAGATGCGCACCCTGATCCGGGACCGGATGGCCTCCATGCAGAACTTCGACGGCATCACCGGCAGCATGCGCTTCGACGCCCAGGGCGACCCCATCAAGTGCGCCGTGGTCGTGAAGATCGCCGACGATGGACAGTTCTCCTTCGTCGAGTCCGTCTGCCCCGACAAGAAGTAGAAACGCGGTCCATCCCGGGGGCGGGCCCTGCCCCGCCCCCGGCCGCAAGACGCCCATGGAAATCCTTCTCCAGCACTGCGTCAACGCCTTGCAGTGGGGCAGTTTCTACGCCCTCATAGCGCTGGGCTACACCCTGGTGTACGGCGTGCTGCGTCTCATCAACTTCGCCCACGGCGACATCTTCATGGTCGGGGCGTACATAGCCTTCTTCATCTCCACGACCCTGCTGGCCAAGGACGGGGCCTTCGCCCTCTCCATGGACACGACCCTGGCGCTGACCATCCCCCTGACCGTCCTTCTGACATCCCTCGTTGGCGTCACGCTGGAGCGCATCGCCTACAGACCCCTGCGGCGCAAGGGAGCCCACCGCCTCTACGTGGTCATCACGGCCCTCATGTGCGGCCTCATCCTGGAGAACGGGAATCTGGCGCTGCTGGGCGCCAGCCGCCGCACCCTGCCGCAGCTGCTGGAAAAGCACGTGTACTCCCTGGGCGGCATCGCCGTGACCAACCTGAAGATCTGGGTCATCCTGGCCGCCTTCGCAGTCTTCGTCCTCCTGCAGCTCGCCGTCACCAGGACGCGCATCGGCATGGCCATGCGGGCCGTCTCCTACGACCGTTTCGCCCTGCCCCTCATGGGCATCCCCATGGACTGGGTCATCGTCTTCACCTTCATGGTGGGGTCCGGGATCGCGGGACTTGGGGGACTTCTCTTCGCCATGTCCTATCCGGTCCTCGAGCCCTACATGGGGGTCATGACCGGCTGGAAGGCCTTCATCGCCGCGGTGGTCGGAGGGATCGGGGACATACGGGGAGCCTTCGCGGGAGGATTCCTGCTGGCCTTCGTCGAGATCATGGTGGCGGCCTTCCTCCCCTCGACCTTCAGGGATCTCTTCGCCTTCTCCATCCTGCTGCTGATCCTCTGGAAACGTCCCACCGGCATCTTCGGGACGCCGCTGACCACGAAGATCTGAGACGTCCCCCATGCAACGCAACGCCCTGACCGTCCTTCTCGCCCTCGTCTGCATCGCCCTCGTGGCCGCCGCGCAGTACCGCCTGCTGGACAGCTACCTGCTCACGGTGCTCATGTTCATGGGCATCAACATCGTCTTCGCCACCAGCCTGAACCTGGTGAACGGCTACATGGGGGAGTTCTCCTGCGGCCATGGCGGATTCATGTGCGTGGGGGCGTACGTCGGTTCCATCCTCTCGGTGGCCCTCTTCTCCGGCAACAAGCTGATGGGGCCGGCGCTGCTCTCCCCGGCGCTCGCGCCCCTGCTCTTCCCCCTGGTCCTGCTCGCCGCCTTCGCCGTCTCGGCCCTGTGCGGCCTGCTCGTGGCCCTGCCCTCCTTCCGCACCCGCGACGACTACCTGGCCATCATCACCATCGCCGCCAACTACATCATCATCTCCGTGGTGGAGAACATCGACGCCATCGGCGGCCCGAGAGGCTTCTCCGGCATGAAGCGGACGGTGCTGGCCATGGAGGACGTGGTGGACATCCCCTGGATGCTCGTCTGGGTGATCGTGGTGACCATCGTCTGCGTCATCATCCAGCGGCGCCTCATGTCCAGCACGTACGGCCGGGGCATCTGCGCCGTGTGCCAGAACGAGGTGGCCGCGGAGATCATGGGGGTGGACACAAACCGCGTGAAGCTCATGGCCTTCATGCTTTCCTCGGGACTGGCCGGGGTCGCCGGCGTCCTCTACGCCCACGTCTACGGCTACGTGAACGCCCAGGCCTTCAACATCCTCAAGTCCACGGAAGGGCTGGTCATGGTCTATCTCGGCGGGATGGGATCCCTGTCCGGGGTGATCCTCGCCGCCATCGCCTTCACGCTGCTCGTGGAAGGACTGCGCTTCGCCATCCCGGCGCTGAACGACCTGCTGCACGCGGTCCAGTTGATGCCCGCGAGCTACGAGATCAGCCAGGTCTGGAAATGGGTGCTGCTGCCCCTCCTGCTGGTGCTGCTCATGCAGTTCCGGCCGGAAGGCTTCCTGGGCAACAAGGAACTCACCGACGTGTTCCCCCGACTGAAACGGTGGATGCGTTCCGGAAGCGGGGAGGCCGACGGCCGTGGCGCTTCTTGAGGTGATCGACGTCACCCAGCGCTTCGGCGGGCTCCAGGCGCTCTCCTGCTTCGACATGATCGTCGAGGAGCGGGAGATCGTGGGGCTCATCGGGCCGAACGGCGCCGGCAAGACCACGGTGTTCAACCTCGTCTCCGGCTTCTACACCCCCACCACCGGGGAGATACGCTTCCGCGGCAAGTCCACCCGGGGGATGAAGCCCAACCAGGTGACGGCGCTGGGACTCGCCCGGACCTTCCAGAACATCCGGCTCTGGAACGACATGACGGTCCTGGACAACGTCCGCATGGCCCGCTACCACTGGCTGGGCTACGGCCTGCTGGACGCGATTCTGCGCACGCGGCGCTACGCCCAGGCGGAGAAGGCCGTCGAGGCCAAGGCAAGGCATGTCCTCGAGATCATGGAACTCGAGGACTGCGCGACGGAACTGCCCAAGAATCTGCCTTACGGCCTGCAACGGCGCGTGGAACTCGCCCGGGCGCTGACCGTCGAGCCGAGCCTCCTGCTGCTGGACGAACCCGCCGCGGGGCTCAACTCCGCGGACGTGGACGGCCTCATCCGCCAGATACGCTGGATACACGAGAATTTCGACGTGGCCATCTGGATGATCGAACACCAGATGAAGGTCGTCATGACCCTGTGCCAGCGCCTGACCGTGATAGACTTCGGCAGCATCATCGCCTCCGGGACCCCCGTGGAGGTGCAGAAGAACCCGAAGGTGATCGCGGCCTATCTCGGGGAGGAGCGGCTGTGAGCGGGTCGCCTTCGAACACGGTGCTGGAGGTCGTGGATCTCAAGGCCGGATACGGCAAGATCGAGGCCCTGCACGGCGTGTCCTTCCACGTGAAGCGAGGGGAGATCGTGACCCTCATCGGGGCCAACGGCGCCGGCAAGTCCACGACGCTGAAGGCCCTCATGCGGCTGACCCCGCCGGAATCCCCCACGGTCACGGAGGGGGACATCCGCTTCGACGGCGCCTCCATCCTGAACATGGACGCCCACGTGGTCGTGGACAAACTGGGCATGACCTTGGTGCCGGAGGGCAGGCGCATCTTCGGGAACCTGACCGTCCTCGAGAACCTGCAACTGGCGGCGTGGACCAGACGCAAGCAGGACACGCGCCAGGATCTCGACCGCATCTTCGATCTCTTCCCGCGCCTTAGCGAGCGCGCGCGGCAGCGCAGCGACACGCTTTCCGGAGGGGAGCAGCAGATGCTGGCCGTTGGCAGGGCCCTCATGACGCAGTGCAGCGTGCTGCTGCTGGACGAACCTTCCATGGGCCTCGCGCCGCTCTTGATGTACGAGATGTTCCGCACCCTGAAGCAGCTCAACGAGGAAGGGCTGACCATAGTGGTGGTGGAGCAGAACGCGCGGCTCGCCCTCACGGTGGCGGACAGGGGGTACGTGCTGGACACCGGCCAGATCGTGGCCGAGGGGGGCGGGAAGGAACTGCTGGCCCGTCCCGAGATCATGTCGGCGTATCTGGGCGCCTGATCCAGGACGAGTCGCCTGGCTCCATCGAGATTGCGAACCCCCTGAAAATGGGCCGACATTTGCGTGTCGGGCGGTTTGCGGCAGCTATTACTCCATAAATCTCAAATTCAAAATCAGAAGCTTCAGAGGCGAAAGATCGTTTTGCCTTAAAGCCATGCAACTTTTTTGAGCTCCCCGCCCCTCTGAATCGGTTTTAGGATTTAGGGAGTGCCAATGTGAGGGTGCTACTATAAGTGCTTCATCGTTTTTTTCGTTTGGGTACTATGCCCGCCAAGCACAAGATGTCGGCCCGTAACCCCTGCGCGCCACGCTGGCTAGGCGTTTTTGTGGTGGAAATTTGTGCAGGTCAAAAAAAATCCCGCTCAAATCGATTGATTTTTTAAACTGTGGAGCTGATCTTTAAGTGATTGACACTCTATTGTCCGAGACTGTCATATTTTTTGCTGACAATGATAGCTTAATCATTAATGAATAAAATTAACCAAACTCGGCATTTAAACAATGTTGCGTCTAAGCCGAATATTTTTACTAGGTAAAACAATAGGAATTTAACGGAGAAATCCCATGCAGCAAATACAACAAAAATTATCTGTTGGGCGACAAAATTTTCGCAGTCTTCGTGACAGCGGTTGTGTCTATGTTGATAAGACAAGACATATTGTATCATTACTAGACAATTATGAATCCTGTTTCCTCACACGCCCTCCCCGTTTTGGGAAATCTCTGACCGTCTCCACTATTGAAACTCTTCTGTCTGGAAAGCGGCAGTATTTCAATGGACTTGATGCCGCAGAGGAATTTCTTGGTCGTCCGACATTCAGGCCAAGAGGGGTCATCAAGTTAGATTTGTCGCCTGTGTCCATAAAGCACGGGGTAGACATTATGAATGTGCATATATTTCATTTGTTGCTTCGCCAAGATCTATTGCTCCGCCGCTGACAGTCAAATCACCCTGTACTTGAAAACTTACTCCACCTCCGTTATTAAACGTTATATACCCAATTTCCGCTGATTCTGAACCTGCAGCATATGAGAGCTTTGTGGCATCTAGTGTAAAACTTGTATCATCAATAGACATTATTCCAGAAATAAATAGCTTCCCGTTAAGAATGCCTGCGATATTTCTATCAATGATTAACGTTCCGTCAGTTTGGACATCAATAGTCCCGGTCTCGGTATTGATCACAGTGCCATGTTTAAAATTTGCCGTTCCATTTTCGCCGATAATAAAATCCCCACTATTTTTAAATATAGTATTTTTGCCATCATCACCGAGAATGAATTCAGAATTTGTTCCTGTTATTGTCATCTTGCCTGATGATAGGCTATCGCCAAAATTACCCGTATTTATAATTTCCAATACCACGTTAATCGTCAAGCCATCATCGCTTCCCTGTGTATTCAGTAATTGTCCTGCAGATATTTCACCACCTGTTTCAAGTATGGCGCCTTCTGTATTATAGTCAGAGCCAATGTCGAGGATACCGTCCACGACCGTTCCCTGTGTGATCGAGTCCTGGGTTGCATAGACGACCAAAGGTGTCGTTGCGATCACGGCCCCCAACGCGATCGCTCCGATGATGTTAAGCAGTGCGCATTTTTTCAGCACCGCCCGATACCTGTTCAAAAGGTTTCCCAAAGCATTTCTCGTCAACATGTCCTTCCTCCGGTGATTTGTTGGTTTCGCTTGCCTTCCGGTAAGCTAGGCGAAAAAATAGAAATCCCGCTCATACGCAGATGCGCATGAACGGGCATGACAAAAAAATAGGCGAGATACCGTCACCGTTAGGTGAGGCACTCGCCAGAAATAGGGAGACGCCGTTTGCGAGTTTCGCTAACGGCGAGCTAAGGTAGGTAGGTAGGTAGGTAGGTAGGTAGGTAGGTGCAAGTCTCGTGCCAGTGCGTGCACGCTCAATTGCCCGTCAAACCCAATACCCATCTGCTTTCTCCCCACCCGTTTTCTAGACTTGACTCTACCCATCTACAGGGATGGTCGAAGGCCTTGTACACCTTGTCGGAGAAGCGGTCAAACCTTCCTTTGAAATTTTTTTTATTTTTTCGTCGCCATGTTTCAACTTTCTTCCCAAACCCCCGCCAGTGGCGGGTATCCCGGTCTCCCGTCCATCCGTTCCAGGGAGGGTGGGGCGGCGGTTGGCGAACCGGGAACGCACCCACTGACGGCCACATGTCGTCCGTGGACGGCTTCGGGGACGACTTCAGGCAACCTGGGAAGTGCGGGTTCGCCATCCGGAAGATGGCGGCCCTCCTCGGCCACTGCGGCCACCTGTGCGGCTATGCGTCTGGAGAAGTGGCGAGGTCGGTTGGGGTGTTGACGGTCCGCAGGTTTACCGTGAAGGGGGATCGCAAAAACGTCGAACAGCCGCAAAGCCAGGCGTGGCAACGCTTTTTTTGGTCCAGAACGTGAGAAGGATGTGCTGGTGACACGTCATCACGGCGGTGAGCATGGCGCAAATGCACGGCCCGGGCCACTTCGGGCCCGGTTCGCATCCGGGATCCCTTGCGCCTGACGATGTAGGCAGAACGGAGGCATCATGGCGGTTTTCCTGACTTTGCGCCCTTCTCGGGACCTCTTTCATGGGGACATGGCGAGTCACCAGCACAACCTTTCTGCGGAACTGGACCAAAAAGGCGATGAGTGGAGAGGTCCGCAACCGTGTTGTTGGCGTCGATGCCGCACGCTTGGGGAGGGGCAACGGCCGGACTTCGGCATCCTCGGGAAGGATGTCGCCTCGAGGATCGTCAGGGCCGGGGGTTGTGCGGGATCATGGTAGAACCCGACGATGGGCCCCCGCCGAAGGGTGGGTGAACCAGGGATGTCGGATCCGCCCACAGGGCGTGGCGATCATCGTGGAAATGCGTCCGCTGGCCTGTTTGGGGCGCCGCCTGCCGGGTCGGAACGCCGTTCGTCTCGCAGGGCATCGAGCCCCCGCAGTATCTATTATAATGGCAGGCATGCCGACGTGCGCTCTCAAGCCATGCAGGCGGCCAGGATGGATGGAACGCCCGGAGAGCATGGAGCGGTGGAACCTGGCGCGCTCCATTATCTCCGGGCGACCCGTCTGCATATGCGAGGACGTCGGACCGGAAGCGGGGCTCAGAGCAGGCCGTCCCCGTCCTTCGGCGAGTGGAGTATCTCGTCGTCCACGTCCTCGATCGTTGCGCATCCCGTGAGGACCATGGCCTGGATCAGTTCCGTCTTCACCTTTTCGATGTAGTGCGTGACGCCTTCCCGGCCACCGCCCACCACGGCGAGGGTCACGGGCCTGCCTATTCCCACGATGTCGGCGCCGAGGGCCAGCATCTTCAGGACGTCGACGCCCGTCCGCACCCCGCCGTCCACCATCACGGGCATGCGCTTGCCCACGGCCTTGGCGATTCCAGGAAGGACCTGGGCGGTGCCGGGGGTGTGGTCCAGAACCCGGCCGCCGTGGTTGGAGACGACGATGGCGTCCACTTCGGCGTCCACGGCGAGGCGGGCGTCCTTGGGCGTCATGATGCCCTTCACGATGAATTTCTTCCCCGCCTCGTGGATGACCTTGGCGATCTCGGCCAGTTCGTCGACGTTCTTTGGATGGACGGGATGTCCCATCTTGGCGAGGGTGATAAGGCCGGCGGCGTCGATGTCCATGCCCACGGCCGGGCAGTCCGAGGCGAGGATCGCCGCCAGACGCTGGTCGAGCTTGGACTTCTCCCAGGGCTTCACGAAGGGGATGCCGTGACCGGCGGCCTTGCGGATGGCCTCGAGTCCGCTGTCCATGATGATCGGAGGGACGCCGTCGCCGCTGCAGCCCAGCGTCCCGGCCGCCTTGCAGCCTTCGATGACGCCAGAGATGTAGTCGGCTTCCTGCATGCACTCGTTGATGTTGAACATGCCGCCGATGGGGGCGGCCACGACGGGCAGCGAGATGGGGATGCCAAGGAAGGATGCGGCGGTCACGGGAGACAGCGCCTCGTGGATGAGGCGCATGTTGAGGCGGACGTCGGCGAGGGCGGAGACGTTGGCGCGGAAGGCCGCCCCGGTGCCGAGACCGCCCATGCCGGGAACCTCCCCGGAACAGGCCCTGCCATCGCACACGGGACAGCAGCGGCAGGCCTTGCCCAGCAGGGTTCTGGCGCGTTCGTGAATGGCCTGCATGGCCACCTCCAGTGTTGGAGTGTCGGGGCGGCATCGGGCCGCTCCTGCGGATGATGGGAGCGCTTTGCCGAAGGGCGTCGGATTCGGGGGAAGCCGAAGATCCCGGCAAGGAACCGTGCGTGCGCCGGGATATCGTCCCTTCGCTGGACGCGGAGCATACGCGCCAAGGCTTGCGCTTGCAACCGGCGACTGGCGGGCGATGCGGGCGATGATGCCGATGTGCGGACTGCTCCGCATGCGTCTCCATGCGGTGTGGACGCCATCGCCTGGAACAGGACTGCATCACCATGGACGATGCCGGTGACGCGTGCCATGGGACACTGCGACTTCACCGCGTTGCAGGTCCTGATCCGTCGACGGTCGCTGCTCGTGCCCGATGTGCATGGACATGCCCTTCTTATGGCACTATGAGATACGATGGCATTCAAGACATGTCACTGTTAGCAGTCAACAATCGGCAACCATTGAGGACGATGTGTAGGCAGACATTGACGCACGTATAGCCGTAACACGACGCATAGTTTGCATTTCTTGTCTGTTTCCAGCGATGTAAGATTGGACACGATCCAGCATGAAGATGTCGCATGCGGACCGCAATCCTCGTCATGCCCAGGCCTCCCGAAGTCGCAACCTGCGGGCGCCGAAGCCCATCCAGTGGCCTCCGTCCTGGCCGTCCGGCCGCCATGCACGCCATGGCGGGCATCGGCGAACGCCCTCCCCGGAAGTCTTCGCCGCTCCTCTTCACCGCACCTGCCTGGACATCGACGGATCCGCCGTCCACGAGGGTCCGCTCCGTGACGCTCCTCATCTCGTCCTTGTCTTGCGCCCCATTCTCGACTACACCGAACTCGTTCACGCCTCAGGCCGCCCACGGCGGACCGACGGCTGTTCCCATCCCCGGGCGCGGGGTGTCGCGCCCCATCCCCGTCACGCCCGCCTCCTCGCAGGCGCGGCGTGGAACTTCCCCCCGGCGATCCCGCCCGGCCGTTGCCTCGACACGTCCCCTTCCGCAAGGGCCCGGGATCGTCCAACCACCTCCCCGCGATGGGAGGATGCCCATTGGGAGAGACGACATGACGATCCTGCTGGTCAACGGCAGCCCCCACGCCAAGGGCTGCACCTTCACGGCCCTGGACACGGTGGCGAAGCAGCTGAAGAAGAACGGCCTGAAGACGAAGCTGATCCACATCGGCTCCAAGCCCATCCGCGGCTGCATCGCCTGCGGCAAGTGCGCCAAGACGGGCCGCTGCACCTTCGACGACGACCCGGCGAACGAGGTCGCCGCGGCGCTGGCCGAGGCCCAGGGACTCGTGGTGGGATCCCCGGTCTACTACGCCGGCCCCAACGCCTCCGTGTGCGCGCTCCTCGACCGGGTCTTCTTCCGCAAGAACACCCAGTACGCCTTCAAGCCCGCCGCGGCCGTCGTGAGCTGTCGACGCGGGGGCGCCAGCGCCTCCTTCGATCGCCTCAACAAGTACTTCACCATCTCCAGGATGCCCGTCGTGGCCTCCCAGTACTGGAATTCCGTCCACGGCAACTCGCCCGCGGAGGTGGCCCAGGACAAGGAAGGCTTGCAGACCATGCGGACGCTGGCGGACAACATGGCCTGGCTGGTCAAGTGCATCGCGGCCGGCGATGCGGCCGGCATCCCCCGGCCCGTCCCCGAGCCCGTGGAGGTGACGAATTTCATTCGCTGATCCCGCCGAGCCCGCCGCGCGCAGGCCGGTCGGGGACCATTCCGCGGCACCTCGCCGCACCTTGTAACGTCGGGCGGGACTGGCATGGACGACCATGCCGTCCCGCTCCACGACGAACGGAGGATTTTCTTCCATGGAAGAGCGGGAAATCTACGCGGCGGCGGTGGAGATCGTGCGCCGCAATCGCGGCAAGCTGGAAGTGAAGGCGAAGGTCGGCGCGGCCAACCGGGAGGAACTGAGCGTGGTCTACACCCCAGGCGTCGCCGAGCCCACAAGGCGCGTCAGGGACGATCACGCCCTCCAGTTCCAGTACACCAACAGATCCACCAATCTCGCCATCGTCACCGACGGCTCGGCGGTCCTCGGACTCGGGAACATCGGCCCCGAGGCGGCCATGGTGGTGATGGAGGGCAAGGGGGTCATGCTCAAGGAGTTCGCGGGGGCCGATCCCGTGCCCCTGTGCCTCTCCACCCAGGACACCGAGACCATCATCGCGACGGTCAAGGCCATCGAGCCGTCCTTCGGCTTCATCTTCCTTGAGGACATCTCGGCGCCCCGATGCTTCGAGATCGTGGACAGGCTGAGCCGCGAGCTTTCGATCCCCGTCTTCCACGACGACCAGGAGGGCACCGCGGTGGCCCTGTGCGCGGCCATCAAGAACATGCTGCGCCTGACGGGCGACCGTCTGGGCGACAAGCGCATCGTCGTCAACGGCGCCGGCGCGGCAGGCCTCGCCACGGCGAAGCTCATCCGGGAGATGGGCGGCCACGACATCGTCCTGTGCGACAAGGTCGGGGTGCTGACGGGAAGCACGCCGGGCCTGGATCCCTATAGGGCCGCCTTCGCCGCCCAGACGGACTCCCGCGGGGCGACCACGCTGACGGAGGCCCTGCGGGGGGCGGACATTCTCATCGGGCTTTCCGTGGCCCGGGTGGTGACCCAGGACATGGTGCGGGGCATGCGGCCAGGCGCCGCGGCCTTCTGCCTCGCCAACCCGGATCCGGAAATACTGCCTCCCGACGCGAAGGCCGCCGGGGCGCGCTTCACGGCCTCCGGGCGCTTCGACTACCCCAACACCATCAACAATCTCCACGCCTTCCCGGGGATCGTGCGGGGGACCATGGAAGCCGGGGCGCGTCAGGTCACCCTCGGCATGAAGCTCGCCGCCGTCGACGCCATCGCCGGCTACGTGCCGGACGCCGCCCTCGCCGACGACTTCCTGATGCCCGAGGCACTCGATCCGGCTCTCGCCCTTCACGTGGCGGACAGGGTCGCGGCGGCCGCCCGCAGCGAGGGCGTCGCCAGAGGCGGGAAAGACGCCTGAACCTTCACTCCGGCCGCCGTGGCGACGCGGCGGCCGGATCGCGACGTTCCATCCATGAGCAGTGCACGCGCCAAGCATCCCTTCCGCCGGCACGTCGGCCTTTCCTCCCGTCTGCAGCCCGGCGCCGTCCCCGGCGCGATGGTGCCGCTGCCGGATTCCGGGCCGGCGGTCGTCACAGTCATGACCCTCGACCGGGAGAAGGCGAGGCCGCCGGTTCCGGTGCAGGATTTCCGGAAGCTCCCCCTGCCCGATCCAAATGCCGAAGAGGGCGTCTGGGTCAGGGTGTGCGGTCTGGGGCAGGTGGAGCCCCTGATGGAGATAGCCGGGAGGTACGGCCTGCCGCGCCTTTCCATGGCGGACGCCGTGAGCCCCGGTTGGCGCTCGAAGATGGAGGAGAGCGGGGACTACCTCTTCTTCGTGATCCAGTCGCCCATGCTCCAGGACGGGATTGCCAGGAGCGAGCACCTGTCCTTCTTCATCCGGGACAACGTCCTCGTCTCCTTCGAGGACGAGCCCACTGCACTCGTGGACTCCCTCTGGGAGCGGTTCGCCGCCGCCAACGCCTATGCGGGCATGCGTCTGCACGCGAACTTTCTCGCCTATCTTGCCGTGGACTACGTCATCGACCGGTTCTTCCCCATCCTGGACCAGAAGGGCGAGGCCCTTGCGGCGCTGGAGGAGGCCATCAGCCAGGGGGAGCCCACCCAGGAGGAACTGCGCCAGCTCCACGAGGTCAAGCGGGACATCTCCACCTTGCGGCGGCTGCTGTCGCCGTACCGGGATCTCGGCGCCGGACTGCGCAGGCACCGTCTGGACGAGGAGACCCGGGACATCGAGCCCTTCCTGGACGACCTGCGGAGCCACGTGCTGCAGGCGGCGGATCTCATCGACGCCTACCAGGAGGTGGCGAACTCCCTGAGCGACATCTACCAGGCAACCCTGACGAACCGGATGAACGCCATCATCAAGGTGCTGACCGTCATCTCGACGCTTTTCATGCCCCTCAGCTTCATCGCGGGCGTCTACGGGATGAACTTCGACGGGAGCGTCTCGCCGTGGAACATGCCGGAGCTGCGGCTGGCCTTCGGGTATCCGCTGGCCCTGGGCATGATGGCGGGCGTGGCCGTCTGCATGCTGTGGTTCTTCAAGCGGCGGAAGTGGCTCTGACTTCGAGGCAACCGGAAGGCGGCCGGCCCCGGGAACCGCGGGGCGGGGTCCGCGTCGCCCTCAGGGCTTCGCGGGTATCAGCGCCTTGTGGGGCGAGCGCATCCTGAAGAGGAAGTCCGCCTTCCTGGTCTCTCCGCTGACGATGAGCCGCAGCAGCAGCTTCGCCTTCGGGTCCTCCCGCACCACGAAATACCCCTTGACGCCCTTCTGGGTGAATTTTCCCTGGTATTGCCCCTTGGCCTTGGCCGGAGGGCCGGCGCCCAGGGATCGTGCCGTGTCCTTGGCGAGATCCTGGACGTCCGAGGGAGATCGGCTCTCGTAGGTCGTGATGGAGGCGGAACAGGAGTGGTCGCGGGTTCCGAGGTGCAGGAACGTGGCGTCCCGCTCCCTGCTGGGTCCCTTTATCATGACCCAGTCGTCGGGCGGATCCAGGCTGTAGTGCTTCGTCGTCACCGCGGCGGCGGCCGGCGTCGGCAGCGCGAGGCACAGCAGGAGCAGGGCGAGGAGGGGAAGGCGCTTCAAGGTCGGGCCTCCGGATCGCGGATGGGGGACGTCCCGGGGGGTGGCAGGGTCACGTTCGTCGCCTGAAGAGGAAGATGGCCACCGTCACGGTCACGGAACTGATGAGGGCGATCTTCCACAGGCGGGACAGCGTGGCGGCGAGGCCCATGTCCTTCAGGAAGAGTCCCTGGCATATGGCCACGAAGTGGCACACGGGGTTGAAGTCGCTGGCGTATTGCAGGAAGGGGGGCATGTTCACGACGGGTGTGACCGCCCCGGAGATCAGGATGCAGGGGACTCCGATGGTGAAGGCGCCGAGGAAGGCCTGCTGCTGGGTCGAGGAGAGGGAACTCACCATGAGACCGATGCCCCCCGCGGCCGCCGCGAAGATCAGCATCGAAATGTAGAGCAGCGCCACGGCCCCGGTGAAGGGGACGCCGAATCCGAAGATCGAGATCAGCAGGAAGATCGTGCCGTGGACGAGCCCGATGATGCATCCGGGCACGAGCTTGGCCAGGGCGATTTCCGCCGGGGTGGCCGGGCTCACCAGGAGTTGGTCGAAGGTCCCCACCTCCCGTTCCCGGGCGACGCTCAGACCCGTCACCACGAGCCCCAGCATGAAGCTCAGCATGCCGATGAGGTTGGGCAGGAAGAACCACTGGAATTCCAGATTGGGGTTGAACCAGCTGCGCACCTCTATGTCCAGCTTCGGCATGAGGGCGTCGCGCGCCTGGTCCCTGATGGTTCCCGAGGCCACGTCGTCCACGATGTCCTGGAGATAGTAGGTGACGATCTGTGCGGCGTTGGCCCTGCGCCCATCAAGGATCGTCTGCACGACGGCGGGGTCCCCCCGGGCGATCCTGGCCGAGAAGTCGGAGGGGAAGACCAGGGCGACGAGGGCGTCCCCGCGTTCGACGATCCCGCCGATCTCCTTCTCGCTCTGCGCATGGCGGATGTCCCTGAAGGTTGTCGGGGAGCCCCGCAGCCCGTGAAGCACCTTCTGGCTCCAGCTTCCGCCGTCGTGGTTGAGCACTGCCACGTCCACGTTGCGCACCTCCATGGTCGCGGCCCATCCGAAGATGACGATCTGGGCCAGGGGCGGCACGATGAGCATCAGCCGGGACGTCTTGTTGTAGAGCTGGACCAGCAGTTCCTTCCGGACGATGGTGGCGATGCGCCTGAGGCTCTGGCGAAGGTGTGCGATCATGGTCTGGGGCGGCTCCGGGTTGCGCGTTCGGTTGCGATGTTCCGGGGGGATGCGGCGGGGTGTCTGTCAGTCGTCGTCGACGGTCAGGGGGCGGGGGCGCCCGGGGCTCCGCGGGGATGCGCCTGCGGGTCTTCGGCGGGGGCTTGGCCCGGGCCGACGTGGCGTCCTCCCGTGGGGGGATGGGGCGGGGCCGTTGGGGTGTCCGCAGGCAGGTGTAGCACATTCCGGAAGCAGGGGGGAAGCGTGCGGTGAGGCGTCCGGGATTGCCGGGCCTGCGATTGGGGGGACGCATGCGACCGGCGGCAGGGCCCGGACGGGGCCTGCGCGTTCCCGGGGACGGTCTCGGCATCGGCCGTCTTGCAGGGGGAGAAGGGGAAGAGGCTCCATGATCCGCCTTCATGTCGTGGATGGGGACGTCCGCGGGAGCGGCCGTGTCACGTCCGTCGCCTGAAGACGAAGATCGCCACCGTCACGGCCACGGAACTGATGACGACGATTTTCCACAGGCGGGACAGCGTGGCGGCGAGGGTCATGTTTTTAAGGAAGAGGCCCTGGCATATGCCCACGAAGTGGCACAGGGGGTTGATCTGGCTGGCGTATTGCAGGAAGGGGGGCATGTTCACGACGGGGGTGATCGCCCCGGAGATGAGGATGCAGGGGACCCCGATGGTGAAGGCGCCGAGGAAGGCCTGCTGCTGGGTCGATGACAGCGAACTCACCATGAGGCCGATGCCTCCTGCGGCCGCCGCGAAGAAGAGCATCGACGCGTAGAGCAGCGCCACGGTCCCGGTGAAGGGGACGCCGAATCCGAAGACCGAGATCAGCAGGAAGATCGTGCCGTGGACGAGTCCGATGATGCATCCGGGCACGAGCTTGGCCAGCGCGATTTCCGTCGGGGTGGCCGGGCTCACCAGGAGCTGGTCGAAGGTCCCCACCTCCCGTTCCCGGGCGACGCTCAGGCCCGTCACGACGAGGCCCAGTATGAAGCTCAGCATGCCGATGATGTTGGGCAGGAAGAACCACTGGAACTTCAGGTTGGGGTTGAACCAGCTGCGCACCTCTATGTCCAGCTTCGGCAGGACGGCGTTGCGCGCCTGGTCCCTGACGGTCCCCTCGGCCACGCCATCCACGATGTCCTGGAGGTAGTAGGAGACGATCTGGGCGGCGTTGGCCCTGCGGCCATCAAGGATCGTCTGCAGGACGGCGGGATCCCCCGGATGATCCTGGCCGAGAAGTCGGAGGGGAAGACCAGGGCGACGAGGACCTCTCCGCGCTCGACGATCCCGCCGATCTCCTTTTCGCTCTGCGTATGGCGGATGTCCCTGAAGGTTGTCGGGGAGCCCCGCAGCCCGTGAAGCACCTTCTGGCTCCAGCTTCCGCCGTCGTGGTTGAGCACGGCCACGTCCACGTTGCGGACCTCCATGGTCGCGGCCCATCCGAAGACGACGATCTGGACCAGGGGCGGCATGATGAGCATGAGCCGCGACGTCTTGCCGAAGCACAGGACCAGCAGTTCCTTGCGGACGATGGTGAAGATGCGTCTGAGGCTCTGGCGGAGGCGCGCGATCATGGCCGGGCCGCGCGTTCGGTTGCGTTGCGGCGGCGTGATGGGGCGGGGTGCCTGTCAGTCATCGTCGACGACCGGAGGCGGCAGTGTCGCCCGGGTTTCCGTGAGGATGCGCCTGCGGGCCTTCGGCTGGGTCTTGGGCGGGGCCGTTGGGGCGTCCCCCTGCGGGCCCGTTGGGGCGTCCTCCTGCGGGGCCGGGGCGGGAGCCTTCGGGATGCCTGCGGGGAGGGTGTTGTACACGTTCCAGAAGCCGGGGAAGAGATCGGTGACGCATCCGGGATTGCCGAGCCTGCGATTGGGCAGGACGCAGGCGACCAGAGCCAGGGCGAGGGCCCAGACCGGGGACGGCGCGTTCCATGGGACGGTCTCGGCGTCGCCGGTCTTGCGCAGGGTGCCATCCGATTCCAGGGCGAGCCCCAGCCGTTCGAGGAAGGCGTTGGTCTGTGCGGCCATGGCGGGGGCCTCGGGCAGCGGGAGATGCGCGTCCCCGCCTTTCAGCGCCGCGCAGGCCGCCAGCGCCGCCGCGAGAGGATGCCAGTCCTCGGGAAGGCCCGAGGGCAGGGACTGGATCGCGGCCTGGACCATGGGCTTTTCGGAGGATGCGGACACCTGTCCCTTCCCGATGTCGATGCGCAGGCCCAGGTTCCGGAGCAGGGCGAGGGGGGCGTGGGCTTCGGACCAGCCGGGCCATGCGCCTTTCAGCGTGACCCTTCCTCCGAGCGGCAGAGGCAGGGCCAGCAGGAAGATGGCCAGTTCCGGCTCCATGGGGAGCGAGGGATGGGCCGGCACGGCGAGAGGGCCCGGCGTCACCCCGATGGAGAAGCCCTGCACGTCGAGTTGGGCTCCGGCTTCCAGCAGCGGGGGCAGGGTCCTGGCGAGGCTGAGTTCCCTGCGGGGGTGCCGGGAGAAGTCGACGACGATGGGGGCCGCATAGGCGGGGGCGGCGAGCAGGATGCCCTCTCCGAGTTCCGGAGGGACGTCGTCGGGCAGGACGGCGACGTCGGGGAGGACGCCCGAGCATTCCAGCCTGAGGGGCAGTCCGGAGCTTCTTGGGACCAGGCTCACCATGCGGGCGCCCATCTGTTGGATGAACTGTCCGACGGGCGCGAGGTTCGCGAACTTCAGATCCCCGTCGCCGGTGAATTTCGCCTTGGCGTGTCTGCCGAGGTAGTGCCCGAGGAGGAGGAAGAAGGTCCAGGGGCTCGCCCCCATGTGGAGCACCGTGTCCGGGGCCTCCATGGGAGGGGCGGCCTTGGTGGTGATGACGGGGTCTTCCCAGGCGATTTGCGCCCCGGCGTGGTTGAGGGCCTTGACGCAGTCCATGATCGGGTCGTTCATGAGACAGGGGGCGAGGGTCGTCGCCGCCCCGTGGGCGGCGGCGAGAAGGAGCCAGGCCCGGGTGCCGCGGCAGACGAGGGGGGCCTCGACGGTCAGGTCGGCGGGTTTGCGGGGCGGGGCGAGATTGAATGCGGGAAGGCGTCCGCCGTCCTTTTCCGGAGGGGGGAGGAAGGTCATCTCCTGCAGCAGGGTGAAGAGGGTCCCGGAGCATCGGCCATCGCCGCTCACCCTTGCGGCGGCGGCCTCCCACGAGCGTCGGAGGAACTTCTCGTCCTCGGCGGCCAGGTGGCCCTTTCTCCCCTCCATGCGCCGCAGCAGGTTGTGGCGTCTGGCAAGGAGCTTCAGCAGTTCCTTGTCGATGTCGGCGACGGCCTCTCGGAGCGGGGGATGGGGGGGATGCGGGGGTTTGCGGTCGTGTGGCATTGCGTGGAGTGCGGCGGCATGGTCGCAGGATGTGGTGGTGTGCGGGAGTGCATGCTCTGCCGCGTGGGGGACTGCCGTCGAGGTCGCGTCGCGACGGGCGGTCGGGTCCGTGTGGCCATGTCCGGGTCGTCGGGGCGTCCCTGCGGAGTTCGTGGGCCGGGTCTTCCTCGTTCCTGCGGGCCGGCTTTCGGGAGTCTCCGTCCGGCCTTCCGTCTCGTGCCCGGCGTCCCCGTGACTGCCCGGATCCGGTCGTGGGCGTATCGCGGCCGGGGGAACCGGCGGCCCGGCTTGGATCGTGCCGGATCCTTCTCCTTGCAGAGCGTGTTTCTCCACGATTTGGCGCCTTGCGTCAAGGGGCGGGGCGCCGATGGGCCTCCCGTCCTTTCGATGGGGCGTCCTGCGTGGTCCGGCGTCGTTCCTGCCGTGGGTCGGCCCTGCAGCGGGGTCGGCCCCATAGGGCGGCATGCGCCGCGGCACTGCCACGGCGCGGCCCGCGCTCCGGGCCGCTGGCCGCCATCCGCTCCGGGCCGCGGCAATCCTTCCGCTCCGGCCGATGCGGCCTTCGCGCCCATGCAGGCCTTGGAGCGGGATGCCGCAGACGGGGACGATGCTGGCCATCCCGCAGCAACGGATGAATTTGGCGGAGGGGGTTTACCCGGTGGCGTTTGTGGTGTATGAAGGGGTGTGAAACGTGCCGCCCTGGGTGAGGGATATCCGGCCACGGGACGTCCCCCCGGACGTCCATCGGACGGGACCCCTTCCCGGATTGGCGGAGCGACGGCGATGGGCGGATCCGGCGCCGTCGCGGCAACAACCCACAAATTTTCGCCGGGGGGGTTGACCTGAAGGCGGGAAGCTTGTTATAAATTGCGCAAGCCTTGCGCTCTCCGCTTTG
Source organism: Desulfovibrio sp. (assembly GCA_031272715.1). Classification (GTDB taxonomy): domain Bacteria; phylum Desulfobacterota; class Desulfovibrionia; order Desulfovibrionales; family Desulfovibrionaceae; genus Desulfovibrio. The sequence continues at coordinate 125,837 of JAISTH010000071.1, forward strand.
CGGGGAGTTTCGGCGCGACGGACGGGCATGCCCCCCATACGGGCCCGCCGGCGCGACGAGGCTGGGTTTCAGGAGAACATTTTTACAGAGTTGGAGGACACGCGTATGCCGACGTTTGTCGACCCGTCCAAATGCGACGGTTGCAAGGGTGGCGAAAAGACTGCCTGTATGTACATCTGCCCCAACGACCTCATGATCCTCGATCCCGAGGCCATGAAGGCCTACAACCAGGAACCCGACGCCTGCTGGGAGTGCTACTCCTGCGTCAAGATCTGCCCCCAGGGCGCCATCACGGCCCGGCCCTACGCCGACTTCGCACCCATGGGCGGCACCTGTATCCCCATGCGTTCGGGCGCGGACATCATGTGGACCGTCAAGTTCCGCAGTGGCAACGTCAAGCGCTTCAAGTTCCCCATTCGCACCACCCCCGAGGGCTCCATCAAGCCCTACGAGGGTCTGCCGGAAGGCGACAGCCTGGACAGCGAACTGCTCTTCACCGAGAAGGCCCTGGCCACCCCCAAGGAGGCCCTGGGCAAGAAGTTCGACGTGCAGGAAGCCGACAAGACCTTCATGACCAAGGAACGCGGCGTCTAGCCCCAACCGCAAGTGCGAATGCAAGGAGATACGATCATGCCTATGATTCCCGTGAACGAGAAGGCGAAGGGCGTTGCCATCGACGAACCCGTCGTCAAGGAACATGCGGTTGACCTGCTCATCGTGGGCGGCGGCATGGGTGCCTGCGGCGCCGCCTACGAGGCCGTGCGCTGGGGCGAAAAGCAGGGCCTGAACATCATGCTGTGCGACAAGGCCGCCCTCGAGCGCTCCGGCGCCGTGGCCCAAGGCCTGTCCGCCATCAACACCTACCTCGGCGAGAACTCCGCCGACGACTACGTGCGCATGGTCCGCACCGACCTCATGGGCCTCGTCCGCGAGGACCTGATCTTCGACGTGGGCCGCCACGTCGACGACTCGGTGCATCTGTTCGAGTCCTGGGGCCTGCCCTGCTGGATCAAGGGCGACGACGGCCACAACCTGGACGGCCAGAAGGCCAAGGACAAGGGCAAGGCCCTGCGCAAGGGAGACAAGCCCGTCCGTTCCGGCCGCTGGCAGATCATGATCAACGGCGAGTCCTACAAGTGCATCGTCGCCGAGGCTGCCAAGAACGCCTTGGGCGAGGCCCGGATCATGGAGAGGACCTTCATCGTGAAGCTGCTCCTCGACAAGAACACCCCCAATCGCGTCGCCGGCGCCGTGGGCTTCAACCTGCGCGCCAACGAAGTGCACATCTTCAAGGCCAATGCCATCCTCGTCGCCGCCGGCGGCGCCGTGAACGTGTACCGTCCCCGCTCCACCGGCGAGGGCATGGGCCGCGCCTGGTATCCCGTGTGGAACGCCGGTTCCACCTACACGCTCTGCGCCCAGGTGGGCGCAGAGATGACCATGATGGAGAACCGCTTCGTCCCCGCCCGCTTCAAGGACGGCTACGGACCGGTCGGCGCCTGGTTCCTGCTCTTCAAGGCCACGGCGACCAACTCCAAGGGCGAGGACTACTGCGCCACCAACAAGGCCATGCTCAAGCCCTACGAAGAGCGCGGCTACGCCAAGGGCAACGTCATCCCCACCTGCCTGCGCAACCACATGATGCTCCGCGAGATGCGCGAAGGGCGCGGCCCCATCTACATGGACACCAAGAGCGCCCTGCTGAAGACCTTCGCCACACTCAACGAGGAGCAGCAGAAGGAACTGGAGTCCGAGGCCTGGGAAGACTTCCTCGACATGTGCGTCGGCCAGGCCAACCTCTGGGCCGCCACCAACACCCAGCCCGAGGAGCGCGGCTCCGAGATCATGCCCACCGAGCCCTACCTGCTGGGATCCCACTCCGGCTGCTGCGGCATCTGGGTCTCCGGTCCCGACGAGGCGTGGGTGCCTGACGCCTACAAGATCAAGGCGTCCAACGGCAAGGTCTACAACCGCATGACCTCGGTTGAGGGCCTCTTCACCTGCGCCGACGGCGTCGGCGCCTCCGGCCACAAGTTCTCCTCCGGCTCCCACGCCGAGGGGCGCATCGCCGGCAAGCAGATGGTGCGCTGGTGCGTGGACCACAAGGACTACAAGCCCGCCTTCAAGGAGACCCCGGACGAGCTCAAGAAGCTCATCTACCGCCCCTACTACAACTTCATGGAAGGCAAGGACGCCTCCACGGATCCCGTGGTGAACCCCAACTACATCTCCCCGAAGAACTTCATGATGCGCCTCGTGAAGTGCACCGACGAATACGGGGGCGGCGTGGGCACCTACTACACCACGTCCAAGGCGCTGCTGGACACCGGCTTCTATCTGCTGGGCATGATGGAGGAGGACTCCCTGAAGCTGGCCGCCAGGGACCTCCACGAACTGCTCCGCTGCTGGGAGAACTACCATCGCCTCTGGACGGTGCGCCTGCACATGCAGCACATCGCCTTCCGCGAGGAGTCCCGGTATCCCGGCTTCTACTATCGCGCGGACTTCATGGGTCTGGACGACTCCAAGTGGAAGTGCTTCGTGAATTCCAAGTTCGACCCGGCCACCGGCGAGACCAAGATATTCAAGAAGCCCTACTACCAGATCATCCCCGACTAGTCGTCGAGATGGCATAGCGAAGGGGGCGGCCGTCCGCGGCTGCCCCCTTTTTTCAAGCAGCGGGAGGCCGCCGATTCTCCCTTTGCGGCCGACCCGCTACAACGCAGGAGGATATCCTGGATGTCCAACGCTATACTCGTCGTGGGCGGTGGCTTCGCCGGGCTCACGGCTGCCATTGAAGCGGCGGAGCTGGGCCACGACGTCTACATCGTGGAGAAGTCGCCATGGCTGGGCGGCCGCGTGGCGCAACTCAACAAGTACTTCCCGAAACTCTGCCCCCCCTCCTGCGGCTTGGAGATCCAGTTCCAGCGCATCAGGAAGAACCCCCGCATCAAGTTCTTCACGCTGGCCGAGGTCACGGGGCTTTCGGGCTCCAAGGGCAACTACGTCGCGAAGGTGCGCCTCTCCCCCCGCAGGACGGCCCCCCACTCCGTGGATCTCGGCCTGCTCTCGGCCACGCTGGAGGGGGAGACCCCCAGCGAGTTCGATCTCGGGCTCTCCAGCAGGAAGCCCCTCTACAAGCCCATGCCCTTCGCCTTCCCCGCCCGCTACGTCCTGGACGTCGACCACCTCACGAGGTCCGACAAGGCCAGGGTCGCCGGGGCGCGGTTCCTGTTCCCCAGCGAGGAGCCGAAGGACATAGAGCTCAACGTCGGCGCCGTGGTCGTGGCCACGGGCTGGAAACCCTACGACGTGACCAGGCTCTCGAATCTCGGCGCGGGCGCGGTGAAGAACTGCGTCTCCAACATGCAGCTGGAGCGTCTCGCCTCGGCCTGCGGTCCCACCCGGGGACGCATCCAGCGTCCCACCGACGGGCGGGCCCCCCACGACGTGGCCTTCGTCCAGTGCGCCGGGAGCCGCGACCGGAACCATCTCAACTACTGCTCCTACATCTGCTGCATGGCCACCTTCAAGCAGTGCCTCTACATGGCCGAGCAGCATCCCGAAGCGCGCATGACGGTCTTCTACATCGACCTGCGGGCCCCGGGGCGCTACGTCAAGGTGCTGGAGAAGGTGCAGGCGCTGCCCAACGTGTCCTTCGTCAAGGGCAAGGTGGCGGACGTGGTCCAGGCCGAAGGGGACAGGGTGACCCTGACCGTGGAGGACGCGGTGCGGGGGGAGAAGCTGACCCTGACCTACGACCTCGTGGTGCTGGCCACCGGCATGCAGCCCTCTCTGGCCGGCGGGACCATGCCCTTGCCCATGCCTGTGGACGAGGACGGGTTCGTGGCCGGAGGCGAGGATGCGGGGATATTCGCCGCGGGATGCGCGCGCATGCCCCTTGACGTGACGCGTACGGCCCAGTCAGCCACAGCCGCTGCCCTGAAGGCAGTGCAAACGGTGCAAGGGAGGTAGCGCGCCATGGCCGGAAAGATCGGCGTGTATTTCGATCAGGAGAACATAGGCGGCGGCCTCGACGTCGAGGCCCTCGCAGCCGAGACATCGGCGAAATGGGGGGACCTGACCCCCGTCGTGAAGGTGGTGCCGCTGCTGGCCGAGGCCGGGCGGACCATCGAGGAGGACGTCACTGCCCAGGGCCTGGACGGCGTGCTGCTGTGCGGCGCCTCCGCGAGGGCCGACAGCGAGCTCTCCCGCCTGCCCGCGCTGGTGGACCACGTGAACCTTCGGGAACTGTGCGTGCTCTCCTACAAGAATCCCGACGGCACCCGTCCCTATCCCAGGGACGACGCCCCGGAGCTCCTGACCATCATGGCCCGGGACTACGTCAACATGGGCGTGGTCAAGCTCCAGAAGACCGAGAAGCCCGACTCCGCCGCCATCGAGGGCGTGCGCCGGATTCTCGTGATCGGAGGGGGATGGACGGGCCTCACGGCGGCGGCGGAAGCGGCGGACATGGGGTACGAGGTCGTGCTCGTGGAGCGGGAGGAGAACCTTGGAGGCGCCGTGAACAGCATCTCCATCGGCTCCCCCCTGCAGTCCCCGTGGACGGACAAGCAGCCCTCGGACATCGCGGGCAAGATCGCCAAGGTGAAGGGCGACCGGAGGATCACGGTCCTCGCGAAATCCTCCATGGAGAAGCTGGAAGGCCAGCCCGGGGAGTTCGAGGCGACCGTCTCCACCCCCTCCGGCCCCATGACGCACAAGGTGGGCGCGGTGGTGCTCGCCACCGGATGGAAGCCGCTGGACGCGAAGTACCTCGCCCCCATGGGTCTCGGTGTCAGCCCCAACGTGGTGGATGCGGCGACCTTCGGGAAGATGCTCGCGGCAGGCGAGGTGACGGCGCGGCGGATCGCCTTCGTGCTGGACACCACCATCGCCGAGGAGGCCTGCAAGGCCGCCGCCGAGGAGCAGGCCGCCGAGGCCGCTCCGGAGCCCGCCCCCGCTCCCGCCGAGGGGGAGGAGGGCGCCAAGGTCTTCGTCAAGGAGGATCTGGAGAGCATCAGGCATCTTGCCTACTCCAACGCCGTGAACAGCGTCGGGATGCTGCGCCTGGCCAACATGGTCTGCGAAAGGACCGAGGACGCCACGCAGGCCTTCATCCTGTACAGGAACATGACCGTGCCCGGCATCCTGGAGCGCTTCTACAAGCAGATGCAGGACAGGCTGGGGATCATGATGACCAAGGCCGACGTCACGGACATCCGGGTGACTGGTTCGACCCTCCTCGTGGAGTGCCGCAACACGCTCCTGGGCATGGACTTCGACCTCGACGTGGACATGGTGGTGCTGCCCACGGGACTCGTCCCCACCTCGGCCAAGGAGGCCGTCGTGCAGTTCGGCTACCGCCAGGGGCCGGACTTCCCCGACCTGCAGCTCTTCGACGGCTTCGCCGACTCCAACTACATCTGCTTCCCCTACGAGACGCGGCGCACCGGCGTCTACGCGGCAGGCTGCGTCCGCCAGCCCCTCACCATGGACGCCTGCGAGGAGGACGCCAGGGGCGCCGTCCTCAAGGCGATCCAGTGCGTGGAAAGCGCGTCCCGGGGGGTGGCGGTCCATCCCAGATCCGGGGACGCCTCCTATCCCCTCTTCAACTTCGTCCGATGCACCCAGTGCAAGCGCTGCACGGAGGAATGCCCCTTCGGCGCGCTGGACGACGACGAGAAGGGGACCCCGAAACCCAATCCCGCCCGCTGCCGGCGCTGCGGAACCTGCTTCGGCGCCTGTCCCGAGCGCGTCGTCTCCTTCGCCAACTACAGCATAGACCAGATCGGCTCCATGATCCGCGAGGTCCAGGTGCCCAAGGACTTCAAGAAGGAAGGCCCCCGCATCCTCATCCTCGCCTGCGAGAACGACGCCTATCCGGCCCTGGACATGGCCGGCCAGCGGCGCCGCGCATGGAACCCCTACGTGCGGATCATCCCCGTGCGGTGCCTGGGCTCGGTGAACGCCATCTGGATCTCCGACGCCATGAGCAAGGGCTTCGACGGCGTCATGCTTCTGGGATGCAAGTACGGCGACGACTACCAGTGCCACTTCGTGAAGGGCTCGGAGATCTGCTCCAAGCGTCGTGACAACATCGCCGAGACCCTCGACAGACTGGGAGTGCAGCCCGAACGGGTCGAACAGCTCGAGGTGGCCATCGACGAGTACGATGCCGTCCCGGAGCTGATCGACGGTTTCGTGCGCAGAATCGTGGACATGGGGCCAAACCCGTTCAAGGGCATGTAGGGAGGATCGCATGGCACAGCAAATGCTCAAGCCGGACGCGGCGTTCGCCAGGGAGATCGCCCAGGCCGGAGGACAGTCGGTCAAGAAGTGTTATCAGTGCGCCACCTGCGCGGTGGCCTGCCCCCTCGCCCCGGCCAACGCCCCCTATCCCCGCAAGGAGATGATCTGGGCGTCCTGGGGATTGAAGGACAAGCTCCGCGGCGACGTGGACCTGTGGCTCTGCCACAACTGCGGCAACTGCTCGGATCTGTGCCCCCGGGGCGCCAGACCAGCGGAGATGATGGCTGCGGCCCGGAACATGGTGTACCGGGACCTCACGGCCCCCTCGGTGGTGGGCAAGTGGATGAGCTCCCCTGCGGGGCTTCCGTACCTCTTCGCCATCCCGGCGATCCTGTGGCTTCTGGTCTGGTGGATCGCGGCCGGCTTCAACGGCGGCAACTGGTTCCCCAGGGCCGCGGACGGCAGGATCGTCTTCGGCCAGATCTTCTACGGCGACTACACCATCGATCCCATCTTCATGCTGACGTTCTTCGGGGCGGTGTTCGTCCTCTACCGGGGCGTGCGCAAGCTCTGGGAACTCTTCAGGCCCGAGGGCAAGCTCCTCGTGGTGGGCAGGACCAGGCACTGGATCCTGCACCTCGTGGACGTGCTCATCGAGGAAGTGGTCACCCACGGCAGGTTCGACGACTGCGAGACCGGCCCCGCGACCGGGAAGGCCACGCCGAGCCGCAAGTTCGGGCACATGTTCCTGGTGTGGAGCTTCATCCTGCTGGCCTTCGTCACGGCGATGGTGGCCTTGGGCCACTGGGGCGGCAAGGTGATCCCCCTCATCAAGATCGAGACGCCCATGTCCCTGCTCTTCCCCCTGAAGATACTGGCCAACGTCGGGGCGCTGCTGCTGCTGTGCGGCCTCGGCATCCTGACGGCGCGCCGCCTTGCCCTCAACCCCGACGACCAGGGCTCCGGCTACTACGACTGGTACCTGCTGGGGATCATCTGGCTCGTGGCCGTGACGGGCATCGGCACCCAGTGCTTCCGCCTCGCGGACGCCATCAGGCCCGCTTTCATGACCTACTACCTGCATCTGGTCTTCGTCTGGATGCTCTTCGCCTACCTGCCCTGGTCGAAGCTCGGGCATTTCGTCTACAGGACGGCCGCGCTCGTCTATGTGCGGATGTACGGAAGAAGCTGACTTCATCACGGAATCGATCCCCAGGAGGATGTTCATATGGCTGACGCAGACCGCAAGGTTTTTCCCGTCGAGAAGGTGCTCGCCCTGGTGGCGGGCAAGGATGACGTAGACACCAAGGACATCGCCGGCTTCGTGGTGGGACGCTCCATCGCCTGCGAATGCGGCGCCAAGGTGGCGGGTCCCTATGCCGCCACGTGGCTCGCCCGGTGGTATCCCCAGTTCCTGGAACTGGAATGGAAGGCCGACCAGCCCTGGGACGCCTTCGTGGCCAAGGGCAAGAAGGTCCTCGGCGACAGCGTCTCCCTCACCGTCATGGACGGCCCCACCCGGACGATGGTGGACGCGGCGATGGACGCCATGGCCGAGAACCGGCACGGCATGGAGAGCCAGATGGCCGCGGCCAGGGCCCTCGAGGCCCGCGTCCAGGAACTGGAGCCCTACGTGGCCAAGGCCGAGGCGTTGCAGAAGAAGTGCGACGAACTGGAGGCCAAGATCAAGACCATGAACACCGACATGGGCGCCCTGCGCCGCCAGGCCGCCGATTTCCAGGGCAAGGTGGCCATCAGCCAGGACGACCTCATGCAGACCATCAAGGACGCCATCAAGGACGGCCTGAAGGGCATGGTGGTCGGCGGCGCGGCCGCAGGCGCGGCGGCCGGCGATGCGGCGGCCGAGTCCGCCGCCGAGGAGAGCTCCGTGCCGGACGACTTCGGTTTCGGCGCCTCCGGGGCGAACAACGACGGCTTCGGCTTCTGATTCCGTCAACCTCTTGATTCTCGAAAGGGCGCCCGGCATCGGGCGCCCTTTTTTTTCTTGGGAAAAGCCGGCCGGAATCCTCCGGGGATTCCGGCCGTCCCCCAGTCCCCGCCGCAACATCCTCGCGCCAATCCGGCGATGATTCCCTTCCAGGGGGCCGTCTCCGCGACACTTCCCATCTAAAGGCAAACGACTTGCCGAAAGTCGTCAAATGATGTAAATGTCATGGCAGATGCAGGGTTAGCTCTCCGGGTCGTCGCCGAGGCCTCTGGCATGTCGTTTGCAACGGTCCGGTCGGCGAACGCCACTTTTGACGGCCGTGTTCCGGCAGACCGGTTCGCGAACCCCGCACTGCCTTCTGTCGGAGAGACGGCGGACGGCGGGACGGGGCGGGCTGGTCCGGAATGGCCGCGGGAGCCGCCTGAAATCGACCGGTTCCGACATGCGTCGAGGGGGAGGACGCACGGCCAGTCCCGCGAACGGGACATGGTCTCGCCACGGCCCGCGAAGAGGGCATGGCAAGCGTGTGGTCCTTGTGCAGTCCAAGGCCGACACCAAGGGATGGGAAATCGCATGAGGCTTTACGACGGGCATCCCGTGCCACACATTACCGGGAGGACTCTCCCATGACGATGCGACAGAAAATCGTCGCAGGGTTCATCTGCATCGTCTCCCTTGTCGTGATGGTCGCCGGGCTCGCCTACTACTGCATGACGGAGACGCAGCGGGGCCTGGACGCCTACCGGGCGGACACGGCCCGGCACGATCACCTGTTGCGGATCGGCGAGGGACAGGACAAGGCCGACGTGAACATACGCCGGTTCGCCTTGGACTACGATCCGGCACTCATCTCCCAGGCCTCCGAATATCTCGCCGTCTGCATCAAGGAACTTGGCCTTCTGCGCTCCCCCAACAACCCCGCCGACATGGAGGCCCTCCTGGACGACACCGAGAGGAGCTTCCAGCGCAAGGCCGGACTTCTCGCGCCATACCGGGATGGCATTCTCTCCATCCTCTCCGTCCATAAAGACAGGATCGAACCTGAATTGAACCGCATCGGCACGGACCTGCTGGATCTGCACGACCTCGCCACGGAAGTCCGCAACGTGGCCGTGCTCTCCTACATCGGGCCGGCACTGCGCCGTCTTGGCTATGTGCGCAGCGCCATGAACCGCTTCGTGTACACCCGTACGCCGCTTGCGGCGCGGGACGCCCTCGAGGAGGTGGTGTCCCTGTCGGCCCTCGTCAGATCCATGGAGCACGGCATCGCCGACGATGGAGGCCGTGCCGTGTGGAAACGCATAAACGACTCCATGGAAATGATCGGCGCCGATGCCCGTCTCATCAACCGCCTTGCGCGGAAGATGCAGGAGAACCTCGCCGTTCTGGACGCCGTGTCCCTCGGCCCTCTCGCCGCCCTTGCGGAGCGCCTGGAGGGGATGCGCGTCGAGGCGCTTTCCCGCATCGACCGGATGCGGACGCAATCCCTGCGCATGCTCCTCGGCGGTTGCCTGATAGCGCTGCTCATCGGGATCTGCTGTGGGCTATATGTCAGCCGGAGCCTTGCGAAGCGCCTGCATACCCTTCTCGACTATGCCGAGGAGATCGGCAAGGGGCGCTTCGACGAGCCAATCCGCGTGACGGGCCATGGAGAGGTCTCCCAAGTTCTGAAGGCCATGGCCATCGCACAGGACAGCATCAAGGGCGCCATGACGAACGTGCGGGACATCAGCGAAAAGGCGTGCCGGGGAATAATGGGTGAGCATCTGTCCACGGAAGGGTTGCCCGGCGCCTATGCGGACCTGTGCAGGGCGATCAATTCCCTTTCGGATTCCCTGCTGGGCATCGTCGACCAATATCCGGGCACTGTCATGGCCTGTGACGCAGAGGGCAAGGTGCTCTACCTGAACGCGGTCGGCCGGAAGTTGTTCGGCGAAGCGGCCCTGGGCGCCCCCTGCGGCGGGACCGTGTCCTGCCCCCACGCCGAAGCGGACACGTGTCTGGGCAGACTTTGCGTGGCGCGGCGGGACCCCGTCGCCGGAGAGACGACCTTGCGGTGCGGCGGCGAATCCATCGACGTGCAAGTCGCGTCCGTGCCCATCTTCGATGGGGAGCGAAGGGCCGTCGGGTTCTACGAGTTCATCACGGACATCTCGGAACGCAAGCGCATGATGCGTTCCATCGATGCGGCCATCGTCGAGGCCTCGGGGATATCCGCCGCCCTTGTGGCGACGGCCGGGGAACTCGCCCGGGAAGTGGATGACGTGTCCGAGGGAGCCGGCCTGCAGAAGCAGCGGATAGACATCGCGGCAAACGACATGGAGAAGATGGCGGCGTCCATCGCCAATGTCGCGGAAGGCGCCGTTGATGCCGCGGGCCGCTCCGACGCGGCCGGCGTCAAGGCGGACGCGGGCGCCCAGCGTGTCGGGGAGACGGCTTCCGCCATCAATGAGATCAGTTCCCTTGCGACCCGGCTTCAGGCGAACATGCAAGCGCTGGAAACCAGGACGGGAGAGATCACGCACATCATGGACGTCATCGCCGACATCGCCGCCCAGACGAACCTGCTGGCCCTCAATGCCGCCATCGAGGCGGCCCGGGCCGGAGATGCCGGTCGGGGTTTCGCCGTCGTCGCCGACGAGGTGCGCCAACTCGCCGACCGGACCGTCACGGCCACGAAGGACGTCGAAGGGAGCGTGCACGGCATCCAGGAAGCGACCGAACGCAGCTGCCGGGAGATGGATGAGGTCATGGTGACCATCCGGAAGGTGACCGGCCTTTCCGCCAAATCCGGCGAGGCGCTTTCCGAGATACTGGAGATGTCCCTGGCGAGTTCCCGGGCCGTGTCCGCCATCGCGAAGGCCACGGAGGAGCAGAGCACGGTCTCGGCCCAGATAGGCAAGGCGGTGGAGGAGATACGGGATGTCGCCGGCCACACGGAACAGGCCATGGGGCGGGCCGTCGAATCCTTGGACAAGGTCTCGACCACCATCAAGAAACTTGACGGAGTCCTCGCGACGCTCAGCAGACTGGGAGATGGGCGGGACGGCGCATCCCAGGGCCATTCCGGAGCCTCTTCCGAAGAGCAAGGGCCGGCTGCTGCGGCATCCGAAACGATCCAACATGGCAAGGATGCGGCGTGATGAAACCAACGACCATCATTCTTCTGCTGTTTCTGGTGGCCCTTGTCGTTCCCGCATTCGCCGCGCGGCCCCCTGAACCTCAGGAACCGATCCCTTTCAACGGTCTCAAGTTCAAGACCATGTTCCCCCACAAGGGACACGAACGGGTCGAATGCATCACGTGCCACCACATCGTGGACGAGAAGGAGACCTATCTCAAGTGCGCCACGGAAGGTTGCCACGATGAACTGATGGACAAGGGTTCAATGAGCCTTTACTCGATCGTGCATACACCTGAGGGGTTGATGCACCAGACTTGCATCGAGTGCCACATCAAGATATCCATTGAAGCTCCGGACCTGAAACGGGATATCGTCAGCTGCAACAAGAGCAAGTGCCATGGAGGGTCGAGGGGCAAGTAGTTTGTCGCCGAAGTGGATGCTCTGTACTGTACAACGATTACGTAAAAAGTAAAAGGCGTCATTGCAACACACTGCAATGATGCCTTTTACTTTTTGCTCAACTTGTATAATTTTCAGTCTTCACGCAGGAGTTGCATTTCACGCAGAAATCGAGACGGCGCTTTGGCAACCCCATCGTATGTATCGGCGAAGGTAAGAGTCAGCGTGTCCGAGGCAGTTGTGATTGCCGTGTAGCAAAGTCTCCGTTCTTCCTGGATCCCGTTATCATCACTGCCGGATTGCATGCTTTGGTATGTTGGGAAGATCTCCTCCGCCATGCCTGCGAGATATATGTGCTTATAATTTGATATGTTTTTTGCGTTTACAGTAAAGCACTGAACTGCATCTTGTAATTTTGGGATTGTAGACTTCTGTTTATCAAGCTCTTGCAAGAATACATTGAGCGTGACATTACCAACTCCGTGTGACGCTATGACTTTGTCTTGCAGCTCGCACCATATCGCTCTTTCATATGCATAATCTGTATATATTTCATTTGACGGCGTGCGAGTTCGGCCTGCAGGTTGTCGAACCATTCTATAGCGTGTTTATTAAAAGCTAGGACATTTTAGTTGTCGGCGAGTTCGGATAGACAAATTTTGAGAAATGCGTGTGTGCCGTTATCAAGTTTATCAACGGCGAGCAATGATTCGAGCCAGAATCTCAAATAGCTGGCATGGTAAATTTGTGATTGTAAAATAATACTCTGTACATCAATTTCTATCTTCGTGAGGTCAGTAAATGCATTACATAAATTCCAAAGGTACTCAACGCCATTGCTCGAATTTGCTAGGCTCAACATTGAATATAAGCATTGGAATGGTGTGCTTAAGAATTCATTCGCTGCGCTACTCTCTTATCATCGTAAACGGTTACTTTGCCAAGAAAATCTCTATCAAGGTAATCACTCTCTCCACCATCTGTCGTAAAGTCGAGCGTAATAGATAATTCGCCTGTGTGATATGGTTGTTCCTTGGCGTCTGATAGGTGAAAGTTATACTCGTCTGGCATCGGGGCCGTATCTATACTAGGGAATGGCAGTGCTAGGCGAAGTGCATCAAGGATACTGGTCTTCCTTGTGTTATTCTCCCTGATCAAAACAGTCGTCTCACCAAGATCAAAGGAGATATCCTCAAAGCAGCGAAAATTCTTGATGTGTACGTTTTTGAGCATCATATAGATTTCTCCTTTTGTCGTTTCGTGAATATCCAATATTCAGTTACTTCTGACTAATTCTGAGTTATGTAATATTATTAAATTCAAACTTTAAAATCAATGCAAGCCACAGGAGATTTCAAAGCAGAATTTGTTCAGTTTGGTTCAGTCTTTCCAATTCCACCATTTGAGCTTTTTGGGATCTAGCGGCCTGCCGTCATTCTCGGCGAACCAAACGGCAAGTCGGTACACATAGAGCACACATCTGTCGACATGGCCACCATGAAAAACGCAATCCTTGTTATAGATTTCTTCAGCATTCTGTCCTTTCAAGGATGTAACAGTGGGATAACCAAGATTTATCAAATGTTGCGCCATGTTTTTTCCAATTCCAGGTATTCGCTCTAAATCTGATTTCCTTGCTACAGGATGTCCTGTGGTTGTATTTTTATTCACATGAAATCTCCCTGTGAAAAAATATGTTTTCAACGATTAAAATATGAAATCAAAATATCTTTTTGTGCGATGTGCTGCAGTATTACGATTGCTTACTGTTGCCCAAAATACCCCTGGCATCTCATAGTGTCTGGGGTAATTGCAATAATGTGTCGAGGGAAGTATTTGACTGAAGTATTTCTAATATTGAGTATTCTTCCTCGTGGTATGTTATGTCATGCCAGCGGATGCTTGAGTTTTTCTGGGGATAATTGTGATATTCGTAAAGGGTTAATTGTAGATTTTGGGAAAACCAAATAAATCTTCAATGTTATTCCAGATACAAATTATCAACAATGGCGACAAAACGTAATAATTTTTTTCAATCATCGATTTGCAGCAACGACTGTATGTTATTTGTGTGTATTTATGGACACAATCATTTCTAGAAGTGGACCGTCTTCGGCGCTTCCGTGAAGTTGTAGGTTCTTGCCGTTGCGTCCTTCAGGTAGAGAACCTGCGTGTTGTTGTCATCGGCGGAGTACCTTCCCTTCAGTCGCGGGTGGGCGTCCAGCATCGCCTGCTTGACATCCTTGCGATCGTCATTGACGACCGTTGCCGCGATGCGTATCCATTCCTGCGCACCATCGTAGGCGCAGATCTCGACTTTGGGGTTCTTCGCCATCTGCTTCGACACGTCCTTGTTCCTTCCCGTTTGGATGTAGAGTTTGTCTTCATAGATGAGGACGGTGCCGAAGGGGCGCACGCAGGGTTGATCTCCGTCCGTGGTGGCAAGGTAGTACATGCCGCACTTCTTCAGGAAATCGTGAACGTACTGGATGTCAGACATGGTAGTCTCCTTTTGTGGTTATCGCCGAATTGTGGCGTCGGCGAATATTTTGTTGATGGAATAGTAAATTCTGACAGATGTTAAGATTACTAAAATGGAACTGCCAGAAAAAGATTATATTCTGCGATATGATGCCGATGGCTAGAACTTTATGACTTTCGGCTCGCCCTTGAAGCTGTAGAATCGTGCCGTCGCATCCTTGAGATACAGAACCTGCGTATTGTTATCATCGGCTGAGTACATCGACTTCAGTGAGGGATGTGCGTCAAGCATGAACTGTTTTGCTTCCCTTCGGTCATCGTTGACGGCCGTTGCGGCGATGCGTATCCATTCCCCTTCGCCATCATAGGCGCAGATCTCGATCTTTGGGTTTTTCGCCATCTGTTTCGAAACGTCCTTTTTCCTGCCGGTTTGGAAGTAAATTTTTCCTTCATAGATGCCAAGACTGCTGAACGGCCGAACTCTCGGCTGGTCGCCGTCCACTGTGGCGATGTAGTACGTGCCGCACTTTTTCAGGAAGTCGTGGACGACCTTGACATCTGCAGTGGCCTCTACGGCTGCAGATAGAGTTCCGGCCGACAGGAATGCGGAAAACAGGACGACAGCGAACATGAAAGCAAGTGTGGTGCATACCCTCTTCATGATTACTCCTTTGTGTGTTTATGGGTGAGCTGTGTGACAGGAAGGATGTGGCGCATGAGAATCGCGTTGCATCCGTGTCCTGGGCCAGGGCATCAAGGCGCAATCCGCGTCGGCGGGTTCTGCGCCTATCCACGGCCATCCACGGCCATCCATCGGCATCGCATGGCGCCCCGCCATCTCCCCATGGCGCCCATGGGCGTCCGGACAGGCCGTCATTGCGCCTTCGCCGCACTGGCCCTTTCGGAAGGGGCATGCCCCTTCCGTTCCATTCTGCGTACTCCAAGACGGGGGCGTCGCGCAACACCCGGGTCCACGGCCTTCAAAAACGCACGAGGGCGGCCGGAACCCCGGCCGCCCTCGAATCCTTCCCCCCGTCCTCCGTCGGACGGTGGAGGCTACTTGACCTCGACGACGGCCCCGGCCTCGGTGAGCTGCTTCTTGGCCTCCTCGGCCTCGTCCTTCGAGACGGCCTCCTTGATGGTGGAGGGCGCACCGTCCACCTTCTCCTTGGCCTCCTTGAGCCCCAGGCTCGTCAGGGCGCGCACCACCTTGATGACGGCGATCTTGTTGGCCCCGGTCTCCTTCAGGATCACGTCGAATTCGGTCTTCTCCTCGACCTCCTCGGCGGGCTGGCCCGCGGCCGGGGCGGCCATGACCATGGCGGCTGCGGGCGCCGCGGCGGAGACCCCGAACTTCTCCTCGAGCTCCTTGATGAATTCGGACAGTTCCAGCACGGTCATGTTGGAAATGAATTCGACGACTTCTTCCTTGGTGACTGCCATGATGCACTCCAGCGCTTTGGCTTGATTTGGGTATTGTTGATGGATGTCCTACGCGGCGGCCGCCGTCGGGGTCTTCTTCTCCTCGATGGCCTTGAGGGCGTAGAGCAGACCGCGCAGGATGTTGGCGAACAGGGAGACGAAACTGGTGGGGACGGCGTTCATCGTGCCAAGCAGCTGGCCCAGCAGCTGTTCCCTGCCGGGCAGTCTCGCCAAGGCCTCCACCTGGTCCGCGGTCATGGCCTTGCCTTCCAGGCTGCCGCACCGCACGGTGAAGATCTTGCTCCGCTTGACGAATTCGCTGATCGCCTTCGCCACCGCCACAGGGTCGTCGAACCCAAGGGCGACGCCGCAGCTCTCGTGGAACTTGTCCTTGAGAGTGTCGTGCTTGCCGCCGGTCAGAGCGATACGAGCCAGGGTGTTCTTGACGACGTGATATTCGCCCCCTGCGCCGCGCAGGGATACCCTGAGATTCGTCAGCTCTTCCACCGTCATGCCCTTGAAGTCCGTCAGCACCGCAAACGAAGCGCTCTCGGTCCTTCCCTTGATCGCTTCGATGATTGCGGCTTTTTCAGACCTTTCCACGTGATTACCTCTCACGTTTAGGGGGTGGGTGGAATGCCGAGCCAAAGATGCTGTGTCTGGACAGGACTATTGAGCCGCGCCGGTTCCCCGGTCGCCGCGCCTGCCGTCTTCGACTCGATATCCGTTGCCTTTGCCGTTCGTGTCGCGTGTGCGACTCCCGAGGGGCTAGCCCTCGAGAAATTTCTTGACCTGGGGCATGTCGATCTTGAAGCCGGGCCCCATGGTGGTGGACACCGCCATGGAGACCATGTAGGTGCCCTTGGCCGCCGTGGGCTTGAGCCTGTTGACGGTCTCCAGCAGCGCCTTCAGGTTCCCCAGGATCTTTTCGGGGCCGAAGGAGACCTTCCCCAGGGGGGCGTGGAGGACCCCCGCCTTGTCCACCTTGAACTCGACGCGGCCCGCCTTGAGTTCCCCCACGACCTTGGCCACGTCGAAGGTGACCGATCCGGTCTTGGCGTTGGGCATCAGTCCCCGGGGGCCGAGCACGCGGCCGATCTGGCCCACCAGGGCCATGACGTCGGGGGTCGCGACGGCGGCGTCGAACTCGAGCCAGCCCTCCTTGACCCGGGCCACGAGATCCTCGGCCCCCACGGCGTCGGCGCCGGCGTCCCGGGCCTCGGCCTGCTTCTCGCCCTTGCAGAAGACCGCCACGCGGACGCTCTTCCCCAGTCCGTGGGGCAGGGTGACGGCACCCCGCACCATCTGGTCGGAATACTTGGGATCCACGCCGAGCCGTATGGCCACGTCGACGGTCTCGTCGAATTTCGTGAAGCTGGCGCCGAGGGACTTCGCCACGGCTTCCTCCAGTCCGTATCGCAACTGCAGGTCGTGGCCCTCGATGGCCTTGCGGTAGTTCTTGCCGTGTTTTGGCATGTGCTGTTCCTTCGTTCTTGGTCTCCTGCCCCGGTCCAATGACGGACCCTGGGCAGTGCGATTGACCGGAGCGGTCCGGCCCGGAAAGACGAGGGCGTCGCGGGACGGTGCCCGCGACAGCCTTGCAGACTGCACCTCTAGGTGATGTCGATGCCCATGCTGCGCGCCGTGCCGGAGATGGTCCGGACGGCCGCTTCAAGGGACGCCGCGTTGAGATCCGGGAGCTTGAGCTTTGCGATCTCCTCGATCTGGGCGTGGGTGAGGGTCCCCACCTTGTTGCGGTTGGGCTCGCCGGACCCCTTCTCCAGCTTCGCCGCCTTCATGATGAGCACCGAGGCCGGGGGGGTCTTGGTGATGAAGGAGAAGGACCGGTCGGCGTAGACCGTGATGACCACGGGGATGATGGTCCCTTTCTGGTCCTGGGTGCGGGCGTTGAATTCCTTGCAGAAGGCCATGATGTTCAGGCCGTGCTGCCCGAGGGCCGGGCCCACGGGCGGGGAGGGATTGGCGGCCCCCCCGGGGATCTGCAGCTTTATCTTGGCGACTTCCTTCTTTGCCATGGCGTGTTGTCCTCGAGATGTTCTCGGGTCTGTGTCGTTGGGGCGATGGCCGCTCCCGGTCCGGGATCAGCCCTTGGAGACCTGGGAGAAGTCCAGTTCCACCGGGGTCTGGCGGCCGAAGATGGACACCGACACCCGGAGCTTTTCCTTGTCGTAGTTGACGTCCTCGACGATGCCGTTGAAGCCTGCGAAGGGTCCGTCGGTGACGCTCACCTCGTCCCCCCGCTCGAAGTTGAACTTCGGTCTGGGGGTCTCCTCGCTGATCTTCATCTGGGAGAGGATGTGGTCGGCCTCCGAGTCCTTCATGGGGGTCGGGCGGTTCTTGCCCCCGACGAATCCCGTCACCTTGGGGATGGACTGGACAAGGTGCCAGGCCTCCCGTCCGTCCGGCGTGTCCTCGATGACCATGCGCACCATGACGTAGCCGGGATATATCTTGTTGTTGGTGGTGCGCTTCTCGCCGCCCTTGGCCCGTTCGGACACCTTCTCCATGGGCACCACCACTTCCTTGATGGCCCCCTTCGCCTGTTCGGTGCGCATCATCTCGCGGATGGTCTTCTCCACCCGCTGCTCGAAGCCGGAGTAGGTGTGGACGATGTACCACTTGGCCTTGGTGGGCTTGGGGCGCAGATCCTCCTCGTCGTCATCCTCTTCCGGCGCGCCTTCGCCGGCGGCGGGGAGGTCCGGCGCATCGGGGGGTGGCGGCGCGTCAGAGGGGGCCGCCGCATCGGGGAGGCCGGCGTCGACGGGATCCGCCTCGCGGGGGGCGTCGTCCGCGGCCGCGTCCGGCATCGGGGGCGTTTCCAGCCCTAGCTCGTCGGTGACGTCGTTCACTGCTTCTCCGTATGTTTGCCCGTTCCGTCGTCCGTCCCGCGGCCGCGCCGTCCGGTTCCCGAACCGGCGCATCCGTTCCGGGACCCGGCCGCCCTTGGGCGGGATCCCGACGGCGCCTTGGGGCGTCTCGTGACGTCAGGAAAGTATGACCTTGATCAGGGAGGACAGGCCGAGATCCACGAGGCTGAGCAGGATGGCCATGATGGCCATGAATGCCAGCACCACGAGCGTGACGTTGCGGGTCTGCACCATGGTCGGCCAGAGTACCTTGCGCAGTTCCGCCTTGGACGCCTCAACGTACTGGGTGAAGCGCTTTATGTGGGACGGCGGGCCCGTCGTCTGGCCCTGTTCCGGGGCCTTGTCCTTGTTCTTTGCCATGGCGAGGATTTCCCTTGCGCCCGTCGCGGCGTCATTCCGGGGACGTGCGGATGGCGCGGCCGTGCCGCTCCGGGGACTGGCCCGGCAGTGGCGTCGGTCGCAGGCGATGGCAGGGCAGGAGGGATTCGAACCCCCAACTTGCGGTTTTGGAGACCGCCGCTCTAACCGTTGGAGCTACTGCCCTGTGTCGCGGGGTGGGCGGGCCTTCGCCGACCTCACCCCCTTCCTTCCGGGGGACGTCCCCGGGAACGCGCCTCCGCGGACGGGCCGCGACGCTACCTGGTCTCCCGGTGGACCGTGTGCTTCCTGTCCCACGGACAGTATTTCTTGATCTCCAGGCGGCCGGTTGTCTTCTTCTTGTTCTTCTGCGTGCTGTAATTGCGCCGCTTGCAGACCGTGCAGGCCAGAAGGATGTTGACTCTCATGGCGTCACTCGATGATCTCGGTCACGACGCCGGACCCGACGGTGCGACCGCCTTCACGGATGGCGAAGCGCAGTCCGTTCTCCATGGCGATGGGGGCGATCAGTTCCACGATGAACTGGGAGTTGTCGCCGGGCATGACCATCTCCACGCCCTCGGGCAGGTTGATGACCCCGGTCACGTCCGTGGTGCGGAAGTAGAACTGGGGGCGGTACCCGGAGAAGAAGGGCGTGTGGCGTCCGCCTTCCTCCTTGGAGAGGACGTACACCTCGGCCTTGAACTTCTTGTGGGGCGTGATGGACTTGGGCGCGGCGAGAACCTGGCCCCGCTCCACCTCGTCACGCTTCGTGCCGCGCAGCAGCGCGCCGATGTTGTCCCCGGCCTGGCCCTGGTCCAGGAGCTTGCGGAACATCTCCACGCCCGTGCAGGTGGTCTTCTGGGTCTCGTGGATGCCCACGATCTCCACCTCGTCCCCAACCTTCAGCACGCCCCGCTCCACGCGTCCGGTGACCACGGTGCCGCGGCCGGAGATGGAGAAGACGTCCTCGATGGGCATGAGGAAGGGTTTGTCGATGTCGCGCTGCGGCTCGGGGATGAAGTCGTCGCAGGCCTGGAGCAGCTCGGCGATGCACTTGGCGTCCTCGGCGTCGGGGGTCTCGCACTCCAGCGCCTTGAGGGCGGAGCCGCGGATGACCGGGACGTCGTCGCCGGGGAAGTCGTAGGAGGAGAGCAGTTCCCGCACCTCCATCTCCACCAGCTCCAGCAGCTCCTCGTCGTCCACGAGGTCGCACTTGTTCAGGAACACCACCAGCTGGGGCACGCCGACCTGGCGGGCGAGGAGGATGTGCTCGCGGGTCTGGGGCATGGGGCCGTCGGTGGCCGCCACGACCAGGATGCCGCCGTCCATCTGGGCCGCGCCGGTGATCATGTTCTTGATGTAGTCGGCGTGGCCGGGGCAGTCGACGTGGGCGTAGTGGCGCTTGGCCGACTCGTACTCCACGTGCGCCGTGGCGATGGTGATGCCGCGCTCCCGCTCCTCGGGGGCCTTGTCGATCTCGTCGAAGGAGACGAACTTCCCCTGCCCCTTCATGCCGGCGATCTTGGTGATGGCGGCCGTGAGCGTCGTCTTGCCGTGGTCGATATGACCTATGGTGCCGATGTTGACATGGGGCTTCTTGCGCTCATATTTCTCTTTGCCCATCTGGAAACTCCCTGAATGATATGAGTTTCGGTCCCGCGTGCACCGTGCAGCGCCGCCCCGGCCGCGCGGGGACGGGGGGACCGTCTGAACCGGGATCGCGGCGGCGCGGCCCGGTTGCCGTCGCCTGCCTTCGTTCCCGGTGAACGCCAATACATGCGCACCAGTGGCCTGTGGGACTGGGAGTGGACGATCCTGCGGAATGGAGCGGGAAACGGGATTCGAACCCGCAACCCTCAGCTTGGAAGGCTGATGCTCTAGCCGTTGAGCTATTCCCGCACGTCGGCGATGCCGCTGAGGTCAGGCCATTCCTGACGGCCGCTGCACCGTAGTACTCCGACAGTTCCCTGTCTCCTACAGCCATGGGCAGTTTAAACCTGTCCGTCCCGAGACGGATCGTTGGTGGAGGGGGGTGGGTTTGAACCACCGAAGGCGTACGCCGGCAGATTTACAGTCTGCTCCCTTTGACCGCTCGGGAACCCCTCCACGCGCATTCGGCAAGGGGTGGCCCTTGTTCGATGTCGTACGTGGAGCTGGCGATGGGACTCGAACCCGCAACCTGCTGATTACAAATCAGCTGCTCTGCCAGTTGAGCTACGCCAGCGCAAAAAGGTTGTATAACCCCAACCTTCGGGGAAGGCAAGCACCTTTTTGAAAAAACGTCCCCGTCATGACGGGACAGGTTCCCCCGGGCGGGACGAAGGCCGTCACCAGCCCGCCGCGAGGCCGTCCCGGCGGCTGTCGCTCGCGGCCACGTACCCGTCCTCCATGTCGTCCCCAAGACGCCAGACGAACTGGCCCGCCCCGAAGTCCAGGGATGCGTCCGCGTGCACGGCCACCCCCTCCGAGAGCCTGTGCCCCATGGCGGCGAGGCCTTCCCGCAGAAGCGGGGACGCCGACGGCTCCAGGGCGACTGTGCCGTCCAGCTCTATCTTCCACCTGGGGGCGTCGCAGGCGGCCTGGGGCTGCTGGTGGCTGACGAGCATGCGCACGAGGGTCTGGACGTGGCCCTGGGGCTGCATGTCGGCGCCCATGACGCCGAAGGCCATGCGGGGCCGGCCGTTCTCGGTGAGGAAGGCGGGGATGATGGTGTGGAAGGGGCGCTTGCCTCCCTCGAGGGCGTTGGGGGACGCGGGATCCGTCGAGAAGCCCCGTCCGCGGTTCTGCAGGCTCACGCCGAAGGCCGGGATCACTATGCCTGAGCCGAAGCCCTGGTAGTTGGACTGGATGAAGGAGACCATCATGCCGGTCTCGTCCGCGGCGGCGAGGTAGACGGTCCCTCCGGGCGGGGGGCCGGCCGCGGCCGGCGCCGCGACGCGGGTCCTGTCGATGCCCGCGGCGAGCCGGGCCAGTCTCCCCTTGTCCAGAAGATCGCGGGGCGCGAGCCGCATGTGGCGCGGATCCGCGACGTGGGCGTAGACGTCGGCGAAGCCCAGCTTCATGGCCTCGATCTGCAGATGGCAGGCGAGGGCGCCGTCGGGGGGGAGGTCGTCCAGCCCCAGGTGTTCCAGGATGCCCAAGGCCAGCAGGGCCGCCATCCCCTGGCCGTTCGGGGGCATCTCGTGCACGGTGAAGCCGTGGAAGGGCGCGGCGAGAGGTTCGACCCACTCCGGAGCGAAGTCCGCGAGATCCTTCCGGTCCATGAGTCCCCCGTCCCGGGCCGACTGGGCGACGATTGCCTCGGCGATCTCCCCTTCGTAGAAGGCCCGCGGCCCTTCCTCGGCCAGCAGCGCCATCGCCCTCGCGGCGCCGGGGAAGACGAAGCGCTCCCCGATCTCGGGCGGACGGCCCCGTGGCAGGAAGGTCTCGCCAAATCCCGGCATCCCCGCCACCTCTTCGGAGGTCGGGCGCCACTTCATCGCGACCAGGGGCGGCACGGCCACGCCGCGACGGGCCAGTTCCTCGGCGGGGGCGAGGACGTCCCCGAAGGGGACGCGCCCGAATCGGGCGTGCAACGCGCCCCATGCGGCCACGGCCCCGGGCACGGTCACGGTGTCCCATCCCCTGTCGGGGATGCGGGCGCGGCCGTCGGCATCGGTGCCGTGCCTTCGGGCGAAGTCCGGGAGGTTCCATGCTTTCGGGGCGGGCCCGGAGGCGTTCAGGCCGTGGAGGCGTTCGCCGTCCCAGACGATGGCGAAGGCGTCGCTCCCGAGGCCGCAGGAGACGGGCTCGGTGACGACGAGGGCCGCAGCGGCGGCGATGGCGGCATCCACGGCGCCGCCGCCGTTGCGCAGGACGCCGAGTCCCGCCTGGGCGGCCGCCGGATGGGAGGTGGCGACGACGTTCCTGGCGAAGACGGGGGTGCGCGGCGCGGGGTAGGGGTTGTGCCAGTCGAACATTTGGGCGCTCCTTGTTGCGTTCGCTCTGTTGCGTGTCGTCTCGCGACGAGGGGCCGAAGGCGGCGGAACGGCATCGGGTCGCGGGTCGGAGCGCCCCTGAGGGCGTCCGGCGGCGTCGGGATCCTTGGGCCGAGGCGGGTCAATCCCTGCACAGGGCGCCGATCTCCGCCCGGAGGGCGTCCCGGCGGCTTTCCGCCATGCCGCGGATGCGGTCCAGCAGACGGTCCGCCTCCAGGGCGAGGCGTCCCGCATCGCCGTCGTTGTCCACCAGGATGTCGCAGGCCGCCTCCTTGCGCTGGGCCGGCCACTGCCATCCCGCGATGGTCGCGGTCCTCTCCGCGTCCCATCCGCGGCTTTCCGCGAGTCGCCGTTCCGCCACATCCCCGGGACATCTCACGCAGACGACGACGGGTTCCGGGGCGAGACGCCAGCCGCTCTCGAGATAGAGGGGGATTTCGGCCACGGCCATGGAGGCGCCTCCCGTGAAGGCCTCCCGGAAGAACCTTTCCACGGCGTCCCGCACGAGTCCGTGGACCACCGTCTCGACGTCCCGGCGCAGCAGCGGGTCCCCGTTCATCGCGGCGAAGAGGGCCCGCCTGTCCACGGAACCGTCCGGGCCCATGAGGCCTTCCCCCAGGCGGTCCCGGAGCCACGTCGCGGCCTCTCCCCCGGGGCCGTACAACCCCGTCACGCATTCGTCCGCGCTGAAGGCGGGCAGTCCCCGTTCCGCCAGGAGCGCCAGAAGGGTGGACTTGCCGCTGCCGGGCCCCCCCACGATCACGATGGGCGTCGGCGTTTCGCAGGCCTCCAGCGCGGCCTCGAGGATGTCGTCGGGCATGGGGGACCGGAAGGCGAGCCTCTCCCCGGTGAAGGGGTGGTCGAACTCGAGGCGCCAGGCGTGGAGCGCGAGGCGTCGGGCCCTGTCCCGGACGGACCCAGGGGCGTAGAGGGGATCCCCGAGGATCGGGTGCCCCAGATGGGACATGTGGACGCGGATCTGGTGGGTGCGGCCCGTGGCGATGGATATCCGCAGCAGGGACGCGCCGCCGTCCGGCGAGGTCCAGAGCCGTCTCCATTTCGTGTCGGCGCTTCGTCCGCCGTGGGAGACGGGGACGACCGCCATCCTGACCTTCGCCGTCGGATGGCGCCCCACGGGGGCGTCGCAGGAACCCTCCTCGGGGGGGCGCCCATCCACCAGTGCGAGGTACTCCTTGCGTATCTGCCGTTTCGCGAAGGCCCGGACGAGACGCAGGGCGCATTCCTGGTCCAGGGCCACGAGGAGCAGGCCGCTCGTGTCCTTGTCCAGACGGTGGACGATGCCGGGACGCTGTCCGGGCATGTCCCCGAGCCGGGGGCAGTGCGCCAGCAGGCGCTGGATGAGGGTGCCGGAAGGGCAGGACGGGCAGGGATGGACCGTGAGGCCCGGCGGCTTCACGCAGACGAGCAGGCGCCCGTCCTCGTGGAGGATTTCGACGGGGCCGTCCTCGGGCTGAAGGTCCCCTTGCGTCTCGGGCAGATCCAGGACCACGCGCTGACCTGCCCGGAGTCGCGCGTCCGGGCGGGGGACGGGAATCCCGTCCACCTGGCAGCGCCCCGCTGCCACCTCCCGGGCCAGGGCGGAGCGGGACATCTGCGGACAGGCCCGGGCGAGGAACCGGTCGAGGCGCGTTCCGCCCCCGTCCTGCGCGACATCGTACTCCCGCCTCACGGGATGGCTTCCGCCGGGGTGGAGAGGGTGCGGAGCCTGTCGGCGATGGTGACGCCGTTGTAGAGATTGGGAAGTTCCTTGCCGGGGGAGATGCCCGAGACCACGGTCCTGCCGATCACCAGCCGGTCGTTGTCGTCGGGGCCGTTGACGATCCGCAGCCCCCACATGTTGTGGAAGAGGGCGGCCCGGTCCTTGTACTTGCCGATGTACATGGTGATGTGGCCCCGCATTCCCACCAGGCTCAGGAAGGGGACGCCCTCCCGGAGGATGGTCCGCTCCTTCTCCTCGTTGGTCATGCCCTCGAGGGGGATCACGACTCCCTGACGGGCCTGGGCCCCCGAGTTGCGGTGCAGATAGATGCCGAAGGGGACGAGCAGGTCCCTGGTGGTGGCGGAGCAGTCCCTGTTGCCGTTCATGCCGCCCCAACCGTAGGGCTGGCCCATCATGCGGTTGCCGATGGCGGCGACGTTGCCCGGAGTGAGGGGCATGGGCTTCCGGACGGCGTCCCCCTTGCCGACGGTGGCAGTGGCGATGGCCGCATGTCCTCCGGCGCCCTTTTTGGGGAGCCGAAGGCGCAGGCCGTCTCCGTCCGTCCCGTCCAGGGGCAGGATCGTGCCGATGCCGGCCGAGACGGAGGGCGCTCCGTCGGGGGCCAGGGACACGCCGTCCCGGACGAAGGCGGCGTAGCTGCCGGTGCGGTAGGCCTTCTCGAAGGCCGGGTCCGTCAGGGCGACGTCGTTGGCGTCGACCCACCCTCCGGCGATGGGACACTCCACGTAGTGCCATCGCCCGTCCTTGGTCGTGTGGGAGATGAAGAGCGGCGTCCCGACCGGGAGCAGACTGAGCTGGAAGAGGTCGAAGGGGCGGGTGGAGGGCTCGGGCGTGGGCTTGCCGAAGCGGGGAAGATGGGTCGGCAGTTCCCGCAGGTCGGTGGGCCTGACGGTGATGGCGCCATCGTGGCGAGCCGGGAAGTGCTTCAGTGCGGCATTGGCGGCCATGGCGTCCCACTCCCGCTGGGTCCATCGCGTGAAGCCCTCCTTGTATCCCCGCGCCTTGCGGAAGGTGGCGGCAAGCTGCTTCCTGCGGGTCAGGGACTTGGACATGTCCCAAGGGCCGAAGAGGATGCGGTTGTATCGCAGATCCTGGGTCGCCGACTCCTCCGCCGTGACCAGGAGCTTCCCGGGGCCTGCGGACTTCGCGTAGACCTCGAGATCCTGCGGGAAGAACGCGAAGTCCTGTACACCGCCCATCCAGGGCTGGAACTCCAGGGCCGGTTCCTTGGGCTTGGCGCATGCCTGGAGCAGCATGCAGGCGAGGAGGGCGAGGAGGAGACGACATGGGGCGGGGATGGTGTGTCTCATGTGGCGCGTTTTGTTGACGTTGTGGAATCCGTCACGGGCGGTGGCGGGGGGACGTGGAGGCCGAAGGCTCCGATGGGTGTGCGGAGGCCGCAGGGTTGACTATTCCACGAAAGCACGGTCCGTGTCCAGCGCAGGCCTTTGGGGAGCGAAGGCGATTGCATGAACGAAGGGGCGGCTTGGCCACGCAGGGTCTGTCCGCATGAAATCGCGCCCGGTTGTCCGGCCGTGCCGGCATCTGCCCGCCGACCATCGTCGGGGGCGGATCGGCCCCTGCGAACGCGGTGTCCGGTGGTTGGGACGGGGAGCACAGGCGCAGTCCGGTGCCGCAGACGACATACCGGCCGATGGGCCTTCGGGGAAGAGGAGCCTCATGGGACGTGGCCGGGGATATCAACATCGAGGGATCGACCAGTGGCGATGGGAAGGGCTGCGGGAGCCATCGCACATGTAACGGGCGAGGCAGGGCCGTCAGATCTCACATTTTTGTAACGGTTTTCTTGTAAACTGTCGAAAAAGCTGATAGCGTGGCATCCAGTGGCAGGTTCTCCGGAAGGAGGATAGCCCCATGGCCGAGTCCCTTTGGGAAGTTTGCGCATCGGCGACCGGTTCGATCGTCGGTGTTGTCATCGGTGGCCTTTTGTTAAGGTGCATTTAGCGACGTTGGGTCGCCATCACCTGTAACTGAGGCGCCCCCGAGGACCGTGCCGTGGTCCTTGGGGGCGCCGTTTGGGTAAACTTATACTCGGAGGGCTTGCCCCAGGAGGGGCGGGATGTGGAAGCATCCTGCCCCTCCGCTTTTTTCTCTGTAGCACAACACCAATCAAAATGTCAAGACCCTCGCCCTGCCTTGGGGTGGGTCAACCCTCGGCGGCCATGCGCCGGGCCAGTTCGAGGTCCGCGGGGGAGTTGACGTTGAAGAAGGGCCGCGCCTGCGTCGCATCGTAGGGGATGTGGCATTGGCGGGAAGGGGGGACGACCCGGTTGAGCATGCGCTCCCCCCGGGCCAGCGCCGCCTCGAAAAGGGGTATCCCCTCGACGTCGTAGACCGACGTCAGCGCCTCGATGTATCCCGTCTCCACCTGGCTGTAGGTGGTCAGGCAGGCCCCCTCCTCCCTCGAGGCCCAGGTCTCGAGCAGACGGCGGATCGTGGGGCCGTCAAGGAAAGGCATGTCGCAGGGCAGGGCGAGGAGCGCGCGGCATCCCGCCCGTCTGGCCGCCAGCAGGCCGGCGTGGACTCCGGCCACGGGACCGGGCACGGGCGCCTCGTCGTGGATGCAGTCGTATTCCGGGAAGGCGTGTCCGGGCCGGCAGACGACCCAGCAGCGGGGCAGGATGGCGCTCACGAGGGCGTGCGTGCGGGCGAGCATGTCGAGCGGGTCGTCGTCCGGGACGTGGAGTCTTGTCTTGTCCACGCCGAGTCTGGTGGACCGGCCGCCGGCGAGGATGGCCCCGGCGACGGCCTCCCAAGGGGACGTCTCCCCGGCCGTCTGCGCCGCCGGCGGGGCGGGGACTGGACAGGCCCCGGACATCAGAGTCCCCAGGCGCTGCGGGTCACCCTGCCGAAGCCCTCGCGCTGGGCGAGCATGTCCAGGGGGAGGGTCGCGAGGTCGTCCAGCAGTGGCGGGAGAGGATGAGGGGTCATGTGGGGCAGCGTGACCTTCAGATAGGCCTTGCACCTGGCGCAGCCATGGACCTGCGTCCCGGCGATGTCCGGGGATCCCAGCGTCTTGAGGCGCCTCGGGGATCGCTCGAGGCAGAAGGGGCAGGCGTCGCCCGCGGCCCTGTATTCCAGGCCGCAGAAGGAGCAGCAGTGCCATGTGGCGCCCTCCGCCTCCAGATGCCGTCCGACGAGTGGAGGGCTGCCGCAGTGCGGACAGTGGCCGTGCCCCCAAGGGACGTCGGGGTCGTGGCGCGGCGCGAGGGTGCGGGACACGGCGGCGAGTTGCGGGGCGAGGGCGGCGCCGGCGAGGAATCTGGCGAGGGAGGGGGCCTCGGGGGTGATTTCCGCGGCGTTCGCGAAGAATGTCTCGTCGTCCCGGAGCAGGGCGTTCATGGCATCGTCGGCGACGGTCGGCGAATGCAGGCGCAATCTCGGCATGGACGCCGCAAGCCCGGCGATGGGACCGGCATCGTTCCGGCCGCCCTCCTCGGCGATGATGGAACCGATGCGTTTCCACGCGTCCCTGGCCATCCCCATGTCCACGGGGAAGTCGCAGGCGAGGAGCAGGGGGGCGCCCATGGCGTGGGCCTCAGGGGAGGCCAGGGGAAGGTCGGCCAGGGCGGGGGGGGATGGCCGCATCGCGGCATGCAGGGCGAGGACGTCCCCGAGGACGTTCAGGTACGGCCGGGGAAGCCAAGGGCAGCGGCGGAGCCTGCGCAGGTCCCGTTCAAGGCGCAGGGCGTCTTCATCGGGCGATTCGGCAACCACGGCGTCATCCTCGGTCGGCGTTGGAGTTGTCGCGGGACACGGCTTCCCGCGATGCCGGCGCGTCCCCATGGCGCGGATCGCGCGGCGACGCCCGAGGATACGTGCTTTTTCCCCCGCCTTCAACCGACTGACGATTCCGCAGGCGCACCATGCCTCGCTCCATCGGGGCGGTCCGTCGATGGGGCGATGGCGTTCGGCGACGTTCCGTCGGCATCCGCCGTCTCCGGTGCGATCCCCGTCACGGAATCCTCCCCCTCGGGCTCGTTCCAGCAGACGCGCTGCAGATGGCGCAGACAGGCGGAGGCCGTCGGGAAGTGCCGGCGCATCCTGCGATAGTCCGGCACAGGCGTGGCCCGGCCGTGATTGTAGAGCACGAGGACGTCGGCGAAGAAGTCCACGTCCTCCGGGTCGTGGGTGATCATGATCACCGGGATGGTCAGCTTCTCCAGCATGTCCGCGAGTTCCTCCCTCAGGCGTTCCCGCAGGATGGTGTCCAGGGCGCTGAAGGGCTCGTCCAGCATGAGCAGCAGGGGATCGGCGTTGAGGGCTCGGGCGAGGGCCACGCGTTGGCGCTGTCCGCCGGAGAGGGTTCCGGGCATGCGTTCGGCGAGGTGCCCCACGGAGAAGCGCTCGAGCATCCCCCGGGCCTTCTCGCGCACGTCGGAGCGCATGAACCGGGGGAAGTTCCCGGTGTGGGAGTAGGCAACGTTCTCGAGGACGTTCAGGTGCGGGAAAAGGGCGTATTCCTGGAACATGTAGCCGATGCGCCTGTGTCTCGCGGGGACGGAGACGTTCCCGGCGCTGTCGAGGAGCACGTGGTCGGCGACGCGCACAAGTCCTCTGTCGGGTTTCATGAGTCCGGCGAGGCATCGCAGGGTCAGGCTCTTCCCGGATCCCGAGGGGCCGAAGAGCACGGCCCTCGGCTGTTCGGCCGTGAACGTGTAGTCCACGGACAGGGAGAAGGGCGGGACCCCCTTGGGAAAGGCTTTTTCGAGACGCACCGTGATCATCCGCCGATCACCCCGTCCTCGGCTTGACGATGGTCTCGGCCAGCGCCAGCAGGCCGACGCACACGAATGAGGTGATCACCACGAGCTTCAGGGCGAGGTCGTCGTCTCCCGCCTGGAAGGCGTCGTAGATGGCCAGGGCCAGGGTCTGGGTCTTGCCGGGGATGTTGCCGGCCACCATGAGGGTCGCGCCGAACTCCCCCATCCCCCGGGCGAAGGCCAGCATGATGCCCGCGAAGATGCCCCGCCAGGCGAGGGGCAGGGACACCGTCAGGAGGACGCGCCACTCGCTGGCCCCCAAAGTGCGGGCGGCGTTCTCGAGATCCGTGTTCACCTGCTCGAGGGCCGCCCTGCCGGACTTGTAGACCAGGGGGAAGACCACCACCGTGGCGGCGATGACCGCCCCCTGCCAGGAGAAGATGAGGTTGATGCCCACCTCGTTCAGCCACTTCCCGACAATCCCCCTGCGGCCGACGAGGACGATGAGGTAGTAGCCCAGCACGGTGGGGGGAAGCACGAGAGGCAGCGTGCAGGCCGCATCGATGAGCGCCGGCAGCGGCCCCTTGCGTCTCGCCAGACACCATGCGGCCAGCATGGCGATGCATGAGGCTATGACGATGGCCGTCCCCGCCACCCTCAGGGAGAGGAGGAGGGGAACCCAGACAGGGATGCTCTGATCCATGGGACGTCCCCGGCACCGTCGCCGGTGCCGGGGAATGAATTTACGGCTTTGCGAAGCCGAACTTCCCGAGGATCGTCTGCCCTTCGGAGGACAGGACGAAGTCCAGGAACTTCTGGCCCATCTTGGGATTCTTCCCGGTCACGGCCACCGCGATGGGGTAGCTCACCGGGGTGTGTCCCGTCATCTTCATGGCGACGTCCACCTTGTCGGCGTTCTGCTTGGCGTCTGTGGCGTAGACGAAGCCGCAGTCCACCTCGCCCTTGGACACGTAGTCCAGGACCTGGCGGACGCTGTTGCCGAGAACCGGCTGGTTCTTCTGCAGGTCGTCCCAGATCTTCGCGGACTGCAGCGCCTCCCGGGTGTAACGGCCGGCGGGGACGGAGTCGGGATTGCCCACGGAGACCCGCTTCAGCTTCAGCACGTCGGCGACCTTGGCGGGCTTGGCGGCGCCCTTGGGAACGATCATCACGAGGTCGTTCAGGGCGAAGTTCTTCCGCGTGGAGGGATCCACCACCTTGGATGCCACGGCCTTGTCCATGGTGGGCTGGTCGGCGCTGGCGAAGACGTCCACGGGCGCCCCTTCCTGGATCTGCTTCAGCAGCGGGTTGGACGCCGCGAAGTTCAGGTTCACCTGGACGCCGGGGTTCTTCGCCACGAAGGCGTCCTTCACTTCGGTGAAGGCGTTGGTGAGACTGGCGGCGGCGGAGACGGTGATCTCCTCCGCTGCGAGGGCCGGGACCGCAAGCATGGCCGAGATGCCGAGGGCGCAGAGCGCCATGGAGAGACGGGAAAGGAATCGCTTCATATCTTCTCCGCGCAAGGAACCCCGAAGGTCGTGACGGATGTCCGCCAGGCCCGGGCGCAATGCGCCGCCGGGCCGGCGGTGCAGCGCGATCGCGCCCGGAAAGACCGGCCGCCCGAATCGCTTCGCGTTCCTTGTCTTGGTCTTCGGGAGTCCCTCCAGGGACTCCACCGTGTGGTAGATGTAGCCGTCGGGCCTGGGGAACCCGCTTTCGCCGTCTTCCTTGCGCCCTTCGCCATTGCCTCCCGCCCGCGATTGGCCGCGGACCGTCCTGTCGCCGCATGGCGGCTCGAACGTGTGGACCGTCCTCGGCCGTTTCGGGCGGGGTAGGTGTCACTCCGCTCTTCGCAAGCCGGAACGAGGTGAGGGTAGTTGAGAAGCCCCCCTGTTGCGTCATCCCATAAACCGGCGAGGGGAACGGGAACAAGCGTGACACGCTTTGCTTCGAAAACGTGCACTCTGGACCCCGGACTTGGTTGGGAGTAGGAAATCCCGGCCATGGAAGCGCCGTACGTGCCACATCTCATGGGGGAGCCCATCCGCGATCCCGTCGAATCCTCCGGTGCGGGGACGAACCGGGAGCATCTGGACTCCTTCCTCCTCAATCTCTCCGAGTCCGATGCGGCCTACCTGCGCACCCGCCTGCACTTCCGGGACTCCTCCATCGCCGAGGGCGTCCAGAACCTCGGTCCCCAGGAACTGCTCGCCGCCGAGAGCTACTTCTGGGACAGGGCGATGTCGTTGGACAAACCCCGGCTGCGCGTCACGCGACTGCGCATGTGGAGCATCTTCGAACTGCTGCGGTACGGGGCCCTGCGTCTCGTGGAAGTGCTGGCTCTCAAGGCGAGGGATATGGACCTGGCGGGGGGGATGGTGCACGTGGGGGGCGACGAGCCCAGGGACGTCCCCCTGCCGTTGACGGTGGGACGGCGCATGGCGAGGGTGGTCGAGGATCCCTCCTGCTTCCCCTCCTCGGGGCGGCTCTTCCTCTGCGACGCCAGCGCCGTGCGGCGCAGCATGATCACGTGCTGTCGCGCGTGCGGACTGCCCAAGGGGGCGCTGAGCGCCCGGTCGCTCCGCTACGCCAGGGCAAGGGAACTGGTGCGGCAGGGGATCCCCCTGGCCGTGGTGGACATCTTTCTCGGACGGAACGCCATCGTCCAGGGAGGGCAGCTCATGGTCTACGACACGGCCCAGGCCCAGCGCCTGCTGCGGGAAGAGGTGCACGGGGAGCGTCCCATGAAGACCAGCGCCCGGAACGTGTTCCAGGGGCGGGTGACGTCCCTGCGCCGGCACGGCCTGCTGGTGGACGTGACCTTGCGCACGGCCGGGGGGCTCATGGTGTCCGCCGTCATCACCGACGAGTCGGACAGGAGGCTGGCGCTGACGGAGGGCAAGCTCGTCAACGCCAGCGTCAAGGCGCCCTGGGTCATGGTGCTGCCGCCGATGTCCCCGGAGAATGCGGTGGCGGCCGAGAACTGCTTCCCCGGCACGGTGGAGCAGGTCCGGGACGACGGGTGCGTCGCGGAGGTGCTGATCTGCCTCGAGGAGGGCAGCCAGATATGCGCGCTGCAGAGCCTCGCCGCGGGCTCGTCCTTCCCCCACGAGGCAGGGGATAGGGTGACGGTGCTCTTCAAGGGGTTCTCGGTGATCCTGAGCCTGTAGGGACGCGCCTTTGCGGCCCCGCATGGGATGCGATCCTGCGGATCGCGGGGATCACCTTCTTCCGGAAGATCCGAGCCGGACGATGTCGGGCCCGTCGATGTCGGGATCCATCTCCATGAAGGCCATCCTGGCGAAGTCCTCGGGGCTGTCGATGTCCAGCTTCAGGTCCGGCCGGCGAAGCCGCTCGTCCGGGGGGTCGAAGGTGGAGATGGCGAAATCCCCGGGGTTGTCCCAGATGTAGTTCATGCAGTGCTCCCGCTGGGACGGGAGCGCGGCCTTCCCGTCCATCGCCTCCAGATGCTCCCGGCCGCATATCTCGGCCCCGAGCCCGTCCGGCCATGCGTTGCCCCTGGGAACGTGGTTGTACGCATAGTCGCTTCGGCCGTTCTCGTAATGCTCCACCAGCAGGTCCACGGCCTTCCACCATATCAGGGGGTTGTCGGCGCACACCCGCACGATGGTGTCCGCCCGGCGCTTCCGGGCGGCAAGGGTCATGCGCGCCAGCACGTCCGCCTCGGGGCCCGCGACGCAGTCGACGCCCCCCCGGCGCAGATGGTCCGCCAGGACGGCGTCCAGAGGGGTGTCGGGCACGGCCACCACGAGTCCGTCAAGGCGCTCCGCGCGGGAAAGGCGCCTCGTGACCCAGTCGATGATCGGCACCCCCCTGAGGCACAGCAGGGTCTTCATGGGCAGGCGGCTCGAGCCGAGCCTCGCCTGGACGATGGCGACGGTCCTTCCGAGAGATCTGGACATGGGCGCGTCCTTGGGCGGCCTCAGCGGCCGGTCTCGTTGGCGGCGAGGGTCGCCAGCATGAGTTTCACGACCTTGGCCTTGTTCCCCGTGAAGTCCAGGGCGTCCTGCCTGTCGTACAGGCGCCGTCTGGGGCCGGGGGCCAGCAGCGCCAGGAAGGTCTTGCGCAGCCGCTCGTCGGAGAGACGGGCCATGACCCCGAGGAAGGCGAAGCCGTTGCGGGGACGGGCGAAGGTGTGGCTGGCCTCCCGTTCGTGGTGCGCCACCACGATGCCGGGCACCCGCATGTGGGCCAGCTCGTAGACGGTGCGCCCCGCGGAGCAGATGGCAAGGTCCGCCCCCTCCATCATGCGGCTCATGACGTTCGTGGCCCAGGTGAACTCCACCAGGGGATTGCCGAGGCGGGCGAGCCGCTCCTCCATCTCCTCCCTGTGGGCGTAGCCCGGCCCGGCCACGAGACGGATGACGATCCCCCTCTCCCGGCACGCAGGCTCCACCGCCTCCAGCACCCTGCGGGAGAAGTCCTGGGAGTCCGT
Organism: Desulfovibrio sp.; assembly: GCA_031272715.1. Lineage (GTDB taxonomy): Bacteria > Desulfobacterota > Desulfovibrionia > Desulfovibrionales > Desulfovibrionaceae > Desulfovibrio. The sequence goes on from JAISTH010000071.1 coordinate 159,609, forward strand.
CCCCCCGAAGGTGACGAGCACCGTTTTCGCCTGTGGCCTGAAGACGTTCCTGGCGGCGCCCAGGAATTCGTCCCTGAGACAGAAGTAGCCGGGACCGCACCTGCACCGGGGCGTGCTCTGGGCGTCCTCGTAGAGGGCGTTGATCACCAGGTCCGCCAGCGCCGCCCCCGGCCCCTCGTCCTCGAAGTTCACGCACCGGACGCCCGCGTCCACGAGCTTGTGCATGTAAGGCACGTCGGTGTTCAGCATGTCGTTGACCACCATGTCCGGCCGAAGGGCGAGAACCGTGTCCGCCAGGGACTCCTCCCCCTGCCGCACGAGGCGGTAGTCCTTCCGGGCGACGCTTTCCACGGCGAGTTCGCTCTGGCGCGTGCAGACGAAGGATATCTTGTGGTCGGAGATCTCGTGGGCCAGCATGAGGCTCCGGAAGACGTGCCCCATGCCGATGGCGGGATAGCCGGCCACGACGAAGACCACGTGCCGCCGCAGCAGGAGGCGTTCGCAGATCCACCAGTCCTGGTAGCTCTGTATCTCGATGGATCGCTCGTTGAGGAAGTAGGGGACGACACGGCCCCGGGTCGCGTCCCCCAGCCTGTCCAGACGCAGAATGATGAGGGCGCGGCTCTCCACGAGGAACTGCTCGCTCCCCGCATCTTCCGAGAGCAGACGGGCCAGCCCCTCCTCCCGCACGTTCCAGATGCGCTGCCGCACGCTCCTGACGGTGACGAGGCTGTCGGCGTCGGACTTCCGGTATCTGGTCCAGGCGTCCTCCACGTCCACCCACGTCAGCAGCGGACACGAGGCCCGCAGGATGATGCAGTGGCGATAGTCCAGGGCGAGTTCCGCAAGGCAGTCCGAAAGTTCCCCCACGATGTCCAGGGTGCGGAAGCGCATGTCCTGGCGGTACCGATAGCCCACCCCCGCGCGTTCGCAGATCAGGGATATCTCCTGGCTGTCCGTGACGACGACGATGTCTTCGCCCCCCACGACGCCCCGTGCGGTGTCCAGGGCCCGTTCGATGAGGGTGACGCCGGCCAGGCGCTTCACCAACTGGTCCGGGATGACGGCGTTCTTCTTGAGGGCGGGGAGCAGCAGGCAGCGCTCTTTCATGGCGGTCCTGCCCTGTCGCCGTCCCGGAACGGGGATGTGGGCGGTTTGCGAGGGGTCATTCGGCGAGGACGCGGGTCAGACGTTCCGCGGTGGCGGCGTCCCCCATGGCGCCGTAGCGGGAGGCGAGCAGCCCGTAGGCGTCGCCCCTTCGGGGACAGTCGACGTCGACCAGGAGCCTCGAGACGCAGGAACGGAACCTGTCGTCGTCTCCCAGCCAGAGAGCCGTCCGCGCCGCGACAAACAGCATCTCGGGGGAGTCGTGACAGCGCAGGGCCCTGCGGAGCAGATCCGCCGCCCCCCGTGCGTCTCCGGTCTCCTGGGCCTGGACGATCCCCTCGATGAAGGCCTGCTCGCCGAGGGCGTGGTCGGCCACATGGGCCTTCAGGGCCGCCGGCGAGTCCAGCCCGCACGCGCGCTTCGCGTCCCGCAGGTCCCGCAGCGCGAGGTCCTCCTGCACGGGTGCGGACGCCTGCCGCCTGAAATCGGCGAAGGACTCCTCCAGGGGGCGATGTCCTCCGCCGCCGCGGCCGCGGTGGATCTTCGCCTTGAAGTCCTCGAAGGACTTGTAATAGTAGTGGTTGAGCTGCACGATGTTCGAAACGTGGTAGGACCAGTGCGTGGCGACCGGGAATCGATCTTCGTTGACACAGAAATAGCCGTTTCTGTATTTGAAGTTGTGCACGGTGTTCACATCGGAGACGTGCTCTGGTTGCACCACGGCCTTGATGTGGGGGTCGAAGGAGATGACTTGCGTGTAGTTGTCTATGACGCCTCCAGCGGGTCTTTCCGTATGATGGGAGGATCCGAAGACACGCCAGTGGATGCCAAGGGCGCCGAAGGGGAGATATTCGTCAAGGAGATCGCGTATATCATCGTGTCTTTTTGGGACTATGAATTCGTCGACATCGATGAATGCCATCCATTTCGAATCGTTTCCGTACTTTTCGAGGCAACGTCTATAGGCGATGCGCTGTTTGTTGTATATTTCCGGTTGGATTTCGACTGTAATCAAACCTTCGTTGACATACTCTGCAAGTTGTGTTGCGACAGGGATTCTGCTTTGATTGTCGTAGATGTATATGTGTTCGAAACCGATTGAAACATGATGCGTTACCCACTCTTCGAGCCACAGGTCTTCGTTTCTTGCCATTGTACAGATTGTCGCATAATACATGTGTTTCGCCAGAGTGAAACGGGATTTCTTGTCCCAGTGATGGGGTTTTTAATTATTTCAACATCCAACAATATGGATGCAGTCTCCATTGTCAAGGGTGCGGTCCTCCCATGTTATACGCTCTTCCCATGTCTTGTCTTGTGACCTATCAAAAATGACAAGCCAACCTTCATGGGAACCGCATGTGTCCATGTAATTTTTTAGCTGAGTCATGCCTTCCTTGATTGCATCTGGGCGCTTGATCTTTATTTCAATGGGGTAATGCTGTCCAAGGTATGTCACGCACAAATCGACACGTTTGGCCCCAGTGAAAATTCACGGTTTATTTTGGCGTTACCGTTTGCGACACGTTGGAGGAAAGTCTGGAGAAATAATTGTGGAACCGCATGAGTATACACGTAACCAGCTGTTAATATATCTGAATTTTCTCTCCAATATTTTTGAAATTCTTTTAATAATTCAGTCATATGTATAACATTGTCATCCATCCACATGCTTATAAAAGACTTCGGAAGTCTTGATTGCTGAGAAAATGTAAGGTATCGGATTATCAAGTCAGAGTACAATCTATTTGCGGGAGTGACATCTTCATTGTCATTAATTTTCAAGAGGCCTATGTCGATACAATAATTGACATCATCGTCAACCTCATTGTCTTTTGAAAACTCACCGGTAAGCATGGGTTCAATGACGTTCTGGACGCGATTCTCCTTTAATTTATTGAGCAATGAGACTGTATGCATATCTTTGCGCTTGGATATAGCGTCAACAGCATCGTCAATATGGTCGGCGGAAATCGTGACAGAGTAGTCATAGTCGAGAACATCTTCAATTATTTGTTTTGCGATTGCATTTACCAGCCATGGTTGTCCGCTAGTCCAATAATATACTCTTTTTAAAGCATCACCGTCAAATTTTTGGCCTGTCGCGGAGGTATGCTGCGCATAGAGTTCAACGACATTATCAAAAGTGAAGTTGTTCAGCGTAAGTGACTTGTCGATAATGTTGAAAGGACTTGTGGTGCCAAGGGATTCTTCTTCTTCACGGATAAAAACTCGATAATCATAGACATTACGCATGCCGATAAGTGCTATCGAGCTGGGGAAGGGCACCCCTCTGCCTCTTCGTATATATCCATATCTGAGTTGACGTAAAAAGGATATCATTGCATCCCCTGAAAGAGAATCAGCTTCATCTAGAAAAAGGATAAGTGGGCGGTCAAGAATTTTTGAGTATTCAGATAATGTGTCTCTTACGGCACTAAAGGGCCTAGTTGACGTTGGGGTGGAGACAATTTGTTCTGAAAATTGAGGAATATTTTCGATAAGCCTAGCGCGAATTTCCTCAACGATTCAATATGTGCAGGCAGTCATATCGACGCCACTGACCACTTCTTCTAGCGAGCAGTATATTGCGTAATGCTGGCCATTTCCGTTGATTTCATCAACGAGAGCTTCCAGCGTTGTCGTCTTGCCGGACTGCCTCGGCGCATGGATGACGAAATATTTTTCCGTCAAACATAACCGTTTGGCAATTGGCAGACGTGCAAGGGGGTCTATCATGTAGTGTTTTCCCGGTCTGCAGGGACCGGAAATGTTGAATTCGAGAGAATTTTTCTTGTATTCTGTAGTCATGGCGCTATCCATTGTAACTTTATTAAACAAAATCGTGATTAGAACTTTATCATTGGTACATAATCGACAAGAAATATCTCTGTTTATCTTTAACTAATTCAGTATAACGTTTTATGAATGAGGCTTTTTGTATTGCTGTCGCGATGGGGATACGGAAGCTACGGAATTGGTATTTGGGATAAGGATCTGGTTGGATACCAGAAGCCCCACATGGACACTGGTGCCGAAGGGGAGAGTCGAACTCCCATGGGGTTGCCCCCGGCAGATTTTGAGTCTGCTGTGTCTACCAATTCCACCACTTCGGCAAAGACAGGATTACGCGGCAGACTCAAAATCTGCCGCATACGATGCCGCTCCAGGAAAATCCATCGGAGTCGCATCAGTGAATCGCATCCGCTACGAGCCTCACCATGGGGACAGTGCGGCCGCAGGTTCCGCCGGGGCGGCCCTGTTCCGCCGCCTCGGCCAAAGGATTACGCTACACGAGGATGCCGCCGCCGTCAAGAAGCGCATCCGGTGGCGATGCCAGCGGACGTCCCCGATGGGGATGGCGCCCGGGGCGCTATTCCAGAAGGCCAAGCAGACGCGCGACACGCTGGGCGTTCAGGCCGCTGTGCACCTGGAGCATGTCCTCGCCCTGCTGCGTGGCGCTGGCTTCCACCTGGGCCAGGGTCTGGGCCGCATCCTCGGGATCCATGGGGCCGGGCGCGGACGCGCGCTGGGTCTGGGCCGCGGTCGCCGGCTTGGCCTGCTGCGTCGGCAGCATGGCGTTGACCCGTTCCTGGAAGGTCGGGAACTGCGGGGCGAGGTCGTTGTTGCGGAAGCGTATCTCGAAATCCATGGCGTCGTCTCCTGCCGGGATGCGTGTCGGGTTGTCGGCGGGACGGCATGATCCGCCCCCCGGTCCTTCACGAAAGCAGGAAACGTGCCACACGGCCCGGATCAGGCGCCCCTGTGGGGACGAAGCTCCTCCATGAAGGCTTCCGGCACGTCGTATCCCAGTTCCTGCGCCTTGTCCGCCGCCTGGACGGCCTTCCCGAAGTCTTCCCGCTCGAAGCAGGCCAGGGCGAGGTTCATCCAGGCCGGGGCGAAATGCGGCTCCTTGTTCAGGATGGCCATGCACAGTTCCTCGGTCTTCTCGTATTCCCCCTTCATGTAGAGGGCGACGGCCTTCACGTTCATGGCCTGGATGAAGCCGGGATCCCATTTCAGGGCCTTGTCCACGGCATCCAGCGCCTTGTCGGGATCGTTGCGCTGCACGTGGACGAAGGCGATGTTGCTCCAGGCGACGGAGAACTTCGGCCTGCAGTTCGCGGCCTCCTCGTTGTAGCGCAGGCACCCTTCCAGATCCCCCCGGTCCTGGCAGATGCCACCCAGCTGGACGTAGGCCTCGGCGAGATTCGGGGAGTTGCGCACGGCCTCCAGCAGGGCCTCCTCGGCGGCCACGAAGTCCCGCTTGGAGAGCAGCGCCACGCCCAGGTTGTAATGGTGGGTCGCGCACTGCTCGTTCTTGCCGATCTCGTCCTTCAGGTCGGCGATGTACTCGTCGATGTCGTCGTAGCGATCCTTCATGTCCACTCTCTTCGTCGCAGACTCTGCCGCGGCGTTTTTTGCAGCTTTCGCTCCGCGTCTCGCCCCGTCCGGGACCCGTCGCTGGGCCTGTCAGGCGACGGGCTTCCGGCGTCCCGCCTCGGCCTCCAGCATCTCGCGATACCAGCAGCAGAAGTCGAAGATGGCCAGATAGCGCTCGTTGCGCGTCACCATGCCCAAGGCGCATTCCGCGGCGGCGGCGCCGTAGGCCGCATCCACGTTCCTGTGCCGCCCGGCCTCCTCCAGGAACGCCTTGAGAAGCTGGTCGACGGTGCGCCGGCCGACGTCGGTGCGCATGTCCAGCGGTTCCTTGGGCTTCTGGAAGGGATCCCAGTTCTCGTAGCCGATGCGGTCGATGTAGGTGCGGCGCCGGGGCTGGAGCTTCTCGTAGATTTCCCGCTTGAGCCGCTCCTCCTCCTCGGTGAGGGCCTGGGGCCGCTGGTCGAGGAAGAGTTCGGAAGGCAGGTTCCGGAAGGCGCGTTCGGACATCAGTCCGTCCGTCCCGCGGGCCCGATGCCGAGATAGGCCTCGTCGTACGTGGTCAGCAGGGCCATGCTGACGGGGACGTAGACCTCGGCCAGTTCGGTGAACCGGCTCTCCACGGTCCGCGCGATGTCCCGGCTCAGCTCCTCGAGGCGCGCGTTGAGCTTGTCCATGTGCACGGTGGGGTATGGCGTCCCCTTGGTGAAGGCGCTGAGTCCGCAGACGTGGCCGCGTCCGGCGATGGCCGTGGGGACGCCGTAGACGCGGCAGGTCACGGGCCTGTCCGCGTAGAGCAGGCACCTGTCGTTCCCGTCCAGCAGGGGGCATCGCACCTTGATGCGGGCGGCCCGCTCCATGATGGCCTCGGGAGGTTCCCCGTCACGCTCGGCGCGGAACATCTCCCGCTTGATGCGCGTCAGCTGCCTGTCGGTCTCCGCGGCCCGGGTCAGCACGTCCGACCGTTCCGGGCCGTGGCCGAAGGCATCGGCGAAGGCCCGGTTGAGGGCGATGGCCTCCACCAGGGAAAGGTCGAAAAGGGCGTGGCAGCAGTCGCTGCAGCCTTCGTGGCAGCGGACGCAGTCGGGATGGCGCGACCGCACGCCGGCGAACGCCGCGTCGGCCTCGTTTCGGAGGGTCGCGTAGCGTTCCAGCACGTGGCCGATGTCGGGTACCATCGGGCAGAATGCACCTTTGCATCCCGTCCGGAGGCTCCGGGATGCGCATTGTTCGAGGGAGTCGGCCGAGGGCGGGATGCGCCCCGGCCGGGGATTTCGGACGAGTCTTCCCTGTCCGGCGGCCGTGCCGGGACATCGATCCCGGGGCCGGCCGGAGACGGGCGTCAATGCGCAGCGGCGCCGCGGGAGAGGGAAACCCTCGGCCCGCGGCGACCGCCGTCAAGACGGGAACTCCACCGGAACGCGTCCGACGGCGTCGCAGCCATCGAAATCGCGCACGTGGCGTCCGCCTGGTCCGGATCCGGTCCGGAGGACGCTAGTTCTCCTCGACCGTGATGGCCCCCGACTCGCAGACCTCCACGCAGGATTCACAACCGAGGCATTCCTCGACGTTCACGGGGTCGGACTTGCCGTCCTTCAGTTCGTAGACTTCCACGGGACAGACGTCCACGCACTCGCTGCAACCAATGCACTTGTCGGAATCGACGGTCACGCTGTAGCCCATCTTGTCCTCCTAGAGGGTAACGTTTCTCCCTGCGACCGTGCAGGCCGGCATTCGCCGTTGTGATGTGGGATAGCTTCCGCCTCCCACGCTGTCAAGCCTCTTGTCGAAAGTATCGCCCTTTTCGCCGAAACGGTTCCCCGGACGCCGTCCCCCGGCCCCGGACGGGTCAGGGACGGAGCAGGGCGTGATACTCCTTCCTTCCGCGGATCACCCGCAAGGGAACCTGCCTGGAAAGCCGCTCGACGCGAAAGGCCCTCAGAAAGTCCTCGAGGGTGTTCACGCGCTGGTTCCCCACGCCGGTGATGATGTCGCCGGGGCGCAGGAAGGCGGCGGGTCCTTCGCTGTCCACGGATGTCACCGTCAGACGCCTGTTCCGCTCAGTGACGGCCAGTCCCCAGAGCCGTTCCATCAGCGTCGCCGCATGGGCGTCGCTGAAGGGCTGCGGGACGACCCCCACCGTCATCTGGGCGCCGTCCCGAACCATGTGCAACTGCAGGCGTTCGCTTCCCGTCTGGTTGCGGAGCACGTTCACGTAGTCCCGCTTGTCGGCGAGCACGGTGTCGTTGATGCGCAGGATCACGTCCCCGGGCAGTATCCCGGCCTTGTCGGCCGGAGTGCCGCGATAGACCGCCGTCACGTAGATGCCGTTCGGCTCCTTGAGCCCCATGGCCATGGCCGCATGCTGATCCACGTCCTCCACCGCGAGGCCGAGCCAGAGAGGAGACATCCTGCCGTGCCCGACAAGGCCGTCCATGACCCGCAGCGCCTTGTTGATGGGAATGGCGAATCCGATCCCTTCGGCTCTGGCGTCGATGGCCGTGTTGATGCCCACGAGCCTGCCGTCGATGGTGAGCAGGGGGCCGCCGCTGTTGCCGGGATTGATGGCCGCATCCGTCTGGATGAGATCCGTGAACACCCCGCTCTGGCTGCGGATGGTGCGTCCGAGGGCGGAGATGACGCCCGTGGTGACGGTGTGGTTGAAGCCGAAGGGATTGCCGATGGCGATGACGGTCTCCCCCGGCATGAGATCCGATGCGTCCCCGGGTTCGATGGAGGGCAGATTGGCGGCCCCCTTGATCTGCAGGACGGCGATGTCGAAGTCGGGGTCGGCGCCGATCAGCGTGGCGGGGAACTCCCGCTTGTCCATGAGGTGCACCATGATCTCGTCGCCCCCGGCGATGACGTGGGCGTTGGTGAGAACGAGCCCCTTGGGGCCGTTCACGATGATGCCGGAGCCGAGACTGGCCCGCTTGCGCTGGGCGAAAGGGGGGAGGTGGCCGGGGAAGCCGTGCCCGAAATTGTGCAGGAACTGTTCCAGGGGGGAGAGGCGCTGCTCCATGCGGTTGGTGCTGGTGATGTTGACCACGGCGGGGGCGACCCTTTGCACGGCCTGGACGACGGGCGTCAATCTGGGACTGCCCGGGGGCGGCGCGGCCTGGACGATGGCGTGCGCCGCAAGGAGACACAGGAGCGGAAGGCACAGCAGCAGGGACAGGAGGCGGTGGGGGGCGCCGCAAGGGGGAGAGTCTGTCGTGGGATTCAATGTCGCCTCCGTGGGGATGGCGTCGGGGTCGTGATCCGACGCCTCGTCCGGCGCGGGTCGTGGGACGCGGTGGCCGGGGCGCATCGCGTGTGAAGCCGGGAGGATCGCGGACCGGATGCTACCAGAAAGGCGGCGGCAGGCAAGGGGCGAAAACGGCGCCTCCGGTGGCCCGTGGCGGGCCGGTGCCCCTGCCGATGCGTTGCAAGTGTCGTTGAACCCTGCTATGAAGTGAGGCGCAAATCGCCCTTTCTCGTGGACGGCCGGACCGCCCGTTCCATGTGACGGCGAGGTGCGCCCGAAGTCCGCGTCCGGGTTCCATGCCGGGTGCGCCGGCCTCGGCGTCCGCGTCCCGCGGCGCCGTCGGTTCGTCCGTCGTGACATCGGGCGCCTGATCGTGACCCCTCTTCCCCCCGAGTGGCAGTCCATGCGCAGTCCCACGAAGACCCCGCTCCAGGAATCGCACCGCACGCCCGTGAGCCCGTGGAGGCGGGTGAGGTAGTCATGGGGAAGAACACCGTCGTCGCCATGATACAGGCGCAGAAGACCGCCAAGTACGAGAACACGGTGATCGACTTCGTCCACAAGGACGGAGGCAAGTTCATCATCCTCTCCGAAGACCAGACGCTTCTCTCCCTGCTGCGCACCATCATCTACAGGTATCTGGGGCTGAACACCTCCGAGTGTCTCGTCTCGCTGCAGGACGTCAGCATGGTCCTCAAGGCCATCAAGCAGGCCAACGATGACGAGAAACGGCCCTTCCTGATCATGGAACGGCAGATGAACGGCGAGGATCTCGGGTACATGGTCAAGCAGCTGAAGGCGGCCTTCCCGAATCTGTTCGTGATGATCATGACCGGGGAAACCAACCAGCACCGGATCATGTACCTGCACGAGATCGGCGTGGACAATTTCGTCGTCAAGCCCGTGTCCGCCCAGACGCTCATCGAGAAGATGGCCTTCACCATCAAGCCCCAGGACTCCCTGGGGCAGCTCGTGGAGGACGCCAAGGGCCAGTTGCAGGAAGGGAATCCGCAGGATGCCAAGGCGACCGCCCATCAGATACTCGAGGCCAAGCCCGGCAGTCCCGCGGGTCTCATGGTCCTTGGGGACGCCGAACTCGCCCTCGGCAACATGGAGGCGGCGCGCGCGGCGTTCCAGCAGGCTTCGGAGAATGCGGATCTCTATCTGGAGCCCCTGCGCAGACTGGCCCGTCTGGCCAAGACCGAAGGGGACTTCGCGCAGTGCCTCAAATACCTGGAGCGTCTGGACCATCTCTCCCCCCTCAACTTCGAGCGCAAGATCGACATGGGGGAGATCAACCTGAACCTGGGGAACGGGGAGAAGGCGGAGAAGCTCTTCAACAGCGCGCTGAACCAGGTGACCCGCGAGGCCATGGACCAGATCGGGAACATGGCCGAGCGCATCGCCGCCGTCTACGGCGAGACCGATCCGGCCAAGTCGGAGATGTTCCTGCGCAAGGCCATCAAGGCCAAGGAGGATTTCCTGACCCGCGAGGATCTGCGCATCTTCAACCAGCTCGGCGTCTGCCTGCGCCGCCAGGGCAGGTGGAGGGACGCCATCGCGGAGTACCAGCGCGCCTTGAGGATCGCCGACGACGAGGTCACCATCCACTACAACATGGGGATGGCGTTCTCCGAGGGCGGACTGTACCGCGACGCCAGGATCAGCATGGACAAGGCCCTCAGGCTTGACGAACGTCTGCCCTATGTCTCGGCGACGGTGGCCTACAACATCGGAGTGGTCTATCTGCGCAGCGCGGCGCGGGACAAGGCCAGACACTGTTTCGAGGTGGCCCTGGAACTGAAGCCGGACATGGAGAAGGCGCGCAAGGCCCTTCAGGGGCTTTGAGGCCGATCCGCGTCCCCGCCTTGCCCTCCCCGACCGGGTCCCGACCCTCTCCGCATCTTCCGCGACAAGTTCCGCCCTTGGGCCTTCCGAGGCACCCGCGGCTTTGTCAAAGCGGCCATCCTCTGCTATATCGCCGATGCCGCGCCCCCGCCTGTCCGGGGGAATCCCTGGCGACCTCCGGCGTACGGCCCCGCGCCGACACCCCGCAACCCCCTTCCCGGGATCGTCCCGGAACGGCGGCCTTCCGGCCGGCCTCGGTGAACCATGGCCATAGACATCGACATCCCCCCCTTGTCCTCGAACCTGCTGGATGAAGCCCGGGCGCGCCTGGACGGCCTGACCAAGCCCCGGGGGAGCCTCGGCGCGCTGGAGGGCCTTGCCGCGCGTTGCCATGCCATCCGTGGCGGGGCGTCCCCTCTGGTCGTCGCCCCGGCGACGATGTTCACGGTCGCGGCGGACCACGGCGTGGCCCGCCAGGACGTCTCCCCCTACCCCCAGGCGGTGACGGGGCAGATGGTGCGCAACTTCCTCGAGGGAGGGGCCGCCATCAACGCCTTGTGCGCCGTCGCCGGAATGGACATGAAGGTGGTGGACGCCGGCTGCGCATGCCCGCCTTTTGCGCCCCATCCCATGCTGGTCGCCATGCGCCTCGGGTATGGCACCGAGGACATGACCCAGGGCCCCGCCATGTCCCGTGCCGTCGCGGAACGGGCCGTGGAGCAGGGCATCGGGCTTGCCCGGGATGCCGTCGGGGAGGGTTGTGCGTGCCTGGGCGTCGGGGAGATGGGCATCGCGAATTCCACGGCGGCCGCCGCCGTCCACTGCGCCCTGCTGGGACTCGAACCCGCGTCGGTGGTGGGGGCCGGAGCCGGCGCGGACGCCGCCATGATGGCCCGCAAGGCGGCGGTCGTGGAGCGGGCGCTTGCGGTCAACCGCATGGACGGGCGGCGGGATCCTCTCGACGTGCTGGCGGCGGTGGGGGGATTCGAGATCGGGGTCATGTGCGGCATCATGCTGGGAGGGGCGGCCCATGGGGTTCCCGTCCTTGTGGACGGGTTCATCTCCACCTCCGCCTGCGCCCTCGGGCTGGCGATCCGCCCAGGCCTCTCGGGGTACGTCCTGCTCTCCCACGTGTCCGCCGAACGGGGACACGCCATGGTCCTGCAGTCCCTCAGGGATCGGTTCCCGGAACTGGCGCCGCCCCTGCTGGACCTTGGAATGCGCCTCGGGGAGGGCACCGGGGCCGCCGTGGCCTACGTCCTCGTGAAATGCGCCGCAGCCGTCTATAACGACATGGCGACCTTCAACGGGGCCGGAGTCTCGGACTCCGGCCGCCAGACCTTCTGAGGGAGGTGCCGTGTCCGAAGCTCCATCCGTGCCGCTGCTGGCCCTCAATGCCGTGACGCGGGACTTCGGCGTCCGCAGGGGCCTCATCGGCAGACGGCGCCGGCTGCAGGCCGTCGGGGGCGTGAGCCTCGAAATCGGCCGAGGGGAGAGCCTGGGACTCGTGGGGGAGTCCGGCTGCGGCAAGTCCACCCTCGGACGTCTCGTCTGCGGCCTGCTGACGCCGACATCCGGCGAGATACTTCTCGAGGGGCGTCCCCTGCCCCCGGCCGGCGCCTCCAGCTGGGCGGCGGGGCGCATCCAGATGATCTTCCAGGACCCCTTCTCCTCCCTCAATCCCCGGTTGTCCGTGGGGACCTCCGTGGGGGAGCCCCTGACGGCCCGGAGCGTTCCCGCGGCCCAGCGCCGGGAGCGCGTGGAGGAGATGCTCGGGGCCGTGGGATTGGAGGGGGTGGGGAGAAAGTATCCCCACGAGTTCTCGGGAGGGCAGCGTCAGCGCATCGCCATCGCCAGGGCCCTGGTGACCCGGCCGGACGTCGTGGTCTGCGACGAGCCGGTCTCGGCCCTGGACGCCTCGGTCCAGGCCCAGACCCTGAACCTTCTGCGGGACGTCCAGGAGACCTACGGCCCGGCCTATCTGTTCATCTCCCACGACATGGCGGCCGTCGGGTTCGTCTGCAGGCGGATCCTCGTCATGTATCTGGGCAGGATCGTCGAGGCGGGGGATCGGGACGTGATCCTCGGCGACGCCCGGCATCCCTACACCCAGGCGCTGCTGGCCGCGGTCCCCGCGGGACGTGGCCGGGCCACGCTCCCCACGCCTCTGGAGGGCGAACCCCCGAGTCCCCTGGAGCCGCCGGAAGGCTGCGCCTTCCATCCCCGCTGTCCGCAGGCGATGGACGTGTGCCGCACAAGGATGCCGGAACTCGTGGACATCGCCCCCGGTTGGGCGGTGCGATGCCACCTGGCGTCGTGAGCGAGGGGCGGAGGCTCCGCGCCATGGGGACTATCGCTCGAAATACGTGTACCCCCGCAGTCCGTCCTCGAAGGCCTGCATGATCCCGTAGCGTTCGCTGGGGGAGATGCGCCCCTGCCGCACCGCGATCTCGGCGGTGATCCTCAGGTCCTCCAGTATCCTGCGGGGCTCGTACTCCACGTAGGCCAGGATGTCCGCCACCGAGTCCCCCCGTATCTCCCGGACGTATTCGTAGCCGCCGTCCTCGTCGATGCGGATGGACACGACGTTCGTGTCCCCCATGAGGTTGTGCAGGTCCCCGAGGGTCTCCTGGTACGCCCCCACAAGGAAGGCGCCCAGATAGTACTCCTCGCCGTCCCGCAGGGGGTGCAGGTCCAGCGTGGACTTGTGCCCTTGGGGATCGATGAAGTGGTCGATGCGTCCGTCGGAGTCGCAGGTGATGTCGGAGATGATCCCCTGGCGGGAGGGGAACTCCCCCAGCCGATGGACGGGCATGATGGGGAAGAGCTGGTCGATGGCCCAGGAGTCCGGGAGGGACTGGAAGACGCTGAAGTTGCCGTAGTAGATGTCGGCGAGGCTGACGTCGATGTCCTCAAGGTCCCTGGGGACGTTCTTGAGCTTCGACTTCTCCCGGGCGATGCGAAGGATGATGGCCCAGAAGAACCGTTCGGAGAGGGTGCGCTGGCGCAGCGTCGCCATGCCGGTGAAGAAGAGCTGGCGCATCTCGTCCCGGTAGTAGATGGCGTCGTTGTAGCATTCCTGGAGGTTGCGCAGGGAGATGGAGGCGAGGACCTCCCGGAGGTTGCGCACGGGCTCCGGGGTGTCCTCGGGCAGGGTGTCGGGCAGCTGGACCTCCTCCACGATGCTCACGTCCAGGACGTTGAAGAGCAGCACCGAGTAGTAGGCGACGGTGGCCCGTCCGGACTCGGTGATGATGTGGGGGTGGTCGATGTTCTCCTCGTCGAGGATGCTCATGATGGCCTCGACCACGTCGGTGCAGTATTCGCTCAGGGAATAGTTGCGGGAGGAGATGTAGTTGGTGTGGGAGCCGTCGTAGTCCACGGCGAGTCCCCCGCCGAGGTCGAGGTAGCCCATGGGTGCGCCTTCCTGGATCAGGCCGACGTAGAGGCGCGTCCCTTCCATGACCCCCGTCCGGATGTCCCGGATGTTGGAGATCTGGGAGCCGAGGTGGTAGTGGAGGAGCCTGAAGCAGTCCAGCATGTCGCAGGCCTTCAGCCGGTCCAGCACGTCCACGATCTGGGCCGGCGAGAGCCCGAAGGTGGAGCGTTCTCCGCCCGAGTCCGTCCAGTGTCCTCCCGCCTTGACGGCGAGCTTGGCCCGCACGCCGATGTTGGGCCGCACGCCCAGGGCGCGGCAGCGTTCCAGCAGCAGGTCCAGTTCCCCGGGCATCTCGAGCACGAAGAAGAGGTTGAAGCCGAGACGGAGGGTCTGGAGGCCGAGATCGATGAACTCCTCGTCCTTGTAGCCGTTGCAGACGATGCAGGCCTCGGGGTCCCGCATGAGGGACACGGCCGCGATGAGTTCCGCCTTGGAACCCACCTCGAGTCCGTGGTGGTACTTGGATCCGGACTGGGCGATCTTCTCAACCACCTGCTGCTGCTGGTTCACCTTGATGGGGAAGACGCCGCGGTACTGGCCCTTGTAGTGGAGTTCCGCGATGGATTTCCGGAAGCATTCGTGGATGTTGGCGATGCGCGCGTCCAGGATGTTCTCCACCCGGAGGAGGACCGGCATGTCGTATCCGCGTTCGCGGATGCCGGAGATGATCTCGGGGATGGAGACGTGGGGGCCCCCAGGGCCGTAGGGCGAGATGACCACCTCCCCCGCCTCCGAGATGTCGAAGTAGCCTGAGCCCCAGTTGCCGATGCCGTAGAGTTCCTTGGAATCCTCCACGCGCCATTGTTGCAGGGCCTGATTCTTCATCTACTGGGTCTCCGGGTCGCCCGGGCGGGCGGTGCTGTATGGAAGGGAGTGGGCATTGGGCGGTGGGGGCGGCGATGGGGGCCGCCGCGAGTTCATGAAAGGGGGGCCGGTTGCGCGGTCGTCTGGGCGGTTTCCTGCGGTGCGGCGGGCTGGACTGGCTGTTGGGCCGATGGGGGAATCGGCTGTTCCGTTGAGGGCGCGGGCAGCGGGGCTTCCTGCGCGGCCATGCGCATCGCCAGTGGAAGCGGCGGCCCCACGAAGGTGGATGGCTGCGGAACGGTCTCCATGGTCGGCTGGGGCGTTTGCGCGGCCGCATCCACGGTGGTCGGCGCAGTTGCCTGCGTGGTCGTCTGGGCGGTTTCCTGGGGGGCGGGGTCGTCAGGCCGGACTGGCTGCTGGGCCGCCTGAGGAGCCGGCTGTTCCACCGAGGGCGTGGGCTGCGAGTCTGCCTGCGCGGCCGTCTGGGCGGTTTCCTGCGGGGCGGGGGCGGCGGGTTGGACCGGCTGTTGGGGCGCCTGAGGAGCCTGATGTTCCACCGAGGGCGCGGGCTGCGAGCCTGCCTGCGCGGCCGTCTGGGCTGCTTCCTGCGGGGCGGGCATGGCGGGCTGGACCGGCTGTTGGGGCGCCTGAGGAGCCGGCTGTTCCGCCGAGGGCGCAGGCTGCGAGTCTGCCTGCACGGCCGTTTGGGCGGTTTCCTGCGGGGCGGGCATGGCGGGCTGGATCGGTTGCTGAGGCGTCTGAGTCGCCTGCTGCTCCGCTGGGGGCACGGGCTGCGAGGTTGCCTGCGCGACTGTCTGGGCGGTTTCCAGCGGGGCTGGGGCGGCGGGTTGGACTGGCTGTTGGGGCGCCTGAGGAGCCGGCTGTTCCGCCGAGAGCGCAGGCTGAGAGTCTGCCTGCGCGTCCGTTTGGGCTGCTTCCTGCGGTGCGGCGGGCTGGACCTGCTGCTGGGGCGCCTGAGGAGCCGGCTGCCCTCCCGAGGGAGTGGGCTGCGAGGTTGCCTGCGCGGCCGTCTGGGCTGCTTCCTGCGGGGCTGGGGCGGCGGGTTGGATCGGCTGTTGGGGCGCCTGAGGAGCCGACTGTTCCGCCGATGGTGCGGGCTGCGAGGTTGCCTGCGCGACTGTCTGGGCGGTTTCCTGCGGAGCTGGGGCGGCGGGTTGGACCGGCTGTCGGGGCGCCTGAGGAGTCGGCTGCCCCCCCGAGGACGCGGGCTGCGAACCTGCCTGCGCGCCCCTGCGCATCGACAAGGGCAGCGGCGGCCCCACGAACGTGGAGGGCTGCGGAACCGGCTCCATGGCCGGCGGGGGCGTCTGCCCGCCCGCATCCGTGGCCGTCGGCGCAGCGACCTGCGCGGTCGTCTGGACAGTTTCCTGCGGGGCGTCAGGCCGGACTGGCTGCTGGGGCGCCTCTGGAGCCTGCTGCCCCGCTGAGGGCGCGGACTGCGAATCTGCCTGTGCAACCCTGCGCATCGACAACGGGAGCGGCGGTCCCACGAACGTGGAGGGTTGCGGAACGGTCTGCACGGCCGGTCGGGCCGTCTGCGCCGCCGCATCAGGGGCCGCTGGCGGGCCTATCCGTATGGATCCCGGGCCCATCCACACGGCCTCGCTGGCCGTCTGCATGGCTGCCCGGGAGGCCAGCAGGGCCGCCGATACCCCCTCGTCCTCGTTCATGAGAGGGCGACGCATGCCGCACGTCGCGACCACGAAAATCTGCAGGTCCAGCAGGTCCTTGGGACGCAGATACACCTCTTCAAGGGCGCGCAACCTGTGCCAGAGACGGTTCAAGATGGCCAACGCCTCCTTGTAGTGTTGCCAGGAGGGCAGGTTGGGGCACTTGAACCTTTCGCCAAAGACCATGGCCACCTTGTCGATGTGGCGCGGTTTGACGAGGACATTTTTTGTGGGCTTGAACAGGAACGGGAACACCGTCACGGCGCTCCAGCTCGCGGCCTCCCCGGCGGCCAGCACAGCCGAGAACCTGTTGAAGGAGGCCTCCTCGTCCTTGTGGAACAGAATGTCCTGCAACGCCGTCGTGAATTCCTCCGGCAGCGCCGTCGCCATGCGCTTGAGCCGCTGCTTCTCCCCGGGGGAGGAGAGCAGGTTGGGCTTGGACGGGATGGACTTCAGGGCGTAGCCGGCGAGTTCCGCGTGGCACGCGGATTCCAGCAGGGCGACGAAATTCGACTCCTCGAGGATGTCGTTGAAGCGGAACCACGCCGATATCCGTGGCGCGCGTTCCTTGACCTGGAACGTATCGTCGAGGAAGCCCAGAGGATATCTCCCGAGGAACCGCTCTATGAGATCGCCCCAGAGAGTCTGGGGGGTCAGGGGCGTCTTCTGGGGCGTGCCGCCGCGTTGCGGCCTCTTCTTGGCGACCTGCAGTTCCTCGACGGCGTCTCTCAGCTTGAAGCGCAGATCTTTCGGAGGCTTCGTGGGCGTGAGGAAGCTGACCATCACCATCATGGGCTGCGGCATGTCATCGAAGAGGACGACGGCCCTGGTGTCGTCGTGGACGGACATGACGATGCCCGTGTATTGCCTGCCCTGCGACTTCTTGTCCCAGAGGACGAATTCGCCTTGCTGCATGCGATGATCCCACGTGTCGTAGAGGATTCGCCAACGGGATGCGGACAGTGCCGCACCCCTGGAGCCTGTGGTCCGTACGTCCCCCCGATGCGCCGCACGGAACCGCATGGTGTCCCGTGGAGAGGCACGCCCCTGGCGGATTTCGAGAGAAGAGGGATTCTACGCCACCTAGGCTGCGATGGCAAAGGGAAACCTGATCGTCCTGGCGCCTGGACGCCGCGGACGGCCGATGCGCCGCCGGTTGGCCGTACGGACAGGTCCCGGATTTGCCAACGCCGCTGCCGTCGACTATCGTGCCGTCCCGGCGCGCTGCGCGGCCGTTGGCCTGGGATTGCGGACAGGCGCGCCGTCACGCCCGAAGGGGGTGCCGTCATGCGGACATGCTATGGTCGAGTGCTGGAGAACCTGGACGCCGGCAGGGAGTCCTTCGTCGTCGCCAGATGCGGCCCCGGAGGCGTCGTGCGGGAACTCGCCGAGGCGGGGGATCCCGACGATCCGCCGGAGGGGACGCGCATCGCCTTCACGCGGACGGAGGACGGGGCGATCCTGCGGGAACGGGTGACGCCCCGGGAAAGGCTCGTCATCCTCGGGGCCGGGCACATCGCCGTCCCCCTCGCCCGGATAGGGGCGATGCTGCAATTCGACGTGACAGTCTTCGACGACAGGCCGTCCTTCGCGAACGACGCCCGATTTCCCGACGCCACCGTCGTGTGCGATTTCTTCGACGTCCTGAAGGAGCGCCTGCCGATACGGGCCGCCGACTACGTGGCCGTCGTGACCCGGGGCCATCGCCACGACCAGGAATGCCTGCGGCAGATACTGCAGGGCGTCGCCCCTCGCTACCTCGGCATGATCGGCTCGAAGCGGCGTTCGGGGTTCGTGATCGAGCAGCTCGCCGAGGAGGGCTTCCCGAAGGCCACGCTGGATCGGGTGCATGCGCCCATCGGCCTCGATATCGGAGCCCAGTCCCCCGAGGAGATCGCGCTGGCCATCCTGGCCCAGATGGTCCAGACGCGCCATGCCGACCGCCCCAGAACCATGCTGCGCCAGGAACCCTCGGTGGACCGGGAGGTGCTGGAATGGCTGGCCGCCCATGGGGACGTCCCGCTGGTCATCGCCACGGTCGTCTCCACCAAGGGGTCCACCCCCAGGATGGCCGGGGCCTGCATGTTGGTGCTGGAGGACGGACGCACGATAGGGAGCATCGGCGGCGGTTGCGCCGAAGGGGACGTGCTGCGGGAGGCGCGCCGTCTGCTGCGCGTGGGCGGCCATGCGGTGCAGACCATCGATCTGACGGGCTCTGCGGAGGACGAGGGCATGGTCTGCGGAGGGGAGATGACGGTGTTGGCGGAGGCGCACAACGTTGCGGCCCCGGGCCGTTGAAGCCGCGGGGCCGCATGATGCGTCGGCCGCATCGGGTCATTTTTTGGCGCTTTTCTTCCTGCTCCCGGATTTTTCCTTGACGGCGGGCTTGGCGACGGATTTCGCCTCGTCGTCAGCCTTCGTCCCGGCGGCGGACTTCGGCGTTTCGGCGCCGGAGGCCGTCTTCGGTTCCGCCTTTTTGGACTTTCCGCCCGGTCCCGCCTCATCCCCGGTCTTCCCGGCGGCCGTGGAGACATACTTGTCGCCGGCCTCGTCCATGCAGCGCTGCAGGCACGGCTCAAGGAACAGCCCCTTCTGCCCCCGGACGAGAACCCCCAGATGGACCAGCGTGTCCAGCAGCGTGAATATCCGCTCCCTGGGCTCCGTGGTGGGCTGCACGAGCTCCCAGTACTCCTCGGCCGTCAGCGGATCGCCGTAGGACGTCACGGTCTCGATGATCTTCGCGACCTGAGGGTCCTCGGGGCAGGCGTATCCCGGCTCGGCCAGGTCGGGGAGGGGCCTCTTTTCCAGAACGGCCATGACGCGCCCGTCCCAGCCGCCGGTGTTGCGGAGCGTCTCCTCCACGGGCTGGAGCGGCACCGTGTTGGTCTGGTTGTACCAACCCTCCAGTCCCGCCCGGTTCCACCGGTGGAGGAAGAGCACGTGGGTCGCGGCGCTGTTGAGAATGTCCGCGACGTCGGATCTGCCCGTCAGCGACAGGTAGGTGTCCGCATCCAGCAGATACGCGACCTTGACGACCTTCTGCTCGGTGTGGAGACGGCCGAGCCAGACGTGGGTCTCCCGAAGCGCCCCGACGATGTCGCCCGTCGATTCGCCGTCGAGCCACAGCAGCAATCCGCCCTTCTTGTGTTCCTGGTTGCGGATCCCGAGGCAGCTCGCCAGTTCCTGGACGGTCATGTCCCCTTTGCCGGAGAGGCCGACGATGCGCTCGACCTTGATCTCCATGTCGTTTTCGCCGGCCTTGCTCATGCCTATGTGCTTCAGCGTGTCCGGAACGCGCCCCAGTCCGAGCGCCTTGGATCCCACGATGAGGATGAGGCCGTTCTGCCTGGACTGGAGGGCGTTGTACTGGGTGACGACCAGAGGGTCGGGGCGGCCGTCGGCCAGCACCGTGCGCATGTCCTCGGCGTGTCCCTGGGGGGTGTAGGGCCTGTCCCGGAACTGCCCCAACTTGTTCAGTATGTTCTCCTCGCCGCCCAGCAGGTGGATGATGTTCGGCGTGCGCAGCCGGTACATGCTCCCCACGGGGGAGAGCATCCCCAGCCCCACCATCTCTTCGAGAAGGCTCTCCACGGTGGTGAGTTCCGCGTCCTGGAACGCCTCGGGCCAGTTCTCCCGCAACTCGTCCAGCAGATCCATGACGCGTATGCCGGAGCCCGCCTGCGCGCCGCCTTCCGCAAGTTCCCACATGGCCAGCGTGTAGCCGATGACCGTGTAGCGCAGGTCGAGATCCAGGGTCCACTCGAAACGCTGCCGTATGTTGGCCTGCAGCGTGGGCTTCCTGTAGACCTGGACGATGGTGTCCTTGTCGATGGCCACGGGCAGCGTGGCGGCCGTCTCCACCTTCGTGCCGACGGTCCGCACCAGTTCCTCGCAGAAGAGCTGGACGAGGCTCGGGTGGTAGTTCGTGTAGGCCAGGACCTTGTTCACCAGCGTCGCCTCGTTGAAATGGAGCCCGAGGGTCTCCATGGGGCACCGCACGAGATCCGACGCGGCCCCGGGCTGCAGCGGACCGATGCACAGAGGGATGCCGAAGTGGGGGAGAGGCGAGTTGGGGATGCGGCTGTAGCGCTGCACCGAGTGCAGGCCGGTAAGCACGATCTTGAACCGGCGCTGGGTCTGGGTCATCAGGTCCCGGAAGACGGTCAGGTCCGGGAATCCGGACTTCGCCCGCGGGCTCACGTTGTTCGCGTCATGCTCGATGATGTCGTCGCATTCGTCGAAGAGCATCAGGATCCGCCGTGAGGCGTCCCCGTCCAGATAGTCCTTGATGTTGTCGGAGAAGGTCTTGACGGTTGTCTGGCGCTTCACGATCCCCTCGGCGATCGCCAGGCGCAGGGCGGTTTCCACGAGGGAGGTGTCGGACTGCTGCATGCTGTGGAGCAGCACGCGGTTCCCCTGGCTCTCGTTGTCGAAGCGTTCCTTGACCTGGAGCAGCAGGGCGGACTTGCCCAGCTGGCGCCCGCCGTAGACGATGCACGGGCCGTAGGGATCCCACAGCGCCTCGATGTCCTGCTGGCGTCCGAAGAACATCTCCCGGGGCACGGCGCCCCCGGCGTTCGGCGTGTAGGGGTTGCTGGGAGACCCCGCCAGGGCGACGGCGAAGAATTTCTCCGTGCGCTCGGCATCGGGCTGGCGGCTGAGCCAGAAGAAGAGGTTGCTGTCCACGATCACGGGCAGGTAGCCTTGGCGGCGTCCCTGCTGCACCAGCTGCATGCGGTGGTCGTGGGTGAGGGAGCCGAACCACAGCACGGTGATGGGCTGGTTCTTGCTGATGCCCTTGGTCTTGTCGGTGAAGAGGGTGTTCAGCAGGTTCCTGAGATATTCCGGGGAGGTGGGGCGCCCCAGGACGACGATATGCCGCCGTCCCGCTCCGCTCCCCCACTGGGGCAGCGGGGCCTCGACGGTCATGTCGACGGTGAGGACCTGCCAGAGGGAGGGGCGCCCTTCGGCGTACACCTCCCTGAGAGCGGCCTTCTGCTCCAGGGAGAAGCCCAGCCACTGCAGCAGTTCCGTGATCCGGGCGACGTTCACCCCATCGGAGAGATTGATGGGCTGCGGCCGGGACAGGAGGAAGGACTTCCAGGCCGACACGGCGC
Organism: Desulfovibrio sp.; assembly: GCA_031272715.1. GTDB lineage: Bacteria > Desulfobacterota > Desulfovibrionia > Desulfovibrionales > Desulfovibrionaceae > Desulfovibrio. Next base: position 181,242 of record JAISTH010000071.1, read on the forward strand.
CGCCGGGAACGACGGTCTGGGACTCGGCGATGGGGCCCTGCCGCAACGCCTTGTAATAGTCGGCGGCCGCGGAGGACGTGGTGCGCATCGGGGTGAGGTGGAGGGTGGTGCCCTTGCGCAGGGAGTCGTAAGCCTGCGTGATGGCGTCGTGGGTGGCCCCGTACTCCCTGGACTCCAGCATGCGTCCGATCTGGGCCGCATTCTCGGGGGAGATTTTCGGCGCGAGTTCGTCCAGCCGCTTGCGCAGTTCCTCCTTCTTTCCGGTCTCCTCCTCTTCGAGCCTTCGCCGCACGGTCTTCAGTCCGGCGGTGGCCTGGGCCACGTCCATGAGGCGGTCGAGGTGGAGCCTGACGATGTCGTTGACGTCCCGGTTCAGGTCGCTCTCCCGGCTCTCCAGAATGACCCCTCGCAGGTAGGCGTCCCCGATTGCGTTGGTGATCGTCTCCTGCAGTTCGTTGAACTGGTCCGACCACTTCCGCCGCTGGGATTCCAGACTCTCGCCGATCTCGGGCGTCTTGCGCAGGGGGAAGGCTCTGAGGAAGCTCTCCACCGGGGTGAAGTCCCCCTGCTTCATGTGGCCGATCAGCTGGTCGTCAAGGATGTTCCGGACCGAGGTGTCGGTGCGGTTCGCCGCGCTGCGGCCGATGAAATCCAGCATCTCCCCCTCGTCGACCCTGAAGCCGTCCGGGCCGAAGGTCGCGCGACCGAGGAACAGGGGCCACAGGGCGAGTTCCTCCAGCGGGTCTATGGGGGACTGGCTGGCCGTGCTCTTGCCGAAGCGGGACCGGAGTTCCTCGAGGCGATCCCGAAGGAAGCCGTTGAAGGGGGAGTCGGGGATGTCGTCGGGCCGGGCGGCCTCGGCGATTTCGTTCAACTGCCTGTGGGAGAAGTCGTCCGTGCGCTGTTTGGTGCCCTGGGTGCGAATCTGCTCCCATTCCCGCATGAGTTCCTGCGCCGCGGTCGCCTCCCGTATGATGGCGTCGAGGGCCTTGAAGTCGATGCGCTTGAAGGTGGCGGAGGGCTTGTTGATGCGCTTGTCCATCTCGTTCACGACATCGCTGACGAAGTCCTTGTTGTCCCAGGACTGCTGCAGCGCTTCGGGCAGCAGGGTGAAGTCGTCCTTCAGGCAGGCGTCCAGCACCTTGCCGATGTCGCCGCGAGTCGAGAACAGCTCCTTGAGGACCACCGTGGCCCGCTGGAAGCTGGTCTTCTTGTACTGGGCGGTCTCGAGGATCTCCCGCGTGCGGCGTTGCAGGTCCTCCAGGCGCTGCCGGCGCTGGGAGAGCATGCTCAGGTCCATGAACACGCCGTCGTCCAGAGGGACGCCCTTGGTGGCGAAGTCCCCCAGGCGGTCCAGAAGCTGGCCGCAGCGATAGGGGTCGAGGGTTTCATGGAGATTGTCGAGCAGAAACTTGTGGGTGGAGGAGGGCATCATGAGCACGGGGCGGACGAGGCTCGCGGCCAGCAGCATCGCGCCGCTCTCGTCCAGGGTGTCCACGGCCGAGTAGACTTCGTCGCTCTCGACGATCGCCTTGATCCGCATCTGGGACGCGTGGAATCCGGGCTGCAGGCGGGTGCCCAGATAGAGGAGTTCGGCGAGCCACAGCGGGACGAAGGGTTCGGCGGCGCATTTCATGAGCCAGTAGAGTTCGCAGGTGCGGCGTTCGCTGAGCAGGTTGCGGGCGGATTTCTCGACCCGGGACATGGGCTTCGTGATGATGGGGGACGGGGTCGGCACGGGCGGTGCCTCCCTGACGTCGTCCTCCGGCGGGACATGGACGGGGGTGGGGGCCTGCTTCGTTTCCGGCGTCGGGGCGGCCGGTCTTGCGGTCTGGTCGGGAGCCTTTGTCGCGGCGGCGGGGGTGGGAGTCTCGACGGGTTTGACTGATGACTGTCTGACGACGACGCCCTCGCCCAGAACAAGCTTGCGGTCGCCGTTCTTGAGACTCCGGATCAGATTGTTAGAGTAGTCATCGATCAGTTCCTCCTCGTCCTCGGTCAGCGTGCGCTCGCCTCTAAGGATCGGGAGGATTATCGTCGCGATGGGGGTCCTGCGTATCGGTGGGTCGCCGGCACGTGATGCGTTGATCGTCTCGATAAGGGACTCGAGATCACGATCCTTAAAGGGAGGATCGACATTGTTGGTGAGGGCATCGCAAAGTGCGTCGAGATTCTCGAGTAAATCTGTCGGTCGTTTAGCAAGTTGCGAAAGGAGATTCTCTATGAATACATCACCTTCTTCTACGATGTAAGAGAGATAGTCATACATATCGTAGGAAGTGAGTTCGTCTGAAACTTCGACTCCTGTGGTATCTTTGAGCGTTAGTAGTGGCTTCCGAAATGGTTTGATTTCAGATATTATCGCCGTGTCAAACTGCTCGAAAACCTTAAGTCTATTGCGTGTTTGTACGATTAACTCTATGTCAGGGTTTAGCACAAAGTCTTTCAAGATCTCGTCAAGGACTACGCGAAACCTGTCAGGGTAGTCGGTCAACTGCCGACGCAATTCCTCCATCGGCGCGATACCATACATGATGGTATCGAAATTTTCTTTGTAGACACTGTTGACTTTGTCGGAAGTCGTAGTCTCTTTGATGCAGTCGATGAGTTCAATGTCAGACGGGTAGAATTCATCGGGTATCTTAAGCATCTTCCCGATGGAGTGAAAGAACAGAAGATTCTCTAGTGAGAATTTGATTTTTCGGAAATTTGGGCAATCATTGAGAAAGTATTTATACCATCTGTAAAACCAATCCTTGAATATCTGCAACCATAGGAGGTCGCTGTCAACATTATTTTTGAAAGACTTGCGTATTTCTTGAATAAATGTTTCAGGTGTCGCTTTGTAATAAAATTTTAACTCTTGAGATAATTTATTTTTATCGAAACGACCTTTCCATATGGTATGGACGTTTTTGATAATGATATTATTGATCTTGTCCGTGTCGCATAGATGAAAAAAAACTTCATTGCTGATGGGGCTTGTTTCGAAATCCATTTCTTGGATCATGGTTGGTCTCCGTGATTGGTTGTATCTTTCAGTCGTGTCTGCCATGCCCAACGATGTCATGATGGGCGAGCGTCATTGGCGCGAGTGGTCGCATTTGGGGGGAGTCGTGCGTCAATCGGTGAAGAGCCGCTTGAGGTGGCTGCGGATGTCGGAGGAGATATCGTTGAGGCTTCTCTGCTCCTTCTTGGGGAGGGGAGTGGGATTGGCGCCGGCCTTGGGGGGCGTGCCGGCCTTGGGGTTCGCGCCGGTCTTGGGCGCGGTGTCGGCCTTGGGGCTCGCATCGGCCTTGGGGGGCTTGCCGGGCTTGGCCGCTTTGGCGGGTTTGGAGGGCTTGTCGGGCTTCGATGCCGAGGCGGTCTTGGAGTCCTGGCCGATTCCGGGGGCGACGGTTTTCGGCGTCTGGTCGCCCTTGGGCGCCTGTGCGGCCTTCGGCGCCGTGGCGGTCTTGGCGACCGTCTCGGCCTTCGGCCCTCCGCTGCCTTCCGGCGTCAGGGCCGGCTTCGGCGCCGTGGCGGTCTTGGCGACCGGTTCGACCTTCGGCGTCTGATCGGCCTTCGGCGTCTGACCGGCCTTCGGCGTCTGATCGGCCTTGGGTGCCGTGGCGGTCTTGGCGACCGTCTCGCCCTTCGGCGTCTGGTCGGTCTTGGCGGCCGGTTCTGCCTTCGCCGTCTGGTCGGCCTTGGCGGCCGGCGCGGTCTTGGGCGCCGTGGCGGCCTTCGCCCCTCCGCCGCCCTCCGGCGCCAGGGCCGGCTTCGGCGCAACGGTTCCCGAGGACTCGCCCTTCCCCGCAGCGACCTTGTCCACGCTCGTCCCCGGGGTCTTCTCTTTGGGCTTTCCCGGGGCCTTCGGGAGATGCTGGCCCTTTGGGGGATCCGCCAATCCATACGGCGCCGAGAGACTTCTCGCGGCATTCTTGAGACTGCCGAGGAAATTGGTCGAATAGTCCTCAAGCAGATTCTCATCTTCAGCTGTCAAAGTCTTCTCGCCTTGCAGAATGGGCAGGATGATTTTGACAAGGCATGTATCCGTTAGCCGAATGCGATCCTTCTCAGCTTTGTCAAGCTCAGCATTGACTGTGGCAAGATCGCCGGACCTGAGGGGTGGGACAATGTTGTTCGCGAAGATGGCCTTCAAAGACTTTACGTCCAGTGGAATGGCCTTGGGTCGCGAAACGAGAAGTTCCTGAAGGTTATTGTGAAAATTCTCAGCATCCTTATTGAGGGATACCAAGCACTTATCTATATCTTCTGATAACAAATTATTAGGGACGGGAATACCCGTTACTTCAGCGAAGCGCCTCAACGGCTCCAACGTTCTTACTATTTCGTCAATATATTTAGTTGGTTCTTCTTCGATGAATTTTTTCAGCCTCCCATGCAGGGTAACCAACTCGCTAACTGTTGCATCTCTATTATATGTTGAGAACGCATAATTGAAGTCAAACTTGAATCTATGATAATAGGATTTGTATACTTCAGCCAAATCTCCTGCAGCTTCAATACCCAGCGCCATCAAGTAGTAGTTGTTCTTATATGTTTTTATTATCTTCTCAGGTGCAACTTTGTCATCTAGGCAATCGCAGACCTCTGCATCAGTTGGATAGTAATCCTCCGAGTAGTCGTTATTCTTTCCGATGATGTGGAAGAGCAAAACTTCTACCCATGAAGGATTCAAGTAGCTCGCATTTGCATCGTGGTCGTAGATTTGACTTCTTTTCTCTTCGTACCAGTCATCCATTAGCTGTTTTTGGAGGATCGTATTTTTCTTCAATTCGGTGCGCATGTTCGTACGGAAGATGCTTTTATTCTCCTTGAAGTAAAATCTGTGAAAATAGGTGAGTTCTCCCCTATCATGTTCTAGTCTCCATACGGCATGGATGTCTGATATGATCGTGTCGATCTTGTTTGACAGACGCAGCGTCTTGAAGACTTCATCGCTGACCATGCATTCTTCAGATTCTAGGCTCATAGTTAGTTTCCTCGTGTGTTCAAGAGAATGAATATGTTAAGTTTGAAAGGTTAATGGTGATTCAATGGATATTCTGGAGCGTCCCCGCTACTGGAAAACTGGATTGTTCCGTCAGAAGCGCATCTGTCCGTCTTCCTCAACAATCGCCAACCATTCCCAACGTTCTGTTGTTCAAAGGCCTTCCTTTGCCGGACCGGAAGAGGGCATCCTCCCCGGGGCGCGGCCTGCGACCCGTCACGATGGCACGACCCGCCACGATGGCAGCGACGAAGGCCCGCTTGGGGAGCGCACATTCGCCCATGGTCCGTCCATGGATCCCGTTGTGGCTCGCGCGAAAAAGTTCGTATACTCCCGTTTCGTCTTGTGCGCAAGCGCAAAAACGTCATGGTCTCGGAAGACGGCCTCGCCCCCGATAGGGAACCCCTCGGCGGCCGTTCACAGGCCCTCCAGCATCGCCATGCATCCGTACGGGAACGGGATGCGCATGACGTCCTCCAGCGGCAAGGCAAGATGCCATGCCACCAGCGTCCTGTGCGTTCCTGCGTGCCCCACCAGAAGAAGCGCCCCTTCGGGATGCCGCAGCCGCAACCGTTCGACCGCGGCCAGCGTCCTGCGCTGCACCTCCAGGAAACTCTCCCCCCCTTCCGGGACGAAGCCCGCCATGTCGAGTCCGCGGGCGGCGTAGGCCCCGGGAAATCGATCCTCCACCTCCTGGGGCGTCAAGCCCTCCCAGGCGCCCAGGGATATCTCGTCAAGCCCCGGATCCTCCAGCAGAGGAACGCCATCGAGAGCCTCGGCGAGGATGCCGGCGCCGTGCCGCGCGCGCCCGAGACTTGAGGAGCAGATGGCGGACACGGACCGGCTTCCGGGATTCGAGGCCAGTTCCGCTGCGAGGGAACGCATCTGCAGGACGCCCTTCCGGGAGAGGGGGATGTCCTGGGCGCCGATGAAGCGGCGTTGGGGATTCGGAGGGAGGGCGCCGTGGCGCGCCAGCCACAGTGCCTTCAACGCCGGTCCTCGGGCGCGGAACCGGTTTCGCCGCCTTGGCCGGCTCCCGAGGCGGCATCGAGGGTTTCCGCGGCCTCGCGAGCGACCCCTTCGGGTTCCCGGCCAAGTTCCCGCCCGAGCCTTTCGGCGAAGCGGACGGCGCGCTCCAGACGTCCTCGTATGGCGCGGCAGGCCTTGGGATCCTCCCGGTATCTGGCCATCTTGCAGCCGAACCGCTCGGACAGGGGAACGAAGGCGCCTCCCCGGCAGTATTTGTCGGCGAGATACACCAGTTCCCGCTCCGTGATCGGGGCGTCGTCCGGCAAGGACAGGTCCCGATGGTCCGCGACGAGGGGGGCGATGGCCGTCAACCCCATCTCCTGCAACAGCGCGGCTCCGGCGGTCTCGTGGTGTTCCGCCCCCTTGCGGATGTCGTGGAGCAGACCCGCCGCATGGGCGAGTTCCGGATCGACGGACCCGCCCCTGGCCGCAAGGGCCTGGGCAAAGGCCTTCGCCACGGCCCCCACCGCGGCCCCATGGGCCCGTCCCCTCGGATGATTCACGCGCAGTTCAAGCAGGCGGCGGGCCTCCTCCGGGGTCAGGCGATCCCGCACGACAGACAGGGCCAGCAACCGATCGTAGTCCCCGGGAGTGTCCATGTCCTCCAGCACGAATGCGTCCGCCACCGGGACATGCTTCACGGGGAGACTCTTCAGAGCTCCCTGCAGCCCGTCCGGTCCGTCGTATGCGAGAACGGGCTCCCGCTGCGACGGGAACAGAAGCAGAGGATGCCCCTCCTCCCCCCCGAACGTGGGGACGAGGGCGGCATCGGGCGAATCCCGGGCATGGTCCACGAGGGCCCGCACGGTCAAGGCCCGCACCAGGGGGATGTCCACGGGGTGGACGAAGACGGGGGAGTCCGCGGCCGCCACGGCAAGACCGAACAGAACGGAGGAGAACATTCCCTCCTCAGGGCAGGGATTGCGCACGACACCGATGCTGAGCGCCCGGGCCGCGGCCTCGACCGCATCCCTATGGAAGCCCGTGACCACACGGATGTCGTGGATGCCGCATGAGCGGTACAGGCGGACGATCCCCTCCAAGGCCGGCGTGCCGTCCCGTCCGAGGGGGAGCATGGCCTTGACCCGGCCCATGCGGGAACTTTCACCGGCTGCGAGGATCAGGGCGCTGAAATGGGGTGCGGACATGACATCACCAGTGTGGGGATTTGTGCGGATCGAACTCTGCGAGTGTCCAGGCCTTGCTGCATGGATGCGCCAGCTTGCACCGTCCTGGCGCCTTCAATCGGCGTGTGTCGCCGGATTTGCGCCCTCTCCCTTGGGAAGGCGAAACACGCCCTTTTCCGTCAGGCGGCCCGTCACGCGCCCCAGGCGGGGCAGGGGGCTGCCGCAGGCGCACGGCCCGGGAAGGACGCTCGCCACGTCCCGCGTCCTGTAGCGTATCAGGGGCATGGCCTCCCGGTCCAGCGTCGTGAGGACGATCTCCCCCTCCTTCCCCGCCGGCAGGATGTCCCCCGTGACGACGTCCCGGATCTCCACGAGGATGTCCAGGCTGCGCAGATGGTAGCCATCGTGGGCCGGGCATTCCACGGCGCACCCGAACCCCGTCTCCGTGAGACCGTAGTGGTCGAGAAAGCGGCATCCCCAGGTCTTGCGCACCTTCCGCGCGAGTTCCGGATGCAGCCAGTCAGAACTGCACAGCACCGACGTCGGCGGGTCGTCCGCCAGAGGAGCCAGCAAGGCCTCCAATTGCCTTGGCGCCGCGACGATGCAATGGGGACGGAACCGTCGGAGCCATGGGAGCGTTTCCTCTCCCTCTTCGGGGAAGCGGACGTCGACGCCGACGGGACCGAGGGCGCGGGCGAGAAGATCCCCCACGCCGAAGGGGCGGTGGGCTCCAGCCAGCAGGACGCCCAGACGCTCTCCCCGGCTCACGATCTGTCCCATCCCCACCCTGAAGAAATCCCGGGTGCGGTGCAGATCCCGGGCCGTGAAGGCGATTCTCTTCGGAGGGCCGGTGGTGCCGGAGGTGGGCAGGGTCACGATGCGATCCACCTCTCCCTGGGACACGCAGCACAGATCCTGCCAGGGAACGATGTCCTCGGGCATCGTGAAGGGCAGGTCGGCGAGTCTCGCCGACTCCGCTTGAACGCCCGCCAGACGTTCCCTATAGAATCGGCTCGATGCGAGAACCCGCCGGAGGGTGCGGACCAAGGCCCGGATCTGCTCCTCCTCGACTCCCGTCGCCAGATCGTCCCCGGTCCAGCCGCGGTCCCGGAGTTCCTCCGCGATCCAGGCATCAAGGACGCAGGGGAGCATTTGCGACGGAGGCCGCGGGGTGTGGGGGATTGTCGGGGACGGCATGGGTCGTTTCGCCTCTATGCCTCTCGGATATCCTTCCAGTGGCGTCACGCTCGGGGCGCGATGGCGGCCGGTCTGCCCAGGGCCTGGCAAGTCAGCATCGCCGCGGCGGCGAGGGAGCACGCCCCGGAGAAGCCGAAGGCCAACGCCGGGGATGCCTCCCGATACAGAGGTCCGAAAAGGGCCGAGGCCGGCAGCAACAATCTCGCTGGCGGCATCGTTGCACAGGCTGATGATCCCGATCAGCCAGACGTTCCGTGGAAGTCCTGCTAGGTCGCAAGAGGGGATGGCATGATTCTTCCGTCCTCATGTCAGTCCCGGAGCCGTCATCCTCTGTGGGGACATCGGGGACGGCTCCGCCGCGATGCGTCGGATGTCGTGCAGGTGCCGTTTCAATCAGAAGCGGCGGCGACATTTGTGACATGCATGCCGACGTCTCCGCGATGCGGGATCGCGCCGCCGGCCGTCAGATGGTGCTGGCTTGGGGCTCCGCCTCCTTGGCCGGCGCCTGTTCCCCGGATTTGGCCCCCTTCTTGGCGGACGAGTCCGACTTGCCCTTCTCCGACTCATAGCCGCGATGGTACCCATCCTCCACCGCATCGACCTTGCGTTCCACTTTCGCCTTGGCCTTCCCTGCGGTGCGCCCCATCCAGGAGCAGCCAACGGTGCCCATCGCGAGGGCGATCAGCAATGCGGCGACGATCGCCTTTTGCATAGAAAACCTCCTTGCCCGAAACGGGCGCGTGTTCTGAACCCCATGGCCGCGAACTGAGGACGGGGGGCGGGCGGCATCGCCATGGGCAACGGCGTCCATGGCCGGGGCGGCGCAGTCTAGCCGAGGCGTGGGCCGGGGGCAACACCCGGTGGAACATGTCCGGGAATGATGGTCTGAGCGAGCGGCCGGATTGGCCACGCAGAGCCTGTCCGCCGGCGGACGTTCGTTTCGGGTTCGCTTGGCGCGAGACGTTGCCCATCCAGTCGATGGCCAAGTGGCCGAGCAAACCGCCAACCGCCCCATCCGGGCCGGACTTTGGGGACGTCCCCGCAGTCCACGTCTTGAGGAAGTCCTTGTGGGGATGTCTCGCAAGGCCTTCAGGGGGGCGATCGCCAAAGAAGTCCTTCACTGTGATGGGCGGGAACCGTTGTTCGGGGGAGAACCGCTCCTGCACAGCATCGCCGTCCAGGCCGGGCGAGGCGGGCTCGGGCCGTCTCCATGTTTTTTGTGTCCGTCGAGGATCTCCCGGACGACCGAACCTTCCGGACAATCTTCGATGGATTGTCGAAGAGTCCGCACCCATTGAACGCCATCGCATACGGCCGTGCATAGGCGCACGGGGTCTCCGGGGCTTGTGCGGCGCGAGCGGGGACTCGGGGTCGGCATGGACGGGGAAGAAGTCCGCCACGTCCTGCACCGGACCGGGGCAGATGGCCACTTTCCGTTCATGGCCGCGTCTATCATGGCGCCTGGTTGGCCGGGATCCGAGCCAGATGACAGGTTTTGTCGTTGGCCGAATTTATTTGCGACACTGGATGCCCATCCAGATGCCCGGAGGGTGGTTCGGGAGGGTGCGCCATCCGGAGGTCTTCGGGCATGGAGAGAGAGGCGTCGGCCGCCATGCCACGGCAGTGGGCGCAGAGCGTGCCCGGAAATCGGGCGACGGTCCCTTCGAAAACCCTCCGAGTCGGATGCGTTCGGTCCGGGCGTTTTCAGGCCAAACTTCGCACGGATTTTTCCATAAACGGAACTCGTTTTGGTCCAGTGTCGTCCGATCACTGTGCTGGTCCAATCCCGTGCCGATCCAGTGTCATGGCATGCCGTGCCGGCAGGGGCTCATGTCGATCCAGCGGCGTCATTCGCGGATATGTCACGGTTCCACATTGGTCCAGCGTCGTGCAATCGCTGTGCTGGTACGACATTCTGTCGTCGATGGTCCGTCCGCAGGACGCGCCTGCTACCGGGGATGGAGGAGATGCCCGTCACGGGACGTGAGATTGTGCAGACAGAAGGGCACAAGGCGCCCGTCCGGGCGCGCCACGTGCACGCAACATCCCCGCGTGCGATCCAAGTCCAACGAAAGCGCGTCCTGGAACGCCATGCCGGACAGGGTGAAGCGCCTGCCTTCCCCCACCTGCCGCAGGAAGCGCCCGAAGTCGTCCTTGGCGGCCGTTCCTCCTCCAGTTCCCGACTCCTTCCCCCCGGATTCTCCACCCTTCCAGTGGGCCGCAACGAAGGCCTTCGATGCCCTGGCCCCCTCGGCCGCGGTGGGCAACGGCCCGGGCGGAGCGGGAGGGCAGCACTCGGCCTGGCCGATGTGGCGCAGATTCCCTCCCTCCCTGGCATAGACGGCGCTGAAGGAGCACAGGGCGTGCTCGCATCCCGGAGGATGGAATTCGGCGAGCCGGACGAGTTCCGGGGCCTGACGCGCCAGTTCCCCCATCACCTCGGAGAGGGTCAGGCGTGGGGCCTCCTCGAGGGCGTAGGGATACCGTCCGAAGAAGGCCGCTGGTTGCAGGTGGAGTCCCCGCACCCCGGTTCCGAGGGAGAGGGAGAGTCTGAGCAGGTCCCCCAACTGTCCGTGATTTATCCCTCCGACCACCGTGGCCACGAGAACCGTTCCGAGCCCGGCCTCGGTGGCCGCTGCGATGCAGGCGCGCTTTTCCGCGAGCAGGGGCCGGCCCCGAAGGTGCGTGAAGACGTCGTCGTCCACGCCGTCCCATTGCAGGTAGAGGCCGTCGAGACCGGCGTGGCGCAGCGTCGCGGCGTAGCCGGGTTCCCGTGCGAAGCGCAGGCCGTTGGTGTTGACCTGCAGGAGCCCGAAACCGAGCTTTCGTGCGCATTCGACGATCTCGGGCAGGTCGTCCCGCATCGTCGGCTCTCCCCCGGAAATCTGCACGTTGCAGGGGCCGGCCAGCTTCCTGAGACGCGTCAGGGTCTCCCTGATCTCGTCCAGGGCGGGGTCGGGCGGGGCATCGGCATTCCGGGCCGATGCATAGCAGAGGGGGCAGCCGAGGTCGCAGCGGCGGGTGACCTCGACGAGTCCCAGACAGGTGTGCTGGGCATGGGAAGGACACAGGCCGCAGTCATAAGGGCAGCCTTTTCCCGTCGTCCTGGAGGGGAAGGGGACCGGCGAGGGCGACTTGCCCCGGGACCAGTCGACGAAGGGAATCCCCTCCACGCCGGGCCACCGCCATGCGGGCGCGGAGAAGTCGCCGTGGTCGGGGCAGGTCTTGACGAGGAGGACGTCGGCCCTGGCGTCGCCGATGTCGGCCCCTCCGCCGTCCCCGTTCGCCGCGACGTACGCCGCATCTATGGGACGCAGGCACACGGGGCAGAGACTGCGGGTCCGTCGCAGGATCCTCGCGGACCGGAAGGGAACGGTGGCCGTCAACCCGCGGAGGCCGGGATTCGGGGCGCTCACGGCATGATTTCGTAGCTCTCGGCCAGTTCCAGGATCTTCCCCCAGCACTCGGAGAGAAGCGCCCCGCAGGCCACGGGATCGGGCATGGCGTCCCCGGGCTTCTTCGCGTTCAGGCCCTGGGCCACGTTGTCGCAGTCGTAGCCGCCGTAGCCCTCGACGCGGTCGTAGAACCAGGACGCATACTCGTTGAGCATGGGCTCGAGCATCTGTATGGGGGCGCCGTTCTTGTGCCCGAGGAGCGAAAGGGCGCAGGCGCCGCCGGTCAGCAGGCCGCAGGGGCCGTCGGATCGGCCTATGCCGTGGCACAGGCCCTTCATGGATTCGACGAGGGGCTGGTTCTCCGTCCCCTGCAACTGGAGGGTGAGGTGCATCAGCAGCTGGCTGCAACAGTGTCCCGAACGGACAAGGGGGAGAAGTTCCATCAACACGGCATCCACGGCGACCTCCTGTTGGTGGGGGTGAAGGGGCGTTGCGGGGTGCGGGACGGCCGGCCGCTTTCATCGACCGGGCCGCGGGTGTTTCGTGGCGTCAGGAACGCCGGGCGACCCAGAGGCCGTATCCCACGGGGCGTCGTCCTCCTGATGCGTCGCAGGGCGTCTCCCCGCACGGGGAGATTCCATACCAGACAAGACGCGCCGCCAGAAGGGCCAGTTCCCGGCTGTGATCCCGAAAATGCAGCGTCCGCAGTCCCGCTCCGGCGAAGAGCGCTTCCCATTCGTCCCGGGATCTGGCGCCGGCGACGCAGGAGACGCCATCGGCCCGGCAGGGGGAGGATGGGCCGCGCAGATACATGTCGGAGCACAGCAGCATGCCTCCGGCCTCAAGGACGCGGACGGCGCCTTCGAGAACCGTCCCGACGTCGCTGAAGAGGCTCAGCACGCATTCGCAGACGACGAGATCGAAGAGCGCGTCCTTCAGGGGCATTGCCGCCGCATCGGCCCGAATCGTCCCGTGGGCGTTTCCGTCGCACTTGGGCGCGACGTCCAGTCCCCATGCCGTGCATCCCTGCTTCTCGAACCACTCGAGGGTGGCCCCGGCCCCGCATCCCATGTCCAGGACGCGGCAGGGGAAGCCGAGTCCGGATTCGCGGCAGAGGGCCACGCCGGCGGCCGTCAACGCCAGACCTCCCGGCCGGAGGGCGTCCCCGGCGACGGCACGGAAATCCTGACGGTTCCAGAGGGCGTCCCCGGCAGGGGGCGGCCCCTCAAGGAGCGTCACTTCTCCTCCACAAGGGCCTCCACTTCCACCATCTTGCCCTCGGCCAGGGACTTCGGGATCATGGTGAGGCCGCAGACCGGACACCTGGGCAGCAGGACGTCGAAGGCCGCGTCCAGGTAGCACGCCTGCACCTTGCCCTGCTCGAGGGGCCGATGGCAATTGCCGCATTCCCACCCGGCTTCGTCGGGCGCGTAGTTGGGCTCGAGGCTCATGGCGCGTCCTCCTGCCGATTCCATGGTTGTCCGGCGTCGGAACCGCAGCCCGGGATCACCATCCTGTGACACCAGGCGTCGTGGACCGTGAAGCCGCCATCCTTGGGACTGTATTCCACCCAGAAGGTGACGCGCCGGGGGCGGGAGGATCCCAGCCTGTGGCCCGTGACAGAGTTGACGAAGTACCTGCCCGCCGCATCCACCGCCTGCACGGTCTCGGCCACGTCCTCCAGCAGGATGTGGCGCTCCTCGAGACGCGCCAGCAAGGCGGCGTCGACGTCGAGTCCCGGCACGCCCGCCAAAGGCGCGGGGACGTCCGATCCGTCGAGAGCCGCGCGCCGCAGGGCGATCCTGCCGGCCCTCCGTGCGGAAAGCCCCGGTCCCCGTTCCCGGGCGGATGCCGCCCCCGTCCCGGGGAAGAGCAGATCCAGCAGATGGAGGGCGGGGACGCCTTCCGCGACCAGTCTGTCACGGCACATGATGCAGGAGGCGAGGACGGGCCTCGCATCGGGTTCTCCCCGTTTTTCCGGGGCGAGATCGGGAGGGAGCCCGTCTTCGGCGATGCTGTCCGCAAGCTCGGGGTCGACGCACCAGACGAGGCCGCCGTAGCCGCAGCAGCCGGTCGTCCTGCCCGCCGACGGGGAATCCTCGACATCGACTCCGGCCTTGCGGGCCAGAGTCCGGACGCTGTCCAGCCAGGCTGCGTCGTGGCGCGCGCTGCAGGGATCCCTGACCCACAGGGACTTGGGAAGGCCGGTCCGGGCGCCCTCGGGGAGCGGCATGTCCCGGATCGTCTCCCAGACGGACCGCACTTCCGTTCCGGGGAGGTGCTGCCGCAGGGATTCCATGCAGGAAGCGCAGGCCGCGAGCACCACGGGGTTCCCCTGGGCCGCCACGGCCTCCGCGAGGCGTTTGCCCATGCGGGCGTGGAGGTTGGGCCGGCCGGCCCATTTCGCGGGCACCCCGCAGCAGGAAAGCAGCAATCCCACGCCGTCCCCGGGGAGACCCTTGCGCAGATGCCGCAGCAGGGCCAGCACCTGGGCGCCTCGGGAGGCCGCCAGCTGGCAGCCCGGGAAGAGCAGCCAGCGCTGCCGTCCCGAAGGATCGGGCTGGGAGAGGAAGGATTCCGGGCCGCAGGCGCTTTCCATGTCCTCGATGGCGAACTCGTGGGCGGAGGGCGGATCGTAGGCCCGGGCCACCATGTCCTCCCGGGCCATCAGGCACAGATCCGCCATGGAGAAGTTCTCCGGGCACAGTTCCGTGCATTTCCCGCACAGGCAGCAGCCTTCGATGAGCGGATTGGCCTGGTGGTGTCCCTTGACGATGGAGGCGTTGTTGGAAATCTGTCGGGTGTAGACCTTGGGATAGCCCTGGTACTTGCGCAGGTAGGCGCAGGCCTTGACGCAGGCGAGGCACTGGCATTCGAGACAGCGTTCCGCCTCCTTCCTGGCCGTGTCCGGGGTGAATCCCTCCGGGCCCGGCTCGATGCGCGGGGCCGGCGCGATGCCGGAAATGTCGATGTGCAGGGGGCCGAAGGTGTCGCCCCGGGATGCCGTCAGGGAGACCTTCGCGACGACGCGTTCCAGCGTCTGGGCCGCGATGCGGCCCTCGTTGGCCTGTCGGCTGGCGCTGGCGTACCGGTGTCCGGTGGGGGTGGTCTCGAGCCAGCCGGCGGCGCAACATTTGTCGCGCCACAGCAATGTCGCGGCATCCACGTCCTTGAACCGGGGGGCGAGGGTCGTGGCGTCTGCGTCCAGAAGGACGCCGTCGAAGGACTCCATCGCCTGCGCGAGGGACGCCTCGTCAAGGGACGACTCGGCGAACTTCACGCCTGCGCGGTCGAGGGCCTCGAAGACGTCGCCTACCGCCTTCGCCCCGGCGAGCTGCGGGTGCCGCGCAAGCAGGGCGGACGTCCGTTCGCCCCCGTGCAGACAGGTGACGGGATAGCCGTTCCGGGAAAGGTTCCAGACGGCGGCGAGTCCCGCAAGTCCCGCGCCGAGGACGGCGATGGAGAACCGCTTCGGAGGCATGGGCAGGGGCCGGGACTGGACGGGCAGATGGGCGAGGCAGAATCGCTCCAGATCGCCGATCGCGCAGCTTCCCCCGAGGTCGCGCCTCAGGCAGGCGGTCTCGCAGGGGTGGTCGCAGATGAGGCCCATGACGTCCGGCAGGGGCAGGTTGCGTTCCAGAAGGCGCCGCGCCTGGCCGAAGTCCCCTTTGGCGCAGTGCTGCATGAATGCGCGCACGTCCAGGGAGAAGGGACAGGCCTGCCGGCACTGCGGCGGGCTTTCCTGGGTGCAGCGGGCCTCTGTCTCGTGGAGGTGTTGCTGATCGAAGTGCATGGCGCCGCCTGATGAGCGGGGCGTCGCCCCGGAGGAAGGGCGGCCCGGACGCCCCCCGAAGGGGACGTCCGGACCGGAGTCAAGTCAGGAATATGGCGTTACTTCGGCATTGCCGCAAGCACCGCCTCGGGACGTGCGGGCAGGTGCCGCACGCGTGCGCCGCAGGCGTTGGCGATGGCGTTGATGATCGCCGGATGGGGCGCGCAGAGGGGCAGTTCGCCGATGCCGGAGGCGCCGAAGGGGCCGTCCGGGCGCGGCGTCTGGACATAGATGATCTCCATGGGCGGGATCATCTTGGCGTCCGGGATGCCGGCGCCGGCGATGGTCCTGTGGGCCTTGAGGTCCTCGTAGTCCTCGGAGAGGGCGAGGCCGACGCCCTGGGCGATGCCGCCGTACATCTGGCCATCGACCAGCAGCTTGTTGTTCACGACGCCGATGTCGGTGACGCAGGTCATCTTCTCCACCTGGGTCTTGCCGGTGGCCACCTCGACGGCCACTTCCGCGAGGAAGACGCCGTACATGTAGCAGCAGAAGGGGCTGCCCTGGCCGTCCTTCGGGCTGCAGGCGGCCGCCGGGGCCGTCCACTTGCCGAACTGCTTCGTGTCGATGCCGGCCGCCTTCATGCCCGCGTAGTCGTAGTAGCCGCCGCCGGGCTTCTTCATGGCCGCGAGGAGCGTCTCGCAGGCGACCCGGATGGCGTTGCCCGTCATGACCTGGGAGCGGGAGCCGCCGGCGGGGCCGGAGTTAGGGGTCTTGCTGGTGTCGTTCATGACCTGGTGGATCTTCTCCGGGGGAATCCCCAAGGGCCGCAGGGCCTCATGGGCGGTGCCGAGGGCGCCGCTGTCGGAACCCTGGCCGTGATCCTCCCAGCTGGTCCCCAGAGTGACCGAACCGTCCTCGTTGAGTTCCACCCAGGCCTCGGAGCTGTCGGGGCCGTCAAGGCCGCAGCCGTACACGCCCACGGCGACGCCCACGCCCTTCTTGACCGCCGGGGTGGATTCGGCCTTGGCCTTCTCCACGGCCTTCTTGTAGATGGGACGCATCTTGTCGAACAGCGCGGGCATGCTGTAGACCTCGGGCTTCTGCCCCGTGGGGGTGGTGTCGCCCTCGCGGTAGCAGTTCAGCGCCCGCAGTTCGAAGGGATCCATGCCGAGTTTCTCGGCCAGTTCGTCCACAAGGACTTCCGAGGCGAACTCGATTTCCGGCGCGCCGTAGCCGCGGAACGCGGAGCCCCAGCAGTGGTTGGTGCACACCGTGCGGCCTTCGCCGCGGATGTTGGCGATGCCGTAGCCGGCGGCGATGTACTGCGCGCCGCGCAGGGTCAGCAGGTCGCCGAACTCGGAATACGGCCCGTGGTCGCAGTCCCATTCGCACTTCAGGGCCAGGATCTTGCCCTGCTTGTTCGCCGCGAAGGCCGCCGTGGTCCAGAAGGGCGAGCGCTTGCCGGTGTAGTTCTGCTGCTGCTCGTAGTTGTAGCGCAGGTGGCAGGGGCGGCCGGTGGCGAGCACCGCGACGCCCAGCAGGGCTTCCATGGTCGGGCTGAACTTGTACCCGAAGGTGCCGCCGGCCGTGTTCTGGACCATGACCAGTTCGTCGGGGAACTTCACGCCGATGCCGTCGGCGATCATGAACCCGTGGAGATGGATGCCGATGGACTTGGAATGGATGACGAGCTTGCCTTCCTCGTTCTTGTAGGCGTAGCCCACGTCGGGCTCGATGGGCAGGTGGGGCTGGCGCTGGGTGTAGTAGCTGCCTTCCGCCACGACGTTGTTGGGATCCTTGAAGAAGGGATCGACTTCCGCGCCCTTGATGAGGGGCTGGACGAAGTACACGTTGGGGGTGCCGGGATGGATCTCGATGGCGCCGGGGGCCTTGGCCTCGGGGGCGCTCATGTATTCCGGCAGCTGCTCCAGGTCGAACTTCACCTTCTCGGCCGCGGCCCGGGCGTGGCACTCGCTGTCCGCGCAGACGATGGCCAGCGCGTCGCCGTACTGGAAGACCTTGGTGTCGTTGAGGATGGGGCGGTCCCAGCCGTCGCACTTGTTGGCGTCGGGGAAGGTGACGCACCCGTTGATGCGGTTCTTGCCCTTCACGTCCTTGTGGGTCAGGACCTTGAAGACGCCGGGCATCTTCTCGGCCTCGGAGGTGTCGATGCCCTTGATGTTGGCGTGGGAGACCTTGGCCTGGGCGATGGCCAGGTGCAGGGTGTCGGGGGGGAGCCTGTAGGCGGCGTCGGCCCCGAACTCGGCGGCGCCGGTCACCTTGGCGACGGCGCTGGGACGGGGATAGGTGGAGCCCCAGATGCGGCCGTCGGCGGGCATCTTGAAGGTGATGTCCGCGACGGTCTTCTCGCCGCGCATGACGGCGGCGGCGTCCATCACCGCGTCGATCAGGGGCTGGTAGCCGGTGCAGCGGCAGAGGTTGTGGTGCTTCTGGAACCAGTCACGCACGTCCTCGCGGGTGGGCTTGGGGTTCTCGTCCAGGAGCCCCTTCGCGGACACGATGAAGCCCGGGGTGCAGAAACCGCACTGGGCGGCGCCGTGGAAGATCCAGGCCTGCTGCAGCGGATGCAGGCAGCAATGGGTGCCGATGCCCTCGACCGTGGTGACGCTGGCGCCGTCAGGGACGCGGCGCATCTTCGTGATACACGAGCGGGTGACCTTCCCGTCCAGGATGACGGTGCAGGCGCCGCACTGTCCCTGTCCGCAGCCGATCTTCACGCTGGTCAGCAGCAGCTGCGAGCGCAGCACGTCGGCCAGGCTGTCGTCGGGATTGACGACGAGGCGGCGGGGGACACCGTTTACGACAAGCGATTTAAGTTCCATAGAGGCAGCTCCTTGTTTTGTTGATACGCAATTCGTTGGAGGCGGGGTGCTCCCGCCGGAAATCCTCAGGACGTCTTGCCGAAGGCGCAGACCGGGTAGTGGCAGGTCGGGCAGTTGGTGCACAGCCCGCCGTGGCCGAGTTTCGCGATGTCCTCGGCCGTCACGGCCAGGCCCGCCATGAGCCTCGGCACGATCAGGTCGAAGATGCTCGCCTTGTGGTACATGACGCAGCCGGGCAGGCCGAGAACCGGGACGGCGCGGCCCTTTCCGGCGTCGATCCGGGCCAGCAGGAACATGGCCCCGGGGTAGACCGGAGCGCCGTAGACGACGATCTCGGCACCCGCGGCCCGGATGGCGGTGGGGGTCCTGTCGTCGGGGTCGACGGACATGCCGCCGGTGACCACCACCATGTCCGCCCCGACAGCCACGAACTCCCGGATGGCCGACGAGGTCATGTCGACGTCGTCGCTGGTGAAGCGCTGATCAATCACGGAACTTCCAAGGGCCCCGAACTTCTCGAGCAGCACCGGCCCGAAGGCGTCCTTGATGCGGCCGTGGTAGATCTCGCTTCCCGTCGTCACGATGCCGACGCGCATGGAGCGCAGGGGGAGGACCTCCAGCAGGGGCTCGGTGCAGAGGGCCTCAGCCGCCTGCAGCCGTTCCTCGGCGATGAGCAGGGGCACCACCCGCGTGCCCGCCACGACCCGGCCCTTCTCGACCATCTGCAGCGAATGCAGGGTGGAGAGGCTCAGTTCGCCGAGAGAGTTGACCTGCGTGAGGCGGGGGACGTCGATCCGCAGAAGCCCCCTGCAGGTGGCCGTGAAATTCACCCGGCCCTCGCTGGGAGCGCCGTGGCCGATGTTGGCGCCCGCGAAGACCGCCGCGAGCCTGAGCGCCGCCTCGTCCTCGTGGACGAATCCCGGATGGGGGGAGAAGACGTAGATGTACTCCTTGCCCACGCTCAGCAGCACGGGGATGTCCTCGGCCGTGACGATGTGCCCCTTGCGGAACACGGGCCCCTTGCTCTCGCCCGGGACGATGCGCGTGATGTCGTGGCAGAGCATGCTGCCGACGGCTTCATGGACGCTGAGGGTTTGGACGGGGGGGGATCCGGACAAGGTACTGCTCCTGGACTGGCGAATGGCTTCTGGCGGGCAGGGCAAACGGACGAAATCGGCGGGTGCGTAGTGTTCCGCACGCTTTGACGAAAAACAGTGTACATGCTTGTGCAAAAAAGGGCAATCCCCGATCGGCAATTTTCTCGGAAAGGGGGTGAAGCGTCTGGAATCGGCCATGGGGGCGGGGAAAGCCGGCGCTGTATAGTCGGCGCGGATCCATGCGGCGGTCGGCGGATGTTCCAGGGCGCCGCAGGGAAACATGCAGGGGGGATTTCGCAGGATGTCGCGCGGACAGGGCCTGGGGTGTCCGCGTCCTGCCGACGCCCATGGCGGATGATCGACCGGGGTGGTCCCGATCGGCCGCGACCTGAAAACGGTGGCGTGGGCCGTGCGGTTTCTAGAAACGGCAGTGAGAAAGTTTAGGGTTTGCCCTTGCGGAGGGCGCGGCTTCAGCGACCCGCCGAGGGCATGGCCCACAGATCGTAGAAGTCGAAGAACTCGTAGGGCCTTGCCTCGACGAAGGCCTCGAGGGCCCGGACGAAGGCGGCCGCATACGGCCCGAAGTCCTCGGGACGCCTCCTGTCCAGCCCTTCCGGAACGGCCATCGCCTCCACGTGGGCGAGACGGGGACCGTCCCCGGCCGTGGCCGTCAGGGCGACGACGATGGGGGCCTGCGTGATGGACGCCAAGGCATAGGGGAGGATGGGCACGGCGATGTCCTCCCCCAGAAAGGGGACGCGCACCGTACGCATCGCGACCGCCCCGTCACCCGGGATCCTGTCCCCCATCAGACAGATGATCTCCCCCCTGCGCAGGGCCCCTGCGAGGGTCGCAAGGGCGACCGCCGCATCGGCGGCATCGACGGGATGCACGTTGGGCGCCGCGTTCGGGGCGAGAAAGGCCCGATCCACGTCGGCGGGGTCCCGGTGTTCCAGCACGTGTACCGCCCGCCCCTCGAGATCGCTGCCGGACAGCCAGAGTTGCCACGGCCCCGTGTGCGCCGACAGCAGGATGCACCCATGGCCTCCTGCCAGCGCGTCCTCGAGCGCCGACGTGCGGGCGAGGCCGATGGCCGGCGCGTTCCCCGTCGCGGCCGCGGCGAGACAGGTCAGCAGCGCGTTCCCGAAGGCGCGGAAACATCGGTGCGCGTGAAGAAGACGCATGGCCGGCCCCGCCTCCGGGAACCGTCGCTTCAGGTACGGGGCGCAGCGGCGGCGGACGCCGGGAAGCAGCGTGTAGTAGCCGACCACGAAAGCGAGAAGGACGCGGGCGAGCCCCAGCAGACGCCATCGGACGAGGCGGCGGAAGACCTCCCGCTTGCAGCGGGTGGCGAGGCTGGCGCTGGACCAGGTCACGGCGTGCCGGCCCTGATGCCCGCGACGTGGGCGCACAGGACCATGAAAAGCCCTGCAGAGAGGCCGAGGATCGGGGCGGCGACGCAACTGCCGATCACCCACTCCAGCACCCGCTGCCCCGCCTCGTGGCCGAGGGTCCGGAGGGAGAATTCCGTGAGCCAGGCGCCGTGGCGCAGGCGATACCCGAGAAGCACGCACAGCCCCGGCACCACCGGGAACCACGCCAGCGGCGCCAGGGAAAGGGCGCACAGGCGGTAGAGACGGAACCGGCCGATGGCGAGGAGCAGAAGAATGCACTGCAACCCCGGCAGGGGAAGGGTGATGAGGGTCACGGCCACCGCCGCCGACCGTCCGAGGAGCGCGGGATCGGCCCCTTCGGCGGCGAACGCCCGCAGCATGCCGCGCGGCCTGCGCAGGGAAACGGCCGGACCGTCGTGCTGCCGGAAGGGGATGGGCGTCATGGCCCGGCACGTCAGGCGGGTGTTCAGCCAGGTGATGCGGAGATTGTCCTCGATGGCCCGGAAATGGGAGATGCGCGTCCCCCTCTCCGGATAGTGCACGCGGACCGGAACCTCCCGCAGGGGGAATCCCGCCCAAGCCGCCCGGACCAGCACCTCGATCTCGAAGGAGAACCGCCGTTCCCGCAGGTGAAGACAGGAGAACACCTCGATCGGATAGCATCGGAAGCCGCTCTGCATGTCGCTCACCCCGACGCCCGTCTGCACCTTCATCCAGAAGCCGGAGAAGGCCCTGCCGAAACGCGACGAAGCGGGGATGTCCGGGGAGGAGAAGTCGCGGCTGCCGATGACGATGGCGCCGGGGTCGGCCTCCACGGCCTCCAGAAGCAGGGGAATGTCCTCGGGAAGGTGCTGCCCGTCGGCGTCCAGGGTCAGGAGATGGGTCGCGCCGTCCGCATGGCGGGCCGCCTCCATGATCGCGGCGCCCTTGCCTTCGTTCCGCGGCAGGCGCACAACGCGAACCGGAAGGTCCGCGACGGTCTCGGCCCCGCCGTCGGTGGAGCCGTCGTCCACCACCAGCACCCGCGGCATCTGCGCAAGAGTCCGTCGAACCACGTCCCGCAGGGTGGATCCGTGATCGTGGACGGGGATCACCGCCAACGCAAGAATCATGCCGGCAGGTCCCCGGCGCGCCACCGGGCGCAGAAGCTCTCGTAGAAGGGGGGCCTTTCCAGGAGCAGTTCCCCTCCGGTTCCGGTCATGAGCTGCGTCGTCCTGGCGCGCGTCGCGATGCGGCCCTCGTCGTCGAGGACGTCGTACTCGTATTCCAGCAGTGCGGCATCGTTCCAGAGAAGGCGGGCGACCACGGCGCATTCCTGGCGGTAGCGCAGCGGGAGCCGGAAATCCAGGTGCAGGAGCTTGATGGGCAGGAGGACGCCCTTCTCGAAGAAGTCGAGGTAGGCGATGCCGTAGCGCCCGCCCAGGGCCTCGCGGCCGTCCTCGAGCCAGCCGGCGTAGCGGCCGTGCCACATGATGCCCATGGCGTCCACTTCCTCGAAGCGGACGGTGCGTTGCACCTGCACGGAAAGGGCCGGTACGGAATCGTCCCCGGTGCGGGGACGGGTACGCAGCGTCACGTCGCGGCCTCGATGGTGCGCAGGGTGTCGCGTCGGCGACCCCGGACCGGCGGGGTGTCGTGACTGCGGCCCGGATCGCGGGGTTGTGAGGTGCCGGGATGCCACATGCCGGAATCCTAGCAGAAGCCCGGAAGTCCGTCGAACGGTGGCGTCGGGTCGCCAATACATGCCGTTGACGAACTGGACCAAAGGTCAATCGTGGAAAAAATCGCCCTCGGCCCGGCGAGGAAAGCCGTCGCGAGGGGATCGCGCATCAAAGGTCCCCGGTCGTGCGGCCGCCACGTCGCGACGCCGCGGGAGTGTCTCCTGGCCGCCGGAGGAACCATGCCGCATCCCGTGCGACGGCGATGGGGAGAACCGGAAGAAGAATGGCATCGCGCATCCATAATATATGCATCAACGACTGACGGGACCCGTTCGAGGGAAGTGCGACGGTCCCAAAGGGGGATTCCGGAGGGGCCGGAAGCCGGAAAATCGCCATGTCCGCGCCCTGCGGCATCAAGGCCCCGTCGAGTGCGCAAAGGCCTGCATCGATTGGTCTTCCCGCTCCAAAGTCATGACGTCGAACCCCTTGGACTCGACATGGCGGAATGACGCGGATGGGGATGCGTTCAAAAGGCGCAAACCTTCCCGATCCTCATGTCCCCATCCGCCTTTGGGGCCGTCCATCCGGCAGATGAAGACCTGGCCGGAAGGGTTCCGCCTATCCGGAGCGTGGATTCCAGGAACCGGACCTGAGAATCCTTCAGGAACGGCGTCACTGAAGCGGCGCCAAGGGCGATGGATCGCAAGGAACGACCGCCATCTGGAAGGTCGCGGCCGTGTGACCATCGCATTGCAGGCGGCATTGCCAGAGGGATTCGCTCCTGCGGCCGACTTCGATGTCGATTCTCGTGCCAGGGCCGATGGGAGCGGTGAATTTGCCCTGGGGTATGCCTGTCAGCCGGACTTGAGTCCCTTCTATGGCCTCCACGAGAAGTTGGGCCAAAAATACCTGTGTCACGGCGGGCAGGATGGGATGGCCCGGGAAATGTCCGGCGAAGGCCGGATGGTCCGCAGGGAGAACATAGGTGCGAACGAAGCCGTTTTCCGTTGCACGGGGCGGTTCCGAGAGGGAGAGAAATGTCTCGCGCAGATTCACGGGGTCTCCTGATGCGGTGCGGGGTGCGGCGTGACATCCGGTCGCTGCGAGTCGATCCGGGAGAAGATGAAGGTTATCGTGGTACCTTTATAAGTATACCGGACGTTTTCGGCATCCGTCCACTCGGCTGACCAGAGTCCCGATGAGGAGATTCCCGGCCGAGCCAGAAGCCTGGGAAGGGCGATGCCGACATCCCGCAAAATTTTTTCGGTTCCGTGGGCATCGGACTTGCATGTCATCGCGGCATTATGGTAGGAACACGTTCCGATGCGTGTTCCGTGCAATGCGGCAAGGCCCATGCGGCCCTCGCTTCCATTGATGTCCGCTCCACCCAGCAGAGGCATCGGGGGGGCGTTCCCATAGAGCGCGCTGAAGTCGGCTTTTACGGAACCTTCCTGCATGGGGACCGCCACGGCGCAACCGGCCAGGACGAGACAGAACAGCAGGATGTGGATGTGGACACATTGAAGACATGCACCTCCCCGGGTCCTCATGGCATGGACCTCTGGTTTGGTGTGGTTTCCCCCGGCGGACGGAGTCCCGGGCGCGGACGCCGGCGGATGGGGGCATGTGCATGGGGCGAGGCGAAAAGCACGCCATGGCCGATTTCCATAAAATTGCAACCGGGGTATTGACAGCATTTTTTTTTGCAGGTAGGGTCGGCCTCAACATGTTGGCGCAGGGGCGCAACACAGGATTTCGCCGCCGAGGACGGCGGCGGTTGCCGGTGGCGTACTCTAGAAAAATGCGCGAACATATGGGGGGTTGTTTTAAAATTTTAACGTACAGGATTTCTCAATGAACACCCTCATGACCTACAAGGGCTACTACGGATCGGTCAAATATAACGCTGACGGCAGGCGGTTCTTCGGGACGATCCTCGGGATCGACGACATCGTCGGCTACCAGTGTGAGAGCATCTTGGAAATTTTCGACGCCTTCAAGATCGCCGTGGACGGCTACATGAAGCAATGCAAAACGGTCGAGAACGAGGCGAAGGTGTCCTGACGGCAGGGGATTTTTTCCTCCTGTACGTTGATACTCCACTGTTAGTGGGGCCAGTGGGTGTGCAAAGCCAAATGCAGCAGAAATGACCTTTCTGTAGCTTAGTGCCAATTTCACGAGAATTGGCGCCTTTTGGCTCGATTGCGAATTCATGCATTGCATTTTGTTATAACGAGACGATCATGGTATATGATGCCCGTCCTCTCGGGACGTACATCTTGCGTTCCAATATCTCGATCAATATCACTAGTGGCAATATTTTCATATGGGTAGACCATAAGAAGGTCTTTGTGGGCTGCTCAGATTTCATGTCGCGTTCTCTTCACTCATAGCATTTTTCATCGCAGATTTGATCCGTTCCTTCAGTCGCTTGTGCTTCTCCACGAGCGGCGGGTAGATTTCGTCGATTTTCGCTTTGAGAACGGTCTGTGCGACTGTCGGTCCTTCCTTCCCTCCCCTCATCGCAAGTATCTCGTCCGAAATATCCTCGGGGAGCGTTCCCCTCTTTGCAGCCTCGTGCGCAACGGTCCATCCCTCTTCAGTGTGTATATCCCATTTGTCGAATCCTTTCGGCAGAGCACCTATTTTTGCACAGAAAAATGCAATGCAATCGTGGTCTTTTCTATTCACACTAGCAAAATCATGGATTTCAAGTTCCCAATCATCGAAATCGTGAGGCAGTTTGCGGTACATGGCAGCATTACGTAGCAAGCTGCATTTGTCACTCGATATAATTTTCCAGTCACTAAAACCATTTGGTAAAGTAAATCTATGCATATAGACTTCAGCAACAGTTCTGTCCTGGGCGTCGGTAATACGCCATTCATTGAAATTCTCCGGCAGGGTATTGACAGTTGCGGCGTAGTGTGCCACGGAATTGCCATAGGCATCTTTATGTCTCCAGTCGGAGAAACCTTCAGGAAGTCCATCAGTCATGGCGGCAAGGTGAAAGATGCTCATGGTGTCATTGTCTAGTGTCAAGTCAGCATCATTGAACGCTATGTGGTCTAGTGGCAATATGTTCAATCCGCCAAGTAGTGTAATGCCACCGACATTTTCAAATACTAGATCATTTTCTCTGTTTTTTTCATCAAGGAGGGTCTCATGCACTCTTTTTAGCAGGCGTACTACTGGCATCGAGTTGTCAATTGAGTACATTGCCAGCAGATCATCGACAATTGGATTTTGCGATTGGGTTGCCATCTTTTCAGTCGCGGCAATCACGTCTGACACCTTGATGCCCGAGTCGGTAGAAAAATCTTTCGCATCCTGAGGTATCAGATCGACCTGACGTCCGGCAAGGGCTGCTGCATGGGCCACGGTCCATCCATCGTCATCGGCGAGATACCAAGCATGGAAATCCTTCGGGAGTTTTCCGACATCCGCCGCATCATGAGCCGGCGTCCGTCCTTGATCGTCCCGAAGTTGCCATAGGTCGAAGTCCTCCGGCAGTCTTTGGTGTCTGGCGACTGTGTGAGCGATTGGACCGAATTGGTCAGTGATGGTCCATTGGTCGAAACTTGCAGGCAGGACGCCGTTCAAGGCCGCACGGCTCGCCACGCTAAGCCCGGAACTATCGAGCCAATTCCATCCCTCGAAATCGGCCGGCAGGAATGTCATATTTATTGCGGCGACATGGGCAACGGTGTCCCCTTTGGCGTCCCGCCAGTGCCATCCTTGGAATCCTTCAGGCAGCAAGTCTCGTTCCGCCAGGAAATGCGCATGGAGCCGTCCTTCCCCATCCGGGACTTCAAGTTTGAGTTCAGGAGCGTCAGGTGCCAGATGGAGCAGGGTCCAGACTGGTATATCAATGATTTGTCGCGAAGGTTCGTGACGAGACACGAGACCTCGGTGCTGCTTTCGCCTGTGCGGTTTCGAGATGTTGTGTTTCTTTTTGTGCTTCTTGTTCGACATTCTGGGTTCTCCTAGTTAGTTCGTTACTATTTCTTGATTCTGGAAGGTGTTTGCAAATCCTGTAGCGATGGTGATGTGGAACCATGGAACACAATATTAAGAGCCTGTCAATGCTTGCCTCAACCCATGAACAGCCCTTGGAATGAATGCCACAGGTGGAGACTGCGGCTATGCTGACATTTGGCACCGGGCCTGCAGTGAATCCGACGAATAAAGCATCGAATCTTTTTTTTGGAGAGCATGTCTCGGTGCGCGACCTGTTTCATGATCGTATGGAACTGATATCGGGCCCTAGCCATAGGATGCATCTGATGAAGACTGCGAAGCCAATATGTCTGCAGTATGAAATGCTGAGACTATTGCAGAATGTCGCTTAATGCTTTTTCGTCAACATAGTTGCCTACTCAACTCAAGCTTATGACTCTTAGAAATTCGAACGCAGTGTGAAGAGTTTACATAAGTAGACTATCAGAAAATTATTCTGACCTGCTTGGGGCTCAAGTTTTATTCTTTTCTGATAGAACAGTTTCCATCGTGGATTCGATTCGTTCCATGAGTCGCTTGTGCTTCTCCACGAGCGGTGGGTAGATATTCTTGATATCCGCTTTCAAAACGGTCTCGGCGACTGTCGGTCCCTCCTTGCCTTCTCTCAGTGCAAGTATCTCGTCCGAAATATCCTCAGGAAGCGTCCCCCTGCTTGCTGCCTCGTGTGCAACGGTCCATCCGCCTTCCGTTCGTATATCCCACTTGTCGAATCCTTTAGGGAAAGCGCCGATGTATGCGCAGAAAAATGCTGCGCTATTATCGCGTTTACCATTGTCGGGAGCATATTTAGGGATATCAAGTCCCCATTTGTCAAAATCCTCAGGTAGTCTACGGAATGCAATTGCTTTATGTAACAAGCTAGTTCCATATGCCATAGGGATTTCCCAATCATTAAACCCTTTTGGAAAAACAAAGCTGCGAATCCATAATTCAGCAACCGACTCGTTATTCTCATTTGTAAGACGCCAGTCGTTAAAATTTTCTGGAAGTGTCCCTGCCAATGCGGCCCAATGCGCAACAGTACTGCCTTCATTATTCTTGTGTGCCCAGTCTGAGAAACCTTCAGGAAGTCCCTCTGTAATTGCTGCATAGTGAGCTAGAGTAAAAGTTCTGTTTTCTACTGTCATCTCCTTCATGAGCAGTGGATCGTTTGGTGATAATGTCTTCAGTCCGCCAATTAATGAAATGCCCCCTACGCGCTTGAATTCTACTCCCTTCCCTCTGAACTCTTCGTCCAGTGAACTCTCGGATATTTTTTTAAGCAGGTAGATTTCTGGACAAGCGTTTTCCAGGCAAGGCGCTATCGTCAGATCGCCGTCCTGTAGATTTTCTAATTTTATCGATATGCTTGCAACCGTGGCCATCACGTCAGACACCTTAATGCCCAGGTTGGTGGAGAAATCCTTCGCATCCTCCGGTATCTGGTCGCTTTGGCGATTGGCTAAGGCCGCTGCATGCGCAACGGTCCATCCATCGTTGTCGGCGAGATGCCATGCGTGGAAATCCTTCGGGAGTTTCCCGACATCAGCCGCTTCATGAGCTGGCGTCCGCCCTCGAGCATCGCGGATCTCCCATTTGTCGAAGTCTGGAGGCAGTCTTTGCCGTCTTGCGACAGTATGCGTAATTGGACCATCAAGGTCCATGATATCCCACTTGTCGAAGCTTGCAGGCAGGACATCGTGCATGGAGGCAAGTCTTGCCACGGATGTCCCAGAGGCATTGCGCCAATCCCAACCAGTAAATTCGTCTGGCAGGATACGTTTACTTTTCACGGCGACATGGGCGATGGTATCTCCCTGGGCGTTCGGCCAGTGCCATTCTTGGAACCCTTCAGGCAGCAGGCCTTCTTCCGCCAGAAAATGCGCAAGAAGCTTTCCCTTCCCATCCGGGAGTACAAGTTTGAGTTGCGGAGCGTCAGGTGCCAGATGCAGCAAGGTCCAGACCGGCATCTCAATGGGGCGTTTCGATGCCTCGTGGCGGGATGCGAGACCTTCGCGTTGCTTGCGCCTGCGCATTTTCGAGGCGTTCTCTTTCTTTGCGTGTTTCTTGCTCGACATTGTCGGATCTCCTGACTTGCACGTTCCTGTCCCTTGAATCGGGCGGTCTTCGCGGACCCTGTCACGATGGAGATGGGGGCCATG
This sequence comes from Desulfovibrio sp., assembly GCA_031272715.1. Lineage (GTDB taxonomy): Bacteria > Desulfobacterota > Desulfovibrionia > Desulfovibrionales > Desulfovibrionaceae > Desulfovibrio. The sequence continues at coordinate 209,917 of JAISTH010000071.1, forward strand.
GAACACCGGATGCATGCTCCTGTCAACGGCCGTCTCAGTTCGAGGTCCTGGAGCACAGGCGCGGCAGGAGCCACGCCGCCGTCGCGAGTTCCGTCCCGAGTCCCAGACATATCACCTGTCCCATGGATCGCAGGGCCGGATGCCCCGCGACGGCCAAGGCCCCCATGCCGCAGATGGCCGTCAGCGACGACACTATGATCGCCTTGCGGATCGCCCCGTCAAGGGACGATCCCACGTGGTGGGCCACCATCACCCCATGGTCGGCCGCAAGGCCGAGAACAAGGGGCATGGCCGCCATGACCGCGAGCGTCGCCGGGATTCCCGCAAGGGTGAGCCATCCGAGGACGACGCACAGGGAACACAGGGGAGGCAGCATGGCGAGCAGGGCGAGAGGGATCGACCGCAGGCAGGCGAGAAGCAGCAGTGTGCAGCAGAGCCATGCCGCGGGGATCAGGCGTTTCTCCGCATCCAGTTGCGCCGTCATGGCGCCGCCCACGTCCCGGGGATTCACGAGGGTGACGCGGGATGCGAGTTCCGGTGGAAGATCGCCCGCGTTCAGCCCGGGCGGGAGGAGGATGGCGGCCATGTCCCCGTCGGAGGATACCAGACCGTCCACGAGCGTGCCAAGGCCGGCCTCTCGGGCAAGATCCGGGGTCGCCGGCCGGACGGGTGCGTCCAGGAACGCCGTGAAGGGGGCGAAGGCGGTTTCGGCGAATCCCTGTGATCTGCCGGCGGCGGTCACGGCCTGCGCAAGCTCCGGCCGTTCCGACAGGAATTCCTTCCAGAGGGCGATGCCTTTTTCGATCCTCTCCGGGGGCGGGACGATGTCCGACGGGGAGACGACGCTCCAGGCCGGATGCATGGCCTTGATGGTGTCGGTGGCCGACGCGAGGGTCCGGGGCAGGTCTTTCGGGTCCTCCACGACCAGCGCCTCCCATGTGGCGTTCCCCCATACGTCGCGGAGTCGCTCCGTGTCCTCGGCGATGATTTTCGCGTCCGCGCCGAGAAGTCTCGGATCCGCGTCCAGGGGGAGGCGGGAGAGCAGGATGGTGCACAGGGCGGCGAGTCCTATCGCGAGAGGGGCGATGCGGGACGTCCTGGGAACCATGGGGGGCGCCGGGGGAGGGATGGGGCCGGGGGCGGCGAAGCCCGGAAGCTGCGGCAGGACCAGCAGTGCGAGCAGGTAGCCGAAGACGAGGGTGCACAGTCCCAGCATCCCCGTCTGACGGACCGCGGGAATCCCCGAAAGGGCCAGCACGGCGAAGGCGCAGCCGTTGAGCAGCAGTATGAAGCTCAACGGGCGGGCCAGCAGGGTCCTGACGTCGCCGGCCGGGACGCCTCCCCGCATGGCGAAGTGGACGTGGAGGGCGTAGTCCTCCGCAAGCCCCAGAACCGACGCCCCGAATCCCATGGCAAGTCCCGAGAGGACCGGATGGAGCGCGCCCGTCAGTCCGAGGCCCAGGAGTCCGGCCACGGCCGGCGTCGCCAGCAGCCAGCAGCAGGCCGGAAGGGATCGCACGAAGACGGCGTAGACGATGGCGAAGCAGACAAGGGACAGAAGCACGATGCGGGACACGTCCCTTTGGACGGCCTCGGCGTTCGCGGCGGTGTGCCTGACGCCTCCCACGGCGACAAGGCGCATGTCCGGGGGGAGTCTCCTCGAGGCCGCGTCGACGGCGTCCATGAGCGTCCGGGACTTCTCCACGTCGTGCATGGAGAAGGCCGGGATGAAGGCCAGCAGGACGTGACGGCCGTCGCGGCTCACGGGGAAGCCCAGGGAAGGATCGGGCCGGGGCAGTCCCGAGGCCGCGGGGAGTTTCTTGCGGACGATGTTCCGCAGGTTCAGGGGATCGACGGCGATGTCCCGGGCCATGCCCGGAATGGGGAGACGTTCGAGGTCGGCCTTGGCCTCGGCGAGTCTTGCGGCGATCGCCCCGGGCATCGTGGCCTTGAGCAGCTCCGGAAGGTCCCGATCCTCGAGAAGCGAGGGGAGCAGGCGCAGCAGCCCTTCGGCGGAGGGCGGGACGGGTCGCACGGGCGTCGCGAGCTCTTTCGGGACGAGGGCGAGGATATCCCGGGCGGCCTCGGCAAGGGCCCGTTCCCCGTTCGGGGATTGGGCGGCGATGTCCACCAGCAGCATCCGCGACATGGGGAGCATGTCCAGCCCTTTGGCCATGCGCCGGATTGCCGGGGCGTCGTCGGGAAAGAACGGGAGGGAGGAGGCGTCGAGGTCGAGGGTCAGGCATCGCCACAGGGCGAGCAGGCACAGGACGGCCGTCGCGGCGAGGATGAATGGGCGGCGGGCCATGAAGTGCGTCCGCTCCGCATCCGGCGGACATCCCGCCAGAATCATCGGCGGCATTCCTCCGGAAGGGGCCGGTTGACCTGGACGTTCTCGAATCGCAGCGTGGTGGCGTCCCCGTTCGTGTCGACGAAGACGAGGCCGGCGAGTCTGTCGAGGGTCGGGGCGAAGATCGCGGTCATGGCGATGAAGGGGGACTGGCCCGGTTCCCGGGGACGGAGCCGCACGCCCGGTCCCTGGGGCGTGTCCACGGTCTCGGTCTGGTAGCGTTTGGCCGTTGCGGCGGGATCGATGGCGATCCAGTCCAGCACCTGGCGCGCGATGACGTCCATGAGCGCCGCTTCCGCATCGCGGGCCTGGACGGGTTGTCCCTCGTTCCCCCATCGTCTGGCCTTTCCCGACTCCCAGACGAACCCCGAGGCAAGGGGGGCGGTGTAGGCCCAGAGGACGCTTGAGGCCGCGGGATCGTCGGGATTGCGGCGCACGCAGAGATGGCCGGAGGAGACCAGTGGGCGGTCGAGGATGGAGAGGTTCCGCTCCTGCCGGAAGGCGGCGTGGAGGGTGCGGGTGTCGCGGGTGCGTTCGGCGACGGTTTTCAGGAGGTCGTCGGCTCCTGCCGCAACGGCGAAGTCAGCGGTGCAGGCGAGGACGATGGCGAGCCAGCAGAGAAGGCAAGGCAGGGTGCGCGGAAGGTGGCAGGTGCCAGGAAAGACGGGGGATTTCTTCGCCATCGGTCGTGCCGCCACGGCTGTGGGGAATGCTGCCGTCCGGCGCATCATGCCGTCCGCGCCGCCCCGTCTTCCAGGTAGACCTTGATCTGGCCCGTGGCCAGCACGCCTTGCGGGCCCGTGACGATGCCGTCCACGACGCTGACGTTCCCGAGGGTCGTGGCGACCGTGACTTCCGTGACCAGGACGTCGCCGACTCCTGCATCGGCCAGGACGACGATGTCCCGGAATCCTGCCAGAAATCCCAGCGGGCGTTCGCCCCCGTCCTCGCCGCCGACGCTGGAACCTGCGCCGGCGGCGAAGCACTGGGCGATGAGTTCGGGATAGGCGGCCCGTTCGAGATTGCCGTCCCCGTCGATGAAGGGATTGTCCGGTCGCAGTGTCAACCGGGCGCGGAAGGTTCCGGGGGCGGCATCCTCCAGGCCGTCCACCATCAGCATGGGCGGCCTGTGGGGCAGCAGGCGGAGGATGGCGTCGTCGGCCGGGGTCACTGCGTTCGGGCTGTGGCGATGGCCTTCTGGATGTCGATCTCCAAGGTCCTGACCCACTTGTTGTAATTGGGGTGGATCGCCTCGGTCCCGTCCCTCAGGGTCTTGTGCTCCATGTTGGAACTGGACTTGTACTTTATGGAGAAGGAATCGGCGGTGTAGGGGATGTTGACGATCACGATGTGCTTGCCGCGCACGACGAGCTTGGCCTCGATGAGGCCGGGATTGATTTCCAGCGCGGTCCAGCCGCGGCCGATGCAGGCGCTGATGATGCACTTGCGGACGGTTTCGGCGGAATAGGCCTTGTCCGTCGGAGACAGGGTGGTGGACGAAGTCACGGGTTCGATGGGTCTGGCCTTGCGGCACCCGGTGCCGACGACGAGGAAGAGGGAGAGGGCGACGAGAAGTGGGACGATCCTTTTCATGGGCGGCGTTGCGCGACGTGGGCTCCGGGGGCTTTGGGAGTGTGGGCGTGGCGGGGCCGGAGGTGGCCCCGACGCCTCGGGGAGGCCGGAGTGGTCGCATCCTCCAGCGTCCTTACTAGCCATCCACGGGGATTTGTCAAGGAAGCTCGGGCAGGGACGATGGGATGCTACGGGATCGGGGACGATTGCACGGCATTCCCGTGGGGCGGTCGTGCGGTATTGTCGGGGGATTCGCCGTGGGGTGCATGGCCCTGTCCGTCCGCGCCCTCGGGAAGGGCCTGAAGGAAGGCCGTCCGAACAGACCGCATGAAGGTCCTGTGGGCGAGGGGATCGTCGGCCCTTGGCGGATGCATCGGCGGCAGGACCGCCATGTGTATCCCCCCGGGCCTGAACCTCAGGCTGCCTGGCGGGCAGGCGCGGAAGCTGTCCATGATTGCCAGCGGCACGACGGGGACGCCCTCCTCGAGGGCCAGCAGGAAAGCACCGGCGTGGAATCGGCCGAGGTTCCCGTCCCGCGATCGGCGTCCCTCGGGGAAGAACACGAGGGTCGCGCCATCGGCGATGCGCTCGCGGCACCGTGCGTGGACGGTGGCCGCATCGAGGCTCTGGGCGTCGATGTAGCCGGCGCTGCGCATCATGGGGGCGAAGAAGAAGAGCAGCCTGTGGGGCCAGGACTTGCTCACGAGGCAGAGGTCGGACTGGTCCTGGGCGCCCAGCAGATAGATGTCCAGAAAGGACTGGTGGTTGGCGACGAGGATGCAGGGGGCGTGGCGCAAGGCCGTGGAGGGATCGTCGATCCGCACCGGCAGCCAGGGGTGGAGGAGCCGCAGCATCCCCCTGCCGTAAGCCCAGATCGCCTTGCGGGCGAGACGGGAAAACCTGCCGGGGGCGCATCGGCAGAGCAGCGAGAGCGCGAACCCCAAGGGAAGACACAGGAGCGTCCAGCCGAGGAAGACGGCGTAGATGGCGATGTTGGCCGGAATCGTCTCAGGCCCCCGCCTCTCCCTTGTCCCGCAGGGCCGCGATGAAGGCATGGATGTCCCCCAGCGTCCGGATGTCCATCATGGCCTCCCGGTTGGTCAGCTTGAAGCCGAAGGCCTTCTCGATGACGATGACGAGGTCCACGATGTCCAGGCTGTCCAGTCCCAGGTCGTCCCGGATGTGGGCCTCTGGGCGCAGCCGTTCCGGGGCGAGTTCGAACTCCTCGGCGATTGCGCGGTTGACGGTGGCGGCGATTTCGTCGTTGGTCATGGCGAGGGGGCTGTGTGGGTGGTTTACACCTGTGCGGTCATGTCCCCTGCCGTGGGCCGGGCGGATGCGCTTCAGGGGGGAAATGGGCGACTGATGCATATGCCACCAAGTCGGGGGATTGGCAAGCATTCACCGCAGGTTGCGCGGATGGATCGCGGAGCGGGGCCGGGGATCAGGCAGTCGGGGGCGTCAGGCGACGTCCAGAACGAGGGCGCAGAGCGTTCCTCCAAGGGCGAAGCAGTTCTTGAGGATGGGCCCTGTCGCGAGGACGGGTTCGCCCAGGACGTGCCGTATCTCTCCGCAGGCCGGATCCGGGGTTTCGAGGCCGAGAGTCGGGAGGACCGTCCCCGTGTCCAGCATGCGGACGCAGGCGATGGTCTCCAGAACGCCGCAGGCGGCCATGGTGTGTCCCATGTGTCCCTTGAGACTGCACACGGGGGTCTGCGATCCGAACACGCCGAAGATGGCCTGCCCTTCGGCCATGTCCCCGATCGTCGTCGCGGTGGCGTGGGCGTTCACGGCCGCGATGTCCCGGGGGGCGAGTCCGGCGTCCTCGAGGGCCGCGGCCATGCACTCGACGATGGATGTCGCGTCCGGATGGGCGATGTTGCCGGCGCATGTCATCGCCGAGAATCCGCCCACCCTTGCAAGAGGCTTGGCACCTCTGGCCTCGGCGGAGGTCAGGCTTTCCAGCAGCAGCACCCCGGCGCCCTCGCCGCAGACGATTCCCGTGCGTTTCACGTCGAAGGGCCGTGAGGCCAGTTCCGGATCCTCCTCGTGGGACGCCGCGCCGAGCTTCTCGAAGGTGGCGGCGACGAGGGGATGGAACTCGTCGGCCCCGCCGCAGAGCATGCGCTCCTCCCTCCCCGAGGCGACGGCCTCGTAGGCGAGTCCGATCCCCATCAATCCCGCGGCGCAGGCGGCGGCCGGGGCAAGCGTGCGGCCCGCGCAGCCGCAGGCCAAGGCCACGTTCGCGGCGGCCGTGTGTCCCATCACCTTGAAGAACGTGGTGGTGCGCACCTCGTCCATGTCCCCGCCCAGCAGGTATTCCCTGAAGAAATCCTCCAGCGCGGCCGGACTGCCCAGCGTGGAGCCGATGGACACCCCGGTCCTGCGCAGCGCGTCCCCTTCGAGCCCGCCCATGGCGATGGCCTCCCGGGCCGCGAGGCAGGCGTACTGGGACATGGGGGACATGGTCCTGCGCAGGTCCCTGGAAATCTCGCCCCGCAGATCCTTGGAGGGCACGGTGCCGGCCGTCCTGACCTTCAATCCCTTCACGCGCCCGTTGTCGGCGAGACGCTGCAGGGAGCAGATCCCCTGCCACAGGCCGGTTTCGAGGGCGGGCACGCCGTAGCCGTACGGCGAGACGGCCCCCATGCCGGTGACGACTACCTGTTCGCGCATGCCGCCAACTCCGCGAGCACGGCGTCGTGGCCAAGGGCGAAGCCCACGGCCAAGGCGCCGCTGACGATCCCGCCAAGGACTCCCGGCAGGAGGATGTTCTGCCCCGCAAGCCAGAGGCCCGGCAACCGGGTCGCAGGCACGAGGGGCAGGGTGTTTCTCTCGTGGGCCACGCCGTAGAGGCTTCCCGTGCTCCCGTGGACGTGGTGCCGCATCGTGAGTGGCGACGCCGCGCACATCGGCTCGAAGTCCTCGAGGTCGGGGCATCGTTCCCGTGCGACCGCCATGGCGCGTTCGATCCATGCCGCCTTTGTCCGGGAATAGTCCCACGGCCTTGGCCTGGGATCGCCCGGCGGGATCGTTTTCGGGTCGAGGAGCTGCAGGATCGTGACGGGCGTGCGTCCGGCGTCGTCGGGGGCGCCCGCCAACAGGCAGGCGGATTTCCCGTCCACGTCGAACATGGCGTCCAGCGCCGCGGGATTCTCCCGAAGACTCTCATGGGGACGGGGGAGCAGGTAGCGGATGCCCTCGTGGAAACGGCCTCCGGCAAGGCGTCCGAAGACCGTGATGGCCATCGGCGTCTCGAGGAAGTCCCCGATGTGCGTGAACCAGGCCTTGCGCATCGCCCCGACCGGGAGGAGGTTCTCAAGTTGGGCAGGATGTCCGGTGAAGACGCATCCCCGGCAGGGGATGCGCCTCCCGTCCCGCAACAGCACCGCCGAAATCCCGTCGCCGTCGGCCTCGATGGCCGTCACCTCGGCGTCGTGGAGGACGACGCCCCCTGTCTTGTCGAGTTCCTTCTCCAGCGCCTCCGCAAGGGCCTTGCCCCCTCCCTGCCACGTGCCCGAAGAGGCGATGTAGGGGCCGACCACCAAGGCGAAGTCGTTGAAGGAGGCCCTTGATGGGGGGACTCCGTAGTTCAGGCAACGCACGCAGAGCAGCTGGTTCAGTTCAGGCGGAAGATCCGCCTCGACCAATCGCTCGACGAGGCCGGCTCCCCGGATGCCGGGGAAGTCGGGAACGACCTTCGCTCCGGGGGTGAGATAGGGGGAATGGGCGAGAACGGCGTCAACGTCCTCGAGGAACCGTTCGAGCTCCGGGACGCACCTCGGTTGGACATCCATCGCGTAGGCCAGAAGGCCGTCCCTTCCTCCGGGCATCGTCAGGATCCCGCCATCGTCGTGCCAGACGCTTTCAGGGACGGGGGTGTCGCAGGGGGCGAGGACGTCGGCGACGCCGAGAACCCGCAGCCACGCGGCCAAGGGTCCGCCGGGGTGCACGCCGCCGCCGCAGTGGAATCCCGTGTCGAAATGCGTGCCGTCTCTCGTGAATCCCCGAAGAAGCGGCGCGGTGTGGGGGCCGGCCTCGAGCACCGTCACTGGATGTCCCCGGCGGGCGAAGAGGATGGCCGCGGTCAGCCCCGCGATGCCGCTGCCGACGACGACGATGTCCATCAGCGGCAATCCACGACGAGACAGGCGTTGCTTCCCCCGAAGCCCGCCGCGTTGCACAGGATGCGTCCGGGTGGGACGTCCCGTCGGCACGTCAGGATCGGCAGGGGAGGCATGTCGGGATCCGGGCGATGGTGGTTCGCCGTGGCCGCCGTGAATCCGGACCGCGCCATGAGGATGGCGTAGACCACCTGGGATGCGCCGGACATCCAGAGTTCGTGCCCGGTGAGGCTCTTCAGGGCCAGCACCGGGGGACAGGCATCGGGGAAAATCCTCAGGATGTTCCGCTGTTCCGCGGCGTCCCCGAGGGGCGTGGACGTCGCGTGGGCGCTGATGCAGTCGATCTCCTCGGGGGCGAGTCCCGCGTCCGCGATGGCCGCGGCCATGGCCCGGGACAGGCCCGTGTCCCCAGGCACGGCGAGGTTCTGGCCATCGGCGCTCATGCCGAATCCCAGTATCTCCCCGAGGATGGCGGCGCCCCTGCGCCGGGCGTGATCGATGTCCTCCAGTATCAGCGCGGCGGCCCCCCCGCTGGGCACGAGGCCGTCCCGGTCGGCGTCGAAGGGGCGCGAGGCCTCCTGGGGAGGGGTGCGCACCGAGAACGCGCCGATGCCGTCGAAGGCCGCGACGGCCTGCCAGCCGAGTTCCTGGGCGGCGCCGCAGATCATGACGTCCTGGCGTCCGAGACGTATGGCGTCCGCGGCCATGCCCACGGCGCAGGCGCCGCTGGCGCAGGCGGCGCTGACGGTCCAGCCGGGTCCCGTGTTGCCCAGCAGGGCGTTGAGATTCAGGGTGATGGCGGAATTCATGGAGCGGAAGACGTGACCGCTCCCCATGGAGGCGGTCTGGCCGGTTTCCGCCAAGGCGTTCGCCTGTTCCAGCGTCGGGACGATGGCGGAGTCGTTCCCGAATATGAGGCCGCAACGGTCGTTGCGCAGGGCCTCCTGGGGGAGATTCGCCTGATCCAGCGCGTCCATGACGGCGGCGTGGGCCTGGACGGCGCAGAGGGGCATGGTCTTGCGCTGCTTGCGGTTGAGGAACCGGCCCTCGTCGAACCCGCGCACGATGCCCGTGAGGGCGCTGCGCATGCCGTGAGCGATGCGGTCGGGTTCCGCGTCGATGCCGGAGACGCCATGGTAGAGGGAATCCGTCACCGACTCCCTGGTGACGCCGAGAACCGAGACGATCCCTACTCCCGTGACGACGGCCCTGCCCACGACGATGCCCCCGTCCGCCTACATGTGGAGGCCGCCGTTCACGGCCAGCACGTGTCCGGTGATGTAGGATGCGCCCTCGGAGCACAGGAAGCGGACGCAGTGGGCCACTTCCTCCGGGGTGCCGGTCCTGGCCAGGGGGATGAGGGGGATGACGTCATCCTGCTTCAGGCCGTCCGTCATGCCGGTGTCGATGAAGCCCGGGGCGACGGCGTTGACGAGGATGCCGCGTTTGCCCACCTCTCTGGCCAGCGCCTTGGTGGCGCCGATGAGGCCCGCCTTGGCGGCGCAGTAGTTCGTCTGGCCCGCCACGCCCATCTCGCCGGAGACGGAGGCCACGTTCACGATGCGGCCCCGCCGCTTGCGCTGCATGTAGGGGAGCACCTTGCGGGTGACGTTGAAGAAGCCGCCGAGGTGCACGTCGAGGACTTCGTCCCACTGCTTCCGGGACATCAATCCCAGGACGCCGTCCCGGGCGAATCCCGCGTTGTTGATCAGGGCGAAGGGGACGTCCTCGGCCAGCGGCCCGTCGAGGGCCGTGTCCACGGCATCGGCGTCCGAGACGTCGAAGAGGAGTGTGCGGCAGGATCTCCCCAGTGCCTGCACGGCGTCCCGGGTCGTGCGGGCGTCGTCCCCGTCCCGGCGGCAGTTGAGCCAGATGTCGAAGCCGTCGGCGGCGAGGCCGAGGGCGATGGCCTTGCCGATGCCGCGGCTTGCCCCGGTGACGAGGGCGATCTTCTGCATGGGGCGTTCCTGGGGTGATGTCGTTCGGGATCCTGCCGGAGGGTCGCGTCGGAACCGTTGGGGTTGTCGAGGGGCGTTGAGGCGACTGCATCCACGCCTACTGGCCTCGCATCGAGGTTCCGAGCCCTTCGACGGCTTCCGCGGGGACGGGGAAACTCCGGGGCATGGTGCCTGATGTCCGGGAAAGGGTCAACAGGAAAGCTTTGACTGCCTCTGCGATGGACGAACGTGAAGCGCATCCGTGTCGCGGTGGCGTTTCCGGCATGAGGCGCATGCAGCGACTCGCTTCTTGCCGTGTGAAGTGCGTTCCGGGCAAATCCGTGAACGTCACCTGCAATGCCATGCATGTCCGTCTGCAAAATGCCGGGAAGCCTCCTTGCGGAGACTTCCCGGCACAGACATGCGTCAATCCGGCGTCGATCGCGGTCCAATCGCTACTTCAGCTGGGCCAGCAGGGCTTCCTTGACGTCGGAGATGCTGCCCTCGCCGTTGAGTTCGATGTACTTGGTCTTGCCCTTGTTGGCGAGGTTCTTGAAGAAGTAGGCGGCGGCCAAGGTGCCCGAATTGGTGTCGTAGTAGATGTCGTGGCGCTTGTTGATGGCGGCCTCGTCCTGGTCGTCGTTGCGGGAGGAGAGTTCGCCGCCGCACACGCGGCACTTGCCGTCCTTGGGCTTGATGGCGTCGATGTGGACGTTGTTGGGGTGGTTGTTGTTCTCCTTGCACAGGCGCCTGCCGACGATGCGGTTCTTGGCGGTCTCCCTGGGCAGCAGGATCTCCACGACGTAGTCGAGCTTCATGTTCTCCTTCTGGAGAGCCTCCCAGAGCTTCTCGGCCTGGACCATGTTGCGGGGGAAGCCGTCCAGGAGCCAGCCGTTCTTTCCCTTGGTCTTCAGCGTCTCGAGAACCATCGGGATGGTGATGTCGTCCGGCACGAGGTCGCCCCGGTCGATGTACGCCTTGGCCTTCTTCCCCAGTTCGGTGCCGCCGCCGATGTGCTCGCGGAAGATGGCGCCCGATTCGATGTGAGCGATGGGATACTTCTGCTTGATGAGGTCTCCCTGAGTCCCCTTGCCGCTGCCGTTGGGGCCGAAGATGAGAATGTTCACGCGTTTTCGCTCCTTGGGGATGGCGCGCCCCTCCGCCGCGGCGGGGGCCTCGTGCGGGGAAGGCGTCGTCGGTGGGTTTGAGACGGTTGGAGGGTTCGTTACGCCATGTTAGCCCTCCCGGGCGTCCGTGTCAACGGGGTCCGCGGAATCCGGCGCGTCCCGCGGGAGCGGTGCGACGGGTCATCCGCCGAGGTAGGCCTCACGTATGGCGGGATCGGCGAGGAGATCCTTGGCGGGCGCCTCCATGACCATGTTCCCCACCTCGAGGACGTATCCCCGGGTCGCGAGCTTCAGCGCCGCGGAGGCGTTCTGTTCCACCAGCAGCACGGTGACGCCGCTGGCGTTGATGGTCCGGATGGTCTCGAATATCGACCGCACGAGAAGCGGCGCAAGGCCGAGGGACGGCTCGTCCAGGAGAAGAAGTCTCGGCTGGGCCATCAGCGCCCTTCCGATGGCCAGCATCTGCTGCTCGCCGCCGGAGAGGGTGCCCGCGAGCTGCCCTTTGCGTTCGGCGAGGCGCGGGAAGAGGGAGAATATCCACTCCAGGGTCTTCGACCGTTTGGGTCCGTCCTTGACGAGGAATGCGCCGAGATCCAGGTTCTCCAGGACGCTGAGGGAGCCGAAGACGCGCCGGCCCTCGGGGGACTGGGACACGCCGAGACCCACCACCTGATGGGGCTTCAGGCGCAGCAGCGACTCGCCGTCGAGGCGGATGTCCCCCTCGAACGGCCGCACCAGCCCGCTGACGGCCAGAAGCGTCGTGCTCTTGCCGGCCCCGTTGGCGCCGAGGATGGTGACGATCTCCCCCTCCTCCACGTGCATGTCGATGCCGTGGAGGACCTCCACGCTTCCGTAGCGGACCCGTATGCCGGACAGTGTCAGCAGCGCCATGGGATTGTCCGCCCTACCAGCGCCCGTCGCTGGAGCCGAGGTACGCCTCGATCACGGCGGGGTGCCTGCGCACATGCTCCGGCGTCCCCTCGGCGATCAGGGAACCGTTCTCCAGCACCACAAGCCGTTCGCTGACCTGCATCACCAGCCGCATGTCGTGCTCGATGAGCAGGATCGTGACGCCCCGGGCCCGGATGGCCCGGATCACCTCGATGAGGGCGTCGGTCTCCTGGGCGTTCATGCCCCCTGCGGGCTCGTCCAGGATCAGGAGCTTCGGTTCGGTGGCGAGGGCCCGGGCGATCTCGAGCAAGCGCTGGTTGCCGTAGGAGAGCCCTCCCGCCGCCTCCCCCCGCCGATCGGCGAGTCCCAGGAACTCCAGTTCCTCCATGCATCGCCGGACGGCCTCCCGCTCCTCCCGTTGCATGGCGCGTCCATGGAACATGCAGGCGAGAAGGCCCGCCTTCATGCGGCAGTGCCGGCCCGCGAGGACGTTCTCCAGCACCGTGAGGCGGCCGAAGAGCCGGATGGTCTGGAAGGTGCGGGCGATGCCGAGTTCGACGATGCGGTGGGGCCTGACGCCCTTGATGGGACGGCCGTCGAACTCGATGTCTCCCGCCTCGGGGACGTAGTTGCCGGTGATGCAGTTGAAGACCGTGGTCTTGCCGGCGCCGTTGGGGCCGATCATCCCGACGATGCTGCCCTGCTCGACCTCGAAGGAGAGATCGTTGACGGCCATGAGCCCCCCGAAGGCCTTGGTCATCTCACGGACGGCGAGCAGGCTCATGGGGGGCCGTCCTTCATCGCGTCCGGCGCCGCGGATTTCAGGCCGCCGCCGTAGCGGCGCGCGAGGGGCGGGAGCAGGCCCTGGGGCCGCCAGATCATCATGCCCATCATGGCGAGGCCGAAGAGGAGCATCCTCGCGGAGGCGAACTCCCGCAGCAGTTCCGGCAGCCCGATGAAGAGGAAGGTGCTCACGAGCACGCCCAGCTGGCTCCCCCCGGAAAGAATGACCACGGCGAAGACGATCACGGACTCCATGAAGTTGAAGGATTCCGGGGCGATGGTGGTCATCTTCGCGGCGTACACGGTGCCGGCCATCCCCGCCCAGAAGGCGCCGAGAACGAAGGCTGCCAGCTTGTAGCCCGACACGTCGATGCCGCAGCACTCCGACGCGATGTCGTCCTCCTTGATGCAGTTGAGGGCCCTGCCGAAACGGGAGCGCCACAGGCCGTGGAAGAGGAGCAGGGTCGCGCCCACCATGCCCCACACGAGATAGTAGAAATGGATCCCCTTCACGATCCTGAAGCCGAGGAACTCGGGTCTCGCGATGCCGAAGGTTCCGTTCGACCCGCCCGTCAGGCCGAAGAGATCGTTGAGCAGCGCGATGCGGACGATCTCCACGATGCCGATGGTGACGACGAGCAGATAGTCCCCTCGCAGGTGGATGATGGGACGGGCCACGAGATAGGCGAAGACGGCGGCCGCGAGGCCCGAGACGGGCATGAGCCAGAGGATCGGGATGTGCTGGATCGTGTTGCACACGCCCGTGACGTAGGCCCCCACGGCGAAGAACGCCGCGTGGCCCATGTGGAAGATGCCGGCCTGCCCCAGGATCACGTTCAGGGAAAGGGCGAGCAGGGCGTAGATGCCGATGCTGACGCACACGTCCGTCCAGTAGGCGTTGCTCACAAGGGGCAGCAGGCAGATGGCGATGCCGAGGGCGATGGCGAAGACGCGGCGGTTCACAGCTTCTCTGCGGTGCGCTCGCCGAGGATGCCTGTGGGGCGCGCGATGAGTATCAGGATGAGGACGAGGAAGGCGATGGCGTCCTTCCATGCCATGGCGACGTAGGCTGCGGAGAGGGACTCCAGCAGGCCCAGGAGCATGCCTCCCAGCATGGCGCCCGGGATGTTCCCGATGCCCCCCAGGATGGCCGCCGTGAAGGCCTTCAGGCCGTACATCCATCCCATGGTGAAGTCGACCTGGCCGTAGTAGATGCCCACCATGAGCCCGGCCACCCCGCCAAGGGCGGGGCCCACGAGGAAGACCAGGGAGATCACCGCGTCGACGTTGATCCCCATGAGCCTGGCGGCGTCCGGGTCGATGGCGACCGCCCTGACCGCGGCCCCGATGCGGGTCCGGTGGATGAAGGCCCACAGCAGCAGCATGAGGCCGACGCTGGTGCCGATGACCAGAAGCCTGACCCCCGGCACGGCGACGCCCAGGAGATGGACGGTGAAATTTGGGCGGAGGAAGTCGGGATAGACGTAGTAGCGGGCGCCATAGATGAGCATTATGGCGTTCTGGAAGAAGATGGAGGCTCCCAGCGCCGAGACGACGGCGGAGAGGCGTCCCGCGTCCCGCAAGGGCCTGTATGCGGCCCGCTCCAGGATGACGCCGAGGATCGCCACGAGACAGCCCACCATGACGAAGACCGCCAGCACGGCCGCCGCCGGGGGGAGCATCCCGGCGATGTTGCAGCTGATCAGCAGCGTGAGGCCGAGATACGCCCCTATCGTGAAGAGGTCGCCGTGGGCGAAGTTGATGAGCTTGAGCACCCCGTAGACCATGGTGTAGCCGAGGGCCACCAGGGCGTAGATGCCACCGACCGCCAGGCCGTTCAGAAGCTGCTGGAAGAACTGTTCCACGGAGACCACCGTCTCGACGGAAGGCGTGCGACGCCGCCACGCGAAACGCGCGGCGGCGCCGGGTGCGGAAAGCGCTGCGTCACGACATCCCCCATGGCCGACAGGGCCGTGGGCACTGTCGCAAGTCTTCCACTACTTGGGCTGCAGGATGAAGACTCCCTTGTCGTTCACCTCGTAGACGCGATAGAACTCGCCCACCCTGTCCCCCTTGGCGTCGAAGCCGATGGTGCCGGAGAGTCCGGGCATGTCCTTCAGGTTCCCGAGGAAGGCCGCGATGCTGGCGGGCGTCTTGTTCCCGGCCTGGATGGCCGCGTCGAGGCAGGAAAAGGCGTCGCCGGCCAGCACCGCCCACACGGAGACGGGAGGATTCCCGTAGCGGGCGACGTACTGGGCCAGGAAGTCCTTGGCCTCCTTCGTGTCCAGATCCTGGGGCAGGGGCGGGCTCACGAAGAAGTATCCCTTCGCCGCGTCGTTGCCCGCGATGGTGACGAGGTCCTGATTGTTCGCGGCGTCGCCCCCCATCATCGGCACGTTCCAGTGCATGTCCTTCTTCTGCTTCAGGAGCATGCCGGTCTCGGGATAGTACCCCGTGAAGAAGACGACGTCGGGCTCGGCGGCCTTGAGCTTCGTCAGGATCGCCGTGTAGTCCCTGTCTCCGGGCGTCAGCGCGTCGAGGAACACGATCTTCACCGGGGACCCCTCCAGCGCCTGCTTCGTCTCCTCCGCGAGCCCCTTGGCGTAGGAGGAGTTGTCGTGGAGCAGGGCCACCTTCCCGTATCCCTTCTTGAGGATGACGTTCGCCGCGGCCTTGCCCTGTGCGTCGTCCCGGGGGCAGGTGCGGAAGAAGAGGGGAAATCCCTTCTCCGTCAGGCGCACGCTGGTCGACCCCGTCGCGACCTGCACGATGCTGGCCTCGTTCAGGATGTTCTGGCTGGCCTCGGTGACGGCGGATCCGTAGGTGCCCACCACCGAGACGACGCCCGCCGAGGCGAGCTTCTGGGCGGCCAGGGCCGCGGTGCGTGGATCGCCGGCATCGTCCTCGACGACGAGGATGATCTTTTCCCCCGCCTTCTTCTTGTTGGATTCGTCCACCAGAAGCCGGACGATGTTCTGCATGTCCTGACCCTCCGAGGCCCATTTGCCGGTCATCGGACACATCAGGCCGACCTTGACGTCGGCGGCCGCGAGGGTCGGGAGAAGGAGCAGGGCTGCGAGCAGCCATATCCAGCATTTGTGCCTCATTTCGGTCTCCTGCGCGAAGTCTGGTGCCCGAGGCCGACCGCCGCGGGCGCAGTTCTCAAAATATGTGGTGAACGCGGCGTCGCATGGGACGTCGCGTGGCCGTCACCTGAAGGGGTGTGGCACGACGCGGGGGGGAGCGGGGCGGCGCTATGCCATCCTGCAGTCTGCCAGCATACCCGGAAAAGCGCGAAAGTGAAAGGGGCTTCTTCCTGTGGTGCAAAGGTGAGAGGCGACGTCATCGCCCTCGATGTTGCGCCCGGACGGCCCGCCCGGCCGACGTCCCGGGCCTTGACGCCGGGCCGCTCCGACAATCGGAACGGCCCGGAGAAATGCGGTAATGCCGGGGATGGGAGAGATCGGAAATGCCGGGGATGGGAAATACGGTAATGCCGGGGATGGGATAGGTCAGGGGCGCCGCCCAAGGTGCGTCCAGAGCGACGGCAGGGCCATGCGGTGAGGACGACGGCAGGGCCCTGCGGCCTGGGGCCTGGCCGATGGGGCAGGCACCACCCGCTGGACACTTTGTGATGTTGCGGGTACTATGCCGCTATGCCGCATCGGCGGCAGGAAGGCCCCGTTTTCGGCTGAGCGGCGCCTCCGGGAGTGAACGGCGCCTTGTTGCGGATCCTGCGCTTCTCGGCCTGCAGGTCCTTCACCGACGCAGAGATGGCCTGCAGGGACGCCACGGCGACGTGGACGCCGTCGTCCTCCCGCATGACCACGGCGCCCGGCGGGAGATAC
>JAISTH010000023.1 GCA_031272715.1 Desulfovibrio sp.
CCCAGAATGCAAATATTGTGCCAATTTTCGCGCGGGGCGCGCTACGTCCTCGCTTACGCTTCGTCCTTGCGCGCCACAGAGTCCGCCGCTTTTTGGCTTTTTGCAGGGACGACTATATATCCTTCGACAAGGGAAATTTAAGCGAGGAAATGTATGTCGACTTCAGCAATGAAGAAGATATACATTTTGTCACGACTATTTCTTTGTTAAAAAATCGTGAACTAGCCACACTTCCAGATTCTTCATACACACTGCTCTCGATCGATAAAAATCAACGACCCTCAGTTCAAAAAAGGCCGGAATATAGGATCACTGGTGCTTTACTTTCAAATGTGAAAGATGAAGATAAATATTCTTATCTGCTTGCGTATAACAAATCAACAGCAGACAAGAAAGATATGACATTACAAAACCGCCTAGACAAGATGGCGGAGCATTTAAAGGAGATGCAATCAAAGTACAACAAATCAAAGAGTAAAACCAATGATATCGCTGAGCTTAATTCACGATTCGAGAAATATTGTAATGAGCATAATTATGCATCAATTTGCTTTAGTATCACGACATTCACAGCTGAAGATGGAACTTTTAGAATGGAATATTGCAGAAATGATGGAATAATACAAGGATTAATGGAATATTATGGAAAACACCTTATGTGTACAAACGATATATCACAAACAGCAGAAGAAATTTACACAATAAACAATGATAACTGGAAAGTCGAGGCATTTTTTAAGTTATTAAATGATCAGGATTTTATTGGTGCTTTACCGTTACATGTCTGGGATGATAAACATATAGTTCTCCATCTCGGGATTTGCGTAATAGCTGGTTCACTTACAAACTATCTTGAATTGAAATTAAACAATGCTGGAATTAAAATGACAGGCAAATGCGCATTTTCTACGATGGAATCCTTGCGTTGTCGGAATATAGTATTAAAAAGCGGCAAGGTAATAGTGGTAGTGGATGAGCCAGATGCAGAACAGATGAAAATTATAGATGCACTTGGCTATTATTATTCGAACGGCAACATCCTCAAGAAAGGAGCGTCTGAATTCAAAGGCCTCGGTTACACCCCGGGGCCTGGACGCCCGCTTGGGAGCAGGAACAAGCCAAAGGTTGCCTGACCCCACGGCCTTCAGGAGGGAGAATTTCATATTGTTTTTGGCGCCCAGAAGTCGCTCAAAGTTGCTATTCCCCAGGCGTGCAATGGGAACCGATGCGGAGAGACCCGCCAAGTCAAGCCGGCCCGGTTCCGGGCGCCATGGGGGCGCAACCATGGCAAGCGTGAAGCAGGGCGACAGTCCGGTCCCGGTGCAGGCCGTGGCCGATTTCTTCATCGCCTGAGCGGACGGGGACGCCCCCGTCACGCACCCCATGCTCCAGAAGCTGCGCGCCTGCGCACAGGCGTGTTCGCTTGCGCTGCTGGACGCAAGACTCTTCGACGCCCCGCTGCCGGAGCATCCCACGGGCCCGTGGTCGAGGAACTCCTGCGCACGTTCAGCGCCTTCGGAAAAGTCCACTTGGCCACGACGGTGAACACCCGGCAGGCGCGGCGACCGTTCTCCCACGAACAGCCGTTCGTTCTGGAAGCGGTCAACGATTGCTGCGGCAGCTGCTCCCCGAGCGGCATCCGGAGGAAGCCCCGCGAGGATTTCCCGGGGACATGGTTCCCGCCGTCCCGGAGGGCCATCCCCGATGCCGCTATCAAGGCGCGTTTCCTGGAGAACCCTGTCATCAGGCGCCTCATCGGGAACCGGGAAGAACGAGGCAGGCATCGTGCCCCTGTGGATGGTGCGTTGGATTCCCCCATGGGCCATGGGGGAGCGCATCCGCCTGCCCCCGTCGTCTTCGGGCGGCCGAACCCCAACAGTGGGCCGGTCCTGCGCCGGTTTCGGGTGGACATGGGTGAAGCTTGACAGTCCGCACCGCTTTGCATACTTTCCAACACTCGTTGGGCTGTCGTTCAATGGTAGGACGGCGGATTCTGGCTCCGCTAATCTAGGTTCGAGTCCTGGCAGCCCAGCCAACGAGCTTCGCCTTCCATACGTCCCCGTCGTCTAGTCGGCCCAGGACAACGGCCTTTCACGCCGTCAACACCGGTTCAAATCCGGTCGGGGACGCCATGGGCGCAAATGTGCGCCTATGGCGGTCATGGCCGCTTCCGGGTTCGAGCCCTCCCATTGTCCCGCTTTCCGCACTTGTCCATCCCGCATCCCCGGACATGGGGACGGGCCCCGGAGACATCGCCCATGGATCCCCTCCACGAAAAGCTCCACAACCTCCTCCGGAACCTGCAGGCTCTCGGGGGCGTCGTCGTCGCCTTCTCCGGAGGCGTGGACTCCACCTTCCTGCTGACCTGCGCCCACAAGGCCCTGGGGGACAGGGCCGTCGCCGTCACCGGACGCTCCCTGAGCTTCCCCGCCAGGGAACTCGAGGCCGCCCGGGCCTTCGCCGCGGAACGCGGCATCGAGCACCACGTGGTGGACTCCGAGGAACTCGGGCTGGAGGGCTTCTCCGCCAATCCCCCCAACCGCTGCTACCTGTGCAAGAAGTCCCTGCTGGGGAAGCTCCTGGAGTTCGCCCGGGAGAGGGGGATGCCCCATGTCGCGGAAGGCTCCACCCTGGACGACGAGGGGGACTACAGGCCGGGGCTGCAGGCCGTGGCGGAGCTCGGCGTGGAGAGTCCCCTCAGGGGCGCCGGCCTCGCCAAGGCGGAGATCCGGCTGCTTTCCAAGGAGATGGGGCTCGCCACCTGGGACAAGCCCTCCTTCGCCTGCCTCGCCTCCCGCTTCCCCTACGGGGAGCGCATCGACCCCGAGCGCCTGCGTCGCATAGACCTCGCCGAGTCCCATCTTCTCGAGCGGGGATTCAGGCAGGTCAGGGTGCGTTTCCACGAGGAGGGCAGGCTCGCCCGCATCGAGACCGACGAGGAGGGGTTCCGCCTCCTGCGGGACGACGGGCTGCGCAAGGACGTGTGGAACCGGCTGCGGGAGCTGGGATTCGCCTACGTGGCGCTGGATCTCGGGGGCTACGCCTCCGGGAGCATGAATCTCTCCCTGCCGAAGCAGGATCCCTCCGCCTCCGCTTGAGGCGGCCAAATGCAAGCCGGGGCGCGGGGACTCGTCGTCCGCCGCGCCCCGACTTGCGTCTGTATCAGGACGACAGGGGGCTAGAGGCCCTTCTCCTGCATCAGGCAGATGAGGTCGCACACCCGGTTGGAATAGCCCCACTCGTTGTCGTACCACGAGACGGCCTTCACGAGGTGTCCGTCCTGGACGGTGGTGTAGGGGGCCTCCAGGATGGAGGAGGCGGGGTTGCCCTTGAAGTCCATGGAGACCAGGGGCTTGTCGTTGTAGGCCAGGATGTTCTTGAGGTAGGTTTCCGAGGCCTCCTTCAGCTTGCCCAGCAAGGTCTCGGTGTCCGTGGCCTTCTCGAGGATGCCCGAGAAGTCCACCACGGAGACGGTGGGGGTGGGCACCCGCAGGGAGTAGCCGCTGAACTTCCCCTTGAGTTCGGGGATGACCTTCGCCACCGCCTGGGCGGCGCCCGTGGACGTGGGGATGATGTTGCAGGCCGCGGCCCGCGCCCTGCGGGGATCCTTGTGGGCCATGTCCAGGATGCGCTGGTCGTTGGTGTAGGAGTGGATGGTCACCATGTTGCCCAGCTTGATGCCGAACTCCCGCTGCAGCACCAGGGCCACGGGCGCCAGGCAGTTGGTCGTGCACGAGGCGTTGGAGACCATGTGGTGCTTGGCCGGGTCGTAGGAGGCGTGGTTGACGCCCATCACGATGGTGATGTCCTCCTCCTTGGCCGGGGCGGTGATGATGACCTTCTTCGCGCCGTTCTGGCGATGGATGGCGGCCTGGGTGGCCGTGCGGAAGATGCCCGTGCTCTCCACGACGATGTCCACGCCGTAGGCGTTCCAGGCGATGTTGGCGGGATCCCGTTCGGCGAAGCAGTGTATCTTCCAGTCGTCCACGACGACTTCCTGGCCGTCGACGGTGGCGTTCAGGTGCCCCCGTCCGTAGACGGAGTCGTATTCCGCCAGGTGGAAGTTCGTCTCGGCGTCGAAGAGGTCGTTGATGGCCGTGACCTGCACCCTGTCCCGATAGGATGCGTGCAGCGCCCTGAAGACCTGGCGTCCGATGCGTCCGAAGCCGTTGATGCCCACGGTGACTTTGCTCATGTATGCCTTTCTGCGCGGAAGCCCCGGCCGTCATGTCCGGGGAGGAACGCAGCCTCCATGTTTTCCTTGGGTTGGTCCCGGCGCGGCGCCGGGGCTCGTGCGCCCGTTCCGCCTCCCGCGGCGGGTGCGGCGGGAACGGTCTCCTCGTCCCTGGTCGTCCCTCCGGCGGCCTAGTCCTCGTAGACGGAGTAGGCGTGCTTGGCCAGCAGCTCGTAGTTGTTGCGCAGGGCGTGGTGCAGGCGGGCGTTCTCGATGGCGATGGCCGAGATGGCCGCCACGGCTTCCATGAAGGCCTGCTCGTCGTCGGAGAAGTCGCGCTCCACGGAGGAGTACACGCGGATGAGCCCGATGGACTTGCCGTTGCTCATGAGCGGGGCCGAGAGGACGGAGACGAGGCCTTCCGCCTTGGCGGAGGCGGGGTACTGGAACCGCCCGTCGGCGGTGGCGTCCTTCAGGTGGATGAGCTTGCCCGAGAGCACCTCGCCGTCCAGGCCGCTGCGTTTGATCTCCACGGGCCCCTTGCGCATGTAGGTGTCGGAGAGGCCGTAGGCCGCGCTGGGCAGCAGGAAGTGGCCGGTGGTGTCCAGCAGGCGGATGGTGCAGGCTTTGCAACCCATGGTCACCGCCGTCTGCTCCGTGATCTTGTGCTGCACTTCCTTGGGTTCGAGGCTGGAGTTGATCACCAGCGCCACGTCCCTGAGCGCACGGAAATAGTCTTGTGCCATGAGGGTCTCCTTGGGAAGATGGAGGAAGTTTGCCCCGCGCCCCTAGAGGCGGCCTCCCATGGGGATGGGAGGGTGCGGGGACGTGAAGAGTCGTGTCGGAGCCGTCCCGGACGCGCGCCGGTGGACGGAACGCCGGGGCCGGACCGGCATTCCGGTTGGCGCGGGCCGCCGCCGACATGGGCGTGGCTCAAGGGGCGTCTCCATGGAACCGCCGGCGTCCTTTCAGTCGCGCTTGGCGTTGCCTTCGACCGGCCCCATGGTCACCTGGCCGTTGATGATGCCCCCCTCCTCGGCCAGCAGGCTCGGCGTGCGCAGATTGCCCTGCATCACGCCGGAGGAGTAGACCACCACGCGGCGCTGCGCCAGGACGTCCCCGACGAAGCGCCCCGACAGGAGCAGCTCCCCGACGTTGAGGGTCCCCTCCACCTTGGCGTCCTTGCCGATGTTGAGGGTCCCCTCGCTGGCGATCTCGCCTGTGTACTGGCCTTCGATGCGCACGGTGCCCCTGAAGGTGAGCTTCCCTTCGTATACCGTGTCGGATCCCAGGTAGGCTATTTCGTCCTTGCCCACGGCGGCCTCCTTAAGAGTCTCAGCTCTTGAACATGAAACGGCGCATGGAGACGTTGAGCACTATGCCGAGCAGGGTGAAGTTCAGCAGCGTCGCGCTCCCCCCGTAGCTTATGAAGGGGAGCGGGATCCCCACCACCGGCATCAGCCCTAGAACCATGCTGATGTTTATGAAAATCTGCCAGAAGAAGTAGAAGAAGATCCCCACCACGAGGATGCTGCCGAATCGGTCCTTCGCCTGTACTGCCGTGGAGAAGATGGACAGCAGGAAGAGGCAGAAAAGCGTGACGAGGCAGAGGCAGCCGACGAATCCCCATTCCTCCCCGAAGACGGCCACCGCGAAATCGGAATGCCGTTCCGGCAGAAAGCGCAACTGGCTTTGCGTACCTTCTTTAAATCCTTTCCCCCACAGTTGTCCAGAGCCGATTGCTATGCGGGACTGGAGGATGTGGTACCCGGAGCCCCTGGGGTCGATCCCGGGGTCCAGGAAGGTGAGGATCCTCTGGCGCTGGTAGTCGTGCATGCCCACGAACCACATCAGCGGCGCGATGCAGGGGAGCGACACCAGGCAGATCTTCAGGATGTGGCCCCGGAGGCCGCGGAACAGGATCATCCCCGCCAGGATCAGCATGAGCATGAGGGTGGTGCCGAGGTCCGGCTGGGTGATGATGAGGGCGCTGGGCACGAGGCCCACCGCGAGGACGGACAGGAAGTCCTTCCAGCCCAGGGGGCGCTGCTCCTTGGCAAGGAGCCTCGCCGCCAGCAGCAGGACCGCCAGCTTGGCCACCTCCGAGGGCTGTATGCTCATGAAGCCCAGGGAGAGCCAGCGCGTCGCGCCGTAGACCTTCTTCCCGACCAGCGGGACAAGGCACAACAGGACGAGGGACGCCAGGAAGAAGGGCCAGGCCAGGTTGCGCAGCTGGCGGTAGTCGAAAGTCATGGCGAGGAGCATGCCGCCGATGCCGCACACCCCCCATATCAGCTGCTTCTGGTAGAAGTCCGCGACGGCGAATCCGCTCCCCAGCCTGGTGCTGCTGGCGGAGTAGAGGTTCCCCACTCCCAGCAGGTACAGGATCAGCACGTAGGCCAGCAGGCCCCAGTTTATGTAGTAGAGGAGGCGTTTGTCCATGGCGCGTTCCGGGGGTCAGTCGGGGCGGTCGCCGGGCTGGGGCGCGGCGGGTTCGGGTTCGGCGGGCTTGGGCGTCTCGCGTCTGGCGCCGAAGAGATGGTCGTACATCTTCGCCGCGATGGGGCCGGCGACGCTGGATCCGCCGCCGCCATGTTCCACCATGACCACCACCACGTAGGTCTTGTCGTTTTTCGTCCCCCATGTGGCGATCCATGCGTGGTCGCGCTGGGAGTACTCCATCTCGGAGGTGCGGAGCCTGCGGTCGCCCGCGGCCAGCTTCAGCTTGACCACCTGGGCCGTGCCGGTCTTGCCGCCCATGTCGGCGTCGGGGCGGGACACCACCCGGGCGGTGCCCTGGGCGGCGGTCTTGCGCATGGCGTTCACCACGAACTTCAGCGTCTCGGGCTTGGCGGGGACCCGGGCCTTGGTCTCGGGCACGGCGTCGTCCACGAGCTGGGGCTTGAGGATGTCGCCGCCGTTGAGCAGGGCGGAGACGAAGACGGCCATCTGGATCGGGGTGACCAGCAGCGTCCCCTGGCCGATGGAGACGTTGTAGGTCTCCCCCCGCACCCAGGGACGCCCGAGGCGCCGCCACTTCCATTCCCTGGAGGGGACCAGCCCCGACGCCTCGTGGGGCAGGTCGATGCCCGTGGGGGAGCCGAAGCCGCAGGCCTTGGCGAACCGCTCGATCCTGTCGATGCCCTGGCGTTCGGCCATGAGATAGAAATACACGTCGCAGGAGTTGACCAGGGCGGACTCGAGGTTGACGGAGCCGTGCCCGCCCCGCTTCCAGCACCGGAATATCTGGTTCCCCAGCTTGATCTCCCCCGGGCAGTAGACGGACTCTCTCGGGGACACGCCCCGTTCGAGGAACAGTGATGCCATGATCAGCTTCCAGACCGAGCCCGGGGGGTAGGGGCTCTGGATGACCCTGTTCTGGAGGGGATAGCGCTTGTTGTTGCGCAGGAGGTCCCAATCCTTCTGGGAGATGCCGCTGGTGAAGAGGTTGTTGTCGTAGGCCGGGGAGGTGATGAGGGCGCGGAGCTTGCCGGAGTCCGGCTCCATGACCACGATGCACCCCGCCTCCTCCCCCAGGGCGTTCCATCCGGCGCGCTGGAGGGCGATGTCCAGGGAGAGGCGCACCTCTTCGCCGCTCTGGGGCTCCTTCTTGAGGGTCTTCCACAGGGTGCGCCCGTGGGCGTCCACCTCGAGGGAGTACTGTCCCTTCTGGCCGCGGAGCCGGGACTCCAGCTCCATCTCCAGCCCGAGCTTGCCCACCATGTCCCCCATGGCGAGGGACGGGTCCCGGGCGAGTTCCCGGTCGTTCACCTCGGCCACGTAGCCCAGCACGTGGGCGAAGAACTCCTTCTCGGGATAGCTGCGCTTGGAGCGCACCTTCACCTCGACCCCGGGCCAGGAGTTCCGTTCGGACTCGATGCGGGCCACCTTGTCGAAGGGGATGTCGGTGATCATGAGGAGGGGTTCGAAGGGCTTCACCCGGAGCCGGTTCTGGTTGTAGCTCTCCGTCACCTGGTTCAGGGGCACCCCGGCCCATTCGGCGATCCTTGCGAGGGTCGCCGGGATGTCGGCGCAGTCCTCCCTGATCAGGGAGAGGCCGTAGGTCGTCCTGTTGTCCGCCAGCACCTTGCCCTTCATGTCGAGGATCCGGCCTCGGGGGGCGTCGATGCGCTCAAGGCGGAGGCGGTTCTCCTGGGCCTGCCGCGCGAACTCCCCCCCGCTGTGGACCTGCAGATACCAGAGGCGGGTCACCAGCACGAAGAAGAGGATCCCCACCAGCACCTGGAGCAGGACGATGCCGTATCTGGGAGGCTGGTAGCGCTCGGACTCGACCTGGATGGAGAGCCAGGCGCGCAGCCGCTTGTTCTGGATGGCGGCCGTCAGGGCGTTCGGCTTGGCGTCGGTCATGGCGTCATGGAGTATCTGGGCTTGAGGAGCCTCCGGCTCCATACGAGAAGCTGCCAGGCGAAGGGGAGGAAGACGGCCTGCATGACGCTCTTGTCCAGAGACTGCATGGGCTGGAAGGGCAGTTGCTGCAGGGGTGCCATGAGGGCCTCGATGGCCATGTAGGGGGCGACGAGGCTGGCCGAGAGGATGAGGACGAAGAGGAAGGTGTCCACCTCGAAGAGCCAGTGTCCGATCAGGAAGAAGAGCACGACGGCGGTGTACCAGATGATGGCCCCGCCGAAGAACCGCGTGCCCATGCCTTCCTGGATGAGGATGAAGACGGGCAGCAGCCAGAGCATGTTCCTGTAGTCCCGTTCCTGGAACAGGATGATGATCCCCGCCGCCAGGGCGTCGAGTCCGGGGAGGCGCGACTGGGCCCAGACGGCGGCCAGGGCGAAGCAGAGCCACCAGAAGATGTTCCTGACCCCGGTCACTGCGTGCCCCCCTGGCCGTGGGGGATGGCGGCGCCCCCGTCAGGCTGCAGGTCGCCGGTGGGCTCCAGCAGCAGCACCTCTTCGAGCTGGCGCATGTCCACGATGGGCTCGGCCTCGATTGTGAGGAACTGGGTGTAGTTGGAGCGCTCCACGGTGAGGACGCGGGCCACGGGGATGCCCTTGGGGTATTTGCCGTCGAGGCCGGAGGTCAGCAGCACCTCTCCCTGGGTCAGTCCGTCGTCGGGCCGCACGAAGTTCACCTCCAGGGTGTTTTCGGTGCCCCTGCCCACCAGGATGCCGTTGGCGCGGCTCTGCTGGGCGAGCACGGCGACCCGGCTGCCGGGATCCGTGACGAGGAAGGCGGTGGCCGCATGGGGACTCGCCCGCAGTATCCGTCCCACGAGACCGTTCTGGGTGACCAGGGGGGTTCCCGGGCGTCCGCCGGTGACGTAGCCCCTGTTGATGGTGACGGTCTCAAGCACCGCGTTGGGGCCGAAGCGCCCGGAGAGGACCCTCGCCCCCAGGGGACGCCAGCCGGCCATGGCGGGCACGCGAAGCAGGGTGCGCAGGCGGGCCAGCTCCCGCAGGTCCTCCGCGTTGTCCCTGAGGCGGGCCTTGATCGCCGCCACCTCGGCCCTGAGATCCTCGTTCTCCTTGCGGACGTTGACCAGGTCGAAGTACCGGTCCCAGTATTCCTCGAGGCTGTGCTTGATGGCGTCGATCGTCCCCAGCATCGTCCCCGCGATTTCCATGCCGAAGTTTATGGCGATGCCGTCCATGGTCCTGGTGCGCTGGTTCCACGTGTACATGCCGAGGAACAGGACCAGCAGGAGTCCGGCCAGTATCAGCAGACGACGCAGGGTCACTGGGCATGGCTCCGGGAAGGTCGGGCGGCGTGACGCATCCGGCGCCGCCTCCTGCCGGGGATGGCGGCGCCGCTCGTCTCGGACGGGTGAGGTCGCCCGTCAGTCAATACAGACTTCCTTGAGGATGTGGATGTTGTCCAGGGCCTTGCCGGTGCCTATGACGACGGTGGTCAGCGGATCCTCGACGACCGTGATGGGGAGCTTCGTCTCCTCACGCAGCAGGGAGTCCAGGCCTCTCAGCAGCGCGCCTCCCCCGGTGAGGAAGATGCCCCGCTCCACGATGTCCGCGGCGAGTTCCGGAGGGGTCTGCTCCAGGGCGCTGCGGACGGCGCCGACGATGCTCACCACCTGGTCGGAGATGGCCTTGCGGACCTCTTCCGAGGATATGTAGATGTTCTGGGGTATGCCCGTGACGAGGCCCCGTCCCTTGACCTCCAGCTGCTGCTCCGTCTCCAGTTCCGAGGCGGAGGCGATCTTTATCTTGATCTGCTCGGCGGTGGATTCGCCGATGGCCATGCTGTGCTTGCGCTTGATGTAGCTGACGATGGCCTCGTCCATCTTGTCCCCGCCGACGCGGACGGACTTGGAGTAGACGATGCCCGAGAGGGATATGACGGCCACCTCGGTGGTGCCGCCGCCGATGTCCACGATCATGTTGCTCGTCGGTTCCTGGATGGGGAGGTCCGCGCCGATGGCCGCGGCCATGGGTTCCTCGATGAGATAGACCTCCCTGGCTCCGGCGGCCTGTGCGGACTCCTTGACCGCGCGCTTCTCCACTTGGGTGATCCCCGTGGGCACGCAGATCATGATGCGGGGGCGCACGAGGTGTCTTGCGTTGTGGACCTTGGCGATGAAGTGGCGCAGCATGGCCTCGGTGACCTCGAAGTCCGCGATGACGCCGTCCTTCATGGGCCGTATGGCCCTGATGTTTCCGGGGGTCTTGCCCAGCATGCGTTTGGCGTCGTTGCCCACCGCCAGCACCGTGTTGCCGCCTCTGGCATCCGTCTTGACCGCCACCACCGAGGGTTCCCTCAGGACGATGCCCTGGCCCTTGACGTACACGCACGTGTTGGCCGTGCCGAGGTCGATGGCCAGGTCGTTGGAGAATATCCCCAGAATGCTATCCACAAACTTGGACATGAAAATGTTTGCCTTGGTTGAAACGTTCGTCCGGGAGGGTCCGGAGGATGTCCCGGACTGCAGGACGGGCAAGGGGGGAATCGTCCGGTCGTGTGCGGAACCCTCCCTCAATACTCGCCGGAACGGGCTCGCAAGTCAAGCCGTGTGGCCCCCGGTACAAAATCTTTGACTGGCGCCCCGGGGCGGCCGGGGAGGCGGTTTTGCACCCAGGATGCGCGGGGACGCCCCTTTGGGAAGGACGCCCCCGGGAAAGGCCCCCCCGGGAATGCGGTTCCGGGCCCGGGATGCCCCGGAAGGTTCCCTGGGACGGGAACCCCCGGGACGGCGCCGTCCCGGGGGCCATCGGCCGTCAGGCCATGTCGAGCGTCAGCCTCAGATGCCGGGCGGCCGTCGTCTCGTCCGGCCGGCTGACCGGAAGGGTCGTGGGGGCCGCGGGGAGGAACGCCGGATCCTTCCCCGCCCGGTCGACGATGTCGGCAAGGGCGTCCACGTACTCGTCGAGGGTCTGCTTGCTCTCGGTCTCCGTGGGCTCGGCCATGAGGCATTCCTTGACGATGAGCGGGAAGTAGATGGTGGGCGCGTGGATGCCCCTGTCCAGAAGGGCCTTGGCGATGTCCAGGGCGTGGAGCCCCTCCGGGGCCGAGGCCACGAACTCGTGGGCGCAGAGATCCCCATAGGGCACGTCGAGGACCGTCTCCAGACGCTTCTTCAGGTAGTTGGCGTTGAGGGTGGCGTACTCCGCCACGCGCACGAGCCCCTCCCCCCCGAGGCGCATGATGTAGGCCAGCGCCTTGAGGATCACCCCGAAGCTGCCGTGGAAGGGCGCGACGGGCCCTATGGAACCCGGGATCTCCTCCAGGGCGTAGACGCCGTCGTTCCCCTTCACGACCCGGGGGCCGGGAAGGAGCGGCGCGAGCCGGGCCGTCACCCCCACGGGGCCGGAGCCGGGACCGCCGCCGCCGTGGGGCGTGCCGAAGGTCTTGTGGAGGTTGAGATGCACCACGTCGAAGCCGGCGTCCCCCACCCGCATCTTCCCCAGGATGGCGTTCATGTTGGCCCCGTCGTAGTACAGCAGCGCGTCGGCCTTGCGCAGCTCCTCCACGATGGCGGGCAGATGCGTCTCCATGAGCCCCAGGGTGTTGGGGCAGGTCATCATGAGCCCGGCGACGTCCTCCCCGCGCTCCGACAGTATCCGCGCCACGGCCTCGGGATCCACCAGCCCCCCTTCCGAGGGAACGTCCAGCACGTCGAAGCCCGCGAGGGCCGCCGAGGCGGGATTGGTGCCGTGGGCCGAATCCGGGATCAGCATGATCGTGCGGCGCCGCCCCAGGGACCTGTGATAGGCCGCCATGAGGCTCACCCCCGTGAACTCCCCGTTGGCCCCGGCCATGGGCTGCAGCGTGAAGGCGTCCATGCCCGTGATCTCGCACAGGTACCGCTCGGTGTCGAAGAGGCAGGACAGCGCCCCCTGCACCCACGCCCCGAACCCCGGCAGCTCTGCCAGATGCGGATGCAGTCCCAGGAACCCCGGCAGGCTCGCCACGTGCTCCGCGAACTTCGGGTTGTACTTCATCGTGCAGGAGCCGAGAGGATAGAAGTTGGCGTCCACGCTGAAGTTGCGCCGGGAAAGCCGGGTGAAGTGGCGCACCACGTCGAGTTCGGAGCACTGGGGCAGATCGGCGGGCGCGGACCTGCGCAGGGACTCGGGGATCGTC
The DNA here is from genome assembly GCA_031272715.1 of Desulfovibrio sp. Lineage (GTDB taxonomy): Bacteria > Desulfobacterota > Desulfovibrionia > Desulfovibrionales > Desulfovibrionaceae > Desulfovibrio. The sequence continues at coordinate 12,737 of JAISTH010000023.1, forward strand.
TTGCCGACGGCCTCCGGATCGCCCTCGACGATATGGGCGCCGCGACCCGGCACGGAGTCCTCGAATATGGTGTTCATGACCGCCCCCCAAGTATGTTCGCAAGCGTCCTGACAAGCCTCTCCACGTCCTTGTCCGTGTTGGCCTCCGTGCAGGCAACCAGCAGGACGTCCTCCAACCCCGGATACCGGTCCCCGACGGGATAGCCCGGCACGACCCCGTGGGCCGCCGCCATCTCCACCACCGTCCTCGCCGGGATCGGGAACTTCAACGCCACCTCGTTGCCGAAGGGGGCGTCGTTGTGACGCTTCACCCCCGGCAGGGCCGTCGCCCATTCAGCGACGCTCCTCGCAAGCTCCATGGACCTCGCGGCCGCGGCCGCAAGCCCCTTCGGCCCCAGCAGGCTGAGATGGATCAGGGCCCGCAGCGCGCACAGGGCCTGGTTCGAGCAGATGTTGGACGTCGCCTTGGCCCGCCGGATGTGCTGCTCCCTGGCCTGCAGGGTCAGCACGTACGCGGGTCGCCCCTCCCTGTCCTCCGTGCGCCCGACGATGCGGCCGGGCAACTGGCGGACGAGCGCCTTGCGGCAGGTCATGATGCCGAGATACGGCCCCCCGAAGGAGAGGGGGAGCCCCAGACTCTGCCCTTCCGCCACGGCGATGTCCGCCCCCGTCTCCCCGGGCGTCTTCAGGACGGCCTGAAGCACGGGATAGACGGAGACGACGCCCAACGCCCCCTTGTCGTGGGCCTTGGCGAAGAGGGCCTCGTAGTCCTCGATGGTGCCGAAGAAGGTCGGCTGCTGGACGAGGACAGCTGCGCACTTCTCGTCGATCACCTCGGCCAGGGCATTGACGTCGCACCGCCCCTGGGCGTGGGGGACCGTGCGCAGCTCAACGTCCAGCCCCGCCGTGTAGGTGGCCAGCATGCGCCGCCACTGGGGGTTGACGCACTCGTCAACTATGATCCTGCTCCTGCGCGTTGCCCGCAGGGCCATCATGGCCGCCTCGAAGAGCGCGGTCCCCCCGTCGTAGACCGACGCGTTGGCGCAGTCCATCCCGAAGAGGCGGCAGACCGCCGTCTGGTACTCGAAGATGGCCTGGAGGGTGCCCTGGGAGCACTCCGCCTGATAGGGCGTGTAGCTGGTGACGAACTCGCTGCGCCCGGCCAGGGCGTCCACGGCCTTGGGGATGACGTGGGCGTAGTAGCCGGCGCCGAGAAAGGACGTCAGCCGCCCCGGGGGGGCCGCGAGTTCCTCGAAACGGGCGCAGACGGCATCCTCGGTCATGCCCTGCGGCAGGTCGAGGGGCTTCGCGCGCAAGGCCTCGGGAATCGGGGCGAAGAGATCCCCGATCGCCCTGACCTTCACGACGGCCAGCATTTCCCGGACTTCCTCGGGCGTGTGGGGTATGAACGGCATGTGCTGCTCCTTGGAGCGGAGATCAATGTTCCTTTTCGCAATGGGCCTGGTAGGCGCCGGCCTCCATGAGATCCTTCGGGAGCCCGGCCTTTTCCGGAAGGGCGACCCGCACCATCCACCCTTCGCCGTAGGGGTCGGCGTTGACGGTCTCCGGGGCGTTCTCCAGCGCGTCGTTCACGGCGATCACCGTGCCGGAGGCCGGGCTCATCAGGTCGCTGGCCGCTTTCACCGACTCGATGGAGCCGAAGGGCTGGCCGGCCTTCACTTCGTCCCCGCATCGGGGCAGTTCCACGTAGGTGATGTCGCCAAGGGCGTCCTGGGCGAACCAGGTTATGCCGAACACGGCCTCGCCGCCTTCCTGGCGGAGCCACTCGTGGGTCTTCGTGTAGCGCAGTTCCGTGGGGGTCTGGGACATGTGGGACTCCTTGAGGTGAAGGGGATGTGCGCCGCCAAGGCTCAGGCGAGCTTCTTCCGGGCGGTGCCTTCGGTGTAGAAGGGGATCGTCGTGGGCTTGGCCACCAGAGGTTCCTTGCCGGCCGGGATGCGGAATTCCGGCTCCCCTGCGAGGGGTGCCGCAATATAGGCGAAGGCCACGACGCAACCAAGGGACGGGGCGAAAGAGCCGCTTGTCACCCTGCCGGCCGGCGTCCCGTCGGGCAGCGTCACCTTGTCCCCGTTCCTGGTGGCCTTGCGCCCCTCAATGCGCAGGGGGACGAGACGCTCCCGGATCGGGAAGGAGGGCGCCCTCCCCACGAAGGGGGCGGAACTGGTCAGGAACTGGGACATCCCCGACTCCTCCGGGGAATGCTCCTCGTCAAGCTCGTGCCCGTACAGGGCCAACCCCGCCTCGAGGCGCAAGGTGTCCCTGGCGCCGAGGCCGGCCGGCTTCACGTCCTCGTGGGACAGCAGCAGCGTCCAGAGCTCGGTGGCGAGACGCGTCGGCACGTACAGCTCGAAGCCCAGTTCCCCCGTGTACCCCGTGCGGCTGACCAGCAGGGGCTCCCCCTTGAAGGTCTGCTGCACGAAGCCGAAGTAGGGCAGCCTGAACGTCCCCTTGAGCACGTCCTCCAGCACGTCCAGGGCCAAGGGCCCCTGCAGGTCGATCTTGGCCGTGGCGTCCGAGACGTCGTCGAGGGCCACGGCGGCGGTCAGGCGCTTCCTGAGGGCGGCCACGTCCTTCTCCCGGCAGGCCGCGTTCACCACCAGCATGAACTCCTCGTCCCCCATCCTGTACAGGATGCAGTCGTCCATGACGCCTCCCGCCTCGTTGAGTAGGAAGCCGTAGCGGCACCTGCCGGGGGCGAGGGTCGCGATGTTGTGGGTCAGGGCGAGGGCGACCGCTCCAGCTGCACCCCTGCCGGTCATGAGGAATTCCCCCATGTGGCAGATGTCGAAGACGGAGGCCTTGGTTCTCGTGTGCTTGTGTTCGGCCAGAATGCCCTCGTACTGGATGGGCATGAGCCAGCCGGCGAAGGGCGCCATCTTGGCGCCGTGGTCCTTGTGCCACTGGGCGAGGGGTGTGAGCAGATCGGCCATGGGATGCCCCTGGGTTCAGGTGCGGAAAAGATCGGCAATTTGTGCGGGATCGACCTCGCCGAACCAGCGACGCCAGGGCAGCGTTTCCAGGATCGGCGCCAGCGCCTCGGGATCCCTGGGGGAACCCGCGAGCCTCTCCTCAAGCTCCCCCATTGGGGCCAAGGCGAAGAAATCCCCGAAGATGCGGCAGGCCGTGATCGTCCCTCGTTCCACATCGAGACGCACGTCCACCTTCCCCCAGGGGAAGCGATGCTGGATGCGCTCCGTGTAGGGAGGCGAGGCGCCGTAGTTCCAGTCCCACTGCCGGTACTTGGCCTGGGCGAGGGCTTCGGCGGCGTCCTGGTCCTCCCGGGTGAAACGGCCCGGAGCGTCGGCGCAGCGGGCGACGAGGGCGTCCTGCAGCATTTCCATGGTGGTGTCCGCGGGCCAGTGGGCGGCGATGGTGTCGACCCTGGCCCGGAGGGACGCCACGCCCTTCGAGCGTATCTTCTCGGGGTCGACGGCGAGGGCCTGGGCCATGCGTTCGAGATCCACGTCCACCAGCAGCGTCCCGTGGTGGAGGGTCTTGCCGCCCCTTACAAGCTGGGCGCTGCCCGAAATCTTCCTCCCCTCGATCTCCATGTCGTTGCGTCCGGTGATCCGGGCCTCGACGCCGATGTCCTGGAGCGCCAGGCGCACGGGTTCCATGTAGCGGGAGAAGTCCATGGCCTTCGATGCGCCCGTGGGGACCAGGAAGGAGAAGTTGACGTTGCCGAGGTCGTGGTAGACGGCGCCGCCGCCGGTGTTGCGGCGCACCACGGGAAGGTTTTCCCGGGCGACGAAGTCCGCGTCGATCTCTTCGGCGGTGCACTGGTGGCGACCCACGATGACGGAGGGCCCGTTGCGCCACAGCAGGAAGAGGCCTGCACCTGCGGGGTCGAGGGTCTCGAAGAGGCGTTCCTCGGTGGCGAGGTTGAGGGCGGGGTCGTGGGTGTCCAGCAGGAGGTATTCCATAGGCATGGGGAGCGTGGATGGAAATCCCGTCGGCGGGGGATGCGTGGCCATCCTGGGGGTGGAGGGGGACCGCACGTTGGCATGGGACGTCGGCGTTGCCGTGAAGCTGTAGTGGGTGCGCCCCGTGCGGGAGGGACTCTATAGAGAAAGTTCACAAAACGCAACGGACGTGGTCGGGCCGTGGGTGGGCCGTGGTCGGTCGGGATGGGGTGGGGACGCCGGGTGGGATCTGGCCGGATCGGGCCTAGGGTGCGTACTGCACGGGCTGTTGGTTGGGGTCGGCATGGAGGCACGTTGGGACATCATTTGGGGCTTTGCGATGCGGGAGAGGGGATGGGGAGGCTCTGGTGGGGTTTTGGTGGTGGTGGCATCGGGGCGAGGGCTGAGGCCGTTCTGGGCAGTCGGCCGTGGCGCCAGGAATCCGCCTGACTCCTTGGCTTCTTGGCGGCGGTGGGGTTTTCCACGATGCGCAGGGTCTGGACCAGGATCGTGAGAAGAGTGTGCTGGTCGGTTCGGCTTCCTTGGCCAGCATCCTTAAACCATATCCATGGACAACAGAACACTTTGCCCCGATTTCAGAGATTCGAAAGCTGATGGTACAATGAGTCCTCTGGTCATCTGGGCACAGTCATGCACGGTTCGCCCTCTGAGGCCACATTGTTACTTGAAGTCGGCGATACAGGAGTGATGGAATCCTGTTCGAGGGAGAACTGTCATCGCTATTGCGGTGAATGTGGAGGCAAAATGATACTAAGTCGCAACATTACAATTAAACTCAATTGGATCTTGGATAATTTGCTCCAGCCGATTATCCGCGACAACCATTGGTTTATGGATAAGGCATTGCATTTTGCTGAAGGCAGAAATTACAAGCTGCTGATGAATTTTAAAGATAAATTTCCGTTCATGGCAGATACTGAATTGATTGATGCGTATACACAAATGAAAGATTTGAACACGGCTCAACGCCCAACAGATTGCAATTCGGAGTGCGTGGAATTTATCTTACGCCAAGTAAATAATTTTCGCATCTCGTCTGAGAAAGAACTAGTTTCCGTACTTGAAGCGGGGGCAGGACGTGGGTATATATCACGATTAATTGCACAGCAGGATGGAGTTAGAGTTACAGCGTGTGACCTTGTATTTCAGAATATAGATGTAGATGGTCAGATAGAGTTTGTCGAAACTGATTTATCAAAATTGCCGTTCGCTGATAAGCAATTTGACATCGTCGTTTGCACTCACACACTTGAACATATTAGAGATTACCACTCTGCAATCTCGGAACTGAGGCGTGTTTGTTGCCACAAATTGATTGTAATTATTCCTAAACAACGCGAATACCGCTACACGCCTGATTTGCATGTTAATTTTTGCCCATATCTGTACCGCTTTAAGATGTTTATGGGGATTGTAGATGCTGACTATCTTGAAATCGGCGGACATTTTGTTTGTGTGTCAAATTCAGGTTAACCACCATGTCGTGGCATTCTTCATCACCCTGGATCATGAAACAACCGCCATAGGAGTCATCTCTAGCCAGGTCCGCCAAACTTGTGGTTTATCGGGCATGAAGGTGCTGTTCCGGGCATTGTTTTCTTAAAAACAATGGATTTTGAAAATCATAAAAAACCCTCGATATCATTGTACTCTGTTATAGTCTGTCGCATATTTATTTGATATATAGTTAGACGCATGGATTGTGTAGTGATGGACATCCAGTCATATTTTCCAATAATTTTGCAAACTTCTATATAACGATCAGGAATGTGTGCCGCTAATTTAAGTAGAAATTGAGCGTATTATGTAAAGGTGTTAACGGATTGCTCTGCAACTAGATTGAGCAAGAAATGCAGCTGTATATGAAGCAATAGATAGTCGCAAATTTATTTGAAGCCTCACTGGGCATGTGTGCGGTCTTGGGTAGACGCTCCTATTGCAGGGTTCTGTTCAGATTTGGTGCCATCATGCGAGGCATGGGAGGCGAATTCAAAGAAAAGATTCTTATGGGAAGATTCGCATGGCGTTATGAAGAGAATCTTCAAAAAATTAAGCGATTATCTATAATAGACCAATTGATGTGTTAATGGCATAGATGGTCATACTTAAAGTTTTTTAGAGGATTTAATGGCTTTAGATCAGCAACGCATTCATGATGTGCTGGCATGCCTCGGCTTGTGAATGCATCCCCAGCGCATCGCTTCGAAGGGCTCTTGGGAACTGGATGGCATGGACGGTATGCCCTCAAAAGCTTCCCTGAGCCAGATCAATACTTGGCCCTTGCCTGCAGGCGGCCATTCCACGACTTCCACGCCTTCGCGTAAATACGAAGCTGATGCCTGCTGAGTCGAGGCATGCCTCCCGCATAGCGCGTCCTTCACGGTCTTTTCCTCGGCGGATCCTTCGATGGGCCTTCTCGGTGGCCCTGAAATCGCCCACTCACGCCAGCCTGAAGAACCTTCGCGCATTCTCCCCGCACTTCTGCCAGACCTCCTCAGGTGGCCGGCCGCAGGCCTGTGCCACGGCCCGGGCCGTGAAGACGGTGAAGGCCGGTTCGTTGCGCTGGCCACGCCAGGGTTCCGGGGAGAGATAGGGGCAGTCCGTCTCCAGCAGAAGCCTGTCCTCGGGGATCGTTGCGATGGCCGTGCGCAGTTCGTCGTTGCCTTTGTAGGTGATGGGGCCGGGGACCGAGATGTGCCAGCCGTTCCGCAGTACCCGCTGGGCGAGGGAGGTGTCCCCGCCGAAGCAGTGCCACAGCACGGGGTAGCCGGCGAAGCCCTCGGACTCCAGCACCAGGAGGCAGTCGGCTTCGGCGTCCCGGCAGTGCACCGCCACGGGCACGTCCAGTTTCCTTGCCAGGCGCAGTTGCGCGGAGAAGGCGGCGAGCTGCAGTTCCCTCGGGGAGTGCATGCGGAAGTAGTCGAGACCGATCTCGCCGAGGGCCTTGAGTCGCGGTTCCTTGGAGAAGCCCTCTTCGATGGCGGCGAGTTCTCTGTCCCCGAATGTCTCCGCATCGTGGGGATGCACGCCGAGGATGAAGAACACCTCGGGGTGGTCGTCGAAGATGTGCATGCGCTCAGCGAAGTCGTTGGGGTGCAGGAAGACGTTGATGATGGTGGTGACGCCGCACGCCTTCGCGCGGGCCAGCGTTGCCTCGAGATCCTCCTGGAAGCCCTCGCCGTCGAGATGGGCGTGGCTGTCCAGGCCGCCCGGGGGCAGCGCCTGGGTGAGTGGGTCTATGCGGACGACTTTCTTGTGGCCCATGGGCGTCTTCGCTGGTTGAGGTCAGTGGGGGCGATCCCGGTCTGTCGCTGGGGATGGGCCGGGAATGCGCAAAGCGTGGAAATCTACCCGCCCGGCGCGGCTCCCGCAAGACGTTTCGTTCCGGAAGCAAGCCCAGAGGACGGAGTCCTTGCGCGCGTCTCCGGCCGGTTCGCCATGCACGTCGATCAGAAAATGACATTTTCGTGATTTTTTGCCGTGACATCTTCATCTCTATCAAGTTCCCCCATGTCTCCTCCAGGTCGGTGCCGGTTCGGAAGCATCGGCCATCTGACGCATCTTCGTAAAACCACGCATTCGTCGCATTCGTGGCGCCTCCCTCCTTGCGCCCTCTGATCGCCCGCCGTCTCTCTGCCTCCTGTCTCCACAAAAAACACCATTTTCGTGTCTTTTCCCCGGTCCGGAACCGGCCCGGATCGTCCGTTCCCGCACGGATGGCCGACGTCGGTGCCATGGCATGCCTGTTGCTCACCCCCTGCCGCCACTCCACCATTTTACTGCAGGGGGAACACATCATGGGCTGTTTGAAACGGCTGCTTCTGACGACGGCGCTGGCCGTCTGCGCCTGTCTTGCCTTTGCGCCGCCGGCCGCGGCGGCGTCGCGCACCGACACCTTCGTCATCGTCCGGGAAATGGGGCCGAACTCCCTCGACATCATGGGAGTCGGGACCAACAGGCCCGCCTACGGGCTCTCCTGGAACGTCTACGACCGCCTCGTGACCTACGGGAAGAAGCTCGGGCCAGGCGGACAGCCCATGTACGACTACAAACGGATCGAGCCGGAACTCGCCGAGCGGTGGGAGATGTCCGAGGACGGCAAGGTCATCACCCTGTATCTGCGCAAGGACGCGGTGTTCCACGACGGGACCCCCGTCACCGCCCATGACGTCAAATGGTCTCTGGACAGGTCCGTCTCCGTGGGGGGCTTTCCGACCTTCCAGATGTCCACGGGATCCATGACCAAGCCCGAGCAGTTCACGGTGGTGGACGACTACACCATCCGCGTCACGCTTCCCCGCCGGGACAAGCTGGCCCTGCCCAACCTCGGCACCCCGGTGCCGGCCATCATAAATTCGAAGGTGGCCAAGGCCCATGCGACGGAGAAGGACCCTTGGGCGATGGAGTGGCTGAAGAACCATGAGGCCGGGAGCGGCGCCTACGTCGTCGGGGAGTACAAGCCAGGGGTCGAGGTGGTCTACCGGCGCTTCGACAAGTGGAAGAGCGGGAAGCTTCCGACGGTCCGCACGGTGGTTGAGCGCACGGTGCCTTCCGCCGCCACGCGCAGGGCGATGCTGGAGAAGGGCGACGTGGACATGTCCTTCGACCTCTCCCCGAAGGATGCCGCGGATCTGGCCAAGGGCGGGAAGATCAAGGTGCAGGGCATGCCCATCGAGAACTGCATGTGGTTTGTCGATATGAACGTGACCAAGCCGCCTTTCGACAATCTGAAGGTGCGCCAGGCCGTCAGCTATGCGGTGCCCTACGAGGCCATCTTCGATGCCGCGACCTACCAGCAGGCCGTGAAGCTCTTCGGGGCGCAGTCGGCCACGCCCGCCAGTGCGGAATGGCCCCAGCCCTACGCCTTCCGGACTGATCTCGAGAAGGCGAAGCAGCTCCTTGTGGAGGCGGGCTTCCCGGACGGGTTCCAGACGACGCTGTCCTACAATCTCGGCACGGCGACCTGGGGGGAGCCGGCGGCCCTGCTGCTGCAGGAGAATCTGAAGAAGATCGGCATCACGGCGGTCATCGAGAAGGTTCCCGGCGCCAACTGGCGCACGGAGATGGGCAAGAAGAGCATGCCCCTCCTGGTGGACAACATGGGCGGGTGGCTCAACTACGCGGATTATTTCTTCTACTGGAATTACCACGGCTCTCTTCAGGCAGTGTGTTGATACTCCCATCCTCCCACATATACTTCTGCACTTCCTGTCGTGCGATGCGAAATCATTACGCACCATCGATGTTTTTCTCCTCGTCGCCCATGG
>JAISTH010000052.1 GCA_031272715.1 Desulfovibrio sp.
GATGTCAACCTAATCAAATTCGAATGTGCCGTCTATTATCAAGCTACTAATTGGCTGCTCTACAAGACTGTAATAGTACTGCGTCAGTAAAATAATAATTTATGGATAAGCTAAAAATACTTCAGATATTTTTGTGCGCTCTGCGCCATGGCGGTGCTCGTACACTTTTACTTTATCGTATTCCCGACATTACTCTTTATTGCAAGACTTCTCTCTGATAAAGAAATTCCCAATCACGCCTATAAACTTGCATTAGTAGGGTTATTAGTATTGTTTGTCTTAGCTACAATGACGTGCGTTGGATACTGGGGAGCAACGGCCACTGGTGTGGGTGGATTCGGTTCGCATAGCATGAATTTAAATGCACTTTTCAATCCTCGTGGTTATTCTCGTTTGCTCCCGTCACTGCCGATAAACCCGCCACAACATGAAGGATATCAATATCTTGGCCTTGGTTGGATTTCTATTTTCTGTTTTGCAATATATACTTATTTTACCCCCCCCCTCAGGCGGATCTGCCTACGCTAACGGCCACACGCAAAAACAGCATCACATGCAATAAACTGCTTCTATACGTCTATGTAGTCCCGCTAACTATTATTGCTATTTCTAATAATATCTATTTTAATGACACGCTAATTTTTGGTATAAATTATCCATTTTTTACAAAGGGCTTGCTCTCCACATTCCGCGCTTCAGGGAGATTATTCTGGGGTGTTTCCTATCTTCTTCTTATCATTGCCTGCATTGCTATATTTTCAAGGTTTAATGCAAAGAGGCAAATCTATATTGGTATCCTTGCGCTGACTCTTCAGCTCGTTGATTTAAAACTAGCTTATCCCATAAATGTAAATGATGTTCAATTTGATAATATTACAAATGCTTTCAGCAATGCGATATCGCAGCAAATGTCTAGAGAACAAATGCATTATGTCAACACAAATGGAGCAAATTTGCAAAGTAACGAATTTTACCACATGCTGATGGTTTTGGCGGAGCGGCGGATACCAGTAACAGCAGTAAATTCGGCACGCCCCATTCAAACGCATGACAAAAAGACATGCTTGCAAACCCTCCAAGAAGGTGGCGGCTGTATTGTGACAAAAGAAGAAATGAAAAGCATTGGAATTGATATGGACTCATATCAATGCATATTATTCCCTGAGCATATTTTTATTTTGCCCAGGAAATAGTATTATTCGATTTGTGCAGAAAATAACATCTCAGGATGATAGGTGATCAGTAGAATTTTTTATCTGATGTAAATGTGGGGTAATAGATTTCACAGAAATACTTTGGTTCGCTGTGAGCGCTGAGGAATTTCAGCTCAGATTTACTGCATCCAGAGAACGGCTTCGGCGAGGATGACTTTGTCTGCAGGAGTAGCCCCCAATTGCTCTCTAAACTGGCCGTTGGCTACTGATAGGCTTTATGCGGGAGGCAGTAGGGGACTTGCAGTGCACCACATTTATCCAAGCCCCAAAAGAGGATAGGTTATCAAACGGAGTGCCACCCCTCATTCAGCATTGGGCACTACACGCCCCAAGCTGCAGCTCTTGAAGCCATGCAAAAATTAAATCATCAACAGGATTTTGCATCACTACGCAATGCAGAAAATGAGAATGCTATTGCCAGTGATTCACATGACGAATCCAAGTTCAGTCATCCATAGATTTTGCCTTGATACTTAATGTGCAAAAAATGTATTTATCCTTTGTACAACGTAATCGATTTTGTTGTCTATGGTGGGCCAAAAAAATTGAATACCTATCATCTCATATTGAAATCGCTAGGCAGTAGAGAGAAGTTACCAGTGCAATCATAAGGATTTAACCCCTACAAGATTACTTTCTGCATGTCTCTCTCGTGGCGTTTATTTAAAATTCTCTATAAATGACTTGCCCCACAGCAAACATTCGACGTTTGTTGCGGGGCAATCATATTTGATTTTCAGAGATATAGTCGTCAGCCTTGTCTCCATTCAGGGGCGGAACGGCTCAGCTAACAAATATAGTTTATTTCACGCAAGTATGCCTCCGCTATTTCACCGAGACAGCACCGTTTTGCAGTGAAAAATTCAGGCCACTGATCCTTGAAATATTTCCGTTGCAGTGATTTAAGCATTTCCTGTTTTGGTGTCTGTCTTTGGCGAAGGAACTCCTTGGTCCGTTCAATGTCTTTTATAATAAGTAAGCGTATTCTTGTCAATCTGTTGCAGTTTAGGTTTAAAACGTCAATAGTCTTTTGAACAAGTTCTTCAGCACTACGGTACTCATTTGGTTTGAGAAAGCTCTGTACCTTTTTGCATGCAGTGACATCAGGTATAATGTGTCCATTGGATTTGTTCAGTGTAAAAATATTGGGAAATGATGGCATGGTAAGCGGATTTAAAATATAACCATGACATGAATCAGGGATTTGGCCTTGTTGAATAACTTGGTTTTTATGTTGATCACATGATAGCTCTGATGGGCGTTGATGTTGCACCTTATTGTCTACAGATGGCAATCGTCCTCCATCACATACGGCTAACATATTTTTCCAGTCAAGGTGTAGATTGTTGCCATCCGATACTGCAGATTTTTGATGAAAATGCTCTACTTGACCGCGAGGTGTCTTACCTGCGTTATCATCTGAGTCAGCGGAAATCTTTTTTTCGCAGTAGGCACAAATATTATGTTGATCTTTTGTAGTGAGTACTAGGCAGTCTTTTGCCGCTCGTGATCCATTATCGGCATTGTCTCTCCGCATGTAATCCCACTCAGCGTTTGGGTGCCTTCGTGTGTATCTGCGGAGTGATTTCGGTGGTGAAGTGCTTTTACATACTCGCTTCATAGCTCACGTTCCCATTTTCTGTTTTCGATATACATTTTCAATTCCTTTAGTTTTATATATTCATGTCCGAAATGCTCAGCAAGCGCATTGTATAGTTTTATAGCTTCTGGCGAATCCCATTGATCATCACAAACTAACTCCGAGTATCTTTTTAGGCTCTGGACGATCTGAAGATTCTGTGGCCGTGAATCCACCTCAAAGATGTCTTCAAGTATATGTGAGGCCTCTTCACCTTCTGTTTGTTCTCCTGTTAGAAAAACATGGCCATCTTTTAGTAGGCGAATTTTCTCTTTCCCAATGGAAGACAGGATTTGTGGGCTATGAGTTGTGACTATGAATTGAGTGTTGGGGAAAATATCAAGTAGTGTTGGAAGAACTGTCTGTTGCCAGGAGGGATGGAGATGCAGTTCAATTTCATCAATCAGGACAATTGCAGGCGTGGCTAGTACAGCGCCAGCATTCGTATGATAGGTTTCTGGTGAAGTGGCCATGCGTCGTGCTAAGTCCATAATTAGTGACAGCATAGCACGGTAGCCATCGCTTAGTTGGCTAACTTTATATTGTATATTGGTCCCTTTGCCACATACTATTAATTCTGGTGGCGAGCCTTTCATCCTTGGCTTTTCGAATTTATTAAGTAATGCTTTTGATAACGCTTCACGTAGTGCGGCGAGTTGGGGATTTATGTATCCATTGCCGTCGTCACGGATAGTGCGCGCTTCATCAGCGTCTAAATTGTTAAACCATGCAAGTGTAGAATTGTAGTCAATTTGTCTCTCAAACGCTTTCCCATAGTATGCTGCGTGAGTGGTTGACTGGTTTGTTAATTTCATGGCGTCTTCCTTAAGGAAGCGCCCTGCCATATAAGAAACTGATAAGGTTTTGACTTTATTATTGAAGTCGAGCAAGTCAACATTTCTATTTCCATCTAGTTTTAAATTTGTGTCATTATTGATATCTCGAATAAATTTATAAGTGAAGCATTCGCCTGCTTCCTCTCTAATTATTTCATCGGTACCCAATCGTAGGAAGATAGTGTAATCAATAGCTTCATGCTCACTGTTTAATCTTATGTCGTCAACGGGTATTGTTAGGGATTGGTTAGTGTGAGATGGATTTGCGCGTTCTAAAAATACAGCCAATGCATCAAGGACAGCGGTTTTCCCTGAGCCATTGGGGCCGATTATGACAGTCAACTTCGGGTCAAATTCAATGTCAAAATTATCGAAACAACGATAATTTTCTAAGTGGAGAGATGTGATGAGCATAGCAGTAATCCTCACTTTTGAAAGTATATTTTGGGGGGCTTGCGGTCAGAAGTTTTCCGGCTATATGTTTTTCAAAGGTGCAAAAACACATATTTTGTACAAACCAGATGTTGTGGCTATTTCGCTCCTGTGAAGTTTGTTGGGCAACGGCAGGCGCGCAAGAAACGTGCCAAGGTGTCCATCACCAAGGCGGTGATTCCGTCCACTACGCGGACGGTTGGAGGAGGGCAGGGAGTGTCGTGTCGGGCCTGCCCCAGTACGCCATCCGGGACTCCCTCTTGAGACAGTCCGAACAGGATAAGCCAAGTTCGGAAGGATGTCAAGCAAGTCCACCGCATTCCGTTTCGTCACGGCAACCTGAGGCCGGATAGGTTGCAGATGCCTTGAATGCCTAAGGGATGCGGGGCCTCGTGGGGCATCGGGTTGAGGCGAGAGGAAGGTAGCACACAGCGATCTGCATTCCTCCGAACCGCCCCGCCCCAAAAGCTGCCCCGGGGATTGTTGGCGTCCTGTGGCTCTTCCTGCAGGTGCGCCTGCAGAACATACCGGCATACCGACCCAGCAAGGCCTTCTGTGGAGCCAGTAAAGTTCGTCGCTAGGATCCGGTTGGCGTGTGGGGCGGGATTGCGTGCCCCTTGTATGGCGGGGGCGCAGACTCGCCAAGGCCTGTGCGATGGGCCTTGGCCTTCGCTATGGGGCCCAACTCGGCCTGTCGAGACGTCTGGCGATGCAAAATGTGGCGCCTCGCCCCTGAAGGGGCGAGGCGCACACCCTTTATATTATATTGTAGATGGGGTGGACATGCGCCGTCCCTGTCGCCCCCCGAAGAGGGGTGTCGTGTCGGGCGACGTATCTTGTTGACCACGCCAGCCCCCCGCATCTCGTCATCCGTATAGATGCTGCGCATATCAGCGACCTGTCGGCGCCGCCCATCTCGGTGCGTGACTATGTGTTCGTGTAGACGACCCGCGCGCCTCTGCCCCTACCAATGCACATCTCCCGGCGGCCGGGCCGCCCTCTGCCTCCCGTCTTCAGCGCCTCGTCTCACGGTGGCCGGGCCGCCCTCTGCCTCCCGCCTTCCACGTATTTCATCCCTCCTTCAACGCCCGCGTCACGTCTTCAGCGACGCGTGTCCGGAGCGGTCACGAGCTGGGAGATGGCGATCCCCCTGACCCGCTCGGTGGTGGGAACCCGCCGGACGCGACAGGTCACGAGGAGCCGCTGCGAGGCTATGCGTTTCGCGCTGGTCTCGTAGTTCAGCAGGATAGGCATCTCCAGTTCCCAGGTCATGACCCCGCCAAGCGTCCCGGAATTCGTGATGATCGGCGTGCCCGCCGGCACGGCGTGCATGAGGGCCCTGTGCTGGGTCAGGATCGAGAGGAGTCCTTCGCTCTCCAGGGTGGAGGCGAAGCCCGTGAATGCATCCTTGGTGAAGTACTCCCTGGCGCTGGACAATCGCTCCCGCCAGTGCAGGAAGTCCATGTTGAAGCTTTCCGTGACGGCCTGGGCGAGCCAGGACTTCAGGGCGGCATCGTTCATGAGGGGCTCGGAGAGGGGATGCATGGGGAGGAGCTGCATCTCCGCCGTCATCCCGAAATACACCGGCCCCGGCCGCAGGAGGACCAGGCCTCCTATGATGGCCAGCAGGATCGTGACGCTGGCGGCGAGGGCGATGGTGGTCTTCTGGCTCTTCTTCAAGGCGTCGCGGTACCAGTGGATGTGTTCCACGGTCTCCGCGAGGCCGCTGGGCATTCCAGTCACGGCCATGGCTATGTTCTCCTTTGGCGGGGTTGATTGGGGGAGGGTTCTCCCGGCCTTCCTTCCCGCCAGTTTCGTGGCGCTGGGTGCGCCAGGTTGTCTGTCTCTTCATGATATCGTTTGCTGGCCGGCATTGGCCGGTCGGCAAGGCACCGGCCTTCCTGCCGGTTTCGCGATGCATGGGTGCGTCTGGCTGTTTGTCGCTTCGGGACCTCGTTTGCCGGTCGGCGTTTGCCGGCCGGCAGGGCATTGCCCATCCTTGCGCAAGGCCGGCACGCGCACATGTGGCCTGCCGTGCCGCAACGTGGCTCGTCACGTGCGCATGTGTCGCGTCACGCTCGCATGCATGGGCCTCCCTGGCCACGTTGCCCCTCAGCTTGTACGCAAGGCCCTCACGCGCCTACGTTGCCCCTCCGCTCGTGTTGCCTCTCCGTTCGTATGTTGCCCCTCGCTCGTACGTGCCCGTCACGCATGCACGTGCCCGTAACGCGCGAACGTGAACCGCTACACGGGGACGTGAACCGACACATGGGGACGTGAACCACCACACGGGGACGTGAACCACCACATGCGGCCGTGAACCACCACGCGGGGAGATGAACCGCCACGCGGGGAGATGAACCGCCACATGCGGAAATGAACCGCCATGCGGGGCCGTGAACCACCACACGGGAGCGTGAACCGCCACATGCTGCCGTGAACCACCACACGGGGACGTGAACCGACACGCCCGTATGCAGGGCCTTCTCCCTCGGATGCGTCCCGACACGCCCGTATGCAAGGCCTTCACCCTCGGATGCGTCCCGCCACGCCCATATGCAAGGCCCTCACCCTCGGACGCGTCCCGATACGCTCGTATGCAAGGCCTTCACCCTCGGATGCGTCCCGACACGCTCGTACGACGACAGGTTCCCGCGGACGACCCGAAAGACTCGGGTTCAAGGCGTCCGGCACGAGGACAGATTCCCGCAGACGCCCCGAGAGACTCTGGGTGGGTTCCCGCAGACGGCCTGAAAGACCCGACCGAAGCACCCACCCGAGGACGGCGCAGGCGCCCACGCCTTGCGTCCCATGCACGGATCTTCGGGCGCCTGCGCCGTTCAGTGGCGTCATGTCTGCGCCCTTCCGCGGCGTCATGCCTGCGCCAGCACCTTGTCCACGATCGCCTTGTCCAGCTTCCCGATCGCATCGAACAAGTTCGCGGCGTAGAGCAGCTGTATCTGGGACAATGCGGACTGGTGGTCCTTGTCGTGCTTCAGGTTCTCCAGAGGGATGCTCAGGAAGGGTGGCAGCATGCCCGTCTCCTTGCATGCGGTGTAGAGGCGCATGGGCTCCACCCCCAGCATGGATATCCGCAGTGCCCCTGTGGCGTATCCGGCCACGTCGAACCCTCTCTCGGCGAAGGCGATGGCCTTCTCCGCTAGGATCACCCTGTCCACGGCCCTGAGGAAGGGGGTGAAGAGGTTGGTGCGCATCTTGCCCTTGGCGCTCCTGCTGCGGCCGCGTTTGCAGCACATCCCCGTCCAGAGGTTCTCGTAGAAGACGGACATGCTCAAGGACGCATCCAGGTCCTTCGCCACGGAGTCATCGACGCGGGGGATACGGTCGGCAAGAATCACGCTGTTCGGGAACACCACCGCATCGTGTATGTGGACGTCCCCGTATCGGAGCAGGAAGCACAGTTCCGGGTTGGTGACCCAGCGCCTCGCCCCCAGCCCGCGGCGTGCGCCTTTGCGCGCCTGCCCCTCCCGCAGGACGCCGCACGTCCTGCCGAAGCCGAAGTTGATGATGCGTCCCGGGAGGTAGTCGAAGCCCTCGCAGGTGATCATGAAGAATCCCGGCGCATTCCCGGGGCCATCGATCATGAAATCCATCACCGTGTCCCGGGACGCATCGGACGGCGGAATCGCCCCCCACCTCATTTCCTCCGCCTCGCCGTCGGGCAGCGGGGTCTCCAGAATGTGCTTGCAGTGCCGGTAGGCGGGGACGTGCAGGTACTCGATGACATCCTCCTTGAGGGGGATGTAGACGGGACGCTCGCAGTTGATGTTGTAGACGACGGCATCCTCGGCGATCCGTCCGACCTCCTCGTCCACGAGGTGGTCCTTTTCGGGGCCGAGCAGCTCGCGCATGCCCTTGTTGAGGGAAGGGTAGGGCAGGAAGTCCTCCTCGGGGCCGATGTCCAGCAGCTTCGTGCAGACGTTCATGGTCCTGTTGAGGAGGGTCGCCCCGAAGGTCACGAGCTTCCTGGGGTAGCGGATGGCCTCGCGGCCGATCAGTCCGAGGCGGAGTCCGAGCCTGTTCAGGTCCTCCCGCAGGTACCCGCTGTGAAGGAAGCGGTAATTGCCCATGTATCCCAGCGGGATGGCGTGTTCATAGTCGATGTTGGTGAGCATGACGGTGTCCGAAGGGACGGCCGATGCGCCCCTGTCGTCCAGGTGCATCGCATCCCCCTCTTCCGTCTCGTCCACGGCGTACCATCCAGTGCGTCGGCTCTCGATGTCGTCGAATACGATGCAGCCGTATTTGAGCCCCCTGTTCCGGATCCCGCATTCGGGGGAGGGTGACGGGTCCTCGAGGACGGAGGACGTGCCCGAGGTGCGGGATGGGGTATGGCGTATCCTGGTTGGGGTGGGGTCTTCGTCCAACGGGATGTCCAGAAGGGCGCCATCCACTGCGCCCATGGCCGGGGCGCAGTCGGCGCCATCGGCCATGGGCGTGATGGAGTACCGGATCGTGTGCTCCGTCCCGTCTTGCGTTGAAATCGGTGACGGGGACGCTTGTGTCGTTTTCATGGATTCATCTCCTCTACGCTGCTGTATATTCCGCATCCTGAGCGCCTTCCCTGCAGGACGTGTTGTCCTGCAGGATGTGTTGTCCGGCGGGAGGCGTTGCCCTGCGGGACGTGTTGTCCTGCGGGATGCGTTGCCCTGCGGGACCGTGTTGCCCGGCGGGATGCGTTGCCCGGCAGGGGAAGTGTCCTCCGGCAGGGGACGTGTCCTCCGGCAGGGGACGTGTCCCGTCGCCTTGGGGCATGGGCGATGGCGTGTCGGGCCGCGGGGTTCGCTTCGTCCTGCGTGAAAGAACATGACGCGGAGGCCTGTGTCGTCTTCATGGGTTCAGCTCCTATCCATCGGCGCCAATGACGCAGCTAGAACGCCTCCACTGCAGGCCGTGCCGCCCGGCAGGGGACATGTCCCGTTGCCTTGGGGCACGGGTGCAACGGAGCAGTCGGCCTCGCACATCCGCAATGGAGTGGGGCGGCCCGGCGGGACTTGGGTGGCGGCCATCTCTGGACACCCCTCGCGCCCCCGATTCCGGAAGCCTGGACGGCCCTCGTGCCCCGACTCCAAGGAGTCGTGCGCGTCCATCCTGTCTCCGTTGGCCTGACGCCGCCCTGTGTCCCGATTCAAGCGGGCTTGCCGCCTCCGGTCCCCGCCGCCAAGACGGGTGCGTCCCGGGCATGCATCCGGGTCCGTCCCGGATGCATGCCCGGGGAGGGATGCCCCTCGTCACTTCGCACCCTCTCTTCCCGGGACGCCCTTCGTCTGCGAAGGAGGCTTCTCCGCCCGTATCCTGGACGAAGATATCCTCGCCCTTTGCGGCCGTTCGCGCAGCCGTTTCATGACGGCGGCGGACAGGGTCTTCCAGTCCCCCAGCCAATCGTCGCCGGCGGTGTTCCACGCCCCCATGGACATGAAAGGCTTCGCCAGACGCTGCAAGGGCTCCGACGTGGGGGAGAAACAGACCCGCAGTCCGTACAACAGCGCATCCATCTCCTTCCACATGGCGTTCGTCCCCCTCGTCTTCCTCGGGCACTCCTTGGTGAGATGCACAAGGACATCGGCAAGGGCGACGGGGTCGGCCAGAAGCCGAAGATCCTCTCTTCCGCTTCCGGGGGACCAGTCTTCGGGCAATGCGTCAGGGATGCTCCCCCAGTCGAGGATCATCCGCTCCACGGCGCGGATCTGCTTCTGGAAGAGCGTGAGGGCGTTCACGGCCTCCTCCTCGCCCTTCAGGTCGCCTTTCGCCTTGATGCCTTCCCGGCACTTGCCGTAGGCGACCGCCATGGTCCATGCCAGCCGGTTGAGCTCCTCCTGGGTCAGCCTCGGCAGGTAGATCACCTGGAAGCGTCCCCGCAGGGGACTTTCGTTGGCAAGGAACCAGAAGTGCTGGGTTGCATGGCACAGTGGGCAGAGGGTGACGAGATTGGCCGGGTCGTTGTTGCCGTGGTCGCCATCCCGGTGATGGACATCGAGCCCCGGCCCTCCCCTTACGGAGACGATGCCGCAGGCGAGACAGGTGTTCCCGTCCCGGGCCGTCACCGCCTCGCGCACGTCCTTGAAGGCGTCCTTCATGTCCTCGAGAGTTCCGGAATCCCGGTTCCTCCGCGCCTTGCCGTGAAGTTTCACGGCAAGGCGCAGGGGTCCCATGGGCGGGGCGGGGGGAAGACGCTTCAGTGCGCTGAAGCCCATCCCGTCATCCCCCTATGCCCAGGCGTCCTATGCCCTGGCTTGCGCCTTCGCCGCCGAAGGTGCCGGACACGGCCTGAATGAAGACCGCAAGGCCCAGCAGGATGACGCCGACGAGTATCCTGGTCAGGGCAGGGCCCTTGGGGGCGCCGGGTTGGTGGCTGGTCTGGGAGAGGTTCATGAGTCCCGTGACCACGAGACCCAGGCCCGCCACGAAGGCGCCGACCTGGATGAGCCTGCCGAACTTGCCGATGTCGCTTTCCGCGCGCAGAGCGAGGTCGCCAAGGGATGCGGCAAGGGCGCGGATCGGCCACGCCTCCATCGCGGTGAAGGCGGCGACGAGCGCGCCGAGGGTCGGAAGGACTCTGCCGTGGCCCTTGCGGGCCGCCAAAACGGGTTTTAGTGAATGGGATCGGGTCTGCATAGACGCTCCTGTTTTGTTGTGGACGACGTCGATGTCGTCGTTTTGGGGCCCGACATGGGCCGGTTCAGCTTGATGGGGCAGTTCCCCTTGAAGGGGCAATTCTCCTTGAAGGGGCAATTCTCCTCGATGTGCGACTCCCCGGGACGGATGGGCCCGTTGCCGAGGGATCGCTCCACGGACGAACGAGGGATCCCCTTCCGGGGACCTTGGAAACGTCCGCGAAAATCTTTGCGCCGAGGTGGGAAGTGTCGTTCCGGGGGACGGGGTGCGTTGGTCGGGCTTACGCTCCTGTCCGTGGCGTTTGGGCCGTCGCTTGGCCCACATCCTCCGGGCCGCCTCCCCATCCCGGGCCGTCTTTGCCACCGCCACAGTCCGTCCCGTTCGGGGTACCGCCTCCGTCCGCGCCTTCCGAGCCATCGCCCCTGTCTGGCCTGTTCGGACCACCGCGCTTGCTCGCCTCTTCTGGTCCACCGCCACGGTCCGCACCTTTTGGTCCACCGCCTCTGTCTGTCCCGTTTGGGCCGTCGCCCCTGTGCGCGCCTTCTGGTCCACCGCCACGGTCCGCCTCTTCTGGTCCACCGCCACGGTCCGCCTCTTCTGGTCCACCGCCACGGTCCGCGCCTTTTGAGTCACCGCCCCTGTCTGGCCCGTTCGGGCCACCACACTTGCTTGCCTCTTCTGGTCCACCGCCACGGTCCGCACCTTTTGGTCCACCGCCACGATCCGCACCTTTTGAGCCATCGCCTCCGTCTGGCCCGTTCGGGCCGTCGCCCCTGTGCGCGCCCTCTGGTCCACCGCCACCTTCCGCGCCTTTTGAGCCATCGCTTCCGTCTGCCCCATTCGGGCCATCGCCCCTGTGCTCGCCTTCTGGTCCACCGCCACAGTCCTGACCTTGTGCCCCACCGTCTCCGTCCGCGCCGTGCCCGTCCCCGGGGACGGCAGCGGACGGAATGCATAGGCTGCTTCAAGGAGCGGGCAGAATGCAGAGGTTGCCTCAAGAAGCGGAAGGAATGCAGACGCGGCTTCCAGAAGAGGGTGCCTTGGCATGGTCGTCCGAACCTTCCGGGAATCCTTCAAGGAACCGGAACCTGCGGGATCGCCTGCGCCCATGGCTTTGCCGGGGGGCTCCGGTTGCCATGTGGCCGCCGGAGCACGGACGTGCAAAAGGTGCAGTTGGCGCTCGCTTCGGGCGCCCGATACGGGCATCCCGCTCCATGGGCCGATGCAACGCCTTTCCTTGAGGAGCATGGATCCGGCGGCCACGGACATGATCCTGCCTGACGGGACGAGGACGATGTCCGATCCATCGGCGTCACCTGCGCTGCCGAGCCCCAAGTCGCCATGGGTGCCCCGGTCACGGTCCAGACCGTCTTGGCATTCCCGGGAGGCGCATCCCCATGGCGTTCCGACTTGGAGACCCAAGGAGGAACGCCAGGAGAACATCCCTCTCCGGACACCCAGAGCGGAGACCATAAGAGCGTTCCCGTCGGTTGAGGCATACGCAAACTGGGCGTTCATCGCCGCCGATCCCCTGGGGCAGAAGCCCCGGATGCTTTCGATCGCCACCTCCTGTTGTCCGAAGTCCGGGACGTTTCCCGCGACATATCCCAAAGGACAGGAGCTCCGGGTGCCCATCGCCGTCACCCCATGAGAAGGGGAGTCCTGGGCGCCCTTCGCCGCAACTTCCCGCTGACATGGGGTTCCGTCGGCCTTCGGGGGGATCGGCGATGCAAGGATTGCATCGCCGATGTCCCCGAAAGCCTGCATCCTCACATCGGCAAGCCCCGGGACGATGCCGGAGCCGCAAGGACCCGCCGCGACGAACGCCAGGGAGAGAAGAGGCGATTTCCTGCGCATGAAGAGTTCCCGGGTTGAAAAGGGCATCGGACTATCCTTCCAGGCGGAGCGTGCCGGCGCTTGTCAGCACGTCGCCGCTTTTGGCGTCGATGGAGAGAATCCTGACCCCGTGCCACTCGTCGCCTATGGCAAGGGTATGGAGACCGCCGCTCTCGTCCAGGATCGCTATGTGGCTCGACGTGACGCCCAGCAGATGCCATCCCCGGATCCCGGTTCCGGACGTCCGGACGGCTGCGGCCGTCCTCGTCTTCTGTGGCTTGGGGGGAATCCGGCCAGTTCCGGGGACGGTCCGATGGGCATTTGCGTAGGAAGGGATTTGGGATCCATCGCCCCATGGGGAAGAGGCATCGGCATGGCCGGCTTGGAGGTTTTCGCCCTCGGCGTCTGCCGCGGAGGGGACTTTGGCTGGGGCTTTGGCCGGGGCGTTGCCGTCCATGCCGCTCCCCGTGCCTCCCGCAGGGTGGGCATTGGCGAGAAAGGTACCTCTCTGGGCGTCTCCCTCGGCGCTTGCCGCTGCGCCTTTGGCTGAGGCGTTTCCGCCCTCGGCGTCTCTCGCGTCTCTTACAGGGAAGGCTTTGGCAAGGAAGGTCCCTTCCTGGGCGTATCCCTCGGCGTCTTTTGCCGAGGCCTTACGGCCCTTGCCACCTCCCGTGCCTCCCGCATGGAGGGCATTGGCAAGGAAAGTCCCTCTCTGGGCGTTCTCGCCCTGGGCGTCTCCCTCGGCGTTTTTGGCCGAGCCCTTACGGCCCTTGCCGCTCTCCATGTCTCCTGCAGGGAAGGCTTTGGCAAGGAAAGTCCCTCTCTGGGCGTCTCTCTCAGAACCTTTGGCCTGGGCGTTGCCGCCCACGGCGCCTCTCGTGCCTCCCGCAGGGAAGGCTTTGGCAAGGAAGGTTCCTCCCTGGGCGTCTCCCTCGGCGCCTTCGACCGAGGCGTAGCTGCCCTCGGCGTTTCTCATGTCGCCTGCAGGGTGGGCATTGGTAGGGAAGGTTCTTCCTTGGGTATCTCTCGCTGCGCCTTTTGCCGAGCCCTTACGGCCCTTGCCGTTTCCCGTGCCTCCCGCAGGGAAGGCTTTGGCAAGGAAAGTCCCTCTCTGGGCGTTCTCGCCCTCGGCGTCTCCCTCGGCGCCTTTGGCTAAGCCGATACCGCCCTCGGCGTTTCTTGTGCCTCCTGCAGGGTAGGCTTTGGCAAGGAAAGTCCCTCTCTGGGCGTTCTCTCCCTCGGCGTCTGCCGCTACGCCTTTACCCGAGGCGTTACGGCCCTTGCCGCTCTCCATGTCTCCCGCAGGGAAGGCTTTGGCAAGGAAAGTCCCTCTCTGGGCGTTCTCGCCCTCGGCGTCTCCCTCAGCGTTTTTGGCCGAGCCCTTACGGCCCTTGCCGTCTCCCGCGCCTCCCGCAGGGGAGGCCTTGGCGAGGAAGGTCCCTCCCTGGGTGTCTCCCTCGGCGTCTTTGGCAAAGCCGTTGCCGCCCACGGCGCCTCTCGTGCCTCCCGCAGGGAAGGCTCTGGCAAGGAAGGTCCCTCTCTGGGCATCTCCCACTGCACCTCTTGTCGATGCGTTCTCGCCCTTGGCGTCTGCCGTTGCGCCTTTGGGCTGGGCGCTGCCGTAACCGGTGTTTCCCACACGGATGATTCCGGTTGGCGCTTTTCCTCCCTCGGCGCCTCCCGCGGAGGCGCCGAGGGACGGAACATCCGTGTCGACGGCGTCCCCTGCGGAGACCCTCTTCGAGACGGAGGCCGACACGCCCATGCCTTGTGTCGTCCGCATGACGGCACCTCTTGCTGGAGGATCCTTCCGGGATGTTCCGCCTTGCACCTGTCGTCCCTCCAACAGCGCGAAGGCACGATCCAGTTTTGCGATTTCGGCATCCGGAAGGGCTCCCCATGCGTTTTTCCCCTTGTCGTCGATCGCCTGCAGGGTTGCGATGGCCGCATCGAGTCTTTGCAGATCGCCTTCGATTCCCCGTAGGCGTTCGTCAAACCTCGACAGGTCCTTGCCGAGCAACGCCATGTCCTTGCGCAGAACCCGGGCAAGGGATGCCGCGTCCTGCAAGACCGTTCCTTGGGAAGAAGGGATCTTGCGTCCCGCGCTCCCGGCTTCCCTCCGGCGTCTTCCGGTCACCACGGTCTCCATGCGCCGCACGAATGCCTCCATGGACGTCTCCATGTCCCGCCGATGGCCGATGTCGAGGTTTTGGGGCGCGACGATGGGCCGAGGCGCCCCCTCCTCGATGCCCTGCCCAGGTCTGGTGCCGGAGACGACAGTGCCGGAGGCGACAGGATCCGCATCAACAGTGCCAGGGACAGGAGCGCCAGAAATCACGGCACCGGATACGGGAGTGCCCGCGGCCGCAGTGCCTGATGTCACGGGGTCTGGGACATCGGTGCCCGGAACTGCCATGTCGGCGACAAGGGGGCCGGAGACCGGTGCAGTGCCTGCCCCTGGAACCGATGCGCCGCTTGCGCCTTGCACTGATGCAGTGTCATCGCCTGAGACGGACGCGGTGCTTGCGCCAGGGACCCCGGCATCGTCGGTGTCCAGAAGTTCGTAGGTGCCCTGGCAGTCCCCGGCATCCCCGGACGGGAGAGGATCCTCGCATCCGAACCGGAAGACGGAGGAACCGAAGGACCTCGTCTCCTGGACTGTCGCCCGCCCCCCGGCCTCTTGGCCGGACTGGCGGGACGTTCCTCCCTCAGCCGGGTACGATGGGGACATGCCGCCTCTGGAGGCCACGGATACGGAACCCGTGTCCCCAGAACAGGGAGGGATGACCACGGATACAGGAGGGGTGCCCCTGGATATGGAAGAGGCGTCCCCGGATTCGGAAGAGGTGTCCACGGATAAGGGAGAGATGACCCCGGATACAGGAGGGGTGACTACGGGTCCGGAAGGGGTGACCACGGAGACAGGAGGGGTGTCCCCGGATCCGAAGGGGGATGCGGGTCCGGGCGAAGTCCGGACCCGCATCCCGTCCATGACGTGGGCATGCGTTCCCGGACGTCTCCTCCCTTGCGCGACTCCTCGCACCCATGGGCCGTGGGTTCCCGTTCCGGGACGTTGCAGGTCCACCCCCTTCATCCATGTCGCCAACGACGCACCCTCGGCCCTCGTGCCATCCCGCATGGACAGCACTGTCCTGGGCAGACCCTCCTGCATCGACGGCGTCCCTCCCGCCAGGAGGCAGACGCAGACGAAAAGCGTCAAGACGAAGGACGCCAAGAGCATCCGCGATGTCCTATGCGGGGGCAGGGAGGCCAAAACGCCCCCGGCACGGGATGTCATGAGGCGCCACACCTTGGAGCGGCATTCCCCCTCCCCGACGCCATCACCATCCTGGGACGCCCCGGCGTCAAAGCGCGGTTCCGTCCCCGTCTCCCCGTCCTTCCCGTCGGTCTTCAGCCGGGGGTGCATCCCGGGGTTCGCGCATGACGCACCGGGACTCTTCATGTCCTGCACGCCTGCCTGGGGACTCTTCCCGGTCGATGCTCCGGCGCTTTCCCCGTCCTCGAGAGGGGACGCCGGAGCGGGCGAGACCTGTAGGGCCGATGATCCCGATTGCGGACCAAGCATCGATACGGTGGACGGCCCGGCGTTTTCCCCGTCTTCAAGAACATGTGCCGGAACGGCCGAAACCTGCGGTTTTGGCGCCCCCGATTGCGGGTCCTGCGCCGGCACGGCCGAAGGACGTGGATCCGAGGGTCCCGGTTGGGAACCTTGCGCCAGACTGCCATCGCAAGGCATGGTTCCATCCCCGGGAAGGGCATCGTCCCTTGGGGAGCGGCAGTCCCCCGGACAGTCCGGTTCCAGCGTCGAGGCATTGTCTTGGCGTTTGGCGCCTTTTCGGGCGTCTTCGCGGACACCCTCGGAGGCCGGCTGCCGTGCACGCAGGAGATCCTGCTCCAGGGCGGCATCTTGGGGCTGTCCCCGGCCCTGTCCTTGGGCGCTCTCCTGGACGTCCTCCTGGACGTCCTTCCCGGCCGGCTTCCGGGTGCGCTTCCGGGGTTGTCCCTCGTTCCCGCACGCGGCCCTTCCGGGGACGTCATCCCCATCGGGCATGGATGGGGGGACGAGGTTCCCCTGGGCGTCCCTGTCCATTTCCCCCGAGGATCCTTCCGGGGATGCGAGGGGCGTCCCGGCCGTCCCGTCCGGTCCAGCGTCCTTGCCAGTGACCGCTCCCGTCCCTTCGGCCATTTCCACGGCCTCTTCGATTTCCGCGCCGTTCGCGTCCTGAGTGGATTTTTTGCGTTTCATGCGTTCCTCCATCGTGTGCGTTGTCCTGTTTGCGATACTGTCTGCGATCCGGGATGCGATCATTGTCCGCGATCCCGCCTGCTGTCCGGGATGGGCCCCGGATGAGATCCGGGATGCGCTCCGGATACGCCCCCCCGGATGAGATCCGGGATGCGGTCCTTGTCCGAACCGTGAGGATGCAGTCCTTCCTGTGCTCCTGCCCGTGATACGGTTTATGGTCATGTCGGCGATCCGGGACCGATCATATCCGCTATTCCCCTAAGCCCCTGGCTGTAGGGGGATTCGATCCGGGATTCGATCCTAGATGCGACCATGGATGCGATCCAGGCATTTGGCGTCCCTTCAAGGTGGTCGTCTTTCTCCACATCTTGCGCGCCTCCATGGCGTCAGCTTCGTCCCTTGGGATCCACGGGACGGACGCTATCAGGGCGATGCCGTATCATCCCGCATCGAGCCTGCCGGTCCACGGCCTGCCAGGCGAGGGTGTCCTTCCTGCGAAGTCCGGTCTCCCTGCAAGGGCTCGGAAGTGCCTCCCAAAGTCGCATCCCAGGTCGCCTCCCGGAACACTCCCTTGGCAACCTTCCTTGGCAACCTCCTTGGCAGCCTGCTTTGGCAGTCTCTCGTGGCAGCCTCCCTGGACGGTTTCCTTAGGCATTTCCCCTTGGCGGTCACTTTGGACAGCCTCCTTGAACAGCCTCCTTGGGCGATCTCCTTGGGGTGCCTCCCTGGACGGTCTTCCTGAACGATCTCCGTGGACAGCCTCACAGGGCAATCTCCTTGGGTGGTTTCCGGGGCGGTCTTCCTGGGCGGCCACCTTGGGCAATCGCCCTGAGTGACTCCCTGTACGGCATCCCTGTAGGGTCTCTTTGGTTTGCCTCCTTGGGCGCCCCCCATGGCCGCCTTTGTGGATGCCAAAGCCTGACCGGGGAGGGATCGGAGGGTGCCGAGCGTCCGCGTGGGCAGTCGGCTTGGATGACTCCCTGTACGACCTCCCTGTACGGCCTCTTTGGTTGGCCTCCCTGAACGGCCTCCCAAGGCAACATCACTGTCAGCCACCTTGGATAGCCTCCCTGAACGCCCCCCATGGCCGCCTTTGTTGATGCCAAAGCCTGACCAGGGCGGGATCGGAGGGTTGCCGAGCGTCCGCGTGGGCAGTTGCCTTGGATGACTCCCTGTACGCCCTCCCTGAACGGTCTCCTTGGTTGGCCTCCCTGAACGGCCTCCCAAGGCAACATCACTGTCAGTCACCTCGGATAGCCTCCTTGGGCGCCCCCATGGCCGCCTTTGTGGATGCCAAAGCCTGATCAGGGGGGATCGGAGGGTTGCCGAGCGTCCGCGTGGGCAGTCGCCTTGGATGACTCCCTGAACGCCTCCAGTACGGTCTCCTTGGGTAACCTCCCTGAACGCCTCCCAAGGCAACATCACTGTCAGTCACCTTGGATAGCCTCCTTGAACGCCCCCATGGCCGTCTTTGTGGATGCCAAAGCGGATCAGGGCGGGATCGGAGGGTTGCCGAGCGTCCGCGGCCATGGCCGCGGTCCAGAACGCACCGGCCCCCAACCGGTCCTTCGCCCGATCAAGGACGCTCGCGGCTATCGCCTCGACGCCCTCCGGCGGCTTCGGCCATGTGCCGTCTGCAGGCAACCCGCCCCGACCGCCAGGAGGAACAGCACGGACAGGAAATTGGCGGCATCGGCCGAGACATCCTGCGTCAGGCCTTCCCGCCGGAGGCTCGGCGTCCCCTTCAGGCGCGCCGTGCCTTCTTTCCTCGAGAGTCCCCTGCGACGCCCGCGACGCCTTGCGGCCTTCCCCGCATTTTTCCTGCACGGCGTCTTCCCCGCAGCGACCCCGTCGCCCTTGACGACCCCATTGCCCTTGACGATCCTGCCGTCCTTGACGATCCAGCCTGCCGTGCAGGCATCGGAGACGGTCCGTTCGATCCTCCCGGAGGAGTCTGGCGCATTGCGGAGGATCTCCTTGACGTTCAGGCGCTCCATCCGCCCCCGTCCGTCCGCGTCCCCGCCCGTTCCCGGGCAGGGGCGGGCGGTTCCCACCATGTGGATGGAACCGTCGCTCTCCAATGCGCCCCATCCCACACACGGCGACAAGGCCAGGCCGGATTTCGATTCCCCGACCATCAATCCCCACATGGGCATCGGCACCGGCGTCCCTGCGCAAGTCCCTCCCTTGTCGGCGGACTTTGCCCGTTTTTTGCCACGGCCCTTTCCGCCGATCCTGGCATTCCTTCCGTTCCCGTCGGTTCTGCCGTTCCTGCCGTTCATGCCGGCTTTGGCGTTCGTCCCGGCGGTCAGCTTCCCGGTCGTGCCGCCATTGCCGATCCCCCCGGTCCCGTTGGTCGTCCCGGAAGGCTCTTCGCCATGGACATGGCCGGCCCTCGAGGCCCCGTCCTTCATCCCGACGGCCTCTTCGTCACCGGCGTTGACGGTCATCGGGGTCCCATCCTTCGTCCCGGCGGTTCCATCGCCATCGGTGCCCCCGATGGCGGTGGAACCGTCGGCACCGGGGATGCTGACATCCGCCTTCGGTGCGCAGCGTTTCCGGACGGACTGCCAGAACTTCTCCGTCGCCGTCCGCTCAGGGCTCTGCGCCGTCACCGTCGCCGTGCCCGCCGTCATGGTGCTCCCCTGCGTCCTGGCCGTTGTCTCGGCCTTTGCCGATGCATCCATCGTTAGGCAGATGCACTGCGTGCCGGTCATCGAATCCATAAACATGATTTCCTCCATATTTGGGTTGTATCTCGCCATGTTCTCCAATGAACATGATTTTTTGAGCCATTGAAATGCAAACACTAGTGTGTCAAAATATACAAATCATTAGATGCAATCAATGTTAAATTGTTATATTATCAACATTGCATTGCATATTACATTTATTGTGCTTTATTGCTATGCATTCCATTTGTTGTAATATAGTAACGTAAAATATACATTAATTTAAATTTTTATTACACATATATTAACATATTAATTTTCAATTGCATGTAAGTCTCACATTACAGTTACGATACAGTTACCAATGTAAGGAAAGTTTTATATCGTTGGGCTAATGCCATGATATCGTATCAAGCTGCGTAACTTCCTACGCCTCTTTTTTAGCCGTTTCCACTTACGCCGATTTCTTATATGTTTTATAAACTGCCGCATATCATATACATACTTCTTTGAATAACTCGTATAATATCGCTTGTTTTTCAGAATTTCCTTTTCTCTGCACATCGCCATGCTTTCGACGGTATTTGTCGTCATTGTATTCGAAAGGCAGACATTGACATCTTGCACATCATCGATTAATTGCAACAGCATGGAAATGGCATTGCCATTGCTTTGTGTCAGCTTGTGCTGGTTGACAATGGCATGCTGATCGTTGAGAGTTTTCTGCGTGTTCATGGCGTATCTCCTCGCTTTGCAATGTCTTGTTATGCAGTGGCGTATGCTTAGGTCGCTGTGCCGTTCCTTCGGGATTGCTTCGTCGTCGCCTTGCCGCAGGACTTCGGAGAAACCGGAGACTCAAGGGAATCCGGAGAGTACGGAGAGCCGTTCCCTCTCATGTCTGGGGAAGTGGAACGGCCCGGAGACATGTCCTTTTCCCTCGCGCCAAGACGCCAAGGCCTTCCTTGGCCTGGGACGCCCCGCCGGGATCGGGTCATCCCTCGTCGATGCCGGGCCGTCCCCAACCGACATCCCGTGTCCCTTGGGCGGCAATGATCCCCGCCTCGCCCCGAGGTCCCTTTCGGCGTTTCCCCCGACGCTTTCGCCTTCTCGCCTGCGGCATCGCCGGATCCTGGCCTCTTCCGGTCGCCCCCGGTGAAAGCCCATCCCCAAGCGTCCCCACGGACGTCCCCATTGTCGTCTCCAAGGACGACCCTGTGGACGTTCTCGAGGACATCCCCTGGGTCGGCCCCACGGACCTCGTCTCCATGAATATCGTCCCCGCGGACGTCGTCCTCGCGGACGTCGCTTCCTTGGACATCGTCCCTGCGGACGTCGCCTCCTTGGACGCCGTCCCCGCGGACGTCGCTTCCTTGGACGTCGTCCCTGCGGACGTCGCTTCTTTGGACGTCGTCCCTGCGGACGTCGCTTCCTTGGACGCACCCGCTATCCCCCGCCTCTGCACCGGCGTGTCGCAACATCCCTTCATCCCATGGACAAGTTCCGAACGGGTCAGGACCTTCCCGAGCCCCAGCCTCGAATGCGGGTTTGGCACGCGGGGCAGGGTGAACCCCGTCGCGGCCTCCCAGGCCCGGACCTGTCCCCAGTCGATGTAGACCGCGTTCCCCTCCTTGACCTGCTTGACGAACCACTTCCTCCGGAGGCTTCCCCGAGAGGACGTCCTCTCCTTCGCATAGACGCTCGTGACGAGATTCGCCGCATACGCCCCGTAGACCAGAACGTCGATGTGCATGGGGGCGAGGAGCGTCGTGCCGTCCAGATTCGTCATGTCCAGCACCGGAACCAGTCCCCCCGCCACCGTCGCCGACGCGAACACCATCATGGGGGTCGCGATGGCCCTGGGGACGTGCCGCAGCACTTCCCGGGGGATGTCGTGCCTTCCCGTTTCCGCGGCATCCAGGACCTTGCATGCGACATCCACGGGGACGTCCTTCCGCGTGAGCGTCCGCAGCCACATCGGCGAGCGGTGCATGAGGCGGACGGGATGCCTGGGCAACTGTTCGCCGCGGAAGAAGTCGTCCACCTGCCTGCTCCACGCGGCCAGGTCCCGGAGAAACGCCTTGCGCTCCTCCCCGTCCAGCGTCCCGAGGGACTTCCAGTCTCGACTCCACAGGCCGTCCATGCGCTTCGCCATTGCCGCACGGCCATCCACGCCGCGCATTGTCCCGGGATCCCGGGATCCGGGCCGCCACGAACCAAACGATGTCGTTCCTTCAGTCATGCTTTCCTCCTTGGGAAATGTCCTGCTTCTTCAGAAATGCTTCCCTTTCTCAGAAATGTCCTGCTTCCCCAGAAATGCTTTCCCTTCCTCAGAAATGCTTTCCTCCTTGGCCTGCCGCCCCTGCCAAGGGGGCGTTTGCACAAGGCCCTGTTTCGTGTTTCCTCGAACCGTTCCGGCTTCTCCCGGATCCCGTCGCCATCGATGCCATGCACGGGCTTTTCCGGCTCAGGGACCCTTCCGGCGGAACGCGTTCCGCAAGGTGGGCTCCATGGGACGCATCCCGCGAGAATCGGCCCCCCAAAACGCCGTCCCGCCGATCCCATGATCGGCCCGGGCCCCCAAGGGGACGAAGCGTCCCCTTGAAGGCCCTGGAGCCTCGCGGGCCTCGAACGTCACCGGGGAACCGGGGCCGCCTTCCTGCCCCCGGAGCGGCCCGTCTGCGCCTTCGTGGCCGTCTGCTCCTTCAGGCCCTTCGCGGCGGGGACGCCATTGCGGGAACGTGTCCTCTTCGTCCCCGACTCCCCTTCAGGGACGTCACCCTGAAGGGAAGCGGCAGCGGAAGGGGCGTCATCCTCTTCCGGCCCGCTCGATGCGCCGCCGCCCTCGTTCACGCACGAACCTGCGGTCTCCGGGGATGCCCCCTTCGGCTTCGAGCCCTCTCCCTCTTCGGGGAAGAGGAGGCGGCCGAGGGCAGGGATGGCCCCATCGTCAAAGCCGAGACGCCTCAACTGCACCTTCAGCGATGCGTATGTCCGGAAGATGGCCTCCCGGGTGAGGGACATCTTGCGCATGGTGTCGCACACGAAGAACGTCCCCAGCATCGACTGCACCCCGTCCCGGTCCGTCGTCCAGCGGGAGTACAAAGCCATCCCTTCCCGAACCCCCGGATCCTCCACGTCGAAGATGCCCAGGCCCCCCGGCCTCCCCTGAAGGGGATCCGGATGCCCCGACAGCTTCATGGCCGTTCCGGGGAAGGTCTTCCCGTCCTCCCGGTCCACCTCGTTCTCCTCCCGGTAGAGACCCTTCAGCCCCTCCATGCACCCCAGGGAGATGTCGGCCGCGTCCATCGGGGGCGTTTGGGGGGAGATCGCCGCGTCCTGGCCTTTCCGGACCACGCGGGGCTTGCGGGGAGTCCGCCCCTTCCCCGTGTCCTGCCCCTTTCCCATGTCCTGCTCCTTTCCCGTGTTCTGCTCCTTCCCCATGTCCTGCTCCTTCCCCGTGTTCTGCCCCTTTCCCGTGTCCTGCCCCTTTGCCGTGTTCTGCCCCTTCCCCGTGTCCTGCCCCTTTCCCGTGTTATGCTCCCTCCCGTCCTTCCCGGACGGGCATGCCTTGTCCCCAAGGCCCATGTCGGCGAGGATTTCCGGGGTCAGCCTCGAGGGCACGGGGCCCCGGGTTCCGGCCCCCGTCCAGCCTGCGAAGGCGTTCCGGTTCGATCCCGCCCAGTCCCACCCCGACGGTCCGAAGTCGTCGTCCGGGTTCAGGCCCTTCCGGTTCTCGATGTTCAAGGACTTCAGGTCGTTCCCGGACATCATTTTTTCGAAGATGTTCGAGATGTCCTGCGCGTCGGTCCGTCCCCCGGCCCGATCCTGCACCTGATCCTCCACCGTCTGGTTCTCCCTGGGCGCGGCCTCGTTGATCCTTGTCTTGCTCCTCATGTCGTTCTCCTTCATTTGAGTCTATCCTTCGAACCGCCCGAAACGGGCGTTTCCCGTTCCCTGCCGGCCCTGTCGCCATGTGCCTGCCGGTGACCGTCCGGGCGACGTAGGCGTCTTCCTGCGCAACGTCCCTTCGTGGGAACGGAGGCGCCCTTGGGGGTTTCCCGGCTCCGTTCCCGGGAAGAGCCGTCTCCGGGAAACGGGCCGCCACGGCGGCGCCCTCGGCGCTCCCCCCATGTCTTCGGTCCAGGGGAGAAAGATCGCCGGGAAAGGTGCCGCCATGGAGCATGCCTCCATGCTCCGGCCTTTGAGCGGAGCCGCCATGGGCAGGTCCATCCCGGGCCGGGTGCATCGCGGTGCGCATCGCGCTTCGGGAAGGGCGCCCTCACGGGAACCGATCGTTCCGTCTGCAATGCCGTCATGTGCATGTTCCATATGCAGCATCCTTCCTCCGACGATCCCTCCGGACATCGCCGGGCGCCCATGGGGCGCGCGGCGATGTCCCTTTGCCAGGGGGGCGGGCGACCCTACGCGTCCTCGCCGCCGAGGCCGTCCTCGTACGTCACGAGGAGGGTGGGCCTTTTCCCTTCCTCCTTCATCTCGACGATGGAGAGGATGTCCCCATCGCCCCAGTAGCCTCCCCTAACCTGCAGCCCCCCGTCGCCCCTGGCCAGGGACAGGACGTGGGCCGTCTCATGTTGGTCGGGGACGAGCCCCGACAGGATCTCGAAGAGAAACCAGATGAGATCCCGTTCGCCTTTTGCAAGGCGCTCCTCGCTTAAGGACTTGGGGTCCTCGACGCTGATCGCAAGGCCGTTCAGCAGGCGGAATGTTCGCGTCTTGATCACGTTCATCTCTCCTGTTGACGTGTCTGCCAAAGCCGGCGCCGTTCCTCCGGACGGCCCGACGTCCATCCATCCCGGCACGGCCGGGGGATGGGAAGGAGGCCGGACGGAGGGATGTCCCGAAACGCCTCCAGGTTCCATCCCATGGTCCGGGGGACACAATCCCCCGGGGCCGTTCCGTCCCCGCCCTCCAGTGTCTTGCGACGTCCGGAGGGCGTTCCCGTCCTGCCCGTCCCGGCGAGGTTCCGTCCTCGCCTCCATCGCGACGGGCTTCCCGTCGGGGGCGGACGGCATCGAGGACCCGTCGCCCATGCCGCCCATCCCCCCGATCGAGGAAATCTCGCAATCCTGCCGGGAATCGACTTCCTGCCAATTCCCCTCGTCCCAGCGAAACGCCCAGGCGTCGTCGATCCTGCGCCGGTCGGGCAGGAGGATCGGCCTGACCTCGAAGGGGAAGCGCAAGTCTCCGGCCCGGACGACCCTCGGCATCGTCCCGTCCCACGGCATCCTGATCCCCGGGGGCGACAACTCGCCCCACGTGGCGACCGTATCGACGACGGGATCCGCCTCGCACCACCCAATGCCCAAGCCCAAGGCGATCCGCCCCAAGGGCGCCGCCCCCTGGGCGGATCGCCTGCCTTCCCCGGAAAGGATCCCGGCCAGCGGGGTCATGTGCACGGAGGCGAGGATCACGGCACGATCCATGGTGGCCATCACTCCACCTCCTCGCTGTCCCGGACCTCGTGGGTCACGATGGCCTGCCGCCACGCCCCGATGTCCTCCAGCTCGCGGCAGGAGACGCCCTCGCCCCAGTTCAGCCAATACGGGAGGGTTTCCATTTCGCCGTTCCAGCCGTGGAGGGGGGCGATCACGGGGTGCGCCGCCTGGAGGGCCGGCAAGTTTCTGGCGATGTATGCCTTGAGGTATTCGATGAGGGCCAGTTGCATTTCCTCGATATCCTCCCTGTTGAAAAACACCGGCGTGTCCGCGCAGATGGCGTAGGGCAAGAGCGCGAGCGTCGATTCCTGTTTATGCATATTTTGGCTCCGTATTCGGGTTTCCCCGGCGCCAGAGGCGCCCGCGTCGGGCGGCCCCCGGCCATCCCCGCTTCCTGGGGGACGGCCGATGGGACAGTGAGTGTTTCGTGCCGTTCAAGGTTCCCGAAAATGCCGCATCAGTCCCCTGGCTGCATCCCATGGTCGCGGTGCCGGATGGCGTCCACCCACGGGAGGGGATGGGGCGTTTCAAACCGCAGGTCAGAAGGGCAGGGGGGAGGCCTTGGGTGGCGGGTCGGCTCGTCCGGACGCCATCGGTGCTCCGTCGGGCGTCCTGTGGTGTCTCTCGGGAGGCGATTCTTCCGGGGGGCGTTTTTCGTCGCCGCATGCCCCATGGACAGCGCAAGCCCCCTGTCAATCCCGTCCTTCGGTCCGTCTGTCCGTTCGTCCGTCAGTTTGTCCGTCGATTCGTCCATCATGTTGCGGCCCTCCGAATGTACAATGTCTTCTGGCGTTCCCGATGACTCCCGAGGCACTTTTGCCGGGAGCATTTGCATGCATGGAAGACCATGCTGCAGGTGTATTCCTGTCGGGGAAATCGAGGACGATGGGAAGGAAAATGGGATGGAAAGAGGCGTTGCCTCTCTCCCGGGTGGACATGGATCGCTGCGGGCTCAATGTAATGCGTTCACTTTGTGCGTGGCATTCATTGAACGGGCTTCGATCCCGCCATCATCGCTGGCGCTGCTACGCTGGCGATAGTTGCCTTTCCATCGGCCTCGATGATTTCTAGCTCATGATAGTATCCTCATTTTTTGTGTTTGAATTGTTGTTGAGTCGTCATTTCCTTGGGTTGCTTTAAAATTATGGGTCAATATTCGGTATAAGTTGCGGAGCATTTTTTACTGGATGAAGTCCAAGTCGAGTCCTGTTGCGATAGGTGCCGTCCTCAGGTTTGCGCCATTTCAATAAATATTTTATAGATTGTCTATAATTCTGAGGTCTCCTTGTCCATTACCGGTCACACCAGGAATCCGTCACGCGGGACATCTCGCCGTGAGGCACGCCGTTGCCGACTCGGCATCCCTTGGCCCGATGTGCGGCGCTGCCACACTCCTTGTCGGGATCGCCCAGGGCGCTCGCCATCGTCAGCCTGTCGAGCATTGGCCTTCTCGAAGCGCTTGGCTGTTTGCTGTCCATCGTTGCATCCTTATATATACTCAAGCCTGGTCATGGTCTCAGATGACTTCTTTTTCTCTTGGATTACATTTTTTAAACATCTGGCGTCTTGGCTCCAGGTGCTGTAGCACAATGCTAACCCAATTGCAAGGGTCTATGAGCCAGGATGCAAAAATTTTTTTTCTGGGTCTATGCTTTTCCATAATTTACTACAGTATGTGTATATATGTTTAGAATTTTTTCTTGAAATTGCTCTAAGCCTTATGAATACACGATCAAATCGTAAATATACTAAAGATGATTTAAATACTATTACACAAATACACCTTAAATTTATTAAAAAAATTCGAGAAGAACTAGTAAATATTGTCTAGAAGCTATCTAATTTCTATCGAATCGGGAATATCGTGAATATAATTTTAAATACTATTATACGAATATGCCTTAAGATTGTTAAAAATATTCGAGAATAACTATTAAAGATTGTCTAGAAACTGTCAAAATTCTGCTCCGAATTCTTTTTGTTGTCTAGACGGCATGCCGACATCTCCATCCGATGTTGATCGCTGTGCCTTGAACCTCCTCCAGGCCTTGCCTGGCTTGGCATTGGCCGTTTTTTCTTCACGCGACACACCCTGGCAACCTTGGCTGGCAGGCCAGCTTCCGTCGGCCTGTGGAGGCGTCAGGAAGACAATATACATCATATTTGCTATCTTGTCAAGCCACACTTTCTTGTCGTCATCTGCGTGCTATAGCTGCGATAACCACTTATCGGCAGGCATGACGCGAAACTTTACAGGCCCTGGAAGAATTCCCCTCAAAAAAAGTCTGATCCTCCGCAGAGCAAGGATCGGCAAGGGAATCCGAGGCATCTCCTGTGTGCCTTGCCGCCGATCTCGAAGCTTCGTCGCGCCGCACTGGGGAAAGACGGCCAACCCCCCATATCCCTGAGAGGTTCGGATGTCCTCATGCCCCGAAAATGCCGGTGGATGCCGGATGTCGAGGCATGACGACGGGAGGCGCCCATCTCTGAATCCGCGGCTCCAGATCGCCGCCGCGGCCGCGATCCACGCCGCAGAAGACCCTGGCCGGCGACGTCGCGTC
Organism: Desulfovibrio sp.; assembly: GCA_031272715.1. GTDB lineage: Bacteria > Desulfobacterota > Desulfovibrionia > Desulfovibrionales > Desulfovibrionaceae > Desulfovibrio. The sequence goes on from JAISTH010000052.1 coordinate 27,550, forward strand.
GACTCCCGGGTAATCCCTGGACGTACCAGGACAGCCCTGATCCGATGTCCTGGATACCTCGAGGCGATCGATGCCGACGTCCCCGCGCTCGATCGCGCCTCCGAGTTCTCTCCCCGCGTCTCCATGTCCCGGTCCCACATCCCCCCGCCATGTCCTGCCGCCATGTTCCGCCTCCATGTCCGGTTCCGCGTCCGGCATCGATGTCCCGCTCCGACGTTCTTTCTCCATGCCCAGGCTCCGCATCCCGCCGTCAGGCCCCACCTCGACGCCCTGTCGTCATCTCCCGTCTCCGGGTCCAGGCCCGGGGTCCTTCACCGCGTCCCACGGTCGCGTCCCGCCTCCGCATCCCATCTCCCCGGCCCGGTTCCGTCCATCCCTTTCCCGTCGAACATCCCCGTGCCCTTTCTCCGTCAACCGCCACGTCCAACGTTTCCGGCACGTTCCCTCCCTGGCCCGTTTCCCGATCCCGTTGGCGACAATGCACGGCGCGTCCCGCCAAGATCACGCGATGTCGGGATTCCATGACCACGGCCTGCGGCCACCGGGCGCCCCGAAACCTCCTCACCGCTTGCCCCACGCGTCTTGCCCGGGGTCTGCCGCCAACGCTTCCCTCGCTCCTCGAGGCGCGCCCTCCAAAAGTCCACCGGCCAGGCCCACGCCTTGCGACATGTCTTCCACCTCGGGGAGCGTGGCGCCACGGCGGCGCCACCCCCCTCGAGACCACATGGACAGGGCCGTGCATCGGCCTCGAGGGCAACAAATGGCATGGAGTATGCTTGTAAGTCGAGGGCTCCTTCTAGATGGGAAAAACCTTCAGCTGGAAATTCCGCCAACTGCTGCGATCTGCCCATGTTGGCATAGGTAGCACCCACTGGTCCTCCAAAATCATTAAGATGCTGGCCGACGAGTTTACGACTTATCATCGCGCCATTTAAAGATTAATGTCTTTTTTTCATGCGTCTACCCCCTAGACCAAAAAAAAATTTTTCAGTGGCTCAAACGCAGATATACCGCGGCTTCTGTCCAAAAAATCCTGCGAGTCTAGAAGATATTTTGAGAAAATTACTGCAATATTCTAGGGCCTCTATACACTTCGATGATCGATTGCCCCGCAAGCTCCCTTCGATTCCCTTCCGGATTAACGTCATTATGGCTGTCGCCAGGGAAGGACTGGATCCTGTCAGTGCATCCTGCAAATCCGCGCCGGACATGGGGTGCGGGAACCTGCCGGGCAATCCTGGCCGAACCTGCAAGGGCTCCCTGGGGCGGGCATCCGGCGTGGACGTCGCCATCGCGCCCTTGTGCCTCCCCCGCGCCGTGGAGGAGGGCGCCTTGCCGACAGGGACGTGGCGCCTGAAGGCATGGCGTCATGGGCGACGGGGGATGGGAACCCGCAAACGGGGAAGGCGCGGGGCATCGCGCCTGCAAGAAACTGCCGCCAGGAGATCGGGGATGCCTCGAGGCCCCGGACCGGTCACCGGGAGAAATGACCCGAGGATCGCTTCGACGGGCATGCCGCCTCGCCATCCCGGAAAATGCGGACTGCCAGGGTTCGGCGGGATCCTCCGGAATGGCTCGCCATGGGGCGAAAGGGCACGGCAGGGGAACATCGCCCCGGATGTTGACGGGAGGACGGGGAAGGCGTATGTGTTGGCATCAAGGCGGACCGAAGCCTGGGACGTCCATGGTCCGCAGGTTCACCGGACGGGACGCCCTGGACAAGTCCGCCGGACGGACGGGAAACTGGAACGGGCGTGCCGGGAATGGGCGAACGGCCATCCGGCATGGTGGCATCGACGGCAACGGCTTGGGCCGTGCCCAAGGCACGGCGGAGCCTCGATTTTCCATGCAACTGAACTATTTGCAGACTGCATCATGACCATGATGGCCCGAAGCCGCATCTCGTCCTTCCTTCAAGGATTATGAGATACACTTGATAACATACTGAATAGATCTTTCATTTAATCACATTAAAACAAATAAAATCGGAGAACAAAATGCTTAGACGCAGACTTCTCTGTATTTTCGCACTGACATTGTTTCTCTTCGCTTACGGCTCGTCAAACCCGATACTCGGGACATGGAGTGCTGAAGTCGAATTCGAGGCTCCCGACAACCCATTGAAGAACACAATGGTACGGAATTTGCGTGCTTTGATGCAAAAAACGATCGCCGAATCGTCATTCGTTTTTTCCGAAACGCAAATGACCGTAATCAACAAGAACGGCGTTCAGAAAAGCATAGATATCCAGTACAAGAAATCCGATGACGGCAAAAACTGGACGTTCAGTGACGATGGTGGAAAGACCTTCAAAACCCTTGTGTTCAATGGCGAGGATGAAATGAGTTTTGCCGAAGTGGACAGCGGGATCAAGACCATTACGAAGTTCAAGCGCATCAAGAAATGACAGCTCCCGGGACTAAAGTCCCGGGAGCTGTCATCTCCTAGAGTTTACACCGAGATATTTTGATAATTAGGCAAAGGTACATCATGACTGCATCGCAGCCTTTTTTGAGGATCGTAGGATAGTGAGTACTGGTGCGGGTTATCTACGTCATGATG
>JAISTH010000014.1 GCA_031272715.1 Desulfovibrio sp.
AATTTGACAATTATTGGGTTGAGACTGGACAGCAAGAGTTTATACAAAAGTACATTTCAAAGAGCAAATTTACCGTTGCGGACTTTGAGTATTACCCTATCACACTGAAACAGCTCAAAATGCCCGGGGAAGTCCAACAATCAATCAGCCCAGCGATGTATCTTTATCAATCCGGCTACCTGACGCCTCGCAGAGACCCAGAAAAAGGTGAGTACTACCTTACATATCCGAATATTGAAGTTCGATCTTCCATGATTGACCTGACAGAGGATAATTTCTTCGTGGCATTGCAATGGCAAGAGAAGAGGGTCGCAACCAAAACAGAATTAATAAAATGCCTCGCAAATGACGATTTTCTTTCTGCTCTTTCTGTCTTCAACGAAATTTTTTCCATCATAATCTATGACGACTTAGATCAGACAAGCGGCAACGACCTGACCCTTGAATGCTTTTACAGAAATGCGATGTACTTTCTTATGTACTACGCGAAGCTTGACATCCGCCCCGAGGAACACAAAACCCACGGGCGTGCAGATCTCGTGTTGTATTACAACAGTAAAATCGCCTTGTTCGAGCTGAAGATTTCAGCCAGCGGGACGGAGGCGAACGTCAAGTCGAAACTTGTGGAGGCAGACGAGCAGATTACGAAATACGCGAAGTCCTACAAAGACCCGATTTGCATGTCCATCGTCATAAATGCCAAGAAGCGACATATCGCCTTGGCGTCAATAAATGACGATGTCTACAAGTACGTCCCGAACAAGAAGAAAAGATTGCCCGGAACATACGAACGCATCTGCGACCTCGAGAGCTTTCTGGATTCCATGAAAAAATCAAAGACTAAATCATGAAACTGTGACTGCCCATTCATTGATTGATCGGTGACGACAGGTTCCGGCATCCGGCCCATGCAGACCAACGGCAAGCATGGTGCCGGATGATTGAGTCCGGCGACAGGCAGAACGCATGGAAGCGCCTTGAGCCACGAGCATTGAACCGTCCTTCCAGTCGGGATCGCTCTTCCGCCATGTGCCGTAGAGCGAGACGAGGCGGACGGCACGGGGAATCAGGGGGAAGTCCCCATCCCTCCGCCCGTCCCTGCCGCCGTCGTCTTTCCCTCCCCCTTCCCCGCCCATGAACTCCCGCCATGCGAGGATGCACCCCGCTTCCGTCCCGTCCCGGGAAAGGCGCAAGACCAGTCCCGGAATCGGGCCGGTCGCCGCGACATCGGCATCGCGACTCCTGATGGAGGAGACGTTGTGGTCGCACCGGACGATCCGGGCCTCTGCCCGCCTCGCGACGGCGCGGAGGATCTCGGGAGCGAAGGAACGGTCCACGAAGACACGCCGCCGCATCCCGGGGACCGCCCCAAGGAAGTCGGCGGCCTTGAAGGGTTGGTAGGCCATGCCCACGAAGATGGCGTCAGGATGGCGGTGCGGAACGATGGCGGCGGAGGCGTGGCCGTCCGCGTCCACCGAGTGGTGGACGCGGACCGTTCGCGCCCGTGGTGCGCATCCGAAGACGTATGGCGTCCCGGCGGCGTCCCGTCCTGCCTTCGCGGCCGACGACGTGGGTGCGTCCACATTGGCCGCCGTACCGTCCTTGCCGGTCTCCTCTTGTTCCACCCCCGTCACGTCCGTTCGGACTCGATGACGCCCTTGAGGCTTGCGGCGTTTCAGCCGTTGCCGATGCGACCGCCCTCCTCCGTGAATCTGCGCCGCTCGCCGGGCCTGCGCGAACCATCCCTGAAGGGGATGGCCTTGGCCTGGCGGCATCCGCTTCTGCGGATCGCGATGGCGTCCGCCGCGGTGCAGTCGTCCTTTTTACCCCGGGAGACCGGGACGATGGATGGGGAATCCCCGCGACATGGGCGTTGGCATCGATGAGTCGGCGATTTTTTCCGGGACACGCGCACGTCAAGCCCTCGCCTGCGCAACGGCGCCCCGGTCGGGAATTTCGCAAACCCAGGCGCCTGCCCATAGGGCCAAGGGACTTGCCGGGAAGAGCAAACGCGGACCCGTCCGATCCAGATCTTTTGGCAGGAACGACTTCGCCGGCAAATGCGTCATTCTCTCTCGGGTCGATTTGAAGTCCTTCTATTTTCTCATCGAGTTCTTGGATCGCAAGGTTTCAGGCAAATTCTCGACAGGATTCTCCGTCTCATGCGGATGCTTGCCGTTGATCCGTGATGCAACTGTTATAACACTGTCGTTCCACTCTTTCATTCAATCCATTTCATTGTCCTTCGGCAGGCATTTCTGCGACGCGATTCCAATTTCCCCCCAAGGATTTCTCTATCTCAAGCGCACGATTATTGGACCACGCATCTATGGCGTCATCGGAGTGCTCGATCTTGTTCGCAGCGAGAAATGCAAAGTATTTCTCTTCCTCGAAGGGGATCAGCATGGACTTGATTCCCTGGACGCCCAGGAGGACGCAGGCGTACTTGATGAAGCTGTTCCGCATTTCGAGCGGGATGTCGCGCATCGTCACCTTGTCGTATTTCAGCTGCTTTTCGAAGTCCGGGTATATGATGAAGGTGACGCCGTAGTTGCGCACCCAGCCGCCGTGGAGTTCCTGGAGGTGGTCGATATGCCACTGGCAGACGGCCTCCGCGGCATGGTCGAACTCCTCCCGCCACAACCGGAGGACGGCCCCGGCATCGTCGGGGATCGGCAGCGTCCCCTCGTGCCATCCGTCGACGGCCTCCGCCGTGACGGCGGGGACGGGGAACTTCCCGTCGGCCGACCACATGGCGATGTACTCCGGCCTGATACCGGTGTGGCTCATGATTTTCCGCAGTTCCCTGGCGGACATGGGGACGTTCTTGAACCAGGAGAGGTTTTCCCCTTCCCGTTTCTGGGAACGCACCGGGATGAAGATCGTGACCTGCACGTTCTCCCTTCTCGCCAATCTCCGGGCGGCCGGACTTTTCCGTTTCAGTTTTCTTGTCGCGGACATCCTTCTCTTCCCGACGTTGTCTGGTGATGGTCCTTCGCCTCGCATCCCCGATGCGCAGGCCACGGCGTGAGCCTTGCGCCTGCGGGTGGCGCGGCCGTCGCTTTCCGGGCGGCCGTCACTTGGACGGTTGCAGCCACCGGTCCGCAGGCTTGTTCATGGGCGTGTCCCGGGAGCCGCCCGTGCACTGGAACTGCTTCTCTATCGTGGTCTCCGTGCACACGGGGACCGAGGCGACCACCGCGAACACCATCTTCTGGTCCGAGCAGGTCCTCTTCAGCGTGTCCTCGAGGGGCCTCGCGCCGGCGAATCCCAGTTCCTGGCAGTTCGCCCTGGCGTCACGGAGGGCCTGGGCGTGGTCGTACTCCTTCTTCTTCTCGAGATTCGGGTTGTGACGCTGGCGCACGGTGACGATGCTGTTCGCCTTTGCGCCGAACCCGCTGTCCAGGGAGGGTTTGGGCGAGCAGGAAAGGAGCGTGGACGCCGCCAGCAGGACGATCAGGGATTTTGGGAGAAGTGTGCGCATCGGTTGTCCTTTCCTGTGACGGTGCGTGACGGACGCGTTTTCGTGGCGTGGCCTGGCTTCCGTGTCCAGGGACTGCCGCCGCGGACGCGATCCCGGCCGCCGTGTATTCCGCCCTTCGAGGGGCGTCGTGTCAGGCGGCATCGTTTCCGCCGCCGTTTCCATGCGCAAGGGGCCGCCCCGGCGGACGGCCCCTCGCCTTCATCTCATGCCGTCAGTAATGCGCCGCCCCGGACTTCTCCTCGCCGTCCACGGCGTCGGAGAAGAGCCGGTACACCCATCCCTGGTAGATGAGGACGATGGGGACCATCACCGCCGCGACCCCAAGCATGATCTTCAGGGTCAGGGGCGTGGACGCGCCGTTGAGGATCGTCACCGAGGCTATGGGGTCCAGGGAGGAGATGATCAGTCTCGGGAACATCCCCATGACCCCGAAGAAGGTGACCCCGATGATGAAGACGGCGTCCCAGGCGAAGGCGGTCCAGAGCTTTCCGGCCCTCAGGGCCGTCCGGGCCCCCACGAGGCCCAGGAGGGCGATGGCGGGCAGGGCGAGCAGCGTCGGCGACGCCTTGTAGTTGTCGTAGAGGTCCGTGTGGGACGCCGTGAGGCCGAGGAAGGCCACCAGCAGAACCAGGACGATGGGCCAGCAGAAGGTGGCGGCCCCGAGGGCCTTCACCTGCAGGTCGCCCCGGGTCTTGGCGGCGAGCCAGATGGCGCCGTGGTGGACGAACATGAAGCAGAAGAACACGCCTCCCGCAAGGCCGTAGACGTTCAGCAGCTCCGGCAGGCTTCCGTGGTAGACCCCCTGCACGTCCACGGGGATGCCCATGAAGAGGTTGGCGAAGGCGACGCCAAGCAGGATGCAGGGCACCAGGTTCGCCAGGAAGTGGACTCCGTCCCACAGGCCGCGCCATGCGGGATGCTCCACCTTGTCCCGGAACTCGAAGGAGACGGCCCTGAAGATCAGGGCGAAGAGCAGCATGAGCAGCGGCGCGTACAGTGCGCTGAAGAGGACGGCGTAGGCGTTGGGGAAGGCCGCGAAGGTCACGCCTCCCGCCGAGATCAGCCAGACCTCGTTGCCGTCCCAGAAGGGGCCGGCCGCGGCGTACATGGCCTTGCGTTCGGATTCCTTCCGTCCGAGGAAGGGGAGGAGCGTCCCGACGCCGAGGTCGAAGCCGTCAAGCACGAAGTAGACGGCCCAGAGAAGGGCCCACAGCACGAACCAGATCGTTTCCAGCAGGAGCATGTCAAGCATCGGTCGTCCCTCCCGTGTCCGCGCCCTTGATGGCGTATCTGCGAAGGAGCCAGATGTCCAGGGCCCCCAGCAAGGTGTACACGGCCAGGAAGGCCGCGAGGGATATGGCGACGCTGGACGGCGGCACCGGGGACGCGGCGTCGCTGGTGCGCATGAGTCCGTACACGATCCATGGCTGGCGTCCCATCTCCGCCACTGTCCAGCCCAGCGCGAGCCCTATGTACGGCAGCGGGATGTTCCACACCAGGGCCTGCATGAGCCCGGCGGGCGGATCCTTGCGCCTGACCGTGGCCCAGAGGGCCAGCAGCATGAAGAGTCCCCCGAGGGCGACCATCCCCCGGAAGGACCAGAAGACGGGGTTGACCGGAGGACGGTCCTCCGCCGGGATGTCCGAGAGCCCCGTGACCTGCGCGTCCACGGAGCCGAAGGATATCCAGCTCAGCAGGCCCGGGATGGGGAGCGTCTCTATGGCGTTGCCCTCCTTCCCGCCGGTGCGGGGCACCACCAGGAGGCTGAAGGGGGCGTTCTTCATGGTCTCCCAGTGGGACTCCATGGCGGCGAGTTTCGCGGGCTGGTGTTTCGCCACGACCTGGCCTTGATGGTGGCCGCTCACGGCGAGGGCCAGGAGCAGGATCAGGGTGAAGGGCGCGGCCATGGAGAAGGAGCGGCGGAAGAAGTCCGTCTGGTGCTTGCGCAGCAGGTGCCAGGCCGAGACGCCGAGGACGAAGAATCCCGCGAGGGCCCACGCCCCCATGATGGTGTGGGCGTACATGCCCCAGGCGTACTCGTTGGTGAGCACCGCCATGAAATCCTTGAGCTCCGCGCGGCCGACGGCCTCGTTGATGGCGTAGCCCACGGGATGCTGCATGAAGCCGTTGGCGAGGATGATCCACAGCGCGGAGAGGTTGCCGGCGATGGCCACGAGCCAGATGCTGGTCAGGTGCGCCTTCTTCCCGAGTTTCCTCCATCCGAAATGCCAGACGGCGATGAAGGTGGACTCCAGGAAGAAGGCCACGGTGGCCTCGATGGCGAGAAGGGAGCCGAAGATGTCCCCCACGAAGGAGGAGTAGCGGGACCAGTTGGTGCCGAACTGGAACTCCAGGGTGATCCCGGTCACCACCCCGAGGGTGAAGTTGATGAGAAAGAGTCTCCCCCAGAACTTGACGTGGCGTTTCCACGTTTCGTCGCCGGTGGCGACGTAGCGGGTCTCCATCCAGGCCAGGAGCACCGAGAGTCCCAGCGTGAGCGGGACGAAGATGAAGTGGAAGAAGACGGCCACGGCGAATTGCAGCCGCGAGAGCATGACGACGTCCATCGTGAGAATTCCTCCTGCCGGGGGTCGCTCCGTCGGGGGGAGACGGGCCGCGGGGATGCGTCCTTCCGGGGCCGGGCGATCCAGTCCCGTCCCCGGCGAGAGGGGTTGCGTCCTCGTCGGCGTATGCCGGCGAGGGGTGCATAGCCCATTTCGTTCCCGTGCGCAAGTGGCGTTTTGCGGGGACGCGCCTCCGTGGCGTCCGGACCCGATCCTCCCGCGGACGATCCCCGCATCCCGCGTGGCATAGACCGTGGCGGATTTTTTCGTCTCCCCTTGCGGATATATGCGCCGGCTTCGGATCCGGGCCTTCGCCCGGGGCGTCCTGCATCCGTGGCCACAAGGAGACCCCCGTCCAGGTCGCCCTCCCCTTCGTCCCGCAAGCCGGTCATGTGGCGGCTGCGCCTGGGCCGACGCCACAATCGGGCCGCGAAGGCCGGTCCGTCCGTCGCCTTTTTGCGACACAAGCGGCCTTTTGCGACACAGGCGAGCCCGCGAAACGCTCCATCCGCGCATCCGCGCATCCTCCCGGGCCTCGGGCAGTCCGCGCCCCCTTCCGGACGGCCTCCCGTGCGGCCCGGAGGAATTTTTTCGTCCGGGGGGTTGACGGTTCCCGGGAAGGACTTATCTCTTCATGCATGCAATCATCACGCGGGGCGGCTCCCCCACACCACGCCGCCCCTGAAGGAGGTCTGCACATGTCCGACACAGGCGAGAAGGAAAACACCCGGGAGTTCCGCGCGGAAGTGCGCAAGGTGCTGCACATCCTGACCAACTCCCTCTACACCAACCGCGAGATATTCCTGCGGGAGCTGCTCTCCAACGCGTCCGACGCCCTTGACAAGCTGCGGTTCAACCGCAACCGCGGCCAGGAGCCCGTGGCGCCGGAACTCCCCCTCGAGATACGCATCACGGCCAGCAAGCTGGAGAAGGCCCTGACCATCACGGACACGGGCATCGGCATGACGGCCGAGGAGCTCTCCACGAACCTCGGCACCATCGCCAAGTCCGGCTCCGAGGACTTCGTGGCCGCGATGGAAGGGAAGAAGGATCCCTCCTCCGAGGCGTCCCCCGAGGCCTCCTCCGATGCCTCCCCCGAAGAGGGCAGCGAGGAGGGACGCCCCGACGCCGCCAACATCATCGGCAGGTTCGGCATCGGCTTCTACTCCGTCTTCATGGTCGCCGAGAAGGTCGAGGTCACCTCGGCGCCCGCCTTCGGCGAAGAGGCCGGGAAGGCCAACGTCTGGACCAGCGACGGCCTCGGCACCTACACCGTGGCCCCCGCCCCCGACGCGACCCTGAAGCGCGGGACCAGCGTGAAGGTCTACCTGAAGCCCGACGCCGAGGAGTTCATCGAGAAGTACCGCGTCGAGGGCGCGATCAAGAAGCATTCCGCCTTCCTGCCCTTCCCGATCTTCTTCGAGGACGCCCAGGTGAACACCCAGCCCGCCATTTGGCGGGAGCCCAAGTCCTCCCTGGACACGGAGCGGTACGACGCCTTCTACAAGGCCCTGACCTACGACGACAAGCCCCCCCTGGACGTCATCCACCTGGCCGTGGACGCCCCGGTCCAGTTCCACGCCCTGCTCTACATCCCCGACAAGACCATGGACTTCTTCGGCATGGAGCGGGACATGTGGGGCGTCGACCTCTACGGCGACAGGGTGCTCATCCAGCACAGGAACAAGGACGTCATCCCCGACTACCTCGCCTTCCTCAAGGGCGTCACCGACACCGCGGACCTGCCCCTGAACATCTCCCGGGAGACCCTGCAGGAGAACGTGGTGCTGCGCAAGATGAACCAGGTCATCGTGAAGCAGGTGCTGGGGCACCTGGAGAAGATGGCGGCCGACCGGCCCGACGTCTACGGGAAGTTCTGGGACCTCCACGGGAAGATCTTCAAGCTGGGGTACCACGACTACGCCAACAAGGACCGGGTGACCGCCCTCTTCCGCTTCAACTCCACCGCCATGGCGGACGAGAAGACGACGACCAGCCTCGACGAGTACATGGCGCGGGCCCCCAAGGGGCAGAACACCTTCTGGTACCTCTTCTCCCCCAACCGCGAGGCCGCGCGGATGAGCCCCTACATGGACATGTTCCGCCGCAAGGGCATAGAGGTGCTGTTCCTCTACGAGCCCCTGGACGAGTTCGTCATGGAGGGCATGGGCCGGTACAAGGACTGGGAGTGCAAGTCGGTGGAGAACGCCGACGAGAAGTCCCTCTCCGACTTCGCCGACAAGGAGGTGAGGGAGGATCAGGCCGCGCCGCTCTCCGACGAGGAGCGGTCCACCTTCGACGGGATGCTGGTGCGGATGAAGGAGATCCTCGGGGACAGGGTGAAGGACGTCTCCGTCTCCCGGCGGCTCACGGACAGCCCGGCGGTGCTGGGTTCCCAGGACGGGACGACCTCGTCCATGGAGAAGTTCTTCCGGGTCGTGAACAAGGACGACACCCTGCCGCCGAAGGTGCTGGAGGTGAACAAGGACCATCCGCTGCTGCGGTCCATGCTGCGGATATACATGGCCAACGCCCGGGACGTGGTCTTCGAGCGGCTGACGATGGCCCTCTTCGACTCCTCCCTGCTGCAGGACGGGTACATCCGGGAACCCCAGGCCGTGGCCGGGAGATCCGCGTCCCTTCTGGAGGACGCGGCCAGCTGGTACGTCCAGGTCGTGAAGGCCTGATCCCGCTCTCCGTTCCTGCGCGGGATACGTCCGCGCATCGCGACGCCGCCCGGAGGATGACGCCCCGGGCGGCGTCGCGCGTATGCGGGCAGGCGCGTGCCGGGAAGGATCCGACGCTGCGCCATGGGAGATGCCGGCCTTGCGGGCGACGCCTTCCCGGACGGCCCCCTCGTCCCCCACGTCGAGGCGGGCGAGGATGCGATCCGTCATCCGGGCGGGTTCGGCGAAGCCGTTTCCCGGGGCGGTTCCGGGCGGGCAGATGAAGACGAGGACCGCGTCTGGCCCTCGGCCGTGCCTGCGGGTGGTCCTTTTTCGTGCTTCCCGACACCGGTGCGGGACGGGACGGCGAAAATCGCGACCGAAGACCCATAGATGCCGCCCAGAAGCCTTGATCCGGCGCGAAACCGCAAGGGCGATGCGATGCCGCAGTCCGGTGCGACGGGAGATCGGGCTATGCGGGTGCAGCGGCCCCAAGCTCGGGAAACGCATCGCCCAAGACGGATTGCCGAGGTTCTCGAAGAAGCGGTGGCGGGTCGCCGCCCGCATTGCTTGAGGTCGGCAGGCTCATGCGCTCTGGCGAAGGCTTGACGGGGCGTCCGGCATCGAAGCCGGCAGGCAGGCACCTCCGACCGCGGCGTGCAACACGGCCATGCCTCCATGGTCCGCGCATCCAACGATCAAGGCCCTCCGGCAGACGCCCCATGGCCGCGGCAGCATGAGAGACGTTGCGCACCGCTGCGTCGGATCGACTCCCCGCCGTACTCCCCCCGGGACACGTCCAGCCCGTCCCGGTATGGACAAGTGGACATGGCCGCATCCTGGGAAGATGGACTAGATCGCCATGGCCTGATTGGACAACGCATCGTCGGATCCGTTGTCCGTCACGTCACGCGGTTTCGCCCAAGGGGCCGGGTCGATCCCGAAGGGGGCCAGCAGTTCCTTGGCCCTCCACATCGCACGATCACCGGCTTCACGGTCGACGGCGCTCCAGTGGACTGGAGCAAGCTCGTACTCCCTGAGCAAAGCATTCATGGCCCACACCATCTCATGCGGCGGTTGCGGCATGTGCGTACGGTTAGACGGAATGGCCCTCCACATTTGCAAGAGCTCTCTCGTTGAGTAGCCATTGTAACTTTCCGGCAAGTGTGTCTTTTCCATTGCGTTCCTCCGTATTGTTGATGTAGTCTATGATTACTTCTATCTCGCCTGCCGCGAGAACCCCAGCCAATTCTTTAGCCTTGATGGGAATGTCAACATTTTTCAGCATTTTTTGCAACTTGCTGACGAGTTGTGGTGGTGGATCCAACCTTGGGTTGCCCATTAATCCTACAACTGTCCTGACGTTAATACCATAACTCCTGATAGTTTGAATAAACTGATAAGCTGAAGACCCAGTCGAGAATATGTCTTCGACGACAATTATATCTTTTCCATTAAGAGAATTAAACTTCCCCATGTTAACAATCGAGTAGTGCCTAAACGAAAAAGGACGTTCTTCTTTTGAGACAGACTTCATTGCAATAGTCGATTTAGGTCTAATGACTTCTGCGCCATCGATGAAGGCTCCTGAGAAGTGTCTTGCGAGTTTGACACCAAGAGCATTCGGAACCTTGTTCAATCTTGTCGTACTTGGGACAGTGATAAATACCATTTTGTGTGAGAGGTCAAGCATCTTGCCAACCTGTGCGGTCTTTTCGTCGGTCCGGATTGCATTGACGATTCGCTCGGCAGCGTTACGATCCCGGGATTTTGCGGCATCCCAGTCGGTTTGTTTTACGATGTTATACTTAACGACTGGTGACGCTGACACACCTTTTTCGAATTCAGTCAATTGCATGGCATTCTCCTAATAATATCGCTTAAAATAGTTAAATCCAAATATCATGTATAATTTTTATAGCGATAAATTATTGTGCCTTGACGTTTCCGTTCAGTATAAAGTATAAAAGAAAGAGATGCAGTGTTAATAGTAAATATGCACATTTATGGTGGCGATGCGCAGGAAAAACTCTTCTTGCGCGACACGTCAGCGAGCATCCGGACGCCATGGGCGACAAAGCCTCGTGCCGTCCGCCCAGTCATACCGATGTGGTCGCCTGGCCTGCTCCTTCGTTTTCGGGCCATGCCAATGGATCGTGCCCACCCCGCCAATGCCGAAGAATCACATTGATCCGTCCTGTCGGACCCGCCGTGGAGAGAACCTCCTCCCGCCAAAGGCCCACGTCCCTTGCGGATCAGGGTTCGAGCCGGGGCATCAGTCTTGGCATTCCGCCCCTGCCGCCACGGTGCCGCCCTTGCGGCCGACGCCGTGCATCCTTCCGCGAAGGAATCCACTACGCCTCAGTGGCGGGGCCACGCCGGAAGTCCTGGCGGCCACGGCCATGTAGCCCCAGGACAGGATCCGTCAAGCGGTCAGGCCGTGCCCCCATGGCCTTCAGACAACCATGGGGTCCACGGGGCGGGGCTCACGACGCGCAATCGGCATCGCCGTCAGCCGGGGCAGGCCATGCGCCATCGCCATCACCTGATGGCGTACATACAGAAAACGGCGAACCCTGTCCAGCCAATAACGCATCGACGAAAAAATTCTTCAGGGGCAACGGATTGCCGCCATATACCGCATCGTTGCCGGCCGTGAAAGGCAACCGGGGTGGAAAAGCGCAAGTGCTTCTGATGGTGGACGCCCCGTCTCATCCCAGGATGCGAAGGACCGGTGCAGTGGGCCGTTGCGCCCGCATTCGCCCCGTGCCTCCGGGCAAGGCCAGGCGGCGGCTCCGTCTGCGCCGTGCGGCCGGACCAGCAGGCGTCCCCGCTGGCCGGACACCAAGGGCGTCGATCGCCCTTGCCGTTCCGGACCGCTGAAAACCGCGGCCAACGCATGCCGCCGCAGGAGAGTCCCTCAACGGGAGAGGATGCGCCACGCCCATCCCTTCGGCCAGGCCCGGCGGCGGCAAGTCGGCCGATGCCGTCCGGACGTTCCCGGGAATCATCGATGGGCACCGGCCACGGCAGTCTCCTCTGCCTTCCCGTTGGCCCGTGCCCCGAGGCACTTCAGGGGGGCTTGCGTCCGCATTGCTTCGCCCGGTGTCCTGCAAAGAGCGAGGGTGAGAGCGACCCCATCCGGACTCACGGGGCATCTTCGCCAAGTCCTCGACCGGGGCTTGACGAGGATGCCGTCTCGTGATACATGAAAATTGCATCTGGAACCCCCGTCTCTTCACCTCTTCCCTGCGCAGATCTAGCCGTTGTCGGCACGCAGTGCCATAGAACGGCTGATGCAGAGCTGAAGCCCGAACGAAGTGAGGGAGTGAATGCGCAGACCTACATCGAAACGGCGTGCCCCGATGGATCGGCCCGTTTTTCGTCCATGGGGGACGAACGCTTGACATCCCCTGCGATTTCATGCTACAATGCGTCATG
>JAISTH010000022.1 GCA_031272715.1 Desulfovibrio sp.
ACAGCGATGTCAACCTAATCAAATTCGAATGTGCCGTCTATTATCAAGCTACTAATTGGCTGCTCTACAAGACTGTAATAGTACTGCGTCAGTAAAATAATAATTTATGGATAAGCTAATAATATGCAAGAAGATGACAATATCAACGTCATTTCGGTCTTGCCTTATTTTGCTGAATTTATTGTCTGGAGTATTTGTGTCATAAATAGCGAGTTAAGTGCAATGGTATTTGAAAAGTTAATATTTTAGATTAATCCGAATAAAGTCGTGAATCAGCGTATATTCATTGAAAGATAGTCTAAGTCAAGTGGAGCGCTTTCAGTGTATTCCTTAGCAGTCAACATATCTAATGTTGTATTTTGACCATTAACGTTTTTAAATCGTCCACTAGTCGATACAAGTTCTAACCATTCTATTCTAAATTTTTCAATAATTGATTCTTCAATGGGGATATCATCATCGCTAATAAACCAAAACTGTAAATCTACTTCATCAGCATACCATGACGGATTTGCGTGAACGCGAATTTCCTTGAGTGAACGCAATGCATTCCCTTCTTCTGAAGATTTTCCATGCCTTTGTATGAGTCGATCTCGGAGCCTTATGATGAGTTTTGAGAAGTCATCAGGAAATGCGAATCGTATTTGTTTACGCGCCAATGCTTGTGACAAGATACGAACATCAGAATCATTTGAGCAACCTTGAGTATGACTCCAAGATGCGACAATAGATTTTTCAACGGTCATCACGCGATCAAGATCAATGACAAGGCGATTTGCTTCAAGACACGGTAATGTTACATATGAAGTGAATCGGCATTTCTTTACATTATAGAGTACCGTAGAGTCAACTTGAATAAGTGGAGAGACTTCAATGAATGGTCTAGTCAAACAATCCCTTACTATGTCGCATGTCTGTGTAATAACAGCGAGTCCGTGTGTACGTGACTCTAGCAATTTGATACCATCTCCAGAAGCTTTAGATGCAATCTCGGTGAGCGGACGTGTAGGAATACCAAAATGACCGAACCAATTTTCTGCTAATGCGAGGTCGCCTTGATGCCACTCTTGAAGCATATTATTTATCCATTTGACTATATCTGAGTTCTTGGTAAGCACTGTCATGGGGTGTATTCTCCTAAAAAATGTAAAAATTATCTCAATAAATACCATACATTTTTAGCCATCTAGTTTATCGCGAAAATTATCAATAAATAAAACAATGGCGTCCTAGCTATTAGTATTTTAAAAACTATTTTGATGTAAATGGATCCCTCCAAGGAACATTTATAGATTTTGCAAATAAGAGAGGTTCATCACGAACAATAACGGGGTCTGGAAGAGGCATAAGGAGTTCATACCATGGCAGTGAAGGGCAGTATGGACAGGCGGCGCGTACTTCTGGCGCTTCGCTAAACTTTGGCGTTGGTTCTCTGCCAGAACCGCGGCCAAGCAGCATAAGGAATTGTTCATATTTCTTCTCTGACAATAATTTTAGTGGGAGATTGTCATTTTCTTGGGTCAGTAACGCATAGTTGGTGGGTGTCCAACCTCGGTCAATCTTGCATATCAGATCAAGTATACTTTGAAGATGTTCTTTGTCACAAGGCGATATCTTGCCGCCACTTGCCCATGAGTCAATCGTACCCCTGTCTGTATTGAGAACATATGCAAGCTCATCCCATGACAATCTGGTACGCATGCGCACCTCCCAGATCATCTTTCTGGTACTAAACAGCGTTATTGGTAAGGACTTTTCATCAGTTTGCATGATATGTGGTTGTAACTCAGAATATTCATCACCCTTGACCGTGGACGAGACCATATATGAGGACGTGGGGCGTTGTAAGAGCATTCCTCCGACAAGCGGCCGTGATGTCCCGTGTGTGGGAGTGAGTATTCCTCCCATCGGCGACTCTGCCCCTATGTTTTGCTGGGTGATAAGTGCGTCCATTGTGTACCTCGATAGAGTTAATAAATTTGTTTGGCGCTATCAAATAGATGGATCTGCGGATACCTTCAGCGATGGCCTTTGACTTTTGCGGTTAACGAGTCTATCTATTCTGGTAATTTGTGCATATTGAATATATTGAAGTCGAGTATCAAGCTTTTTGGTATGTTGGAATCCTTAAGAACTTCTCCATTAATAGATTTTTGAAGGCAGGTTTCTACATTGAAAAATATACGAAAAATATCATATGCTGTTATCGGGCCTTGTATCTCAAAGAAGCCATATCATATATGAAGTTGTTGTGAAACTATGGGTGTGTGTGGTATGTTTTTAATGTCGAGTGAATTTACAGCATTAACGAGTAAGTTTTTTTCTTCATCTGTTAAAGATTCTAAGTCACTCCCTTCAAAATACACTAAGGCTTTAAGAATGTCGACTGTAGGAATTTTATCTCCGTACAAGGCCATGCAGCCTCCGATACCATACGCTAAAGTTTGTCCATTTCGTATAATTGCCGCAATATCTCTGTAATCCTTTGCCTCAATGCGGCCCATCAAAGTGGCAAGTTTTGTGGCAAATAGATCTTGGATTGATGCAACGCAGGCTATATCATCGTTCGACACAAGTGGGACGCCAATACGGCCAAAATGTATATCTCCGAAGAAAGATATTTTTACATCGCTTTGCGTGCGGATTGAGAGAGTATTATTGGTTCTCTGGGTTATAAGAGATCCTTCTATCATGGGAAGAGTCAATAAATAGTCCATCTTTTCCGGTGGCAGAGGCATGGAAGAAAAGAAGTCAAAATCTACGGATTTACGGTGGCCAATTTGAAGGGCTAGTGCTGTTCCTCCGTATAGAGCAAAGCCTTCATTTCTAAATGGATGCAAATAGGACCATAAATCTCTTTGTGACTCAAGTAGAATTTCATAATGGGGTGTAAACTTATGCATAGTTTAATGACAAACTATAATGTTTAGAAGCGATTTGTTGGCAATGGTGGAACGCAACCGATAGGGGTGCCAAGGAGGACATAGTGCCAGTAGTGCCATGATCTAGGGCTGAACCAACCAATTATGGCTTTTTTGAGGATGGCCGCCAACTCGTCATCTGTGAAATGCTCCCTGAGTTCCGCAATATGATTCACCGTCCCGATGTCCATGATTTGGGCGATCAGTCGTTCCGGGTACTTTATGGCTTCTGCCGCTGGTTTCCACCATATATAGAGTCTTGCGATCGAAAAGAGAAAAGCAAGTTGCAGTGGGGAATACGCCGATGCGGCATCTCCTGCTTGCTCAGTCGATAGAATATCGATTTTAGTTTTGTCTGTACAGGATTTTGACATTGTATTGTGCCTTAAGTAGTCTTTACAGATGATTTACTGTGAAGCTCTTCGGAAATAAGATCTATTATTATATTTTTGCAAGCACGCCATCGTGTTGAAAAAATATCGCTACATGATAAATTAAAAGCCGTCTCATGCATCAATCGCGTTGCATAGGTCTAAATCATGTATGTCAAATATTTTTTATTTTACAAGTTTTAGGTAAAATTTACCCCCGCAATAAGTGTGTCTCTAAAGTGTTTCAGTCGCTATGAATATAAAATGAGCATGTTTTATTTCCTGTGTATTTTTGATTTTTCAACGAATGGATCTGTCCAAGGAACGTCGATGGGTGTCGCAGATAAAAGAGGTTCGTCTAGGGAATAGATACGATCTTGGCGAGCTTGGAGGAGCACACCTACTGGAAGAGAAGATCGGTATGGAGATGCTGCGCATGATTCTGGCGACTTGCTGAACTTTGGTAGCGGTTTGCGTCCAGGGCCTGGGCCGAGCAATGCAAGAAACTGATCATATTTCTTCTCTGACAGCTATTTCAAAGGAATACTGTCATTTTCTCGTGTCAAAAGTGCATAATTATTGTCTGGCCAGCCGCGGTCAATTTTACGGATAATTTCAAGTGTATGTTGGAGATGTTCCTTGTCATGAGGCGACATCTCTCTGCCTCCGACCCATGAGTTTAGTGATCTGCGATCAGCATTGAGGATATATGCAAGCTCTTTCCACGAAAATTTAGTGAGTCGACGCAGTTCTCAGACTTTTTTATCAGCATCAAATGGCGCACTCGGCAAGGATCTCTCATTTGCTTCCATGATAGATGATTGCGGGTCAAGGCTATCTTCGACCGCTGTGGCAGTCGATCCCATGCATGAGGACGTGGGTTGTTGCAAGGTCATTTTCATATGTTTTGATGCAATTTTAAACATTCATTATGCCGCAATGCCGAAATGTGATGCAAAAATTTAATGTTTTGTATTTATTCCCAATCTTCCGAGCCACCTCTAAAATGCTCGATAAATTTATCGGTCACTGACCATCTGAAGAATCTGTAAATTTCATCGGCGTAGCGTCTTGCTTCAGTGATCAGCCATTCAATATCATCTTGCAATTCAATTGTGCTGAACATATCAAAATCAATTAACCAGCTCATTACATCCATAGGTTTGATGGAGTTGGGGTCGGACGATGCATTCCTCGGGAGCATGCCCCACCTTGCCAATAGTTGTGCTCCAATTAAATAGAAAACTGTCTCGGTCAGCGAATACATCGAACGATCGGCCGCGTGCGTGCCATTTATTCCGCAAATCTCATGTCGGAAAAAATCGTGTATTTTATAAAGAACATCGAAGTAGCGATTGATGTAGCGCACGCCGAGATTAGTGACTTTGCCACAGGAAAAATGGCGGGCATGTGCATGTGCAAGCCAGTTGAGGCGGCTGAAGAAGTCGTCTCGACCCGCATATTTGAATGTTTCAACGGCGAGGAAGCTCGGCGCCAGCGTGATGCGCCATTCATCACGTGGGTCGTAGAAACGTGAGACGGCAAAGAGTTGCCTGTACTCGATGGGCGTGTAGCCGCTGGGCGGGTTGGGGATCCTCTCCTCCCGCAGGACGGGGTAGACCGTCTGGACTTCCTTCTGAAAATCCTTGACACGGTCTTCATCGTCTGCGGTCAGATCCTTCGTGTAGCGCAGCTGGCAAATGACGCAATACGGAGCGGTGCGCTTGAGTTGGATTCTTTCGGGGGTGGGGGCGATGACCGGATCGGGGATGTGGTCCGGAGGGGTGTCTAGCATCATGGAGGGCAACCTCGCTTCATGAGGGATCGTCGCTGTGATTCTCTGTTTTCATGAGGTGCTTTGTCAAGTGGTGACGGACGGAAAATTCTGTTTGGGGCACCTGCGTCGGTTCCTGCGCAAATCCCTCTCCGGTATGGTGCGACGGAGGAGGGTTCGGGGGCGGCGTTCCAGGTCGGGATACGCCGCTCCTGTCTCGCCGTCGCCGGGGAGAGGGCGTCCCTCGACGCCACGTGACGGATATAGGGGGAGGGAAGCAGGTTGGCAAGCCGTAGGATGGGGGCCTTCCGCGACGCTGCCCGTTCGCGTCGCCCTGAGGCGGGAAGGGATCGCCCGGCGGCGTCCCCCATGCCGGGGCATGCCGCCGTTCCGAACGCCCGCGGGGCCCCCGTGAAGGCGCGTTCAGCGTTTTGTGGCCGGCCGCCCGACCTCGCGATCGCTGGTGCAGGGTGATGCCTGGCCCATGGCTCATCGCTCGGCGCCCCGTGGGCTGGCCCAGGAAATTCTCCCCCTCCCCCCGCCTTGCGGGGCAGGTCGGGCAGGGCAACGGGGACGTTGTCGCCTCCGGGGGGTATTCGCGCCGCCATGGGGATGCGGCCGCCCCGGAACCTGGTCCTGCGTGAAGACTCCCCGCCCCTCCAGAGCCGCCCATGGACAAGTGTCGTCGGCGTCCCTTGGAACCGGGACGGCCCCCCGGCCGCCTCAGCAGTCCACCATGCTGACCGCGAGTCCTCCGGCGCTGGTCTCCTTGAACTTCGCGTTCATGTCCCGCCCCGTCTCGGCCATGGCGCGGATGACCGCGTCCAGCGACACCATGTGCTGCTTCGGATCCTCGCAGGTCGCCAGCAGGCAGGCATTGTACGCCTTCACGGCTCCCACCGCGTTGCGCTCGATGCAGGGGATCTGCACGTAGCCGCCGACGGGGTCGCACGTCAGCCCGAGATGGTGCTCCAGGGCGATCTCTGCGGCATTCTCAAGCGTCACCACCGCATAGCCCCGGGCATGGGCGAGCATGGCCGCGGCCATGGCGGACGCCACCCCCACCTCGCCTTGGCACCCCACTTCGGCCCCCGCGATGGCGGCGTTGGATTTGGCCAGGAATCCCACCGCAGCCGAGGCCAGCACGCCTTCCCGCAGGGCGCGGCCGCCGATGTTCAGGTCGTGGCGCATGGCGTGGAGCAGGGCGGGCATGACGCCGGCCGCGCCGCACGTCGGGGCGGTGACCACGGTGCCGCCCGCGGCGTTCTCCTCGGACACGGCGAGGGCGTAGGCGTTGATCCGGCCCAGGAATCGGTCCACGGTGTAGGGGAGGTCCTTCGCTACGGCATGCACGCCTTGCGCCTTGCGGGCCACTCCCAGCGTGCCGGGAAGCTGGCCTGAGGCCTCGAGGCCCCGCAGGACGCTGTCGTGCATGGCCTCCATGACGCCCTGGAGGCGCTGGAAGATGGCCGGCCGCTCGATGCCCGTGATGGCGGACTCGTTCTCCAGGATCAGTTCGTGGAGGGTCAGGCCGGTCTCCTTGAGGCGTTCCCTGAGCTGGCGCATGTTGACGTAGGGGTGGCGGGGCGTTCCCCGTTCCGGGGGCGTCCAGCCCTTCCACTGGAGGAATCCCCCTCCGGTGGAGTAGTACTCCATGTCCAGGAGGTGGCCGCCCCTGGCGTCCAGCAGCGCCATGGTCATGGTGTTGGCGAAGGGGAAGTCGTGGACGACGGCGTCCCGGATCACGTCGCCGAGGCTGCAGGGGAGGCACCGGTCTCCAAGGGAGACGGTGTGGATCTTCTCGGGGGTGGCGGCCAGCTGAGCCGGCAGGCCGCTGGGGCAGGCCGCGGGCTCGTGTCCGAGAAGGCCCGCGAGGATGGCGCCTGCCGTGCCGTGTCCTATGCCCGTGGCGCTCAGGGAGCCGAAGAGGCGCACCTCGATGCGCGCCGCCTCGTCAAGGGCCGACGTCGGCAGGGCCCGGCATCGGCACAGGAAGTCGTGCCCCGCGCTCATGGGGGCCATGGTGTGGGAACTGGAAGGACCGGGTCCCGTCTTGAAGAGTTCGAAGATGGTCGTCCCGATGGGAGGGGCCGTCGCCTGCGGGGCGGCGCCCGCGGGAGCGGATCCCGCGGCGCCGGGCGCGGTGTCGGGCCGGATCATTGCACAAGCCTCTGCCCGAGGGCGAAGGCCTGTTCCATCTCCTTGGGGAAGACCTCCTTGTGGCGCTGCAGCTTGGCGGGGACGTCGAAGACGTCGAACTCGTACTTCGAGTAGTCTTCCACCTGGCGGGTGTCGCAACAGCAGAAGACCTCGCAGGGGGCGAAGAGGAACTCCATGACGCCCTTGCTGCGCTTGATGACCACGTCCTTCCCGAATTCCGCTATCTGCCCCTCCTTGATGTTCATGGTGTACACGAGGGCCGTGGCCTTCTTGCGTGGGGAGAGGGGGGGCTTCTTGGCGGTGTAGAGGTAGTACTGGAACCAGAGGCGTTCCATGCAGGCCCGCATGAAGGCGGTCTCCATGGAGAAGTAGAAGGGGGAGCCCAGCACGAGCGCGTCGGCCTCATGGGCCTTCCGGAGGATGGGGGAGAGGTCGTCCTTGGTCGCGCATCGGCCGTAGCTCTTCCCCTTGGGATCCTTGCAGGCGAAGCAGCTGCGGCATCCGGTGAAGGCGAGGTCCACGAGGTGGACGAGTTCGGCGTCGGCGCCTTTGGAGGCGGCGCCCTTGACGATCTGGTCGAGCAGGGTGCCGGTGTTCATGTGGCGGCGCGGGCTGCCGTTTATGGCCAGGAGTTGCATCGGGAACCTCCTTGGGGAGACCGGGGGGTGTGTGGTGGATGGTGATGGGGCGGTCGGGGGATCCCCCGTCAGGTCTTCGTCCGCCGGTGTATCGCATACAGGGTTTGGCGTCGGGTTGCCAGTGGCCGGCGCGTTGGCCGGCCGTGCAACGGGCCGTCCCGCTTTCCGCCCTGCGGGGCGGGCTTGGGGCGGGGCTTCTTCAGGACGCCTTGCCCAGGATCTGCACGGCGGCCATGGCTATCTGCAGCTCCTCGTTGGTGGGGATGACGAGGATCGGCACCCGGCTGTCCTTGGTGGAGATGGTCCGGGGGCCGGAGGTGCGGGTGTCGTTCGCGGCCGGGTCCAGGACAAGGCCGAGGGGCTCGAGCCCTTCGCACACGGCGGCCCGGGTGATGGCATCGTTGGTCCCGATGCCCGCCGTGAAGACGATGGCGTCGGGCCTGCCTCCCAGCAGGAAGAAGTAGGCGCCGAGCATCTTGCGGATGCTGCGCACGTAGAGTTTCAGGGCAAGGGAGGCCTTCCTGTCCCCGGCGGCGATCAGGGCGTGGATGTCCCGCATGTCCGTGTGGCCGCATATGCCCAGCATCCCGGACCGCTTGTACATGAGCTCGCTCACCTCGGCCGTGGAGAGCCCTTTTTTCTCCATGAGGAAGGGGATGATGGACGGGTCGATGCTGCCGCATCGGGTTCCCATGACGAGTCCCTCGACCGTGCCGAGGCCCATGCTGGAGTCGAGGCACTTGCCGTTCCTGACGCAGGTCATGGAGCTGCCGTTCCCGAGGTGCATGGTGATGGAGTCGAGTTCCGCCAGGGGCTTGCCCAGGTATTTCGCGGTCGCCCATGCGACGTACTTGTGGGAGGTCCCGTGGGAGCCGTACCGTCTCACGCCCAGTTCCTCGTAGCAGTCGTAGGGCAGGGCGTACATGTAGGCCTCCTCGGGCATGCCGGTGCCGAATTCCGTGTCGAAGACGGCCACGTTGGGGGTGCCGGGGAAGAGTTCCTCCGCCACCTCGATGCCCTTGAGGTTGGCGGGATTGTGCAGGGGGGAGAGGACGGAGCGGCGCCTGATGATGTCCTTGACCTTCTCGTCCACCAGCACGGGTTCGGTCACTTCGACGCCTCCGTGCACCACCCGGTGTCCTATGGCGCCGATTTCGCCCCTGTCGGCGATGACGCCGACCTCGGGATCCGTGAGCAGGGCGATGATCTCCTCCATGGCGGCCACGTGGGTGGGGAAGGGGTGTTCCCGCCGCACCTTGCGTTCCTTCCCGTCCTTGAAGGTCTCGTGGACGAGGCATCCGCTGGAGGGATCGCCGATCCGTTCGGCGAGTCCGGAGCACAGGAGCGTCTCGGTGGCCATGTCCAGCAGTCGGTACTTGCAGGAGGAGGAGCCCGAGTTGATGACCAGCACGTTCACGGCGGAACCTCCGTGTGTATGTTGGGGGCGCCCTTGGCGGAGGGCGGCTTGGCGGCCACGGCAGGCCACTGGGGCGCGGGGGCGGGGATGTCGGCGGCGGGCTTCGTCCCCCGGTCGCGGGATGCGGGCCGGGGGACGGAACCCTGATGGATCAGGATGCCTTGCCCAGCACCTGGACCGCGGCCAGGGCGATCTGCAGTTCCTCGTTGGTGGGGATCACGAGGACCGGTATGCGGCTGTTCTTGGCGGAGATGGCCCGGGGTTCGGAGGAGCGGACGGCGTTCGCCGCGGGGTCGAGGACGATGCCCACCGCATCGAGCCCTTCGCACACGGCGGCGCGGGTGACGTTGTCGTTCTCGCCGATCCCCGCCGTGAAGACCATGGCGTCCACCTTGCCTCCCAGCAGGAAGAAGTAGGCGCCGAGGGTCTTGCGGATGCTGCGGACGAGGAGCTTCAGGGCGAGGGCCGCCTTCTTGTCCCCTTCGGCGATCTTGGCGTGGATGTCGCGCATGTCGGTGAGGCCGCAGATGCCGAGGAGTCCGGACTTCTTGTTCATCAGGGCGTCCACCTGGGCCGGGGAGAGCCCCTTCTTCTCCATGAGGAAGGGCACGATGGAGGGGTCGATGGTGCCGCAGCGGGTGCCCATGACGAGCCCTTCCAAGGGGGTGAGGCCCATGCTGGAGTCCACGCACTTGCCCTTCCTGACGCAGGTCATGGAACTGCCGTTCCCGAGGTGCATGGTGATGGAGTCCAGTTCCGCCAGGGGCTTGCCCAGGAACTTCGCGGTCTCGCCGGCGATGTACTTGTGGGACGTCCCGTGGAAGCCGTACCTGCGCACGCCCAGTTCCGTGTAGCAATCGTAGGGCAGGGCGTACATGTAGGCTTCCTCGGTCATGGAGGAGCCGAATTCCGTGTCGAAGACGGCCACGTTGGGGGTGCCGGGGAAGAGCTTCTCCGCCACCTCGATGCCCATGAGGTTGGCGGGGTTGTGGAGGGGGCTCAGGGCGGAGCACCGCCTGATGACGTCCTTGAGCTTCTCGTCCACCAGCACCGGCGCGGTCACCTCCTCGCCTCCGTGCACCACCCGGTGCCCGATGGCGTCGATCTCGCCCTTGTCCTTGATGACGCCGACCTTGGCGTCGGTGAGCAGGGCGATGACTTCCTCCATGGCCGCCACGTGGTTGGGGAAGGGGTGCTCGCGCTGCGTCTTCTCCTCTTTCCCGCCCTTGAAGGTCTTGTGGGTGAGGTTCCCGGTGGTCGGGTCGCCGATCCGTTCGACGAGCCCGGAGCAGAGGGGGGCCTTGGTATCCATGTCCAGCAGTTGGTACTTGCAGGAGGAGGATCCTGCGTTGATCACCAGCACTTTCACGGCAAAAAACCTCGATGTGGATGTTTCTGTGGGCCGCGGCCCCCACCGGGAACCGCGGCCCGGGGAATGGGCTATTTCTCGGCGGCCGCCTGCACGGCGGTTATGGCGACCGTGTTCACTATGTCGGCGACGGTGCAGCCTCGGGAGAGGTCGTTGACGGGCTTGTTGAGTCCCTGGAGCACGGGGCCGACGGCCAGTGCGTCGGCCGCGCGCTGGACGGCCTTGTAGGTGTTGTTGCCCGTGTTCAGGTCGGGGAAGATGAAGACGGTGGCCTTCCCTGCGACGGGGCTGTTGGGCAGCTTGGTGCGGGCGACGCCTGGGTCGATGGCGGCGTCGTACTGGATGGGCCCGTCAATGGCCAGGTCGGGAGCCATCTCCTTGGCGAGCTTGGTGGCCTCGACCACCAGGTCCACGTCGGGCCCCTTGCCCGAGGTGCCCGTGGAGTACGAGAGCATGGCCACTCTGGGCTCGATGCCGAAGACCTTGGCGGTCCTCGCCGAAGCGACGGCGATCTCCGCCAGCTGCTGGGACGTGGGGTTGGGGTTGACGGCGCAGTCGCCGAAGACCAGCACCCGGTCCTTGAGGCACATGAGGAAGACCGAGGAGACGACGGAGAAGCCGGGCTTGGTCTTCACGAACTCGAAGGACGGCCGGATGGTGTGGGCGGTGGTGTTGATGGAGCCGGACACCATGCCGTCGGCGTCGTCCTTCTTCACCATCATGGTGCCGTAGTAGGTGGGGTCGGCCATGGCGGTGCGGGCGGCCTCGGGGGTGACGCCCTTGGCCTTGCGCAGTTCGTGGTAGGTGTTGGCGTAGTCGTCGAAGTTCTTCGCCTTGGCGGGGTCGATGAGGGTGGCCTTGGCGATGTCGAGCTTCAGGCTCGCCGCCTTGCCGCGGATGGCGTCCACGTCCCCCAGCAGGATGATGTCGGCGACGTCGCTGTGCAGGAGGCTGTCCGTGGCCCTGAGGATGCGTTCCTCGAGGCCTTCGGCGAGGACGATGCGCATCCGCTTCTCCCTGGCCCTGTCCATGAGGTCCATCTCGAAGAGGAGCGGGGTCGTCCGGGGGGCGCGGGGCGCTTCGAGGGCCGCGGCGAGGGCATTGCCGTCCACGCCGGCCTTGAAGGCGGCGACGGCGGCCTTGGGATCCGGGATGTCCAGGGGGGGCAGCAGGTACACCGGATGGGGCGTCTTGATCTTCCCGAGGTGGTCCCGCAGACGTTGCATCCCGTTCCCGTCGAGATCCGTGACCAGGGTCGCCGGGATTTCCACGCCGTATTCCGCGAGGGCGTCCCAGGTTCCCCGCAGCAGGTCCTCCACGTCCTCGGGGGAGCGGCCGGCGCCGCATGCGGCGACGATGGCGGGGCACCCGAGGTTGGCGGCGATGTCCACGTGAAGCCGGAAGTCCTGGACGGGGTTCGTCCCCGGCAGGTCGGCCGGCAGGCTCAGGACGAAGCCCTTGCCCTTCGAGAGGGCGCGGAACTTCGTCATGACGGTCTCGAGCAGGCGTTTGGATGCGCCGTTGGCCAGAAGCTCCCTGGCCTCGGCCCGGGGGAGGCCGCAGGCGTCGGCGGGGGATTCGGCGCAGCCGCGCCGGACGAGATCGATCAGAGGGTCGGGACCGGCCCCCGCGACGATGGGCCTGAAGACGGCCGCGGATCCGCGGGAGAGCGTGTCCATGAGGCCCAGTGCGATGGCGGGTATGCCGGCGCAAGGGGTGGCCGGGAATATGGAGAGGGCGTTAGGCATGGAACCTCCGTCGTTCTGCTGGAGAGGGGTGTGACCGCAAATGGGACCGGGCCGCGCACCCTGCAGGGATGCGCGGCCCGGCGTTCAATCTGGACCTAGGACGCCGCGGGGGGCGTCGTCTCGGCCAGCTGCTTGTACTCGGCGTAGCGCTGGGCGTACGCGGCCGCCAGCTTCGCCTTGAGGTCCTTGGAGGCCTCGGGGGCGGTCTTGTCGAGGGAGGCGTACCGGTTCTCGCCGGCCATGAAGTCGCTCAGGGCGACCGTGGGCTCCTTGGAGTCCAGCTGGAAGGGGTTCTTCCCTTCCTTGGCCAAGGCGGGGTTGTAGCGGTAGCAGATCCAGTAGCCGCTCTGGACGGCGGTCTTGGCCTCCTCCATGCTCTTGCCCATGCCCTTGCGCAGACCCTGGTTGATGCAGGGGGCGTAGGCGATGATGAGGGACGGGCCCTTGTGGGCCTCGGCCTCGCGGAAGGCCTTGAGCACGCCCTGCTTGTCGGCGCCCATGGAGATGGAGGCCACGTAGACGTAGCCGTAGGTCATGGCCATGCGGCCCAGATCCTTCTTGCCGGTGCGCTTGCCGGCCGCCGCGAACTGGGCCACGGCGCCGAGGGGCGTCGCCTTGGAGGACTGGCCGCCGGTGTTGGAGTAGACCTCGGTGTCCATGACCAGGACGTTGATGTCGTCGCCGCTGGCCAGCACGTGGTCGAGGCCGCCGTAGCCGATGTCGTAGGCCCAGCCGTCGCCGCCGAGGATCCACACGCTCTTCTTCGTGAAGAGGTCGCGCATCTCCCATATCTCGCTGCCGAGATGGTCGGGTATGTCCTCCAGCATGGAGATCAGCTCGTCGCCGAAGGATCTGGACTTGTCGGCATCGTCCATGTTGTCCAGCCAGCCCTTGGCGGCGGTCTTGACGCCCTCGGCGAGGCCGTCAACGGCCAGCAGCTCCTCGACCTTCAAGGCCAGGCGCTTGCGGCGCTGGGTGGTGGCGAGGCCTATGCCGCAGCCGAATTCCGCGGCGTCCTCGAAGAGGGAGTTGCCCCAGGCCGGCCCCTGTCCCTGCGCGTTGGTCGTGTAGGGAGTGGTCGGGGAGGAGGCGCCCCAGATGGAGGAGCAGCCGGTGGCGTTGGCGATGATCATCCGTTCGCCGAAGAGCTGGGTGAGCACCTTGACGTAGGGGGTCTCGCCGCAGCCGCCGCAGGCGCCGGAGAACTCGTGGAGGGGCTGCTGCAGCTGGGAGCCCTTGAGGGTGTTCCTGTCGAGCAGCTTGGCCTTGCTGCTCACGTTCTCCTCGGCGAAGGCCAGGTTCGCCTTCTGGTCGGCGAGCTGGGTTTCGAGGGGCTTCATGACGAGGGCCTTCTGCTTGGCCGGGCAGACGTCGGCGCAGGAGCCGCAGCCCAGGCAGTCCTCGGGATAGACCTGCATGCGGAAGGCTAGGTCGGCGAGTTCCTTGCCCTGGGCGGGCTTGGTGGCGAAGGTGGAGGGAGCCTTGGAGAGCTCGTCCTTGTTCGCCAGGTAGGGACGGATGGCGGCGTGGGGGCAGACGAAGGAGCACTGGCAGCACTGGATGCAGTTCTCCACCTGCCATTCCGGGATGTCGATGGCGACGCCCCGCTTCTCCACCGCGGCGGTGCCGAGGGGCATGAAGCCCCTGGGATCCATGAGGGACACAGGGAGGTAGTTGCCCTTCTGGGCGAGGATGGGCCGCACGTAATCCTTGATGTAGGAGTCCTCCTCGCAGCAGCAGCAGGACCCGGCGTCGGCGTCGGCGGCGTCGGCCCAGGCGGCGGGGTACTTGACCTCTTCAAGCGCGGAGGCGCCCTTGTCCACGGCGGCGACGTTCATGTTGACGATCTTCTCGCCCTTGAGGCCGTAGGTCTTCTGGATGGAGGCCTTGAGCAGGTCGACGGCCTTCTTGAAGTCGATGACCTTGGCGAGCTTGAAGAAGGCGGTCTGCATGATCATGTTGATGCGTCCGCCCAGCCCGACCTCCTGGGCCACCTTCACCGCGTCGATGTTGTAGAACTTCAGCTTCTTCCGGGCGATGGTGCGCTTCATGGAGGCGGGGAGGTGCTTCTCCATGTCCGCGAGGGACCAGTTGGAGTTCAGGACGAACACGCCGCCGTCCTTGACGCCCTCGAGGATGTCGAACTGGTTGACGTAGGAGGCCTTGTGGCAGGCGATGTAGTCGGCCTGGGTGATGAGGTACGAGGACTGGATGGGCTTGTGCCCGAAGCGCAGGTGGGAGACGGTGAAGCCGCCGGACTTCTTGGAGTCGTAGGCGAAGTAGGCCTGGGCGTACATGTCCGTGTTGTCGCCGATGATCTTCACGGCCTGCTTGTTGGCGCCCACGGTGCCGTCGGCGCCGATGCCGAAGAACTTGCACTGGACGGTGCCCTCGGGGACGGTGTCCACCTCCTCCTCCAGGGGGAGGGAGAGGTAGGTGACGTCGTCCTCGATGCCCACGGTGAAGTGGTTCTTGGGTTGCATGGCCAGCATGTTGTCGTAGACGGCCTTGGCCATGCCGGGGGTGAAGTCCTTGGAACCCAGGCCGTAGCGGCCGCCCACGATGACGGGGGCGTTCCCGCTCTCGAGGAAGGCGGCGCAGACGTCAAGATAGAGGGGCTCGCCGGGGGCTCCGTCCTCCTTGGTGCGGTCGAGGACGGTCACGACGTTCGCGGTGGAGGGGATGGCCTGGAGCAGATGCTCGGCGCTGAAGGGCCGGAACAGGTGCACCTTGACCAGGCCCACCTTCTGTCCCTTGCCGTTGAGGTAGTTCACGGTCTCCTCGATGACTTCGCAGGAGGAGCCCATGCTGATGATCACCCGGTCGGCCTGGGGATCGCCCACGTAGTCGAAGAGGTGGTACTTGCGGCCGGTGATGGAGGCCACCTTCTTCATGTTGTCGATGACGATGCTGGGAACGGCGTCGTGGAAGACGTTGGAGGACTCGCGGCCCTGGAAGTAGATGTCGGGGTTCTGGGCGGTGCCGCTGACGTGGGGGTTTTCGGGGTTGAGGGCCAGGTCCCGGAACTCCGCGACCTTGTCCCAGTTCACCAGGCCCTTGATGTCCTTGTAGTCGATGACCTCGATCTTCTGGACCTCGTGGGAGGTGCGGAAGCCGTCGAAGAAGTGGCAGAAGGGCAGGGAGGCGTCGATGGCCGAGAGGTGGGCCACCAGGGCGAGATCCATGGCCTCCTGGACGGAGGCGGAGCAGAGGAAGGAGAAGCCGGTCTGTCGACAGGCCATCACGTCCTGATGGTCGCCGAAGATGGAGAGTGCGTTGGTGGCCAGGGCCCTGGCCGAGACATGGAAGACGCCGGGGAGCATCTCGCCGGCGATCTTGTACATGTTGGGGATCATGAGAAGCAGGCCTTGGGAGGCCGTGAAGGTGGAGGTCAGGGCGCCTGCGGCGAGCATGCCGTGGACGGCGCCGGCCGCGCCGGCCTCGGACTGCATCTCGCGAATCAGGACCGTCTGGCCCAGCAGGTTCTTGTCGCCTTTGGCGGCCATTTCGTCCATCACCTCTCCCATGACGGAGGATGGGGTGATGGGGTAGATCGCGGCGGTTTCGGACAGGGCGTAGGCGATGTAGGCGGCGGCGTTGTTCCCGTCCATGGTTTTCATCTTGGCCATACTGGGTCCTCCTTGGCGCCCGAGGGCGCGCATATCGGTATTGGGTACTGGAACGTCTAAACCGAAAATTCAAAAAAACGGCACGCCATGTCTCCCGCGCTGGTCCCCTGAAGCGTCGTGTGACGGGCGAGGCGGGGGCATGGGCCGGGTAGGCCTTGAGTGGGAAGCGGTCCTTCTTGCCGATGTTGCTCGGGGGGAAGCGAGTGATCATACAGTGTTCCGTGGCGGGAGTCCAGCGTGCAGTTGGTGCATCGATCGGGGGCGGTGCAGGCGGGTTCCGGCGCATGACGGAGGGATCGTCGTGGCGGGGATCGGGGGGTATGGGGGGTGTGGAGGGTGGAAACGGGAGAAACGGGTTTTTCGGTTCCACGGGGAACGCGGGAAGGATCGGCGAACAAGCGTGCGCCGACGGGTGCCTTGCGGAGGGAGAGGGGTGCCGTATCCGACGGTCGGCGGCCGGGCGGGGCGGTTCCATGGTGACGGCGGCGACCGGCCAGGCCATACTTCCCGTTGTGCCGCAGCCACATGGTGCGGCGTCTGCCTCCGCATCAGGTCCGAAGGGCCGAAATGGCCGGCTTTCTGGGTGTGTCCGAACGTTCGTCGCACATGGGCGTCGGGTAGGGGAGATGGGCGGCCCGCCAACCGTCAAGGGAGAATGCGCCGATGGTTTCCGGCGGCCGGCCTGCGTCCGAAGCGTTGAACCGGCGGGGGAAGTCTGGTACCATATCCTGGCATCCATAGAGGACAGATGAGGATGACGGGCACCGGAGGCGCGGCGCCGGTCACGGGCGAAGGTGGATAATGATGTGGCGTGAGGATACCCTGTTGACATCCTCGCCATCTTGTGCTTTCATGGACTTGTGGGGCCGTCCCGAGGGGGTGACCGCAGCCCCGCCGCCGGCGATATCCGCTTGGCTGGCAAACCAACGCAGGAGCGAACAGTGCTCTCAAAGCAAGATTTCCTGTCTCCCATGCGGAGTGCGATTTTTGATGTGTTGTTTGGCAACTCAAAGTATTCACAGCACCCTAGTAATTTCATAGAATGTGTTTTAGGCTTTCCCTGCGGCACAGTCACTTATGCAAAACCATTGCTCGCTCAGATATTACCTGAAACGGCAGACCAAAAATACATCATAGTAGATTCCTTTCTTGAGACGAATGCTGGCCTTGTGCACATTGAAGCACAACGAGAAAATATTCTGGGCATGCCAGAACGTAATTTTTTCTATACGACGCGAGCTGTAAGTACAAAGTC
>JAISTH010000045.1 GCA_031272715.1 Desulfovibrio sp.
GTAGAGGAAGTACGGATTAGCATCCATATGCCCTAGTGCAATTCTGGATCCAGTGTTGGTTTCTGTCATTCATGTCCATCGGAGTGCCCGTGCTCCAAAGGGCGGGTCTTTCCATCAGGTAAAGCGACACTTATATTAAAAGGCGATGGCGGAACAATTAAAACAGATATAGCTGTTGAGTCTGGTGAAATAAGAATTACAAGCGGCGAATGGGCTACAGGCGAGAAGTCTCCAGGTGAAAAATATAATATTGCAGTATGGGAAAGGGGTAAACTGTATATCGGTGGCGAAACGGGGTCTAGTGCATCAACATTAGACATTTCAAAAGGATTTCTTACTACTGAAAGTGGGTCTACTGTTAGTGTTTTACGAACTGGCACATTGATCATCTCAAAGGATTCTGCGACATTGGAGCAACATATCAATTTAGATGGTGTTTTGCGGATAGTAGATTCAGAGGATTTTGTCCCAAGCAATGCCTCAAATTATTTTAATACGTCAACAAACAATGGATTTATAAAAGTAGACTCTATTGATCAGATTGAAAATGGCCCCACAGTACTTTTTGAGGATCTTGTTACACTGCATGTGCTAGAAAACAGACTTGTTTCCGCTGGTCTCGACTATGCAGTCGTTTTAGAGGCAGACAACGGACTCATTGGGGAATATGCTGCAGCACAACTTCTTAAAAAAATCCTGACGATATCGGATAGATTGATTCTTCATGGAAATGGTGACACTGAATATATCGGAACTAATCTAGTCGCAGCACGTGAAGGCGATGGCTTCATTGCTGCAGATATAATACTTGACGCCGAATCTGCGACACGAGGTGCTGACCTCACTCTTGGAACAGGCGATATCGGGAATATTCAAGTGGCAGCAGGTGTAGGTGAGGAAGGCAAAGCCCAGGCTTTGATCAACATAGAAGGCAATGTCCGTGCTGGGGCTTTCTCAGATATCGCTCCTACATCATCGAACCCTTATCTTGTTAGAACACTTCTATATATAGAGCCAGAGGCAAGTCTTTCCGCAAAATCAGTCAATGCTAGTTTCGCTATTAATGTAAGCGGGACTGCTTCCTTCGAAGGGAATGTTTCTTTGACTGATGCTGGGAATGTAAATGTAAAAGAAAATGGAAAGTTCATTATTCAAGAGGGAATCACAGGGGATAAATATTCTCTTTTAACTAAATATGGTGCATTGATAACAAAGAATGGTGCTTATGTCAATGTTGCTGGCAATATAAATATAGGCGATGTGATTAATGCCGAAGGCTCACAAATCTATGCTGGCGGTGCGATTGTAACCAGCGAAGCAACTATAACTAGCTCCACTACGAAAGGAACGTCAATACAAATTGGGACTGGTGCAGGCAATGGACGTGCTGCACTTTCGGAGAGTCTGCTTGAAGCAACCGATGGTGATGTAAGGATACTAATATCTTTGAATGCAGTCAAATCTGAAATTTCTGCAAGTCATGACATTATGGTTGGAGAGGGTGAAACAACAGGCGATATGATAGTTTCAGATTTAAGAATATTCGCTGGAAATGATGTAATAGCTGGTGATAATACAATTGTAGGTGGTAACATTATAGCTAGAAATTCAACTTTAGTTGCTGGAAACCATTTTTTTGTTGGAATGATATAAATGTTTTCGCATCCGCCGTCTCAGCGCAGGCTGATATAGCAGCTAGCGCAATTGTGGCAGATCAATCAATCATATCAGCGAAAGGTGATATATATGCATCAATTGAAGCGAATAATTCTCTCTTGTCGGCTGGTGGAAATTTAGATGCTTATGATTTTGTAAAAGCAACAAGTTCATCCATCTTGATTAATGGAATCGTTTCAACTGGTGGAGGAAATAATGTAATACTTGTTGCGAGCACTTTTAAAGCGGGTTCATGTGACTTCGGTTTTTACGGAGAATCCGATCTCATTGCTGAGCAAGGTTCCGTCATTGATATCAAAGGAGATTTGAATATAAATTGCATAATTACACTAGATGCCAGCACGCTTATTGCAGGCGGAAAAGTCACAGTGTTAGGAAGTGATTACCTTGGAAACAGTTTTGTAGGACGATCTGCAAATATTGATGTCGATGAACTGAAGATAGAAAGAATGATGTGATACTGCACGGCGGATTCCTAAAAGTAAACAATGATATGGACGTGTCCGGGAACATACTACTTGATGAAGGCATAGTCGCAGATATTGGCTCACTCTCTATGACTTCAGGTAATAATCTTTCCGTCTCAGGAGATGTAAACGAAAAACGCACCATCGTCTCAATTGGATCAAATAACGATGTAGTGGAAATTGATGCACTCTACTACGTCTCTGGTAACGCAGCACTTGGACTCGGAACTTCCTCTCCTGAACGTGCTGCGGCTGCTGGAACATCAGGCCCAACTGTCGTCATAGATGCACCTCTTGTCTTCTCCGCAAACACAAATGGTGGACTCGCAGTTGGAAGCAATGTGACCCCGACTCCAAATATGATCTCATTCGGCGCCGATTCCTTTGTCGTGATCGACAGATCTGTCGGAGGTGATCCAGAGCCCGCAGTTTTTGACGCAGAGACGGAAGATTCTTTCTCCTTGTCGGTCGACGAAAACTCGCAACTGCTCATCTCCAACGCCAAGGCGGGAAGGATGCGGGTCCTCGGCGAAGGGGTCAGTCTGGAAGGAGACAACTTCTGGGCTCCCGAGAACATGAGTTCAGGTTCCCCGATGCTCCGCCCCATCCGGGATCCGGAGGATGGTGACTATATCCGCTTCGACGTTCAGTCCGCCGGCGGCATCATGCCCCGACTCGACCCGGAACTCGCCGCCATCGTGGAAGATCTGTACAAGGATGGCCTCAACGATGAGGAATCCCCCTCCTATGGCAGGAGATTCCTCACGAGGGCGGTCAACTTCGTCGGGTCCGCGAATCTTCCCCTCGCGGAGAGGACCATCGAGTCCGCGGCGAGGATCGCGATGCTGGGCGGCGTGCCCCAGATGACGAAGCTCGTGTCGGACGCGGTCCAGAGCGCCGTCACGCAGCGGCTCTCGCTGGGCGTCCCCGATGCGGGCATGACGGAGCGCAGGGTCGGGCCGGGGGAGGACATCGGAACTTCCGGGTCAGGCGGATCCCCTGGGACATCTGACATGGCCGCCTCGCCGGCGGACAGGGGCGATGGCTTCGGACGAGATGGCCTCGCCATCTGGCTCATGCCCGTCTACCAGTCCCAAAGCGCCTGGGGCATGAAGGCCGGGAACTTCAGGATGGACAGGCATGGCGCCTTGGGCGGCCTTGCCCTCGGGGCGGATTGGACGTGGGCGGGAGCGTTCCGTGCGGGTCTCAACTTCGGCCTCGGCGGAGGGCATCTTGACGCCGGAGGGGAACTGGCCGGGACGACCAACGACTTCTCCTTCTGGGGCGTCGGCCTGTACGGCGGGTTCAAGTCAGGGGGCTTCGGCCTCGCCGGGGACCTGAGCTACACGGGCACGTACAACAAGGTGCGCCAGGAACTTCCGGGACTCATGGACATGGAGGATCTGCGCAGCGATATCAGGGGGTGGGCCATCTCCACGGGACTGCGGGCGGAGTGCAGGTTCGAGACGGACGTCCTTGACCTGATCCCCCATGTCGGGGCAAGGTACATGCGACTCGTCACGGAGAGCTACGATGCCGCCAGCGGCGGACACGGGGTGCTTGACGGCGATGCCATCCGGCAGGACATCTGGACGTTCCCCATCGGCATGACCCTCTCCGGGAAGGTCGGTACGGAGAGCGGCTTGGTGGTGAAGCCCAGTCTCGACCTCTCCGTCATCCCGGCCGCCGGGGACGTGGATGCGAAGTCCACCGTGCGTTTCGCGGGATGTCCTAGGCGGGCGGATCTCGAGGCGGGGATGATGGATCGCGTCACCTTCCAGGGGATCGTCGGGGTCGAGGTCGGGAACGAGACCGTCAAGGTGGGCGTCAACTACGCCCTTCAGGCATCGTCCCACACAACGGCTCATGGGGTTTTCGGGACGATTCGCTGGGAGTTCTGATCAGGCTTGCGACGCTGCCCCGGAATGCGGCGGGACGGTGGAGGACGGATAATCCCCATCCCCTTCACTGTCTGGCGTCCATGCGGTCGCCGATGGTCTGGACGTGCAAGTGCGGGTGGCGCAGGGCATCGGCCATAGGTTTCGTGCGTTTCGTCCCTTGCGGCGCGATCGCGGGACTTGGGGTCCGCGGCCTGTCCCGGGCATCGCCTCCCATCAACTTGGGGTGGCGGGAGAATTCCGCCAAATGGATCGTCCGGACGGCTTGCCGGCCCACCCCGGCCCGTACGGCGACATCGACGCCCCCACGGCCGCATTGACGAATTCGAGCCATGGCGCCCCGGTTCCTGGACGGCCCGATCCGAAGCCAAACAACGGGTTGGCGACAAGGTCGGAAAGCGTCGCGACGAGCTTCACGAAATCGGGGATGGCATCGCGTTGAGGAGGTCGCGCCAAACGGGACGCGGTACGGCCGGAGCGCGGGACTGTATGTCTTTCGTGGGCGCGGCGGGCGATGCATCGATGGCGAGGAGGAAGAACAGCCGTTTGTCCGCATCGAGGAAACGGCGCCCGATGGCCATTGCTGAATGCTCTCCGCCCCCTTGCGGGCCGCTTCCGTGATTGCCCCTTCGGGCTAGAACTCGAACCGCACCTGGACGTGTCCGGACACGCCGCGACGCATGCCGACGTACCCCTGGGCGCCGAGTTCGACCGTCAGTGGCCGGTTCTCCGCAGGCTTGATGACGAGGCCGATCTCGGCGATGCCGGTGTCCCCCGTCATGGCGGGAGAGTCGAAGGGCACCCCGTTGACGTGCGCCCGCTGCCGGCCATCGAACTCGCGTTCCCAGGCGATGCCGACGAAGGGCCGCGCGACCTGGCCTCCCTCGTAGGCCAGACGCCCTCCGGCGCGGATCCGTGACGACATGGCGTCGTCGAACCTCACGGGATCCCCCGTGGAGAGGGTCACGGACTCGCCGAAGGTCCGGGTCGCGAGATATTGCCCGTAGACGTCGAAGGAGAGGTCCCCGGGGATGTCGAAGGCGTATCCTGCGCCGACGTGCCACCCGAGATAGGGGGCATTCGCCTCGAACTCGGCCGGGGTTCCCCGGAAGTCCGTGAGATCGTCGCTGCGGTAGGTGTTGCGCACCCTGCCGGCCCTCGCCGACGCCTCGATGTGGGGCCGGCCCGGCCCGAACTTCAGGAAGTCCACTCTCCCGAGGAGTCCTCCGCCGATGTGGCTGGCGTTCCCTGCGCCGTGCACGGAGGATCCCGGGAAGGAGTTGCAGGTGTCGTAGGATCCCTCCCCGAATTCGAAGAAAGCCCCGAAGGTCAGGTCGCCCATCCCCGTCCGGCCCCCTATGGCGAATCCCGCGAGGAGCGCGAGGCTTCGCACGTCGACGTGGGAGCCCGTCTCGTGTCTGGCGGATCCGGCGGACAGGGCGGCGAAGGGCCCCATGACGAGTCCGTCGCCTCCCGAGATCGACACGGCGCTCTTCGCCGCGTCGATGCCCATCCCCGCCGCGAGGTCGGCCCCGGCGCCGAGGAGCGCGAGTCCCGCGATATGTCCTTCGGACAGGGCCTTCGCTTCGGGTCGCGCCCTGCTTGCGATGCGACTCGCCACAAGGGACATCGGGGCCGGGGTGGCCTCCGACGTTCTCGCCGTGCGCTGCAGGGACGCGCCCTGGATCTGCGGGGATTCCGTCTCCGCGGATCTTGTGGCGAAGCCGTAATCGTGCAGCAGGGTCGAACCCTGCAGGACCGTGGCGGAGCTGTTGGCAGGCGTGCCGGTGATCCCCTCCGCGGCCTCGATGAAGACGTAGGAGCTTGCCGGCATGGCACCGCCGGCCACGTCGGCCATGAGGATGCGCGTGCCCTCGAGGGCGACGCTCTTTCCGACCTTCAGCGTGTTGGACCGGCCATCGGGGGAGGCGGGCACAAGCAGCGTTCCGCCTCCGGTGACGCCGCCCGTGATGGTCAGTGCGCTTCCCAGGCGGGATGCGTGTCCGGGGACGAGGAGACCGTGGAACGCGAGATTCCCGTCGACCAGGCCGTTTCCGGTGAAGGTGCCCGCGGACTCGACGACCACGCTCCCTGCGAGGCTCGCCGCCCCGTCCGCCTGGTCCGGCGTCCCCAGGGAGACGGTGCCGCCCTCGACGACGGTGGGGCCGTGGTAGGCGTTCCGTCCGGCGAGGGTGAGCGTCCCTTCGCCTCGCTTCACGAGGCCGACGGAGAGTCCGTCGAGGCTTTTGGCGACCTCCGCGTCGACATACGTGGGTGCGAACTCCCGATCCGGATAGTTCGCGTTCTGCGCCCCCGGGCACACGCCGATGCAGACCTCCTGGATGTCGTTGCTCCAGACGGCGTCATAGCCTTTTGTATCCACGGGATACATGGCGAAGTCTTCGCCATCGTACGATTTCCTGTCGCCCTTCCCCAACCTGTGGGCGTCCAGCCATCCCGGCCCCTGCACGGCCCTGCCGGCGTTCACGATCCCCATCCCGAAGAGGCTGGCGTAGTCGGAATCGTCAATGACATGCACGGACATGTCCGACGATGGGATGCCATCGTAATTGTCCTTTTCGTCTTTCTTGCCTTCATTGAAAAGAGCCTTAAGCTCAGCGTAGAATTCTTCAAAAGTCATTTTTCTCACTGACGCACTGATTTCCTTCAATGTCTCGTACAGATGCTCAAGCTCTCCAGGGTGCTCGTTGTGATATTTTTCAATCATTGTTGCATCAACACCATCTGTAGGGAGGTTTGATCTTGGAATTATTAGATTTGTATATGCATTTCGTATTAAAAATGGAGGAAGATCACTTACGGTAAGCGGCGTTGCGGTTGACAGCAGAATATCCGCGATCTGCTTTCCTCCGAGAAATGGAAACGCCTCGCTTACAAGAGCAGCAACACCCGATACGAGTGGAGCGGCCATTGATGTTCCACTGTCTAGCATATAACTAGTGGAAGA
This sequence comes from Desulfovibrio sp., assembly GCA_031272715.1. Classification (GTDB taxonomy): domain Bacteria; phylum Desulfobacterota; class Desulfovibrionia; order Desulfovibrionales; family Desulfovibrionaceae; genus Desulfovibrio. The sequence continues at coordinate 7,011 of JAISTH010000045.1, forward strand.
TTCAGCACTTGTAGAGTAAATTGCAGAGCCGGGAGCAAGGAGTGAATAGTCTGCAGCGCCATCTGCGAGATTTGTAAAAACACTGGTGAAAACCAAACTTTGCGTGCTTGGTGCCCTAGGGTCCATTGAAGCGACAGATATTATGTTCAATGTAAGAGCTCTAAGTTCGTCATAACTTAAACCTTCGCGACCATCACCTTGATTCGGAAATATGTAAGGTGCAATTGCAGTCTTTCCAATAACTTCTGCGCCATAGACGATTGAAGGGTATGCTGCAGGAGATAATGGCGAGCTGACCCAATCATTTCCAGATGAGAAGATGAATAGGACATCATTAGTTGCGGCTACTTTTGCTATAGGCATATACATCGGATAGTTGTTATTATCAAAGAGCTTTTTGGTGGCCTCATTGTCATTCAACACAATATAGCCAATTGATGACGGCTGGGCGTATTGGTTCCAGCTGTTGTTGGCTATCTTCACGTCCGGATGTTCCAGAAGTGTGAGTATCTGCTGCATCAACTTCTGGTCGTCATAGTTGACGAATGCCGTGATGCTGACGCCCAGCAGGTCGGCATCGAAGGCGACTCCCTGCATGCCGAGGCCGTCCCGGTTGGCCGCCGCGATCCCCGCAACGTGGGTCGCGTGATTGTCCGGGGCTTCTTCGCCGCCATCGAGGATGATGTAGGACTTCCCGAGGAATTCCCGATGCAGGGGGTAGCCGGTGCCGTCCAGAATAGCGATGCGCACGCCCTTGCCGGTGTAGCCCGCGGCATAGGCCTCGGCGGCGTTGACCCAGTCGAGGGCGCTTCTGTCGGCGGTTCCGCCGCTGGCCATGTACTCCGGCGTGCGGAACGACTCCGGGTCCGCGCAGGACGCCGACGTCGGGAGGAACGTCGCGATGCCCAGGCAGAGGAGAAGGAGCGCGGCAAGAAGCCGGGAAAGAGGACGGACCGTTTCCGGGAGGGAGGACATGGGCGGGAGGATCTCGGCCGGGGGCGGACGCACGGCCATGGCCGCGGGGAACGCGACCGGGCGTGGAAGTCTTCCCGCCCGTTCGCGAGGGAGGCTCCCGGGTCGCTCCGGGCCGACGGCGCGCGTTCCCGCGTTTGGAAGATGCGCGCCTGCGCGAAAGCCCCGATGCATGTGCCCCCCAATCCGCAGCCGATCGCGCCGACCGTCAGAACGCGAACCGGAATCCCGCCGTGAGCAGGTGGGACGTCGTCGACGCCCCGGTGAGCAGCGAGTACTCGAGCGTCAGCGTGGTGTTCTCCGTCGGCCGCATCGAAAAGTTCAGGGCCGCCCCCAGGCTGTCCCGGTCCAGGGCGTCGATGGGGGCATTGAAGGAGTTGCCTTCCCGATCCATCACGAAGGAGAACCTGGAATCGCCGAGGTGGTCCCACCTGATGCCGGACCAGTAGAGTCTCCCCCCGACGGTCCCGAACCCGAAGTCCCATGACGCGTCGGCCCCCGCCTGGAGGCGGTGCAGGGTGCTCGTCCCCGCCTCGTAGTGCAGGGCGTAGACGTCGTCGTTCTCCGTGGCCGGCCCGCGGTCCACATGGTCGAATTCCCAGGACACGAAGGGCCTGACGACGAGTTCCCTCAGGACCTCGAAGCGTCTGCCGAGGTTCGCCCCGACCCCCAGTATCTTCGAGTCGAATTCGCTGTGATGGGTCGCGTTCCCGTAGGTCCGCTCCCGGTAGTAGTGCATGCCGCCGAAGAAGCCGGAGAACCCGAACTCCAGCCCCAGGGGGAGTTCGATGCCGCCGTAGAGGATGCCCGTGGTGCTCCAGGCCCGCATCTTGGCGTCGGCGCTGTTGATGCGGGGGAAGTCCAGGGCCAGCGCGGCCCCCAGGAAGAAGTTGTCCGACATCCTGTGGTCGGCCCCGAAGGTGACTCCCGGGCCGTTCATGGTGTATTTCCGGCCGCCGTGATGCTGCAGGATGCCGTAGGACGGGGCGACCCACACGCCGCTTCTCCCGTCCTGTGCCTCCCATCCGCCGTCGCCGACGGATCTCCACTGCAGTTCCGGGATGGCGGCGGCAAGGCCGGAAAACGCGCTGTATGAGTTGGCGGAACGGGCGACCGTGCCCCTGTGGCCGAACTCCCCTGTCCCCTGGGCGAGACTTGAGCCGGTGGGAGCCGTCCGGTTGCGGGTCGAGCCGGAGAAGCGGCGTATGGATCTCTCGTTGACCGCTGCGTTGCCGGGGGTGCGCAGGATGGCGGGCAGGGGGATGTTCTGCGCGTCCGTGCCGCCCCGGGAGTCGTTGAAGGCGTTCCGGGTGATGTTGAGCACGACGGCGGAATTGTCCTCGTTCCAGGCGAGTCCGTTGTAGCTGTAGTCGAAGGGGCCGACGCTGAAGTTTCCGGAGGACTGGTCGAGTATGGCCCTGGTTTCCGGACGGGCGTTCGTGAAGGTCACGGCGGAGGGGGAGGAGCCGAGATTGTCGCCGAAGGTGAAGGCGGAGGGCTGGTAGGCGATGTGGCTGTCCGGGGCGAGCGTCACCTTCTCCCGTGCGTCGATCACCGCGGCCTGCCCGTCGTGGAAGGCCGTGGACAGCGTTGCGCCGGACGCCATGGCGAAGGAGTTGACGGTCATGGTGCCGGAGTAGCTGAGGGCGCCGCCTTCGAGGGAGACGTCGAGGCTTGCGGGCCCTGTGATGTTGCCCCGGTAGCTCATGCTGAAGTCGGGATCGCCGGCCCTCGGGTCCATCGGCGTCAGTCCGTCGGCTTTCAGGCCGAAGGTCAGGGCCGTCATGTACTTGGTCGGGTCGTCACGCACCGCATCTACGGGCGAGGCGTTCGGGTCCCATCGGGAGATGATGTCGCCGACGACCTGGGCCCCGTTCATGAAATTGATCTCCTGGACATGGGCGGATGGGCCGATGTAGATGGCGATCGGCCGTCCGCCGTAATTGACGGACTCCCCGGACAGTATCTGTCCGTCCGGGTTCGACGGACCGCCGATCAGCTGTCCCTGGACGTTGAACTGCTTAACGAGCGGACCGGCGTTCTCCCCTGGAGTTGCAATTGGTATATATGTATCAGAGCTATTCTGACAATCGGTTTGTTCTTGTGGACATATATTTTGGGGATAGGTGCCATAGGACACCATTGCATCATCGACTTCCTCCGCGATGTATTTTGCGCCGAAGTCGAACCGTGCAGCTATTCCAGATGCCCCCGTTGCCCAGACGTTTCCGACCGTGTTGATAACATGGTCCGCACCGAATGAGACGAGTATGCCAGTTCCGTAATAACCGTTTGCCGTCACAGTTCTATCTTTGCTTATTGTAACTGTGTTGCTGAATCCATCGACCCTCACGCCTGCTGCAGAATTTCCGTCTGCATAGATGTCCGCATTCTGCGTTACATTGTATTTGCTGCCGTAAATGTGCAGGCCAACGCCGTAATCGGTTGTGTTTGGCTTTCCAACGTTGTATCCGAGCCAGGTTCCATCTCCGTCAAGTCCTTTGCTTTCATAGAATCCTTGCTCGTTTTCAATAGGCACGACCTCTTCGTTATCTTTGTATAGAGAAAGCCCATAGTAGCTACGCAGGTCGATCTCGTACCCGATGTCGATGAACGATGCCAGTTCCACCTCCATGAGTGACACGAAGTTCGTCGGCTGCGCATGGGTCATGAGACCATTCCGTATGCCGAAATGCGAGCTCTCCTCATTCGAGAAGTGCGCCATCGGGATGGGGTTGCAGTTCGATTCTTCCGTGTATTGTGCGCCATTCATGTCATTGAAGACGCTCATTGCAGTCTCGCCCCAGAAGAACATGTGGCCATCGGTCGGACTTCCCAGTGTGGACTCGTTGCCGAGGAGGGCGCTGAATCTCGTATCGTCCGAGGAGAAACCTAAAGCATGCCCGATCTCATGGACGACCGTCGGCGCAAGGGTGGCCCGCGTCTCCGGGATGTTCGAATTCGGTGCCGTGTCAAATGCGAAATTGTTTATTTTAAACAATGAATGCGCACCGGGGATCGGGTCATCCGGGATATCGAAGGGCCACAGATTGTCCCCGGAACCGAAGAGGGCCGCCCAGATCGCGCTTCTGTCCTCATCCTCTTCCGGCTTCATCTGCGGAAGGAATATGGCCGAGGCATTGTAGTCGGTGTCCGGCGCGATGCCGGAACGTATCACGGCCACGGCGTTCGGGTCCCTGTGGGGCTTGAGCAGCTGCGCCCAGTACCTCAGACCCTCGACCATGTCCGCCTTGAAGGCGTCCGAGAAATCCGCGGCGGACACGCTGACCGTACCTTCCTCGAGTTCCGCGTAAGGCATGCCCTTGTTGTACAGGTCGAGCCGGAAGACCGCGTTGCCGTCGAGGTTGAGGATGTAGATGCTGTCGATGCCATCGGCGGCCATCGCCCGCAGGACGGGCAGGATCGCCAGGAGCAGCAGGAGGGCCGTGCAGACGGCGATGGCGATGGCGAACTTTCTGGAGGAGACGGGGGGCGTTGCCATGATGCATTCCGGGGGAAAGAGCCGTTGGATGTCGCTTGCGGAGTTCAAGCCGCGTGACGGCATCCGCGTCTGCGTTCCCGTTCGGATTCCGGAGGTCTCCGGAATCCGCGGAAAAAGGACTTGCCCCATGCATCGCGCAACGCCGGCAGGCTGAACTCTTCAGGGACGACGTGCGCCTCGGGCGCATTCCGCCCGCCGTCCTGCTGACTTCCATCACCAGTATTGTCGGCTTTTTGGGCGTCGATGGCAAGACTCTTCGAAAAAAAAATTTTCCATCGGCGAACCACCCGGATCTGGCGGCATTGTTGACCTGCCGGATGCGAGTCCTGCGCAATATCGGGATTCTTTCTACATGTTGTCTCGAGTACGTCTGGAGTCGATTCGATTCCGCCCATTCACGGAATCCATCAAGACTCCACCGGCACTCCCTCCTCGTCGATCTGCCGCAACAGCGCACCGGTGCGCTCCTCCATCAACCCCCGGTCGCCGCGGCTCTCCACGTTGAGCCGCAGAACGGGCTCGGTGTTGGACATGCGCAGGTTGAAACGCCACTCCCCATGCTCGATGTTGATCCCGTCAAGCATGTCCACGTGGGTCGCCCCGTCCTGGTGGCGACGCCCCACGGATTCCATCAGGGCCGCGGCGTTGGCGACGCGGCGGTTGATCTCGCCGCTGCAGGGATACGCCCGCATCCGCTCCTCCACGAGTTCCCCGAGGGTCGCCCCGGTGCGCAGCATGATCCCGGCGGCCATCAGCCACGGGAGCATCCCGGAGTCGCAGTAGGCGAATTCCCGGAAGTAGTGGTGCGCGCTCATCTCCCCGCCGTACACGGCGTTCTCGGCCCGCATCCGCTCCTTCATGAAGGCGTGCCCCGTCTTGCCCATGACCGGGATCCCCCCGGCGGCCAGCACGATCTCACGGGTGTTCCAGTAGACCCTGGTGTCGTGGACCACCTTGCCCCCGGGGTGGGAGCGCAGCACTTCCCCTGCCAGCATCCCCACGCAGTAGTAGCCCTCGATGAACCCACCCCGGGCGTCGTAGAGGAAGCATCTGTCGAAATCCCCGTCCCATGCGACCCCCATGTCCGCGCCGGCCTTCCGCACGGCATCCGCCGTCCCCTGGCGACGGTCGGGGAGCAGGGGGTTGGGCACGCCGTTGGGGAATCGGCCGTCGGGCTCGAGCTGGCGGCTCGCGATCTCGAAGGGCAGGCGGGGGGCGAGTCTTTCGAGGACGAGGCCCGCGCAGCCGTTCCCGGCGTCCCCGACCACCTTCAGGCGTCGCGTCGGGTTCGCGGGCAGTCCCGCCAGGTCGAGGAGCCGGTCAAGATATGCGTCCCGGAAGGACCCGGAAGCCACGCGGGGCGTCGCCGCCAGTCCGGCCACGTCTTCGGGGGGACGGACGGGGAGTTTCATGGCGTCCGAGCCGGGCGCGCCGGCAATCTCCAGCAGTTCCGCCACACGAATCCCCATCGCCCCGAGTCCAGAATCCCCGCTGACGGGCACCGCGCCTCGCCGCACGACCTTGAATCCGTTGTCCTGCGCGGGATTGTGGCTGCCCGTGATCATGATCCCCACGTCGAAGTCGCCGAAGGCCGCCGCATGGTAGATCTCCTCGGTGCCGCACATCCCGATGTCCGTCACGAAGGCCCCTCCGGCCGTCAGGCCGAGGCACAGCCCGTCCAGGAGCATGGGGCCGGAAAGCCTGACGTCCCTGCCCACCACGGCCCTGCGCACGGCGAAGGCCTCGACGCAGGCCGTTCCGAGGGCGCAGGCCAGTTCCCACGTCAACACCCCCGGAACGCTCCCCCGGACATCGTAGGCCTTGAACGCGGACCTTGGGTCCGCCCTGCAGTCAACGCCCGCCATCATGCATCCTCCCGGATCCGCCGTCCGCAGGCCTTGGGGCACTTGCGGAAGACCAGCGTCATCATGTTGCCCCAGAACGCCGGGGACGTCCCTTCCACGTCTCTCCCTTCGGCCCTCGCCGTCAACGCCGCCATGACCGTCGCCACATCCTTCGGGGGATCCGCGTAAGGGGTTCCCTCGTAGAAGCGGGTTTCGCCCGCAAGCCTGCACCCGAGACGGGAGAACTCCCGCTCCAGCAGCGGCGCGGTGAAGCCGATGACGTCGCAGGGCGTGGGGGAGAAGCGGAACCGGTTCCGGAAGAGCCCGTGGCAGAAGCAGTCCATGTCCGGCTGGGACGTCACGTACACAAGCCCCTCGTCCCCCAGCAGGGAGACGGCCTTCCCGAAATACGCCCCGGGTCGGGAGACGTACTGCAGGACCCCGCGGAAGATCACGGCGTCGAAGCCTTCCTTGAAGTCGAGGTCCGGGAACTCGCCGACGAGGACGGGATACTTTTCCTTCGCCTTGGCCGCGGCCTCCCGGGAGAACTCGACGCCGAAGCAGACGTGCCCCTCCGCCGCGAAGAGATCCAGGAAGCCCCCGTCGGCGCACCCCACGTCCAGCACCCTCGCCCCGGGATCGAGATGCCGCAGCAGGTGGTCGCACTCCATCCGGTACATCAGCCGCCGCCGCTCGGCGGCCTCGGGATCCGCCACGTGCTCATCCGCGTAGTAGCGTTGCCAATAGGCGTCGTGTCCTTCGGGAGTGAACCGCATGCCCGAATAGTGGAGGCCGCATGCGCACCGCAGCACGTCGATGCAGGGCGAATGGGCGTAGACGACCTGGCGGTCCGTGCCGCCGCACAGGGGGCAGCACGGGACTTCCTGCAGCAGTTCCGGCGGGAAACGTTCCAAGGGGCATCTCCTCGCGCCGGCGGCGCGTTCCCTGAAGCATCGTCCAAGGGGAACGGCGCGGCGACGATGTGCCTTTTACGCCCTTTTGCGGGACGGGGCAAGCAGGGTCGGCATCGGCGGAGGCGGTCCGGACGACCACTGCGATGCCGATCGCGGCCATGGTGGCCGATGCCATGGGATCTGAAAAAAATGTCGAAAGAGATCGGTTTTTTCGTTGACTTGCCCCCGGGGCGAGAGTATAACGGCCATGACCGATGCGAGGAAGGTGCAAACCGCCATTCCCCAATCGACGGCCGGGGATTCTGGCCGGAGCCGATGGCGGGGCGTCCTGCGCCCCCCGGCGCATCCCTCGCGTCGTCACGGCCCGTCCCGGTGTCTGCGCCTTGCGTGGCGCACCCTTCACGACTTGGTGCGCCGCCAGGCGACATCCCGGGAGAGGCCCGTTCACGGCGGCCAGACAAGGCGCCGTGCGTTTTGCGAGCGTCCGGAATGGGAAATGCCGGAATGCGGCGTGGAACATGTGGACCTCCCGTGCATTTGGACTGCCGATGTGCGCGTCGGCTTCGTTGTGGCGTGTCCGCAAAACGGAATCAGCAAGGAGCGTGTGCCGGGATATCTGTCGTGGGACATGCAGTGATCAATTCGAAAAAAGGATGGTGCGTGATGTTAATCAACAAGTTCTCTCTCCTTTTGCGTTGGTATTTCAGTCACCTGCGTCTTGACTACCAAATAATCGCATACTGGCTTGCAGCCGTCAGCGCGATATTATTTGTCTGCACGCTTTTGTCAAAAGACTTGTGGACGATAATCATATCGGTCGCGGGCTTTGTGTTCTTTCTCTCTGCAAGTCTAGTTTGCAGACAGCTTTCACGAGAACAGGGGGACGAAAAATGACGACGAAGGACTCCCTGCCGTCCTGCACATAGACATCGTTTTGTTCGGTTACGGGAAGGCCAAACGCGATTGCCTTGCATGAAATGCATTGTTACTTCTTTGGCATGCATACAACTCTAACTTTTAGAAAACGGTCTTGCAGAAACGCAGGACCGTTTTTATTATTTATGCCTAGAGGATTTTATTGTCGTTCTACAGGAGTAGATTGCATTGCATTTATACAAGATAAAAATGTGATGGTGGAAATTGGAAAAGTTCAAGCGTACAGAGATGTTTTGAAGCTTCTGTGTTATTTTAATATGTATTTTACTCGTTTATGTATTGACTTTTAAACATGTACACACTGATTTGCAATTTCAATTGCGGTATTTTTGTTAGGTGCAATGCAATCATTGGCCTTCTGCATATAGCACTGTTGACAGCTGTATGGCAACTTTTCTCTGCATAAACCCAGTTTATGGACATTTTTTAAAGAACCTGGGTGCTGAAATCCAGGTTGGTTGAGCCATTTTCACGGCCCTTCTGGAGTCTTCTTGACAGCATTTGCATGCAGTAACGCCAGACGCATTGGCATTGCGTGGCCCGCATCGCCGACTCCTTGGCATGCAATATGCCCGACCTTGAGCCGCACATCCCCCTCCGCGCGAACGCCCGGATCCCCCCGAACCAGACGGCCCGATGCCCCCGAAACGCCCATCGCCGGTCCGCCATGAGACGGTTCCGCGGCCTGGCCGCGCCCCATGCAGGGGATCAATGCCTGAGGCGGGCAGGCGGGCGATTGTCCCGGACGGGAATGCCTCCCCTTGACGAGGATCGCGCGCGAAGGTACGCTGTCCCTGCATGCCGGAAGACCCCGGCCATGCATCACACGGCCGTTCCCGGACGCCGGGGAAGAGCCCGCGGCGACAGGTTCCCCATGCCGCCGGGCAGGCCTGCAAACGCGCCGAAGGGAGAGAGGGATGTCCAGAAAGACCTGGGGCAGCGTGATCTTTGAAACCACGATCAGGCCCAGACCGACGAAGGCCGCGAACCCGCCTCCCATGCGGCACGGCGGGGTCGTCTTCCTGGACAGGGACGGCACCATGAACCGGAACGACGGCTACGTCCACACATGGGACGCCTGGGTGTGGCTTCCCGGCGTGCCCGAGGCGCTTGCCCGCCTGCAACGCCACGGCTGGCGGCTCGTGGTGGTCAGCAACCAGTCGGGCATCGCAAGGGGGTATTTCGACGAGAAGGCCCTCCACGACCTCGAGGCCGCCGTCGACGCGGATCTCGCCCGCCACGGCGTGCGGATCGCCGGATGGTACCATTGCCCGCACCTGCCGGAGATCACCGGGCCCTGCACCTGCCGCAAGCCCGAACCCGGGATGCTGCGGCAGGCGGCCAGGGATCTCGGGATCAACCTGCGGGCTTCCTGGGTGATCGGCGACAAGTATCTGGACGCCCAGGCCGGGATCAAAGTGGGATGCCGGGCCATAATTCTGGAACCGGAAGGGCTCGACGTACCGCGCTACCCCGACACCATGCAGTACGTGAAATTCAGGGGGATGCGGGGCGTTTCGAGAGTCCCCTACGCTCCCGACATGGCGACGGCCTGCGAGTGGATCCTGCAGGACGACGTCCGCAAGGCGCGGCACGAAAGATTCATCAGGAGAGGCCGTCGCGGGGGCCCGGATGCGAGGAACCCCAAGGATGCGCAGGACGCCCGCGCGCAGGACGCGAAGGACGAAAACGCGCCCTGACCGCCGCCGAGAGGCCCGTGGAACGGCCACACACCATACGCCCCGGGAGGGCCGGTTGCATGCACAGGATCGCGACGTTCCTTCTCTCCGTCTCCCTTCTCCTCGCGACGGCACTCGTCGCGGCCTTCCCGGCCCCCGCCGCCGAACGCAAGTACGTCAACGGCATCGACCGGGACTACCCGCCTTTCGCCTACATCGACCCCCTGACGAGAAAGCCCGCGGGCTTCGACGTGGAGTCCATGGACTGGATCGCGAAGACCATGGGCTTCGAGGTCTCCCACGTCCCCGTCCCCCTGGACAACATCATCTCCGCCCTGCGGAGGGAGCAGATCGACATGATCTGCTCGGGGCTGTCCATCACGGCGGAACGGGCGAAGATCATCGATTTCTCCCATCCCTACTGGGAGGTCGACAGGGTCTTCGTGACGCGGGCGGACAATCCGCTGACGCCCTCGAACATGTCGGCGGCCAACATCGTCCTCGGCGTGAAGTGGGGGACGTCGGAGTCCGAGGCCATCCTCCGGGAGCACCGGCAGGGGATACGCTCCTTCGAACTGCGCCATTACGAGTCCTTCGACATCATCATCGAAGAGGTCGTCGCCGGGCGCATCGATGCGGGGTACATCGACGAACCCCCTGCGGACGCCGCCATCGCGAAGGGGGTCCCCATCGTCAAGACGCCGGGGCAGGGCGGCCCCGACAGGATCGCCGTGGGCGTCCGGGACGACGACACGGAACTGCTGAACCTCGTCAACGAGGGGTACCGCCGGCTCATGGCGGATCCCAAGTGGGAGGAACTGCAGCGCAAGCATTTCACGACGAGGCAGGGCGGGCAGGGAGCCAGCGAGGGGAAGTGACGGGAAGGGTCACTCCTTGGCGATGACGCGGGCGTTCCCGGTTGTCCGTTCAGGAGGCCATCCGCCGTTGCCACCGGGCGCTCAGGCGCGCCGAACCCGCGCAAGTTCCGCCAGGGGCGGGGCGGAACCCCGGGAACCGTTTCCCCGCATCCCCTGGCCGCACGATCGACATCAGGGATGCATCGGGGATTCGGAAAGACAATCGATATCGGCCCCGAGAAAAGCAGAAGGCGTCCGCATCACCGGCTTGACAGCCTGGCGAGGAGGACGCCTTGCGCTTGTTTTGCAATGTTTTCGTCTGAGATGTGGGGCAGCCGTTTCTCCCATGCCATCCGAAGAGTCGAATGTCTTCCCAAGCCTTGATCTAGAAGGTGTATCTCAGGCTCAGCATGATGTCGTGGGAATACAGCGCAGTTCCTGTTTTTAGTTGGCCAGCAGCACCTCCGACTACATCCAGATTCACTTTGTTGTATGTAGTCCCAAGGAAACGATAGCCAAGATCGACGGCAAGATTGTCATTGAAGTTGTAGTAGGCACCAGCTCCGATGTTGTACGCGAACACGGCATCCCATTGCGTGACTGAGTCTGAACTAGCATAGCCAGCATAGTCAAAGTCAAATTTATATTGTGTACGGAGCAATCCCATGCCAACCCCTGCGCCTACATATGGAGTGAATGGCGAGCTGTTGCGAAAATCGTAATAGACATTCGCGAGTATCGTCTGTAGATGCCAGTTCGCATTGAAGGAGCCTTTGGCTACTTCGTCTTCAACTTCTTCTGATTCATTCCACGTCTTGTTCATGTTCGAGCGGATGGCATATTCCAGTTCCGCGCGGACCGGTACGGAGTTCAGTTGCCAGAAATCATAGCCTATGGCGAACGCCCCTCCCATCGTGTTCTGGGTGTATGATCCAGTGCCAAATGGCATACTTTCATTGCCAACGGACAAATCGCTGTGTATCGTTCCGGTGGTCATGATGGAGTCCAGGAACCCCAGCTTGAGGTACAGGCCGGCGGCACTGGAAGCCGCTTCCGCCCGGAGCGGGGCGAAGGCGAGACACAGCGCAAGTCCCAGTGCGAGGACCATGATACGCCTGAATGTCGAAACGAGTGAGATCATCTCCATAACCTCTGCGTGAAGAATTCGGCCCTTCGGGACGCCCGCCGGGGAGCGCGCTGCGGCATGAACGCCACCACGCCGGCTGGATTTCCACGTCCGGAACCATTGATGCGGGCATCCCATGGATGCCGACCTTTGCCACTTGCGGGTCCCCTCCCGCATAGAGAGCCGTTCGCCACGGCCGATCCTGCGCCCGCACCAGCCGTGCGACCGAAATTCGGGCGAACCTCTCCAGCGTTCTATCCTACACCCGTTTTTCGTCTTGTCAACCCCACGGAACCAAATAGGCTTGAAGTCCTCATGCCCAGGATTAGCGCAGGTTTCAGGGCAAGCCGCATCCTCCTTGAACGGGTTGAAAGACTGGAAAACATCTCCGCAGGGGCGGGATTGCACCATTTCGGGGTGGGGTCGCCCCGAAGGCCCTAATCCCTTTTCTCCCTACGGAATGGCCGCCTTGCGGCCAGTCGCCAAAACCATGGCGGAGAACCGTCTTCCGCCTTCGGGAAATCCTTCCACACAAATGCACACACGGCTCCGAAACTGCGTGGCATTCATTGGCGGATGGAAGGCTACCCGCCCCCGACCGTCCTTTGGCAACGGTGTCGGGCGACCGTCCCGATGCCCACGCCATGCAGGAAACGCGCCAGGCACGCCTTGCGATGCCGCATCCGCAAGGTCCCCGGTTGCTCCCCGCAAAACCACGGAGGTGAACCTGTCTATACACCTGCAAAAACAAGCATGCGCCCCTTTCTAGAAAATGTCTATCAAAAAAAACGATTGTGTCAAGATTTCCTCGAAGCCAGGAGTGGTGCAGGTTTGCGGGGAGGAGACGTCCGGCCGTATGCCCGGGGCGTCCGGCAAACCGCAGGTTTGCCATCGTCTTTCATGGAGAGGGGATGGGGCGGCGAAATACGTGCACACGGATGCACACATGGTCCCGTGCGGCAAGGGATATCCTTCCCCGGAAATGTCGGGCCACGGCCTTGTTCGGAAAACGGGCAGGGCATCTCCATGTCAACCTGATCCATGGGATGCGCCGCAGGTCCGGGACGCGCGTGGCCACTGGATTGTCGGCGAAGGGACCCTTTGCGGGAAGTCTCCTGCGCGTTCTCCATAGGCGGCGTCCCGAGGCGGATTCCATCCTGCCGCAACCCTTCCGGGCCGGCAAACGTCTTCAGGAGCGAAAGACCGTGTCGATCCGCCCCAACAGGACGATCTTTCGTCGGTCGAGAGTCCGAGGTGCGTGGATTGCCCCGTTGTCACCTCTGCCTGGTGAGGACGTTCACGGCGAGTTCGCCGCAACGACAGGGCGTCAGAGATATGATATGATTGACTCGCCCATGATCGCCAATGATACGAACGTGAATCGTTCGTGCCGATATTCCGCAAGGACTGTATTCCGCCTCTTGGCGAGACATCGCCTTGGCTGACGCAGTCAGGGGCGGATCCGACGAAGAGGCCGAGACGATATGACAGATATGGAACGATGGCGATGGCAATGACAATGGTACGAACATGGCCGTTCCGGCACGATCGTACCTGCGGAGGCCCAGGCGAGGCGACCGGCCTGCCCGGTCAGAACTCGAACACGATCTGCAGGGAACCGGACACTCCCCTTCTCATCCCCGCATATCCCTGCAGGGCGAGATTGACGGACAGGGGACGTTTCGCCGAAGGCCGGATGGTCAGGCCCATCTCGGCAATGCCCGTGTCCCCCTTCGTGGATGGGACGTCGAAGGCGAACCCGTTCGTCGAGGCCCGCTGCCGTCCGTCGAACTCTCGTTCCCAGGCGAGCCCGACATAGGGCCTTGCGACCTCGCCCCCTTCCCAGGCAAGTCGTCCGCCAAGACGCAACCGCGACGAGACCGCATCCTCGAACGTGACGGGGTCGCCCGTGGAGAGGGTGACCGACGTGCCGTACTGCCGGGTCGAGAGATACCGGCCGTAGAGGTCGAGGGAGAAGTC
>JAISTH010000048.1 GCA_031272715.1 Desulfovibrio sp.
GTGCGTCATTCATGGGTGTCCTTCCCCTGCAGGCGGATTACATTGTTAACGTAATGGTCTGATCCTGAATTGACTCCCGGAAACCGGCGTGTAGTGCCATTTCACGGAAAATTCAGGATGACCGGACGTCAGGTGGAGTGCAGGACTGTCGTTCCCCGCGCCGTTACATGTCTATGATGTTCTCGTTTCAGAAACCGGAACGCAGAAAAATTTTTCCGGAAAGGCAGGCGTGCCGGAAACCGCCGAAGAGGAAGGCCTGGGAACCGGGTCGAGGGGCACGGCATGCCCTGCCTCTCGCCGGCCCTCCCCATGGGACACACGACGAGACGACGGCAGGCACGCCTTAAGACGTGCCTGCCGTAACGGAGGCGCCACGTGAGGTTATGGCGATTGATGTCACGCGGACGGCTGGAGCGAGAAGAGCTGCGGTTCCTCGCGGACGAGACTCTCGGCGATGAGCTTGCTGTCGGGTTTGTAGGTGCCGTTCTCCACCTCGATCCGCAGCCTCTCCACCTTGTCGGCCCGCACGTCAGGCGCGTTCTGGGCGACCCGGCGGCCTTCCGTCAGCAAAAGGGCGTCCTTGGACACCGTGACGGTGTCCCCCGTCGACGTCGCCTCGCGCTGGACTTCCTTCTGCCTGCGGCCGGTTCCGTCGATCTGCGCCCCTTGAGCGATCCCGTAGGGATCCTTCACCCCGTAACCGACTTTGCCCTGGATTTCCATGATGCTTCCCTCGCTTCCCCACTGACCTGGTCCGATCCTATTTGTGGAGTATCTTGTCGAGCGTGCTTTCGTCCACCTTCTGGCGCGTCAGACGCCAGAGGACGGGCCTCATCCGGCGTTGCTCCTCCTCGGTGAGAGGGCGGGAGCCGTCGGCCGTCCTGGCCACCATGCACAGCGTCCCTCCGGGAGGGTAGGTGAAAAGCACCTCCTGCCCGAAGTTCTTCCCCAGTTCCCGGCGTATCTCCTCCACCACCGGGTTGTCGCTCCCCGTGAAGACGACCGTCTCGTACAACTCCTTGGCGATCTTTTCCACCATGCGCCGCCGGTTCACGTCGGGGTCGGGATCCTGGGGATCGAGCCCGGCGGCCAGCCGGTGGCGCACATGGAACTTCACGAGACGGCGCGCGGTCAGCAGCTGCTGCTCATATCCCTGCAGCATCATGCGCAGGTGCGTTATGGAGGATTGCGCCATGACCACTGCCCGTCTTGTTCTTTCCTATCGACCGATACGTTTGGAACTTTAGCCCAAATTTCCGCGCGACGCGATTTTCTCTCCACGTGCGCAGGCCGGCACGCCGGTGGCCGTCCCAGGCGTCACTCCGAGGGGGCCGCGACCCGGCCCCGGGCCAGGGTGCATCCGATGGCCAGCAGGTTCATCACCCCGAACACGACCAGGTCCAGACGCATGCACCGCATGAATTCCCCGATGTTCTGTCCCGTGACGGGGGCGTGCCCCAGGAAGAGCCCGAGGGTGACGGTGACGAACCCCATGTTGAAGAGCTGGCCCGCGTTGCGCACCGTTCCGGTGAGTCCCGCCCCCTGCCCCACGTGGTCGGAACCGGCGCTTTCCAGGATGATGTTCGTGTTGGACAGGGAGAAGAGGCTTATCCCGGTGCCGAGAAGCGCCTGCGCCACGAGCATGTGCCAGAGGGGGGTGTCCAGCCCGAGGAAGGCCGCTGCCAGAAGGCCGAGTCCGCAGAGTCCGGCCCCGATGGCGCTGGCGACCCCCAGATCCCCCCGCCTGCACATCCACGCCGACAGGGGCGTCGTGACCAGCTGCATGAAGGGCTGGACCGCGAGGAAAATCCCCGCCGTCCCCACGTCAAGCCCGCGCCCCACCTGCAGGTAGATGCTGAAGAAGAAGACCATGCCGAAGAAGGAACAGTAGTTGACGAAGGCCGCGAGCAGGGACAGCGTCATGCGCCTGTTCCCCGCGAGGATGTTCATGTCCATCAGCGGGAAGGCGACCTTCCTCTCCATCAGGCAGAAGACCGCGAGCAGGACGCCGCACAGTCCCAGCAGCGTCCAGGCCCGCCAGGGACCGTAGGCGAGTTCCGACGCCCCGAAGGCGAGACATGCCATGGCGGCGGCGTACACCGCGAACCCCCGCCGGTCGAAGGGCTCGTCCCGGGCGGTCCGCCATTCCAGGCGCACCGCGAACCGCATGAGCAGGAAGGCGGCGGCCCCCGTCAGGGCGTTTATCCAGAAGAGCCAGCGCCACGAAAGCCATTGCGCTATGAGGCCGGCCAGAGGGGGGCCGCAGGAGATGCCGGCGTACACGGCCGCGCTGCTGAAGCCGAGATAGACGGGCCGCAAGGACGGCGGCGCCGCCGAGGCCAGCAGCGCCAGCCCGGTGGCGTTGAAGAGCGCCCCTCCGGATCCCTGGAAGAAGCGGATGACCAGGAACCGGGGCATCGAGTCCGCGAATCCCAGCATCGCCCCGGAGACGGAGAATATGGCCACCCCCCACATGAAGACCCTGCGCCGGCCGTGTATGTCCCCGAGACTGCCCGATGTCAGCTGGAATATCACGAGCCCCAGGGCGTAGAAGGTGCCCACCAGGCTCAGTTCCCGGGCACTGGCGCCGAGGTCCGCCCCCAGTGCGGGCAGCACGGCGTTGACCCCGGACATCATGAACGGCATGAAGAAGAGCGCCGCGCATACGGCCGCGATCAGCCGCCGATGTTCCGGGGGGATGGACATCTCAGGCGCCCGGCGAAGGCGCGAGCCCCGCCTCGCGGGCGATCTGCAGGCAGAGTTCGCTCTTGTTCAGCGTGTACAGGTGTATCCCCGGCGCCCCGATATCCAGCAATCGCCGCATCTGCTCGAGGGCGAAGGCCTTGCCCGCCTCCCGGACCGCCTCGGCGCCGCCCTTGCGATCCGCCTCCTCCATCTGAAGGTAGAGCTTGCCCGGGATGTTGGCGCCGCACATGGAGAGCACCCTGCGCAAGGTGTCGAAGCTCTGTATGGGCAGGATGCCGGGGATCACGGGCAGCGTCATGCCCTTGGCCCGGAGGCCGTCCACGAGATCCATGTATTCCCGCACGTCGAAGAAGAGCTGGGTGATGGCGAAGTCCGCCCCCTGCCTGAGCTTCAGCAGGGTGAATTCCCGATCGGCGGCGTAGGAGGGGGATTCGGGATGCGGCGCGGGATAGGCCGCGACGGCGATCCCGAGTTCCGGCCGCACCTTGCGCAGGTGAAGCACGAGATCCGAGGCGTGGGCGAAGGCCCCTCTCGCCGGATCCCACTGCCTGCCGACGGGCATGTCCCCCCGCAGGGCGAGCACGTTGTCGACGCCCGCCTGCTCCAGTTGCACGAGGAAGTTCTCGATGTCCTCCCCGTTGGCGCCGACGCAGGTCAGGTGGGCCATGACGGTCAGTCCCCTGCGGGCGAGCTCGGCGGTGACCTTGAGGGTGTTGCGCTGCTTGCCTCCCCCGGCGCCGTAGGTGACGGAGACGAAGAGAGGGGACGCCTCCCGCAGGCGATCCACCGTGGCGAAGAATTCTGGGAGGTGGGATTCCTCGGCCGGGGGGAAGAACTCCATGGAGAGGAACGGCGAGGTGCGGTCCTTGATCAGGGTTGCGATGCGCATCGATCGACTTCCGGGTTTCTGCTGGGGTTGACGGAGAGGAAGGGCCTTGGAGCGTCCCGGAACCTAAGCCCGGCGGCCGCTCCTGTCAACAGATCCGTGGGGGATGGGACGATTCGGGGATTCGGGTTTCCCATATGGACCGTCCTCGGGATGCGTTCGCCATCGCCTTGGACGCGTTCGCCATGGAATCCCGCATGCGGGGCCGCATCCCGCCATGGCCGCCCTGGTTCCCGCTCCTTGACGAGGTGCGTCGCGTTGGCGTAACCTGCCGCATCCTTCGCCGCGCGGCATATGGCATGCGGGGAGAGCGCCGCCGCGGGATCGTGCGTTCCACACATGCGCAGACACGCGTCCGATACAGCTTTGCCATTGAAGACATTTCGCCAAACGCCTCCATCCGTGCCCATGCATCCCTTCCGAGCCCATGCACCCCTTCCCGGAACGCGCAGACCTTGTCCCGGATGCGATGGCCGTGGGTTCTGACATGCGATGTCCCGGCACGGGCATTGCGGTTCCCGGAGAAGCCGGGCCGCTTCCCTCCCCGATTCCGGCCCGTCCCCCCGCACACGGCCGCTCCGGGGCAGGATGCGGATTCCTGCGCACCATGCGCCTGCTCCTGTTCCTGCTGGCGTCCCTCTGCTTCGCCAGATCCGCCGCCAATGCCGCCCAGTCCCCCTGGATCACGCTGGAGCCCGGCATGGAGTTCGGGGAGTTCGCCGCTGACGGTCCCGATGCGAAAATCGCCGTGTTGCGCTTCGATCCGCTGCTCATCGACTTCGTCCTATGCTCCAGAAGCCAGGACAACCAGCCGCCCAGATCCCTGGGGGACTGGGGGGAGCAGTACGACCTGACCGCCGCCATCAACGCCAGCATGTACCTGCCGGACGCCAGCACCAGCACGGGCTACATGCGCCAGGGAAGCCACGTCAACAATCCTCGGCTCGTCAGCCGCTTCGGGGCGTTCTTCGTGGCGGGCCCGAGAGAGCCCGGCATCCCCAGGGCGGCCATCGTCGACAGGGACACCCCGGATTGGAAGCCCAGGATCGACCGCTACGATCTGGTCGTGCAGAACTACCGGATGATCGACGCCGAGAGGCGCATCCTCTGGGCCCCCGGAGGCCCCCTGTATTCCATCTCCGCGGTGGCGCAGGACGGGAAGGGGAACATCCTCTTCCTCCACTGCAGGGAGCCCATCGAGGCCTACACCTTCTCCCGCCGCCTGCTGGATCTTCCCCTGGACGTGCGCACGGTCATGTACGTCGAGGGCGGTTCCCAGGCGGGCATGCTGATCCGCTCGGCGTCCTTGCGGCGGGAACTGGCGGGGCGGCATGCCGGGGACTTCCTGGTGACGGGCAACATCAAGGCGCTGCTGCCGAACGTGCTGGGGGCCAGGCCGAGACGCGCGCAGGCCGGCGGGGATGCGGCGCAGGCCCCATCCGCCTCCGGCGATGGAGAACCTTCGAAGCCGTCCCTGAAGGACGGGGACGCACCCGCGCCGGCATCCTCCCCCGACCGGCCCTGACCCGGCCCAAGGGCCGCCCTCCAACGATCCCCGGCGCGAGGCGTGTTGACACCGGGCGGGTTGTTTCCTATCCTCCCCGCCGAGCCTAGGGCGTTGCAGGCCCGGAGAGCCCACGTCGCCCCGCGGCCAACGGCCGGCGGCCGGCGGCCGGCGGCCGGCGGCATCGCGAACCGGGTGCCCCAGGACGCCCCAAACGTCCCTGCAAGGAGTTCACAAATGACATCCTGTCCCGAAATCTACAAATGCGCCCAGTGCGGCAACATCGTCGAGGTGCGCCACGGCGGCGACGCCGAACTCGTGTGCTGCGGCGCGCCCATGACCCTCATGGTGGAGGGTGCGGTCGACGCCGCCAAGGAGAAGCACGTCCCCGTGATCGAGAGGATCCAGGGCGGCTTCAAGGTCGCCGTGGGCGCCGTGACCCACCCCATGGAGGACAAGCACCACATCGAGTGGATCCAGCTGCTCGCCGACGACCGCAACTACGTCAGGATGCTCAAGCCAGGCCTTCCCCCCGAGGCAACGTTCAGCATCGAGGCACGGGCCGTCACCGCCCGCGCGTTCTGCAACCTCCACGGCCTGTGGAAGGCCCAAGCCTAGGAGTCCATGATGCAAAAGTACGTCTGCTCCGTCTGCGGCTACGAATACGACCCGGCGGAAAACGACAACGTCCCCTTCGAGAAGCTGCCTGACGACTGGGTCTGCCCGGTCTGCGGCGTCGGCAAGGATTCCTTCGAGCCGGCCTGAGGGCGTCCCGTCCCATTTTCCCTCTCCCGCCTACCCCCCAGGCAGCCCCTGGCGGGGTAGGCTCTTTTCACGGGGCGTCCGCCCCTTTTTCAGGAGTACCCCATGCAACCTCGCGAAATCCTGAAGGACATCTTCTGGGTGGGCTGCGTCGACTACAACCACCGTGACTTCCACGGCTATTCGAAGTCGCCCGCAGGAACGACGTACAACGCTTATCTGATCAAGGACGAGAAGAACGTCCTGGTCGACACGGTCACCATCGGCCAGGCGGGGACGCTCCTTTGCCGCCTGGCCCACACCCTGCCCCCGGAGAAGGTGGACTACATCATCTGCAACCACATGGAGCAGGACCACGCCGGATCCCTGGCGGAGGTGGTGGAGCGGGTCAAGCCAGAGAGGATCTTCGTCTCCCAGACGGGCCTGCGCTCCATGGAAGGCTACTTCGGCAAGCGGGACTGGCCGGTCCAGGCCGTCAAGAACGGGGAGACCATCTCCATCGGGAAGCGCCACGTCGTCTTCCAGGAGACACGCATGCTCCACTGGCCCGACAGCATGGTCTCCTACGTCCCGGAGGACAAGCTGCTCTTCTCCAACGACATCTTCGGGCAGAACATCGCCTCCAGCGAACGATTCGTCGACGAGTACCACAGGCCCGAGGAGTTCGAGAAGCGGGTCAAGGAGTACTACTACAACATCGTGCTGCCCTACTCCCCCATCGTCCTGAAGGCGCTGCCCATCCTCGGGGGGCTGGACATCCAGATGGTCGCCCCGGATCACGGGCTCATCCACAGGGGCGCCGACGCGGTGGCGAAGATCGTCGGGATGTACCGCGCCATGGCCGAGCAGAAGCCCCAGCAGCGAGCCCTGATCATCTACGACACCATGTGGCGGTCGACGGAGACGATGGCCATGGCCGCCTGCAGCGGTCTTGAGGAGAACGGCGTGCCCACCCGCGTCATGTGGGCGAAGACGAGCCATCACAGCGAAGTGATGACGGAACTCGCCGACTGCGGCGCCGTGCTGGCCGGATCCCCGACCCACAACAACACCATCCTGCCCCTTCTGGCCGCGCAGCTCGTCTACATGAAGGGGCTCAAGCCCCTCAACAGGATCGGGGGGGCCTTCGGCTCCTACGGCTGGTCCGGGGAAGGGCCGAAGTTCATCCAGGAGCAGCTGGCGTCCATGAACATGGCGATGCCTGCGGAACCGGTGAAGAGCCTCTGGCGTCCCGACAAGGAGGTACTGAAGGCCTGCAACGAGCTGGGGAAGACGGTGGCCCTGGCGTTGCGAAAGGCCTGCGGAACGGCCTGATCCCGGATTCCCGGGACGAAGGGACGCGAAAAGGCGCACCGCAGGGTGCGCCTTTTTCGTTCCCGTGGGATGTCAAGGGACCCGCGAAAGCGTCGTCACCAGCCGTGGCCCCGGTGGCCCCGGTCATCGTCATGGCGGCGCTTCCTGTCGTGGTCATGGCCGCGGCCGTTCCTGTCGTGCCCTCTCTTGTCGTGGCCCCTCGCTTCGTGGCCATCGCGGCCGCCGCGATTCCCCCGGCCATCGTGTCTCGCCGAGTCGCGGCCGCCGCGGCCGTGGCCGCCTCCCATGTCACGGCCTCCATCGCGGTCTCCCCGGCCGTGGCCTCTTCCCATTTCACGACCGCCATCGCGGTCTCCTCGGCCACTGCCGCCCATGTCGCGACCGCCATCGCGGCCGCCTCGGCCGCCTCTTTCCATGTCACGGCCGCCATCGCGACCGCCTCGGCCACTGCCGCCCATGTCGCGGCCGCTATCACTGCTGCCGCGGCTGCTGCCGCTTTCCATTTCGCGACCACTATCACTGCTGCCGCGACCGCCGCGACTTTCACCGGTTTCCGAGTCCTGACGGCCGCTGCGACCGCCCCCGGAGTCCATCCCCGAATCCTCAGAATTCGGCGATCCCTGGAGGTTGCTTGCGGCGACCAAGGGCCCGTCACCCAAGTCCGAAGCCGGGGGCGCGGCCCGCAGGTCCGATGCCCAGCATCCCACGGCGATCGTCAACGCCATCAACGAAAACACTGCACGCATGACATCTCCTTGCGACATCGCATTTTTTGTCCATCCAGCCCTGGAGATCGGCCGACCTCCAACTCCGAAGGCCGATCAATCCTCGATCAGGGAAATTCCCAATCCCGGCGCTCCCAAGCCAAACTCCCGCGTCCGCTTCTTCACGGAGTCCGCCTCGGGCCGCGCATGACGCATCCCTTCCTCCGATCAGGCCTTGGCCGGAACGATCCGCCCTCCGCAATCCACCTGCGCGCCTCTCTGGGCAGGCCCTCGAAAGCGTCGACAAGGGCGCACCCAATGCCGCCCCCGTCGGGGTGACCGGTTCCTCCTGGGCACACGTGGGGAGCACGGGCTTGCCCTGCATGAACCGCGCCGTGGCCCGGGCCGGCAGAGGAAACCGACCGTGTACGCAGTTTATCGTTCCCATGAACCAAGGCAAGAAAAAGCGGACGATCCGCTCCGCGCCGAGCCTCTCCCCTCAGCATGTACCGACGATGTCGACAAGTGTGTCCACGGCCGGCCTTCGTGGAAGTGCACCTCCTCGGAGGATATCCTGCGGACGCGCGTCTCGGCGGTCACGAGGACGTCCAGCATCTATCGCAACAGCCTCTCGCGGCCTTTTTCGGCGGAAGCCGATCCAGTGCGCATCACGTCAGCCGAACCGGCGAAGCCCCCCTGGCGTCCCGACAAGGACGTCCCGAAGGCCTGCAACGAACTGGGCATGACTGTGGCCATGGCGCTGAAAAAGGCCTGCGGAACGGCCTGAGCCAGAGTTCGGCACGCTTCCCGTGGCGACGGGACGAAAAAGGCGCACCTTGCGGTGCGCCTTTTTCGTTCCCTAGGGATATCAAGGAACCCGCGAAAGCGTCATCACCTGCCGTGGCCCCGATGGCCCCGGTCATCGTCATTGCGGCGCTTCTTGTCGTGGTCATGGCCGCGGCCGTTCTTGTCTTGCCCTTTCTTGTCGTGGCCCCTCGCTTCATGGCCATCGCGGCCGCTGCGATTCCCGCGGCCGTCGTGTCTCGCCGAGTCACGGTTGTCGCGGCCGCCGCGGTTTCCCATTTCACGACCGCCGTCGCGGCCATCCCGACCATCGCGGCTACCCATGTCCTGACGCCCGCTGCGGTCGCCGCGGTCGCCTCGGCCCATGCCTTCATCCGACCCGTCCCGGTCACGGGCGGCGACCATGGGCCCGTCACCCAGATCCGAAACCGTGGGCGCGGCCCGGAGATCCGACGCCCAGCACCCCACGGCGATCATCAACGCCATCAACGAAAGAACTACACGCATGACATCTCCTTGCGACATCGCGTTTTTTTTCCGTCCAACCCTGCGGATCGGCCGGCCTCCGCCTTCGAAGGCCCGCTCAATCCTCGACCAGGGAAATTCGCAACCCCGGCGCCCCCACGCCAAGCTCCCGCGCCCGCTCCTGCACGGCGTCCGCCTCGGGCCGCGCATGACGCCGCCCTTCCACCGCATAGGCCTTGGCCGGGACGATCCGCCCACCGCAATCCACCTGCGCCGCCTCCCGGGGCAGCACCCGGCGCTCCAGGAACTGCCGTCGCAGGCCGAGGGTGTGGGTGTGCCGGAAGACCAGTCCAGACACCTCCTCGACGTGCCGGGGCAGGCACAGGACGCGCAGCAGACCTGCCGGCCTGTTCTTCTTCCCCGTCCCCGGCAGCCAGAGCACGTCCAGCGCGCCCGGCGCCTCGGCGAGGGCCTCGAGGGCCATGCCCAGTTCCTCTCCCGTCAGGTGGTCCAGATGGGTCTCGATCTGGACCACGATCTCCCGGCCTCCCGACGTCTGGGCTCCCGGCGGGTCGACGAGCCATGCCCGCAGTCCCATCGACGATGGCCTGCTGCCGTACCCCGTGCCGAGCCGTCTGAGGGTGCCCGCAGGGGCTCCTTCGAAGGCGTCGGCAAGGGCGTGCACCAATGCCGCCCCCGTCGGGGTGACCAGTTCCTCCCGGGCGTCCGTGGGGAGCACGGGCTTGCCCTGCATGAGCCAGGCGGTGGCCGGGGCCGGCAAGGGGAGCCGACCGTGGGCGCAGTTTATCGTTCCCGTGAACCAGGGCAAGGGGGAACAGACGATGCGCTCCGCGCCGAGCGTCTCCAGTCCCCAGCATGCGCCGACGATGTCCACGAGGGTGTCCACGGCCCCGACCTCGTGGAAGTGCACCTCCTCGGGGGGGATCCGGTGGGCGTGGGCCTCGGCGGTCACGAGGGCGTCCAGCGTCCTGTCGCAACGTCCTCTCGCGCTCTCCGTCAGCGGAAGCCGATCCAGGATGCGCGTCATGTCCGCAGGGTGCCGCAGGGGCTGGTCCCCGGGCCAGTCCACGTCGACGCGGCGGCCGGGGCCCGCGGCCCGGCACTCCTCCCGGACCGTCACGGTGCAGGGGACGCCGGCCTCCTCCAGCATGCCGGCCAGCGGCCCCAGATCGAGGCCGAGGTGGGACAGCGCGGCCAGCGTCATGTCGCCGCTGATGCCCCCCTGACAATCCAGATACATCTCCATGGCGTTCCTGTCCGCTCCGGCGAGCGGATAAATTCCGGGGACCCCTTGTCGCGATCGGCGCCAGATGATAGTCTGTTCGACAAACTATCCGAGCATAACGGAGGCAGCATGCTCGTCAAGAATTGGATGACCCCGCAGGTCCACACCATCACCACCGACACCAGCATGCTCAAGATGGGCAGGATGATGAAGGAGCACGCCATCCACCGGCTGCCGGTGGTCGATGATCGGCGGCACGTCGTCGGCATCGTCTCCGACAGCGACATCCGGGATGCGTCCCCCTCGAAGGCGACCACACTGGGCATGCACGAGATGAACTACCTGCTGGCGGAGCTCACGGCCAAGGACATCATGACCGCCCGTCCCCTGACGGTCAAACCCTCGGATTCCGTGGAGAAGGCGGCCATGCTCATGCTGGACAACACCGTGGGGGGGCTGCCCGTGGTGGACGACGATGGGGTCCTCGTCGGCATCATCACCGACCACGACGTGTTCAAGGCCCTGGTGAACATCACCGGGGTCCGGGAAGGAGGCCTGCAGATCGGCGTCGACGTCCCGAACGAGCAGGGGGCCATGCGCCCCGTCTTCGATGTCATCAGGTCCTTCAAGGGGCGCATCCTGTCGGTGCTCTCCACGAACAACCAGGAAGGGCGGCGCCAGGTGTTCGTGCGCATCCGCCCCCTGGACACCAAGGAGGAGGAGGAGGCCCTGATCGCGGCCGTCGGGGAGAAGGCCGGCCTGCTGTACTGGTCGAGAAGGGAGGCGGAGAACTGAGGCGTTCGCTCCGCGACGCCCGGGGGACGTCGATGGGCCAACTTCCGTGGGCGGCGGTTTCCTGCGGGAAAACGCGGACCGTCGAACCCGGAAGTCGCCAGCCGGCGCCGGGGTCGCGCTGCTGGCCGTTTTGCCGAGGATCGGCGCGGCCGGAACATCTTCCCCGAAAAAGCGTCGGAATGCTTGCACAGGCCCATTTTTTGTGCGATAAGAGGAGTGGAGAAGACAAGAACCTTGCTTGCCGGTCTGCCCCACTTGCACCCAGGCAGGGATTCCTAAAGGCGTTAGGGCATATCGTCCACGCAAACTGAGCACACGCTGTCCAAGGAGGACGCACATGGCCGAAATCACCTATAAAGGGAAAAGCTTTGAAGTCGACGAGGATGGTTTCCTGTTGCACTTTGACGACTGGTGCCCCGAGTGGATGGAGTACGTCAAGGAATCCGAGGGCATCTCCGAGATCAACCCCGATCACCAGAAGATCCTCGACTTCCTCCAGGACTACTTCAAGAAGAACGGCATCGCGCCGATGGTGCGCATCCTCTCCAAGAACACCGGCTACAAGCTGAAGGAGGTGTACGAACTTTTCCCCTCCGGCCCCGGCAAGGGCGCCTGCAAGATGGCCGGCCTCCCCAAGCCCACCGGGTGTGTGTAGCCCCTCCCCGTGACACCATTGCGGGAAGCGGAAGGACGCCACCTTCCGCTTCCTTTTTTTGCGTCGTCTCCCGCCCTCGGATACCGCTGTTCCCGTGCCTCCGAGCTTGACTTTCTTCCGATCCGCACGTAAATTCGCGCATAGAATGGGGCCTGCGCACCGCGCCGGCCGGAAGTCCGCCCGACGATGCCGGGATGCACGCTGGTGCGGCCGCCCATGCGGCCATGCGAAGGGGACGCCTCCCCTTCCGCCACGCGGCGATTTCGCGGGCCAACCTTCAGCTCGCCTTCCGTATGCGCACGTGGATCAAACGAGCCCTCGCCTGGATGTCCGTCATCTGCCTCGTCGGCTGCCTCGTCGGCGCGGGCGCCGTCGCCATGCTCTTCTACTGGGCGTCCCGGGACCTGCCCAACATCACCCGCATCTCGGACTACGCCCCGCCGCTGGCCACGACCGTCCTCGCCAGGGACGGCTCGACCCTCGGGACGCTCTGGCACGAGAAGCGCTTCATCGTGGGACTGGAGAACATGTCCCGCTACCTGCCCATGGCCTTCCTGGCGGCCGAGGACGACAGTTTCTACCAGCACATGGGGATCGACCTGATCGCCATCGCCCGGGCCGCCTTCGTCAACTTCCGCACCGGGACGAAGCACCAGGGCGGCAGCACCATCACCCAGCAGATCGTCAAGCAGCTCCTGCTGACCTCCGAGCGCAGCTACACCCGCAAGATGAAGGAGGCCATCCTCGCCTACAGGCTCGAACGCAACCTGACCAAGGACGACATCCTCGCCATCTACCTGAACCAGGTCTACCTCGGGGAACACGCCTATGGCGTCGAGGCCGCGGCCCGCACCTTCTTCGGCAAGCACGCCACGGACATCACCCTCGCCGAGAGCGCCGTCATCGCCGGGCTCCCCAAGGCGCCGAGCCACTACAACCCCTTCCGCAACCCCAAGGAGGCCAAGCAGCGGCAAATGTACGTCCTTGGCCGGCTCCGCACCCTGAAATGGATCACCGAGGAGGAATACCGCGCGTCGGCCGCCGAGCCGCTGGTCTACTGGAGCATGCCGGACACGGCGGAAGGCGCCGCCGCATGGTACCTCGAGGAGGTCCGGCGGCTGCTCAAGGAGTTCTTCACGGAACGCAACCTTCGGGAACTGGGGGTCGAGACCAGCAAGCAGGACGAGGACTACGTCTGCGAAGCCGGGCTCACCGTGCGCACGGCCATGGAGCCTGCGCACCAGGAGGCGGCCGGTCTCGCCCTGCGCCACGGTCTGGAAGCCCTGGACAAACGGCAGGGATGGCGCGGTCCCATTGCGCAACTCCCTCAGGACAAGCAGCAGGAGTTCCTGTCGAAAATCGCCTTTTCACCCTCGGAACTCGCCGGAGACGGCCGGGTCAGGGCCCTGGTGACGGAAGTCACCCAGAAGTCGGCTCTGGTGGCCCTCGGCGGGGGCTACACCGGCGTCATAGAGCTCGCCGGCATGTCCTGGGCCCGCAAGCCCAACCCCAAGGTGGCGGCGGCGAACGCGCCCGCCGTCAAGGACGCCCGGACCGTCCTGCAGCCCGGGGATCTGATCTTCGTGTCCGCCGCGGAGACGAAGGTCACCGTCACCAACGCCAAGGGCAAGAAGGAGCAGCAGACTATCCCCTTCGATCCGGGAGACGTGACGCACGGGACTCCCGTGCCGCTGCTCCTGCAACAGATACCCGCCGCCCAAGGGGCGATCGCTTCCGTGGAACCCCAGTCCGGCGACGTGGTGGCCCTCGTGGGGGGCTACGCCTTCGGCACGGATCCCGAGATCGGGGAGGACCACTTCAACCGCGCCACCCAGGCCCGGCGACAGCCGGGCTCCAGCTTCAAGCCGGTCGTGTACTCCACGGGCCTGGACTTCGGCTTCACGGCCTCTTCCAAGGTTCTTGACGGCCCCTTCGTCTACGTCAATCCCTACACCAACGAAGTCTGGCGTCCGTCCAACTACGAGCACGACTTCAAGGGGGAACTGCCCCTCTACCAGGCCCTCGCCCTCTCCCGGAACACCTGCTCCGTCCGCATAGCCCACCAGGTGGGCATAGCCAACGTCATCCAGCGGGCGAAAGCCCTGGGACTGGAACCGCATTTTCCGCAGGAGCTTTCCGTGAGCCTCGGCGCCGTGGCCGTCTCCCCCCTCAACCTCACACAGGCCTACGCCGCCTTCGCGAACCAGGGCCTTGGCGTGCGTCCGCGGATCATCACGTCCATCGTCGACTCCAGGGGAAGGGAACTCTACCGACAGGACGTGGAGCACTGGCAGGCCATATCCCCGCAGAACGCCTACATGATGGCGACCCTGCTCAAGAACGTGGTCAACGCCGGCACCGGCGTCAGGGCGAAAATAAATGGCCGCTTCATTGCGGGGAAGACCGGCACCACGAACGAGGAGCACGACGCGTGGTTCGTGGGCTTCACCCCCTACCTTGTCACGGGGGTCTACGTGGGCTTCGACCAGCTCCGCTCCCTGGGCCGGCTCGAACAGGGAGGCCGCACGGCTGCGCCCATCTTCAAGGAATACCGCTCGGTGGTGGAGGACATGTATCCCGTCGCGGACTTCATCCAGCCGACCGGCATCGTGATGTCCGGGGGCTTCGCCTACAGGACCGACATGCCCATGGAGGGCGTGGCGGCGCTTGACGGCGCGCCGCAGTCCGCCGAGGACACTTCGGAGGGCGGCGAGGAACTCCTGCGCCAGGTCTTCTGAACGCGGCCGGATGACGGCCGCGGCGCCCTGCAGACCCACAACGCCCGAAACAGACATGTCCTTCCGACCGCACCTCCCAACCCGCGCGGCACAACGCACCGAAAGGCGCCCCCGCCGATGATCCCCTACGGATCCCTCGTCGTCTACGCGACGCCCCGGGGCAAGCGCTATCTGAAACGCCTCCTCGAAGGGCAGGACTGGCACAGCAACGACGGCGTGCTGCCCGCGGCCACGGTGGCGGCCCTGGACTTCGGGACCGAGACCCGCACCAGCCTCGGTGTCCCGATACGCGTCATGGAGGCCGGCCTCCACGACATCCTCAAGGGGGTCAAGCGGCAGACGCAGATCATCTATCCCAAGGACATCGCCTACATATGCCTGCGACTGGGCGCAGGCCCAGGAAGAACCATCATGGAGGCCGGTTGCGGCTCCGGGGCCCTCACCACGGCCCTTTCCTGGTACTGCGGCGACACGGGACGGGTGATCAGCTGCGACGCCCGGGACGAGTTCATCCGCCTGGCGCGCCGCAACCTCGACTGGGCCGGGGTGGGACGGAACGTGACGCTGATCCGGCAGGACATCGCCGAAGGATTCCCGGCCTCTGGCGTCGACGCCATCTTCCTGGACGTGCGCACGCCCTGGGAGTACCTTGCGCAGGCGGCCGAGGCGCTGCGCCCCGGCGGGACGCTGGGCTTCCTGCTCCCGACGACCGACCAGGTGAGCGCGCTGCTGCTGGGGCTGGACACGGCCCCCTTCGCCGACACCGAGGTCTGCGAGCTGCTCCTTCGCCGTTGGAAGCCCGTGGCCGAGCGCCTGCGTCCGAACGACACGATGATCGCCCACACGGGCTTTCTCGTCTTCTGCCGGCACCAGCTGCGATCGGCCACGGCCGACTTCGAGAAGGCGCGCCCCCGGGGCACGCGGGAACGCAAGCAGGAAGCGGCACGCGAGCTACGGGCCGCACAGGCATCGATGCAGGAGGAAGGGGCAGCGGACGACGCATGGGACCGCGAGGATCCGCAGGAGGGCGACGGACTCTGACCGGCCCCGGCGAGAGGGGCATGCGTGCGCATCGGTGCGGCCGATGCGCCCATGATCGACGGACGACAACGAACAGGACGGGACGATGGCCAGACACAGGAAATCAACCGACGCCTCCACGCTCTCCCCGGAAGACGAACGGACGCGGCGGATCGAGGCCGCGATCAACGAGACCTATCCGGGCCTCCAGATGATCGTCCGGGACATGAACCTCAAGCCGGAGATCGCCGCGAAGTACGTGAAAGGGTCGATCGTGCGGGAACTCGCCTACGTCGAAGGCACGAGCCGGGTCGCGGGGATGGTCACCACGCACCGCATCGCGATCCTCTCCAACCACATGCTGGACGTCAACGACGTCCTGGGCGAGGAAAAGAAGGACACGCGGGGGCTGTGCGTCGCGAAGCGGGGATCCCATTTCAAGGTCCTGGGCACCCACGAGCACAAGGGCAAGACCATGATCGTGCTCCTGCACCTGCCGAACGACGAGACGTGGAAGCTCTTCGACGACATGGCCGTCAACATCGACGAGGACGTCTTCGCCTCCTGCGTCGAGCGGTTCGAGGCGAAGTGCGACATGCCGCCGATCCCGGAACTCGCGACCCAGGACTGGCTCGCCCGGTGCGCGTTCCCCATCGGCATGGACGACTTGGGAAACCTGTACGCGCTGGATTGAGGCGAGGCCGGCATCCTGCCGGCCGCCGTCGTGACAGGACGCCCGGACGCACCCGCCTCTTCCGGGGGGTCCGCCAACCCGGACCTCCCCTTCGGGCAGGCGAACGGGCGGCCTTGAAGTTCCAGGATTATCCGCACCATCGTGGGCTTTGACATATTTTTCGCGCCCGAGGCCTTGGGGTCGAATGACGCCGAAGGCACGGTGGCCAATCCGTGGATCCACGCCCACGACTGCTTCCGCACCATGTGCGGCGCGAGCCGGCGAGGCAATCGAGGTGTGCGCCCATCCGGAGACGACGGGACCGCACCTGCCGCAACGGGCCATGCGATCCGCCTGCGCCGGAAACATCCACAGGGCGCCAATCGCACCGCCATCATGGCCACGATGCCCCAACGGACGGACTTTCAGAAAATCTTTATCGCGTTGTGGATTCTGGAACGGTGGCGTGCCAGACTGTGGCTCACGAGACGAGGTCGGGCATGGACGAGCGGGGATGGTCACCGCATCGGGACATGGGGCAGGACTGGGTGGCAGGATTCCTTGGGGATGGGATGGCGGCGAAACCATGCGTGACTGTCATCGTTCGCCCCAATATCTGAAATCGGCTTGAGAAGATCCAGCAACAATCTTCAACACAGGAGTCACGTCATGATGCGCAATTTCCAGCCTCGCAATTACGACGATCGGAATGAACTTTCGGATAAGGCACGGCAACACATCCGCGACATGTTCCCTGAAATTGCGTTCCCGACTCCGGAA
Organism: Desulfovibrio sp.; assembly: GCA_031272715.1. Taxonomy (GTDB): domain Bacteria; phylum Desulfobacterota; class Desulfovibrionia; order Desulfovibrionales; family Desulfovibrionaceae; genus Desulfovibrio. Next base: position 17,053 of record JAISTH010000048.1, read on the forward strand.
TTCCAGGAGGTATTTGTCGGGAAGAAAAAACATCTGAGTCACGCTATCTTGCATTGACAGATGCGAACACGGAACATACGTATGCCATAGTGTCGCAGCAATATACCCTCATCCGACACGAGGATATCATTTTTCAAGCGATAGAAGAATGCTCAGCGCTACGGCATGAATATGGCCATGAGAAAGTGGACATAAAGCTTTTTGATCACGGCGGTCGCATGTCCTATGATATCACATGGCCCGAGCATACGATGGAGATTGAAAAAGGCGATGTGATCTGCCCGCTATTTCATGGAGCAAATTCCTATGATCTTTCTACGCATCTCATGTCAGAATATGGATTACTCCGTCTTGCCTGCGGAAATGGGATGGTGGTCGATTCTGTCGAGAGTAATATAAGAAGAAAACATATTGGCTCAACATCGTTAGATAATGTTCGTTTGCATATACGCACCAGCGTCGATGAGTTCAGAAAATAGTTTCTCACTATTCTCAAGGATTGCGAACAAGCACATCAATTGTGAAGATTATCTTCACATATGGGAAAAAGGAGACGAACTTGGACTCAAAAAGACAGACAGAAAGAAAATAGAAGACCTTGAAATCATCGGACATGGCAACGTAACGCTTAAATCTATTGTCGGCGATTGTAAATCCAATTTTGAAATCCCATTATGGATAGTCCATTGTGCGATCACCCAATTTGGCACACACGGACTGCTTGGGAGGCGCCGTCAGGATCGATTCAACACAATAGGATGGCGATGGCGCAAGATGCCCTCACCTGACTCCAATCTAGAACCTCATGACATGGATTTGAATTAATCAATACTGGATATTTCATTGCAATACATTTGCATTTTTTAAGAAAATTCAATATATTCAGGCGCATTTTGTATCTCATCAATCAGTACTGGAGGAGAGTATTTCTATAAAAATTTTTAGGGTTGGCACGTGCCATATCCCGATTATCCATATCAGTAAGTGATACATACGTACGTTTATCTGATACGAGGTGCATTAATACTGCGGTTTTTCCAACCTGTCTTGCTCCTATCAAATGCAGTGCAGAATACTGATGCGAAATTTTTTCGATAGTATTTTCCATTGTCGTCGATACGTAGGGAACTACTATGTTATCGACCATATCTACCTCCTTTCCCACTTCTAAACAAAATACTCAAGCAGGTATATCTTAAAGATATAACTATGACTCTGCGTCATCAGGCCTTACATAACAACTGACAAGATAAACATTGCCAGAGGCATAACTCTGAGATTTTCGTGAACCCGACAACCATCGGATCAAAAACTCAGGGGAAGGCATGGGGCATGCAAGACGCCTCGTAGAGCAAGAAAAAAAATGCTGACAGAAGGTGCTCGGCCAGTCTCGTGCCGATAGTATGGACGATATGTCCTCATGTCTTCCTCACTCACGCACACGGACCTGAGCTGCGTCCACCCGCTTGCGGCGCCATGGTCCATGTGCGGGGGCAGGTGGACGGCCCTGCGAACCTAAGAAATCGCGGGTTCCAAAGGGCATTCGTCCAATGGCCAGTCGACTGGATTATGGACGATATCATCGTCATGCCGCCCACCCACAAGGCTCTGAGCATCGTCCACCCGATCACAGTTCCACGGTCCGCGCCCGAAACTAGGCGGACGGCCCTGCGAGCCTGAGAAACCGCGGGTTCCAAAGGACAATCGGCCAATGTCCAGCCAACTGGATAATGGACGATATCGCCATCATATCGGCCACCCGCAAGGCGCCGAGCATCGTCCGGCATACTTACGACTGCGGATGGACTCCATCAGGCCGTGTCCGCCATCCGTGCGCCGTCATAAGCCGCTCTGGCGGCGGGGAAGGGTCCCAGCACCCTCGGCAGCACCCCCTGCACGCAGGATATGGCGAGGCCGTAGTTGGTCATGGGAACTCCCTGGCTTCGGGCCCGCAACAGACGCGCAAGCATCGACCGCCGGTTGAACGTGCATCCCCCGCAATGCACGACCAGACTGTACGGACTCAAATCCTCGGGGAAATCCCTGCCCCCGAGATTGTCCACACGGATGTCACCGCCGGCATACTGGCGCAGCCAGCGGGGTATCTTCACTCGCCCGATGTCGTCCGCGGAAGGGTGATGCCCGCAGGCTTCCGCCACCAGCACCGCATCGCCGGGACGCAACCTGTCGATGGCCGCAGCCCCACGGGCGAACTCCGCAAGATCCCCCTTGAACCGCGCCATGAGGATGGAGAACGTGGTGAGCGGCACGTCAGACGGGGTGTCCGCCACGGCCTTGAGCACTATCTGGGAGTCGCAGACGACAAGGGCGGGCCTGCCCTTGAGGCGATCCAGGATTGCCCCGAGTTCCCGTTCCTTCACCACGAGGCACGAGGCATCGCTGTCGAGGATGTCGCGCATCGCCTGCACCTGGGGCAGTATCAGCCGTCCTTTGGGGGCGCCGAGGTCGATGGGGACCACCAGCACCGCAAGTTCCCCGGCGGGCAGCAGATCTCCCACGAGACGCGGTTCCGCGAACCAGTCGTCCGGCGCGAGGGCGGCCAGTGTCTCGCGGATCCGTCCCACTCCCTCTCCCGTGGTCGCCGATGCGCACACCGCACGGATGCCCGCCCCATCCAGGGATGCCAGCCGTTGTCCGGCTGGCGTGGCAAGATCGCACTTGTTGAAGACCACGGCGAAGGGCACGTTGCGCTCGCGCAGAAACGCGACGAGATCCTCCTCGTACTCTCCCCACTGGTCGGGTTCCACCGCCAGCAGGGCGACGTCGGTGCGTTCCATGACCTTGAGGGCCCGTTCCCGGCGCTGTCCGCCCAGCGCCCCCTCGTCGTCCACCCCCGCCGTGTCGATGAACACCACGGGCCCTATGGGGGCCAGTTCCAGAGTCTTCTCCACGGGATCGGTGGTCGTGCCTGGGGTCTCGGAGACTATGGCCACGTCCTGGCCGGCCAGCGCATTGAGCAGCGACGACTTGCCCACGTTGCGCCGCCCATAGATGCCGATGTGCAGGCGCAGGCTTTTCGGCGCCTCGTTCATGATAGCCTCCCGGACCAAGCACGGATCGCTTTCTGGCCCACCTTGCGCTGCGCCGTCATCGATGCCCCAGGGCCGTCATCGCCTCGGCGGAAAGGAGTCTGTCCACCGCATCTTCCCCCATGAGGCCTCGCTCCAAGACAACCTCGCGCACGCCCCTACCTTCCCGTCGCGCCTGTGCAGCGATTTCACCCGCCAGATCGTATCCGAGGGCCGGGACCAGCGCCGTGGCTCCCACCAACGACCGTTCCAGATGCCGGGAACAGGCCTCCACATCGGCCTCCATTCCATGGACGCAGCGGTCGGCAAGAAGCGCATCCGCCCGGGTCAGCAAATCCATGCTTCCCAGCAAGGCATCGGCCAACAGAGGCATGAAAGCGTTGAGTTCCAGTTGCCCCAAGAAGGCGGCCTGCGTCACGGCGTGATCGTCAGCCATGGCCCGCAGGGCGGCCTGGCAGACAGCCTCGCAGATGACGGGGTTCACCTTGCCGGGCATGATGCTGGATCCAGCCTGCATCGCAGGCAGACGTAGCTCGCCCAGCCCCGCGGCCGGGCCGGAGGACAGCAGTCTCATATCCGAAGCGATCTTGAAGAGATTCACGGCATGGGCCTTGAGTATCCCGGAGACCTCCACCAAAGGGTCGACGTTCTGGGTCGCGTCCATGAGATTCTCGGCACGGGCCAGTCCGAGCCCCGTGACCTCCCGCAGTTTCTCGACCACGAGGAAGATGTATGCGCGAGGAGCCGTCATGCCGGTCCCCACGGCCGTGCCGCCGAGATTCACCACGCGCAGTCGCTCGGCACACTTGAACACTCGCCACCGATCCCGGGAAAGGCACTCGGCCCAAGCGGAGCACTCCTGGCCCAGAGTGACCGGCACGGCGTCCTGCAACTGGGTCCGCCCAACCTTCAGCACGTTGCGGAACTCCCGCTCCTTGTCCTGAAAGGCGGATTGCAGGCCGGCAATGGCCTGTTCGAGTCCCTTGAGCAGCTGCAGGGCCGCAATGCGCACAGCGGTCGGGAAGACGTCGTTGGTGGACTGGTGAAGGTTCACGTGACGCAGCGGGTCGATGCGGACGTGCTCCCCGGGGCGACCGCCCAGAAGTTCCTCGGCCCTGTTGGCCACGACCTCGTTGACGTTCATGTTGGCGGAGGTTCCTGCTCCTCCCTGCAGCGCATCCACGGGAAACTGGTCACGAAGCCCGCCTTCAATCACTTCCAGGCAGGCATCTGCGATGGCACCGGCTTCCGCCGGGGCCAGGAAGCCCAGTTCGGCGTTGGCGCGGGCGCAGGCCAGCTTGACTTGGGCCAAGGCACGGACGAGTTCGTGCCTGACGGGGCGATCCGTCAAAGGGAAGTTTTCGGCGGCCCGGGCCGTGTGCACGCCCCAGTAGACGGAGGAGGGAACGGACACGGTTCCGAGGGCATCGGCCTCAAGCCGGGAGGAAGCGGGATCGGGGACGCCCCGGAAGGGCACGGCATCGCCAGTAGACATGGTGACCTCTTGAGCCGTGTGGCGCCACCTTCCGCAGGCGGGAACGCCATCATCGGGCCGCGACCATCGACGATGAGGAAGCGCGGACACCGGACACCGGGCCGTCCCTTTCGAGACGGCCCGGCATTCCAATGGTGTGGACGCGCAGCTACTTCACGTACAGCGGCCGCGGCTGATACTTCGTGTGCAGCAGATCGTGAGCCTTGTGGCCGTTGGGCTCACCCAGGAACTCCTTGTAGACCTGCTGGATGAACGGGTTCTGGTGCGAGCAGCGCAGATGCGACCTGAGGTCGTCGGCGTAGAGCCCCGCCGTGCGCTGCCTGCGAACCTCGTCGGTGCAACCGTAAGGCTGGCCGCCTCCGCCGATGCACCCGCCACGGCAGGCCATCACCTCCACGAAGTGGTAGGGCGGTTCCTTCCCTGCGTCCCTCGCGGCGCGGATGCGGTTCAGCACCGCCTCGATGTTGCCCATCTGATGGGCGATGGCGATGCGGATCTTCAGGCCGTTGTCGAAATCGACTTCGCCCTCCTTCACGCCGTCGAGCCCTCTTGCGGGGATGAAGTTCACGTCCGGCATCTCCCTCGACGTCACCAGGAAGTAGGCGCTGCGCACCGCGGCCTCCATCACCCCTCCGGTGACGCCGAAGATGGTCCCGGCGCCGGTGTACGGCCCCATGGGGTTGTCGGCCTCCTCGTCGGGCAGCTTCTCGATCTCGATGCCCGCCTGCCTGATCATCCGGGCGAGTTCCCTGGTCGTGATGGAGACGTCCACGTCCCAGCCGTGCCCTGCGCTCTTCATGTCGTCGTTCCGGTGGACCTCCCACTTCTTCGCCGTGCAGGGCATCACGGATACCGAATAGATGCTGTCGGGATCCACCCCGGCCTTCCCGGCCCAGTAGGACTTGACCATCGCCCCCATCATCTGCTGCGGACTCTTCGCCGTGGAGAAGTTGGGGATCATGTCGGGGAAGTACTTCTCCATGTAGTCCACCCACGCGGGACAGCAGCTCGTGATCAGGGGGATGACGCCACCCTTCTCGGTGAGGCGCTTCACCAGCTCCGTGCCTTCCTCCATGATGGTGAGGTCGGCGGAGAAGTTCGTGTCGAACACGGTCTTGAAGCCGAGCCTGCGCAGAGCCGCATAGATCTGCATGGTGAACACCTTGCTCGGAGTCACGCCGAATTCCTCGGCCAGACCCACGCGCACCGCCGGGGCGATCTGCACCACGCCGTGGGTCTTGGGATCCTGCAGCGCCGCCCACACCTTCGGGGTGTCGTCGCGCTCGTAGATCGCCCCCACAGGGCAGTGCGCGGCGCACTGTCCGCACTTGATGCAGGGGCTGTCCCCGAAGGGCATCCCCGCGGCCGTGCCGATGCGTCCCTTGAACCCGCGGCCCATGAACTCCAGCGCCCAGACGTTCTGCATGTCCTGGCAGACCTTCACGCATCTGCCGCAGCGTATGCACTTCTCGGGGTTGAGCACGATGGCGGGATTCGTGTCGTCGATGGGGAGACCGTTGGAGATGTGCCTGAAGGGCAGTTCCCTGATGCCGAAATCGGCGGCGACTTCCTGCAGTTCGCAGGTGCCGTTCCTGGGACACTGGAGACAGTCCGAGGGGTGGTTCGAAAGGATCAGTTCCAGCACCGTCCGCCGGGTGGCGATGATCTCGGGATCGTGGGTGACGATGTTCATGTTGGGTTCAACGGGCGTGGTGCACGCGCGGGCCATGCGGGACGCCCCGGAGGGCGCGATGTTGCGCACGATGCAGAGCCCGCAGGACGCCCAGGGGGGCAGATCCGGATTGTGGCACAGCGTGGGGATCTTCACGTTCACCTTCCGCGCGGCCTCAAGGATGGTGGCTCCGTCGTCGACACGCACGGGAACGCCGTTTATCTTGCATTCGATCATGGTTTGCTCCTTGGATGATGTAGCCGGCGGAAGGCGCTAGACCCGAACCACGGCCTTGAACTTGCAGCAGTTGAAGCACTCGCCGCACTTCAGGCACTTGCTTGCGTCGATGACGAAGGGCGCCTTCTTCTTGCCGGCCGGGACATCCGGAAGTTGCGTGATGCACTCGCCGGGGCACTTCTTCGCGCAAAGGCTGCAGCCGATGCACGCCTCGAGGTCGATGGCGTAGCTGAGGAGCTTCTTGCACTTGCCTGCGCGGCACTTCTTGTCCTTGATGTGCTCCAGGTATTCGTCCTTGAAGTTCTTTATCGTGGAGACCGTGGGGTTCGCGGCGGTCTGGCCCAAGGCGCAGAGGGAGGCCTTCGCCATCGCCTTGCCGATCCGGTCGAGCTTCTCGATGTCGCTCTCTTCCCCGTTGCCGTTCGTGATCTTCTCCAGCAGCTTGAGGATCTGCGTCGTGCCGATGCGACATGGCGAGCACTTCCCGCAACTCTCGTCGACGCAGAAGTCCATGTAGAACCGGGCGACGTCGACCACGCAGTCGTCCTCGTCCATGACGATCATCCCGCCCGACCCCATCATGGAACCGTTGGCGGTGAGGCTGTCGAAATCGATGGGCGTGTCCAGGAACTGTTCCGTGAGGATGCCGCCGGAGGGGCCGCCCGTCTGGACGCCCTTGAACTTCCTGCCGTTCTTGATGCCGCCGCCGATCTCGAAGATGATCTCCCGCAGCGTCGTGCCCATGGGCACTTCCACGAGGCCGGAGTTCTGCACCTTGCCGGTGAGGGCGAAGACCTTCGTGCCCTTGGACTTCTCCGTGCCCATCGCCGCAAGCCAGGCGCCGCCCTTGGCGGTGATGACCGGGATGTTGGCGAGGGTCTCCACGTTGTTGATGATGGTCGGCTTCTGCCAGAGGCCTTTGTTCGCCGGGAAGGGGGGCTTTGGCGTGGGCATGCCGCGGTTCCCCTCGATGGACTGGATGAGGGCCGTCTCCTCGCCGCAGACGAAGGCGCCTGCGCCGAGGCGTATCTCGATGTCGAAGTCGAAGCCGCTGCCGAGGATGTCCTTGCCGAGGAAGCCGTTCTCCTGGGCCTGCTTCAGGGCGATTTCCAGTCTGTGCACCGCCAGGGGATACTCGGCGCGGATGTACACGAAGCCCTGATGGGATCCGATGGCCTTGCCCGCCGTGATCATCCCCTCTATGACGCTGTGGGGGTCGCCCTCCACCGTGGAGCGGTCCATGTACGCGCCGGGGTCGCCCTCGTCGGCGTTGCAGATGACGTACTTGACGTCCCCGGGGGCCTTGCGGGCGAAATCCCACTTCAGCCAGGTGGGGAAGCCCGCGCCGCCGCGCCCCCGCATGCCGGAGGCCTTCATCTCCTCGATGATCTTCTCCTGGCTCCACTCGAAGAGGACCTTCTCGAGTCCGAGGTAGCCGTCGTTGGCGATGTATTCGTTGATGTCCTCGGGGTTGATGACCCCGCAGTTCCGGAGCACCACCCGCACCTGCTTCTGGTAGAAGCCGATGGGCGGCAGTTCCGCATGGCCTCCGCCCTTCGCCGCCTTGGGTTCCGGCGTGCCGTCTGGCCGCTTGAATTCGAGCCGCGTCAATTCCTTCCCCTGCTTCACGTTCACGTCGATGATCTCCGCCGCGTCCTCGGGCTTCACTTCGACGTAGAAATTGTTCTCGGGGAGGACCTTGACGATGGGGCCTTTCTCGCAGAAGCCGAAACAGCCGGTCCTGACGATCTGCACCTTGTCCGCGAGGCCCTGTTTCTTCGCCTCGTCGTTCAGGGCGTTGAAAAGTTCCTCGCCCTTGTTCGATTGACAGGCGGTACCGCCACAGGTCAGAATATAATGCGTCCGTCCGGGCAGATTGCGGAATTCCGCCTTCTTCTCAGCCCTGAACTTGCGCAGTTCCTCCAATGTAAATCCCATAATTCCTCCTGAAGTTCCCGGCAGGGAGCGTCACAATGTCATGCGTGTGCTGCAAGGTGATCACTTTTGTATTTTGCAATCGTGCGCTTCATGTCATGCAGTCGCTCGCATTGGAATCCGAACATGAAGCTGCTGCCATTTCTAACCTACCAGCACCTATTCGCTCACCGCCATTTCAGTCATGAAAGTGTGCACAGGACAGTTGGACGATCACGGTCGTGCAGAAGGCAAAGCCATCGGCACGTGAAGACGGTCCAAACGGTCATCCCTTCTCCCTGTATGTGTCGAAGATGCCGGAGAGCTTGTCCTTCGTGAGCTTTCCGTAGGTCTCATTCGCGACGACCATCACCGGTGCGAGTCCGCAGCACCCCACGCAGCGCACCTCATCGATGGAGAAGAGTCCGTCCGGCGTGACTTCGTCCGGCGCGATGCCCAGAATGCTCCGCGCCTCCTCGATCAGGTCGCCACCTCCCTTCAGGTAGCAGGCGGTTCCAAGGCACACGGACGTCTTGTACTTCCCCGGCTTGGCTGTCTTGAAGAAGTGGTAGAAGGTGATCACTCCGTAGATCCGCGCCAGCGAAATCCCCGTCATCGCGGAGATCTGTTCTGCGGACGCCCTGGAGATGAACCCGAAGGTTTCCTGGGTCTTATGCAGAATCATGATGAGACAGCCAGGCTTGACCTTCCAGTCGTCGATGAACGAGACAAGATCCGGAGGAAATTTTGCGTCATCCGCAGTCGTTGCGCATTGACATGCCATACATGTGCCTCCTTCGAAGTGAAATGAGGGAAATCCTCGTCAAAAACTTAAGTTGCCTTGAAATTGCCGTACATTGACGGATTTCGCATCAAGCGTGTCATCAACCCTTCATGCCGCCATCGTCGGACCTGGGGGCAGTCTCCGGCGGCAACTAATCCACCAGATCCCGCTAGCAGTAGACGTCCCGTTGCCCCGACCGCACCTTGGCGAGCAGGGCTTCGGAAACCCGCCGTGGGCGTTCCTCCATGCCGGCCAGGATCGCGTCGATGGCGGTCTCTCCGGCGCGCAGGTCGTCCGCGGCGGCGTAGTCCAGCAGATACTCCTCGAAGGTCGAGAGTGCGTTGGGGGCGCACTTGTCCTTGATGAGACCGGGCTTCGCGAGATCCATGAAATCCTTCCCCGTGCGACCGAGCCGGTAGCAGCCCGTGCAGAAGGAGGGGATGAAGCCGTGGTCGCCGAGATCCCTGACCACCTCCGCGAGGCTGCGGGCGTCGCCGAGCTGGAACTGTGCGGACTCGAACCGTCTGTCCTCCTTGTAGCCTCCGGGGTTGACGCGACTGTTCGCGGATATCTGGGACACGCCGAGTTCCAGCGTGCGGTTCCTGATGGCGACGTCCTCGCGGGTGGACATGATCAGGCCCGTGTACGGCACCGCGAGGCGCAGGATGGCCACAAGCCTCAGGAAATCCTCGTCGCTCATGGCGTGGGGAGGTTGCGAGGCCAGTTCCGAGCCGATGGCGGGTTCGATGCGGGGGACGCTGATGGTGTGGCAGCCGACGCCGAAGCGCTCTTCCAGATGGGCGATGTGCATCATGAGGGCAAGGGTCTCGTACTGCCAGTCGTAGAGACCGAAGAGAATCCCCATTCCGACGTCGTCGATGCCGGCCAGCATGGCACGGTCGAAGGACGAGGCCCGCCAGTCGAGATCGCGCTTGGGGCCGGAGGGATGCACGACCTTGTATGTAGGACGGTGGTAGGTCTCCTGGAAGAGCTGGAACGTGCCGATGTTGTGCGCCTTGAGAAGGCGGAAGTCCTCCACCGAGAGGGGGGCGAGGTTCACGTTGACGCGGCGGATGGAGCTGCCTCCCTCCCGGGCGACGTAGATGGCGTCTATCGCGTCCAGCACGTAGCCGATGCCGCCGCCGGGGTAGGCCTCGCCGGCGACCATGAGAACGCGCTTGTGTCCCTGGGAGAGGAGGATGCGGGTCTCCTCGGCGATCTCGTCCATGGTCAGGGTGCGGCGCGTCACCTTGCTGTTGGACTTGCGGAAGGCGCAGTAGAGGCAGTCGTTGGAGCAGATGTTGGAGATGTAGAGGGGGGCGAAGAGGACGATGCGGTTGCCGTAGATCTCCTCTTTCACTGTCCTGGCCGCGGCGAAGAGTTCCTCCGTCAGGTCCGGGGAGCGGGCGCCCATGAGGGCGGCGACGTCCTCCAGAGACAGTCCCTTCAGTTCCCCGGCCTTGGCGAGAACCTCCCTCACCCGGCCCTGATCCTCCCTGCCGCGACATCCGGCGAGGACGGCCTCGATCTTGCCGTCGTCCAGCCAGACGGCCTTGGTATCCGCATCGTTTCCCATGCAACGCTCCGCTGAAAACCCGTCTTCCGCCACCGGAGGGGCCGGGGCGGTTCACGGGGACATCGCCCCCGGAGATATCCCCATCGGCGGGATCTTTCTCCATGCCCCGGAAGAGGGATGGGGACCGCCCTTCAACCTGCATGGCGGCGGGATCCCTCACGGCCTGGACGACCGCGGCGCATCCGGGGAACCGGCGAAGGGCGTTCGCCAATCCGGCATGGCAGTGTACCACATATCCGGCCTCGCATGGTACTCTTTGCACGACAAAGGGGAAATCCCCCCCTGAGGAAGGGGGGCTTTGGGACCGGGATCGCGGACGGGGAGAACGGCGCCGCACGTCAGCGGGCGATGGGGCGCACCCATGGCAGGCGGAACGTCGCTTCACCAAGGCGCGGGCGATTGCTCGCATTGGGCGGATGGGATTCGCCGACTAATACTAGTCCAAGAAAACTGATTGACATAGGTTGGCAGCACCTGGTAGTAACCTCCCCTGAAAGGGGAGGAGGTACCGACTTGGCTCGACCGAAAGCACCCGATTTGCCCGAACTGGCC
>JAISTH010000029.1 GCA_031272715.1 Desulfovibrio sp.
GGATGTTGTCCGCTAGTGGGCTATTTCAGTCACCAGTTGCCAGGCGAGCCGTCCTCGCACTGCGGCTGCTGTTAATGACCGTGGGCAGCGGGCCAAGGAAGGGGTCGAGGGGAAAAAAAATGTCGGAAGACGAGGTCGGCTGGTGGGACAGATGGCCGTCAGAGGCATAACAGTGGCTGGCCAGAGGGAAATCGGAAGCCTGCATGGACGCAGGGCTAGGGGGGGGGGGGCGGGAAGGGATTATTTTTCCCCTCAAAGCCTTACTACTGGCGGGCTAACCAGCCATCGGGAGGGGAAAAGTGCGGAAGTACAGTCAAAAACACCCCGTCTTGGACCTTGACTTGTCTAGCTCCATTTCTAGGAAAGGGCTTGACGGCGTAAATGATTCACTTATGGTATTATTGAAACTAAGGGCAGAAGATCATAATATTACTCTGATTTCAAACGATGCTACAGTGGCTTTTGGCGAACTTATAGAGCGATTGGCAAAACAAGAAGGGAATGTGGTCATCCTAATTGACGAATATGACCGTTTACTTATTGACACTTTCGATATGCCTGAACTCCAGAATTCCATTAGAGAATTTTTTCGTGATTTTTATTATCAAATCAAAAGCAAGAGAAAGTATATTCATGTAGTTTACATTACTGGAATAAGTCAATACACAAAAACGGGCGTTTTTTCTGCTGCAAACAATATTAAAGACTTATCAACTCACAAAAATTTTTGCACTGTATTTGGCTATACACATGAAGAAATTGTTGCTAACTTTGAATATTATATCAAAGAAACTGCAACACATTTCAAGATGACTAACGACTCACTTCTAACAAAAATTAAGACATACTACGATGGCTATTCTTTCTGCGGCGGCACCTCTACTGTCTATAACCCGACATCAATACATTGCTTCTTTGCAGAAAAGGAATTTGATAACTACTGGGTCGAAACTGGGCAACAAGAATTCATAGAAGAATATATTTCCAGGAACAAATTAAAAGTGGAGGATTTTGAGCATTACGATATTACTTTGAGGCAGCTCAAAATGCCTGGCGAAGTCAAAAAATCAATCGCTCCTGCACTTTACCTCTATCAAGCCGGATATCTTACGCCGCGAAAAGATCCTAAAAAGAAAAATGCATTCTATCTCACATATCCTAACAATGAAGTCCGCACGTCAATGATAGAATTAACAGAGAATAACTTCTTCTCGGAAAAACGATTTAAAAAAGAAAGAGAAAAATATATTGCAAAATTATGCGAGTGCCTTGATAAACAAGATTATATTACTATGCTTTCTGTTTTTAATAGTATATTTTTAAAAATTATCTATGATGACTATAGCCAAAGCTCTAGCAATGAATTAACTCTTGAATGTTTCTACAGAAACAGTATCTATTTACTCATGATTAACGCCAGCCTTGACATCCATCCGGAAGAACACAATAGCGCTGGCCGTGTCGATCTAGTCCTTGATCACGCTAATAAAATAATTCTCTTTGTACTGAAAATTTCAAGCAGTGGCACAGAGGGGAATATTAAGAAGAAATTTAGGGAGGCAAATGAACAACTGGATGAATACGCCAAAACTTACGACAACCCCCTTTCGATAAGTATCGTCATAAATGCGAAGCGCCGACAAATCGCCCTCGCATCCATAGGTGATGATGTCTACAAAGGGATTTCCAGTACAAGACAGAGAACTCCAGACACATATGAACGCATCAGCGATCTCGAAAGTTTTCTTCATTCTATACCAAAATCTTCAGGGAAAGGGAAATAATCATGTACACATGTGCTTACAAAAAAAAATTGTAGCAGTTTCAGACGATCGAATAGTTCCCATTGGTGCTTATTTGCCAGATAACATACCTATCGGCCCAGTCAAGGTGTCTGTGACTATTTTTGAAGAAGAAGAACTCAACAAGATGGGAAGCGAACTAACCGATGACATGGTTAAAAACATATACAAAAACTCGCCAGGGTATGGAAAGACCCCTATTACCGAGGATATTGATAAATTATACGAGAAAGAAATTGAAGAGATGTTTTATGGCAATGACTGAAATACATTGCCATGTTTACAAACATAGGTCAAGCGCAATCCACAAAATGGTCATGCCGTTGTCTGAGTTCAGATAATATATCCATAAACTTGCATGCAATTTGAACAATTTTACAAAGTGAGACACATAATGAACAAATATAGCTTTGAAAAAATTGTGAATGTTTCTGACAACCGAATAATAGAGTTTGATGTCAACCTACCTAAGAGTATTCCCACTGGCTTTGTATCCATTTCCATTAGCTTTTCTGGAGTAACGGCCGCCGACAATGAAACAAATGAAGGAATGGACTCTCATTCATCAACTAAACCGCCCAAACTAAGATGACGCTGTCTCTAACGACATAGGGATATTTGTGAGAGATGGGATTGGGGATAAGATTGAGGTAAACTAATGATTTTACTCCTTGACACGCAAATGCTCATTTTCTCACAATACAAATTGAGCGTCTTCCCACAAAGACATTAGATTGGATTTACGGAAAAAAATAATATTTTTCCCTTTAGCGTTGCCAGTATATGGGAACTTGCGATCAAATGGTCTAAAATGGTCTAAGAAACGTTACGATCCTGACATTGAGCCTGAGAGGCTGCGCAACATCTGCCTAGAAAATGGATATTATAAACTTGAAGTCACAACAAAGCACTCCCTAACTATTGCAAATTTACCATTGAGGCACACAGACCCTTTTGATCTCTTACTAATTTTCCAAGATGTTCTACTGTTATTTTTTTTGATTCGGTACATCGTCAATTCCAAGTTTACGCATCCTATGTTGCAACGTTGTCCTCGGAATTCCAAGAATGGCCGCCGCCCCCCTCGGCCCGGAAATCACTCCCCCCGTCCGTTCAAGAACGCGCCGTATATGGGCTCGTTCCACATCCTGCAATCGCCCTGCCGTTACACTGGCCGCCCGATTCCCTCCATCCACGGATGACACGCCACCCCCTCCGGTCGACCCGGGGGACGCATATTTCCCGTTTTCCTGAAGCGCCCGCTCCACCATGTCCAGCGTCATGCGCTTCTCCAGCGCGGCCTTCATGGATATCCGAACGACGGCGTTGAGCAGTTCCCGCACGTTCCCCGGCCAGTCGTGACTCCGCAACAGTGCCATGTGCGCCGGGGCGAACTTCACGGCGGGCATGCCCATCTTCCTCGAGGCGTCCTTGGCGAAGGCGGCCGCCAGCAGGGGGATGTCCTCCTTGCGATGCCGCAGCGGGGGCATCTCGAGGGTGCAGGCGCCGAGCCTGTAGAAGAGGTCCCTGCGGAACTTCCCGCTGGCCAGGGCCTCGTCCATGGCGATGTTGGTGGCCGCGACGATGCGCACGTCCACCGAGAGGGGCGTGCTGTCCCCGAGGCGCTCGAAGCTGGAGTCCTCCAGCACCATCAGGAGCTTGCTCTGCATCTCCGAGGTGAGTTCCCCGATCTCGTCCAGGAAGAGCGTCCCCTCGTGGGCCAGTTCGAAACGCCCCGCCCGTTTCTGCACCGCGCCGGTGAAGGCCCCCCTGACGTGGCCGAAGAGTTCGCTCTCGAAGAGGGTCTGGGGGAGGGAGGGGCAGTTGACCTTGACGAAACGCCCCTTGTTGCGGGGGCTGGCGTTGTGGATGTAGTGGGCGAGGAGGCTCTTGCCGGTTCCCGTCTCCCCCAGCAGCAGCACCGGGACGTTCAGTTTCGCCGCCACGTCCGCCTGACGGACGATGTCCCGCATGACGTGGCTGTGGCAGATGATCTCCCCTGCAAGGGGCTGCATCCGGAAGTCGTGCTCCTCCCGGCGGAAGTTCTCGAGGGAGAATACCGCGCCGACGCAGACCGCCACTGTCGGGGAGAGTTCCAGGAGGAGGTTGGTGATCTCGTAGAGGTTCTTCGGCTCCTTCTGGAAGGAGCAGTGGAGGGTGGCGATGATGGCGTCGTCCAGCATGAGGGGGAAGGCCATGGTGGCGGAGAGCCCGGCCTCGGCGATGGGATGGGGGCCTTGGGGGAACTGGCTCGGGAAGTCCGTGATGATGACGGGTTTGCGGGAGGCGATGACGCGTCCGGCGACGGTCTGGGAGAGGTCGGCCGGCCGGATCGGGGAGAGTGTTCTTGCGACGGTGCCCTCCACGGCCGTGAAGTAGGTGAGGATCTCGTCCTCCTGATCGTAGATGTTGATGCAGAGCCTGTCGAAGGGGAAGCAGCCACGCAGTCCCTCCGCGAGAAGACGGAAGAAGTCCTGGCGGTTGGTGGATCTGCCGAGGCCCTGCATGAGGACCCTGCCGATGTCGGCCGCCTGTTCCCGGATGGATGGGCCTATGGGCATGATGGGCTCCTTGTCTCGTGTCCGGCATCGGCAGGGGGCCGCCGACATGTGGGCACGATTGCCGATGGGAGGGCAATTTCTTCGAGTCGGCGGGGACGGTACCAGTTCGCAGGCGCCATTTCAAACGGTTGCGGAGGCACCGGGACCGGGGCACGCCGCTTGCTGGCGATTGCGGAGAGGCACGGGTGCGATGAAACGGATGCGGATCCGCGCCGATCCGGCAGCGTAAGCCGGGGATGCCGGGACAAGACCCTTGCAACTGCCTGCATGCCCACACGCGGGCGATATCTCTAGGAGTGGACGATGCGCATCGAACTGCCATACGGCAAAGGTCTTCTGCCACTGGATATCCCGGAGGGGAGCGCCGTCGACCTCTTCGTCCCGCGGGAGGCACCGCCTCTGGAGGATCCCAAGGCGGCCCTCATGGCCGCGATGGATCGCCCCATGGACGCCAGTCCGCTGGAGGCCGTCCCGACGCCGGCTTCGCTTGCCATCGCCGTTCCCGACGAGACCCGGCCCGTTCCCCTGAAGCTTCTGCTCCCGCCCTTGCTCGACAGGTGTCTTGCCGCTTGGCCGACCCTATCCCGCGAACGCATCGCCATCGTCATCGGAGGCGGTCTCCACGTCCCGGCCGACGAGGCGCAGAAGGCGCGCATCCTCCCGATGGATCGCCTGCAGGGGTGCCGCATCGTGTCCCACGATGCCCGCAAGGGCCCCTTCCGGGATTTCGGGAGGACGAGTCGCGGGACGCCCGTCCGGATCAACGAGGTCTATGGCGATGCCGCGTACAAGATCGTGCTGGGGATGGTGGACGCCCACCAGTTCGTGGGGATGACCGGCGGCGCCAAGGGGGTGGTCGTCGGGTGCGCCTCGGCGGACATGATCACGGCGAACCACTCGATGATGAAGGAACCGGCGGCCGTGGCCGGCAACGTGGCGACCAACCCTGTGCGTCTGGATCTGGACGAGGCGGGAGAGCGCATCGGCATCGACATGGCCGTCAACGTGGTGCTGGATGCGGCCAAGCGCCCGGTGGCCATCCTTGCGGGACGCCCGGCCGCCACCATGCGGGAGGCCGCAAACCGCACAGGGGAACTCTACGGCCTTGCCTTCGAGAGGCCGTACGACATCGTGGTGGTCTCCAGCGGCGGGCATCCCAAGGACATCTGTCTCTACCAGGCGCAGAAGGGGTTGAACCCGGCGCTCCAGTGCTCCGCCCCCGGCGGGCGCATCCTGCTGGTCGCCGAGTGCTCCCAGGGCATCGGGGACGACGTCTATCACGACTACGTGCGGGGCTTCTCCGATGCGGCCGCGCTGATGGAGGCCTTCAAGGCGGGCCCCTTCCGCATGGGGGAGCACAAGGCGTATCTCTTCGCCAGGACGACGACGACCCGCAGCGTCGTCCTGCACACGGCCCTCAAGGCCGAGGAACTCGCATCCTGCCTTCTCGTCGGGGGCGACGCCCAGACGACCCTGGACGGTTGGCTCGGGGAGAATCCGCAAGCCCGCATCGCGGTCATCCGGAACGGGAACTCGTCCTTTTTCAGGGCCTGAGGGACGGATCCCGCAGTCCGGAAGGGAAGTTCTCCGCAGCTATCGCACCCCGGATCCTTGGCCAGCGAAATCCCTGCGGCCGCGTCCCCGCTTCCCAGGACATGCGGGGAAGCAAATCCAGTGCCGGATAAAAAAACGCTTGACGGCCCTTCCTTCTAAAAATATCATTAAACCGATCGTTTTTATCGGTTTTAAAGTTGGGCACGCCGTTGGCGCCTCGGGATCAATGAGAGGATGACGAAAAGGGCGGCCATGGCCGATGCGGGAACGGAACCCCATGTATTCCGCCGGCATGGCGCCACTGCTGCCCATATATGGTCACATTTGCCCAAATAAGGGCAATCGCGTCCCGTCCCGGAGCGCTCCGATCCCCCGGGAGGGCCTGCCAGTGCGGGTTCGCCCCCGCCGCCGGCCGCGGCATGAGGCTTGCAACGCCCCATGTGATCACGCCGGCGGGTCTGCCGGGCTTTTCGAAACACCTATTCCAGGAGACAACATGGCCACGGATTTCATCGTCCACGAGGCCGCCGACGGCGTCGGCGTCGTCGTCGTGGAGGGGCTCAAGGCCGGGACGGAATGCTCCGGCTGGATCATGCAGGAGAACCAGACCATCACCTTCAAGATCCTCGACGACATCCCCATCGGCCACAAGGTGGCCCTGAAGGACTTCGCCGTGGGCGACACGGTCCTCAAGTACAACACCGACATCGGCAAGGTGGTCGCTCCCATCAAGAAAGGCCAGCACCTGCACGTCCACAACGTCAAAACCAAGAGGTGGTAGAGGATGAAGACCAAATTCTACGGCTACCGGCGTGAGAACGGCCGCGTAGGCATTCGCAACCACGTCATCATCCTCCCCCTGGACGACCTCTCCAACGCCGCCAGCCTTGCCGTCGCGAACAACGTGAAGGGCACCATGGCGCTCCCCCACCACTACGGCCGGCTCCAGTTCGGCGCCGACCTCGACCTGTTCTTCCGCACCCTCATCGGCACCGGCTCGAACCCCAACGTGGCCGCCGTGGTGGTCATCGGCATCGAACCCCTGTGGACCCAGCGGATCGTGGACGGCATCGCCAAGACCGGCAAACCCGTCGCGGGCTTCGGCATCGAGCAGCACGGCGACCTGGACACCATCATGCGCGCCTCCCGCAAGGCCAAGGAGTTCGTCCAGCAGGTCACCGAGTACCAGCGGGTCGAATGCGACGTGAAGGAACTCTGGGTCTCCTGCAAGTGCGGCGAGTCCGACACCACCTCGGGCCTCGCCTCCAACCCCACCGTGGGGAACGCCTTCGACAAGCTCTGGAAGGCCGGCGCCACCACCATCTTCGGGGAGACCACGGAGATCACGGGCGGCGAGCACCTCGTCATGCAGCGCTGCGCCAACGAGGAGGTCCGGGCCAAGTTCAAGTTCTTCTTCGACCGGTACGCGAAGGTCGTCGACGACCACAAGGTGGACGACCTGTGCGACTCCCAGCCCACCAAGGGCAACATCGAGGGGGGGCTCACCACCATCGAGGAGAAGGCCCTGGGCAACGTCCAGAAGATCGGCCGCGAGGCCCCGGTCATCGGCTGCCTCGACAAGGCCGAGTCCCCCACCGGCCCCGGCCTGTGGTTCATGGACTCCTCCTCGGCCGCCGCGGAGATGGTCACGCTGGTCGCCGCCTCCGGCTTCGTCGTGCACTTCTTCCCCACCGGCCAGGGCAACATCATCGGCAACCCCATACTGCCGGTCATCAAGCTCTCCGCCAATCCCCGCACGGTGCGCACCATGAGCGAACACATCGACGTGGACGTCTCGGGCATCCTGCGCAGGGAGATGAACCTGGACAACGCCGGCGACAAGCTGCTGGAAATGATGATCCGCACCTGCAACGGCCGCAGGACTTCGGCCGAGGCCCTGGGGCACCGGGAGTTCGTCATCACCAAGCTCTACGAGAGCGCGTAGACGGCGATCCTTCCCGGGAGGGCCCGAACCGCGAAGGCGAGGGTGCGCGGCGGAATCGCACCTGACATGGGGGTGATGCGCTTCCTCATGCGCCCCTCGCCTTCTTCCTGATGCTTGCTCCAAGGATTTTCGTTCAACGCGGCAAGACACGACATCGAAGGCCACAACAAATTCCAAGACAAGGATTTCCCGAGAGACGCAAATACGAGATCGAAAAAATATGGCTGACAAGACCGGCTGATTTTGGGCCGGTAGTTCTCCCTGCGGCATCGCTTTTTTGCCTTCACGCATCGCAAAGACACGAGGGAATGTCGTGCAGCAGCTTTCCGACGCCACGCTGATCCGCCACAAATGTCTCATCGGCCACAAATGGGTCGATGCCGACGATGGCGCGGTCATTGAGGTTCTCAACCCCCTCGATGGCGCAAAGCTGGGAACGGTTCCCCGCATGGGGAGCGCAGAAACAATCCGGGCCATCGATGCCGCTGCAGACGCTTTCCCGGCATGGAGCGGTCTCATCCCGAACGTACGCGCACGGCTCCTGCATGCCTGGCATGGGGAGATACAGCGGCATCTGGACGATCTCGCCCGCATCCTGACGCTGGAACAGGGCAAGCCCTTTGCCGAGGCCAGGGGGGAGGTCGCCATGGGGGCCTCCTACATCCCGTGGTTCGCCGAGGAGGCACGCAGAGCCTACGGCGCCGTCATCCCCGTCCCCCGCAGAGGAGTGCAGCCCATCACCCGCCTCCAACCTCTTGGCGTCGTCGCGGCCATCACCCCCTGGAATTTCCCCTCCTCCATGCTTGCCCGCAAGGCGGCCGCCATCCTCGCCGCCGGATGCACGCTGGTGTGCAAGCCCGCAAGCGCCACGCCCTACTCGGTTCTCGCTCTCGCAGAACTTGCGAAGCGTGCCGACATCCCGGACGGGGTGATCAACGTCGTCACCGGGACGCCCTCCGCCATCAGTACGGCAATTGGCGGGGACTTCCGCGTCCGGGCCCTCACCTTCACGGGCTCGACGGCCGTGGGCAAGGAACTCATGGCCGCCATGGCCCCGACCATGAAGCGCCTCTGCATGGAACTTGGCGGCAACGCCCCCTTCCTCGTCTTCGACGATGCCGATCTCGAGAAGGCGGTGGACGTCTGCATGGCCAGCAAGTTCCGCAATGCCGGGCAGACCTGCATCTGCTCCAACCGCATCCTCGTGCAGAGGGGCGTCCACGACGCCTTCGTCAAGGGACTCGTCGGCAAGGTCTCCGCCCTCAAGGTCGGCGGCGGCACCGAGCCCGGCGTCCAGTGCGGTCCCCTCATCGACGCCGATGCGGCCCGCAAGTGCGACGCCATGGTGCAGGACGCCACGGGCAAGGGCGCGAAGGTGCTTTGCGGCGGAACCCTCCTCCCGGACAAGGGTCCCGGCTTCTTCGCCCCCACGGTCATCGACGGCATGACGCCCGACATGCGGGTCTTCCGCGAGGAGATCTTCGGCCCCATCGCCCCGGTCATGGCCTTCGACACCGAGAAGGAGGCCGTGCGGCTCGCCAACGACACAGAGTTCGGGCTGGCGTCCTATGTCTGCACCCGGGACCTCGGACGGAGCCTGCGGGTCAGCGCGGCCCTGGAATACGGCATGGTAGGGGTCAACGATGCCGTCCTCGCCATGCCGGAGGTGCCCTTCGGCGGGATCAAGGACAGCGGACACGGACGGGAGGGAGGATTCGAGGGGCTGCGGGACTTCATGGAGACCCGCTACACGCTCCTCGGCGGGCTCTGACCACGGCCCGCGGCTCCGCGAGCCCACATCGCGTCGGCTTTCCGGCCGCCCGGAACCCCGCGACCCTTGCAGGATTCCGGCGGAACAATTAATCTGGGCTAGGTTCCAGGACCTGCCCCAACACGCCACGTAAGCGGACTTCGTCCGCATATCCCTCGACAAGGAGGACATTCATGAAGATGCGCACGGCGGTTTCCCTGATTCTCACACTGGCCCTGTGCCTCGGCCTTGGCGGCATGGCGCAGGCCGCGTCCTATCCCGACAAGCCCGTCACCATGATCATCGCCTTCACGGCCGGCGGCTCCAGCGACGTGCAGGCCCGCATCATGGAGAAGTACTGGAACAAGCTCGTCCCCCAGCCCTGGACCTTCCTCTACAAGCCCGGCGCCGGCGGCGCCGTGGGCTTCGGCGAGATCGCCATGGCCAAGAAGGACGGCTACACCATTGGCGGGTTCAACATCCCCCACATCGTCATCCAGGCCATCACCGGCAAGGGCCAGTTCAAGCTCACCGACTTCGACTACATCGCCCAGGTGGTGAACGATCCCCAGTGCGTCGTGGTGCGCAAGGACAGCGCCCTGAAGAGCGCCAAGGCCGTCTTCGATCAAGCCAAGAAGGAACCCGGCAAGATGAAGGTAGGGCTGGTGGGCCCCAACAGCGGCCACCATCTCCTCTTCCTCGACATCCAGGAGAAGCTGGGCTTCCCGGCCACGCCGGTCTTCTACAAGGGCGCCGCGGACCAGAACGCCGCGTTGCTTGGCGGCGAGATCGACGTCATGCTGGGCAATCTCAACGACGTCATGCGCAGCCTCGAGGAGATGAACGTTCTCGCCATCGCCGCGGAGAAGCGCAACGACTTCCTCCCCAAGGTGCCCACGCTGAAGGAGGAGGGCTTCAACCTGCTCTCCGACATCCGCCGCGCCTTCGCGGCCCCCAAGGGCATCCCTGCCGAGCACCTCGCCTTTCTGCGTGACGTCTTCAAGAAGATCTGCCTCGACAAGGACTACCTCGAAGACATGAAGAAGGCCGGACAGCCTGCCGAGTACCTCGACGGCGACGCCGTCTACAAGCACATGCTGGAGGTCGAGAAGGCCGTCCAGAAGCACTTCGTCAAGAAGTGACGCATCCGAGTCCAGGTTCCGTGGCATCGTCCCCGTAGAGGGGCGATGCCACGGAACGCCCGGGATCCGATACACGCTTTTCCCTTCCCTCGCCCGGAGGCACCCATGACGGAATTCTTCCTGCCCGCCCTGGCCAATCTCTGCGATCCGCTGAACCTGTTCCTCATCCTTGCGGGACTTGCCGGCGGCATCATCATCGGCGCCATGCCGGGACTCACCGCCACCATGGGCGTCGCCCTCATGGTTCCCGTCACCTTCGCCATGGACGCCACCAGCGGCCTCGTCATGCTGGGAGCCATCTACTCCGGAGCCATCTACGGCGGATCCAACTCCGCATGTCTCATCTGCACCCCCGGAACCCCCTCCTCCGTGGCGACCACCTTCGACGGGTGGCCCATGTGCCAGAATGGCCGCGCCGACAAGGCCCTCGTCACGGCCCTCTTCTCCTCCTCCTTCGGCGGCATCGTGGGGACGATCTTCCTCCTCTTCATGGCGGCGCCCTTGGCCCGCTTCGCCCTGCGGTTCGGAGGCCCGGAGAGCTTCTGGCTGTGCATCTTCGGCCTTTCCACCATCGCCGTGATGAGTTCCGGCAACATCCTGAAGGGCCTCGTCTCCGGCGCCCTGGGGATGCTGGTGGCCACCATCGGCCTCGACCCCCACACGGCGTCGACGCGATTCACCTTCGGCTACTACCCGCTGATACAGGGCGTGGAAGTCATACCGGCCATGATAGGGCTGTTCTCCATCTCCCAAGTGCTCTACCTCGTGGGCAGCTACAAACCCTTCCTGGCAACGTACAATCCCGCCAAGGGCGTCGTCGGGGAGGTGGTCTCGGAACTCGTCGGCAAATGCAAGGTGATCCTGCTGCGATCCTCCATCATAGGCACCATCGTGGGCATGCTGCCGGGAGCCGGAGGGGAGATCGCCTCCATCATCTCCTACAACGAGAGCAAGCGCTGGAGCAAACATCCCGAGAAATACGGCACGGGCATCACTGAAGGGGTCGCGGCGAGCGAGTGCGCCAACAACGCGGTCATCGGCGGCGCCCTGATCCCCATGCTGACGCTGGGCATCCCCGGCAGCGCCGTCGCGGCGGTCATCCTGGGCGCCCTCCTGGCCAAGGGCATACAGCCGGGCTTCAAGGTCTTCACCGCCACGGGGGAGCTCGCCTACACCTTCATCTTCTCCCAGTTCGTCGTGAACCTGCTCATGATCCCCATGGGCCTGCTGCTGGTGAAGCTCCTCGTTCGGCTGCTGCGGGTCCGGCTGACCTTCGTCGCCATAGGCATCGTCATGCTGTCCGTCATCGGATCCTACGCCATCCGCAACAGCATGCTGGACGTCTGGGTCGCCCTGATCTTCGGACTCGTCGGCTACTTCTGCCGCCGGGTGGATCTGGACACCGGGGCCATGGCCCTCGGCATCATCCTGGGCCCCATGATCGACGAGAATTTCGGCAAATGCCTCAATCTCTCCAACGCGCTGGGCGGCTCAGTGCTTCAGGTCTTCATCCAGAGCCCCATATCCCTGATCCTGATCGCCCTGACCCTGCTTTCCCTGGCGACCCCCTTCCTGCTCAGCCGCAGGAAGCAGGCAAAGGCCGTCGAGAAGCCCCAGGCTCCCGCATACACGCACCTTCTGGCCGGCGGTTTCTGCCTGCTGTCGCTCCTCGCCTTCATGCCGCAACTGGAGGCCCTCGAGGGGGCCGGGAAAAGCTATCCGATGCTGCTGCTGGGATTCATAGGCCTTTGCGGCGTCGCCCTTCTCGGTCTCGGGATCCTGACCCGGATCAAGGCCAAGGCCGGGAACCTGGTCCTCGCCGAGGAGGAGGACGTGGCCATGCGGCGGGTCCTGACCGTCGCGGGCCTCTCCCTTGCCTACATCGCCCTCATCCCGATACTGGGGTTCTACCCCGCGAGCGCGATCTTCCTCTTCGGGTCGGCCATCATCCTCAACGACACGGAGACGAGCGCGGTCAAGGCGGCCCTCATATTGACGGCGGTCATGTGCTTCTGCGTCTGGGGAGGATTCGACAAGCTTCTGCGGGTGCCGACGCCCGTGGGCATCCTCTTCGACTGAGGAAGGCGACGATGAACGCGAGCAAACGACGGAGGCGGACCACATGGCCATCCTGACGGTCCAGGAGATGAAGGATCTCGCCTGCGGCGTGCTGGGCGCCGTTGGCGTGCCCGAGGACACGGCGCGCCTGGTCGCCGACGAACTGACCCTGGCGGAGCTGGACGGGCTGCCCTCCCACGGCATGACCCGGCTGACCTTCTATGCGGACCACGTGAAGTCCGGCAAGGTGCTGGTGGATGCGAGACCCGTGGTCACGCGTCCCCGGCCCGGGGCGATCCTCGTGGACGCCTGCCATGGCTTCGCCTACCCGGCCATCGACATCGGGCTGCGGGAGGGCGTCGCCGCGGCGCGGAAGGAGGGGACGTGCGCCGTCGCCGTGCGCCGTTCGCATCACTGCGGCATGCTGGGGCACTTCGTGGAGCGCACCGCCAAGGAGGGGCTCGTGGGGCTGGCCTTCGCCAGCACTCCTGCGGCGATGGCCCCGTGGGGCGGCTCCCGGCCCGTCTTCGGCACCAACCCCATAGCCTTCGGCTGCCCCCGCAAGGACGACGATCCCATCGTGGTGGACATGTCCTTGACACCGGTGGCAAGAGGGAAGATCATCATCGCCAAGCAGCGGGGTGAAAGCATACCGACGGGGTGGGCCAGGGACGCCCAGGGACGGGACACCACCGACCCCGCCGAGGCCCTCAAGGGGACCATGCTGCCGATGGGGGGCGCCAAGGGGGCGGCCCTGGCGCTGATGGTCGAACTGCTGGCGGGCACCCTGACCGGTTCCCTCCACGGGACGGAGGCATCCTCCTTTTTCGACACCCAGGGAGGCCCTCCGGGGGTCGGCCAGTTCTTCCTTCTGGTGGATCCCGCCGCCTTCAACCCGGACTTCGCGACCCGGGTCGAGGACGTCTGCCGTTCCGTCCTGGATCAGGAAGGCACGCGCCTGCCGGGGATGCGGCGCGTGGCGGGTCGCAGGGAGCGGGAGGCGAAGGGCGTCGACGTTCCCGATGCCTTGCTTGGGGAATTGCGCCGCAGGGCGACGGAGGGTAGCGGCTGATGGAGGGGCAGCGGACTTGCGGGACGGAAAAGCCCAAGGAATGGGGTCAGCGACAGACGATGCCGTCTGTCACGTGCCGATGATCCTGGTCGATGCGCCGTAACGCAAAAGGGAAGTTTTTCAGGGTGCGCACTCCCAATAAAAACTGATTCTTTTTAAACATATCCATCAACGACAGGAGCGATTATGTCAGTTAAATTTTTTACCGACAAGTGGGCAGAAAGAACAGAAAATGAAGTAGAAGTTGATACCAAAACGCACACAGATGTTATTCTTGGTATGAAGACAACTCTAGTTGCAGGTGAAAAAAATTCTATCTTTGCTGGTGCTGCTTTAAAGATAGAATTAGGCCCCGAAGTGCATATTAACGTATCCCCAGAAACTCACATGGGTATTGCTTGGACGCGTGTTGGGTCCATGAAGCATCATGTTTTCGGCGAACATTTATCGCTTTCCGCAGTCAACGAAAAGGTAAGTGCGAACGCGACTAACATTATGGCCATAGCCAATCACTTTGCGGCGGAGGATGTCCGAATGGCAGCGGCAGCCACTCAGGCTGTTGCTGCAAAAACAGAAACAATTGCTAACCGAATAGACACGATTGCAAATGACGTTGGGGTTATTGCGAATCAGGTTCAAACGCAAGGGAGTCGCATCGAATCAATTGCGAGCAGAACTATTGCGGCAGGTACAAAAGTGGAAGTGACAGGCACCGTCTCCACAACGAACGCAGAGGAGACACTCATCACTGGCCTACTAACCATCATCTGACCAAAAGTACATTTATGCAAGGATTTTTTGGGACATATTCCCAATGAAACCTAATACTTTATAAACATTCTAACAACATAAACATTCTAACAACGACAGGAGCGAGTATGTCAATTACATTTTTTACTAACCTATGGAAAAACAGAGTAAATGAAAAAAAAGATCTTGTTCTCAAAATGTCCACGACTAGTGTTCTTGGTATGAGCACATCTCTATTTGGAGGTGAAAGAAATTCTATTTTTGGCGGTCTTGACGTGTCGTTGAACATGGGCCTCTCAACTAAGCTTTCCCTAGTCGGAGGAGTTGAAATAGGAGTGACGTGGACAAATGTTAAGCTCCGCAAACTAAATACTTATGGGCAAAAGAGTGCGCTTACCGCAGTCGAGAACAAAATTACAGCAAATACGTCTCACATTGCTGCCAATCTTGCTCAAATAGCTAACATGCGTCAAGAATTAAATACGATTACCTCAGAAATAAATGCAACACGCCAAGCGGTAGGCGCTTCGGAAACACAAACTCTCGCTTCACGAATAGGCACAATTGCGAGTGAAGTTACAACTCTTGCGAATCAGGTCCAAACGCAAGGGAGTCGCATCGAATCAATCGCAAGCAACACTATTACGGTTGGTTCAAAAGTGCAAGTGTCAGGCACAGACACAGAGACTGGTGGAACGAAGACACTGGTCGCTGGTATAATAACGATGGTCTGACTTCCGATGAACGCAAGCCATCCTCATGCGCCTGAAGTCTTCCCTTCGGGCGCCGCTTCAATTCGGGACGCAATCTTCTAGACGTCCTGCCGCTCATCATGCCGGAAGTGACGATCCTTCATGGGCACATCCGCACCCTCCATGCCTTCGCTAAACAGGCAGTAGTTGTTCTTCCCGCCCCGCTTCGCATGGTACATGGCGATGTCCGCACACTTGACCAGGACGGTGCTGTCCGTGGCATGCATCGGGAACAGGGCTATCCCGATGCTGAGTCCCACCTTGTAGGCATCGACGAAACGGGTGAAACCGCTGCATCCGTTGAAGGCGGCAAGCAGACGTCTCGCCGCCTCCTCCGCCTCTCCCCCGGTGTCGATCCCAGGCAGCACCTGCACGAACTCGTCCCCGCCAACTCTCGCCGAGATCACGTCACCCGCATCGTCGTCGCCCCTCCCACGACGAATCGGGACCCGGGGCGATGCTTTTCCGTGGGTGTCATGAAGGCACGTGGCGATCTCCCGCAGTAGCGCATCCCCCACGTCATGCCCATCGCTGTCATTGACATGCTTGAAGTTGTCCAGATCAACGAAGAGCAGTGCGAAGGGACGTCTTTTTGAAGCGGGTGCAGTCGTGAGGGCCTGCAAATGCTCCATGAGATAGCGGCGATTTGGAAGATCTGTGAGGGCATCGTAATTTGCGATGCGATACAGCTTGTCTTGTGCTTCTATGTACTTGCGCAGCAGATGGAGCAAGGCAACGACCATGAGAATCGTCATTGTGCTCATCGCGCAAATCATGACGATTGAATAGATCTTTGTGATCTCGTGAGTTCTATTTATGCCATCAACATTGAAATCCGCCGCAACGATGCCGACAACCTCACCATCATTGAAAATTGGCAATGCAGCGGTACTGTAAGTTCCCCACTCATCATTTACATTTTTTATGCCAGATGCTTCATTGCCTTCAAATGCCTGTTCATGTACAGGTGATAGCTTATACTCATGCATTCTTGTATCGGACTTTGTGTCTGTGTCAAAAATGAAGACATACTTTCCATCAATATTCTTTAGTACGTAATAATACTCGGCCCTGCTCTTGTCAGCCAAGTCCCGAAGATCACTGAGAACCTTTGCATAATCCTCTTCATCATTGTTCAAGTCTTCAAGAGATTTGTATAAGGCAAGATGCGGAGCATTTATGAGGCCTCGGGCCGCATAGGTGTTCGCAAGCATGAGCTCTTCCATGTCCTGCTCGAGGACGAGCTGGACTTCGTGGCTGTTCCTGACGGAAAGGAAGACGGAAACGCAGGTGCCGAGCAGGGAGAATCCCAGCGCAACGGCAAAGATCAGAGAGGGAAGTCGAACATTTTCCACCGAGCCTCTCCTTGCCGATCGATCCCTTCTGCATTGCGCAGGAGGAGGGACGATCGATGCCCGAAGGAACGGAAGGCGGGCACGCCCGCCAAGTCCAGGTCAATACGTCACGTCGGCGCAACCGTCACCGGGGGAGTCCATCCCCGCAGGAACGGCGGCGCCGTCAGTCGCCCCTGAGATGTTCGTCGGCCTCCTGCTTCGCCTTGCAGTTGATGCAAAGGCGGGTCACCGGCCGCGCCTTCAACCGCGCGACGCCTATCTCGTCGCCGCACTCCTCGCAAAGGCCGTAGGTGCCGTCGTCGATGCGCTGCTGGGCCGCCTGTATCTTGCGGATGAGGCGCCGTTCCCTGTCCCGGATGCGCAGGGTGAAGGCCCTGTCGGATTCGGCGGTGGCCCTGTCTGCGGGGTCCGCGAAGACCTGGTTGCTGTCCGTCAGGGCCTCGAGGGTGGAGTCCCCCTTCTCGTGGGCCTCCACCAGCATCTCGGCGAGGCGACCGCGGAAATATTCCAAATCGCTGCTGTTCATAACGTAGTCCGTGGGCTTCCAGAATTGTCGAAGGCGGACCGTTCCCGAACGCAGTAGCCGATGTGCGGCATCGCCCTCCCATCGGGACGTCGCCGGCCCACCACCGCATGACGCGTCTTTCGCACCGCCCGCAGCCACGGCCATCGGTCGCGGATCCCCCCGGCGCACTGCGCCATCCGCAGCCCGTCGACCGCCAGAATCCGCAATCGTACACAAATGCGGCAGCCCTGTAAAGAGCCTTGTCGGCAATTGCACGAAGACAAGACGCAAGACGCGGTACATGCACGGTCCCGCCCTGTCCGCATGGGCGAATCGGTTCCGGGAGCCGGTTTGCCTGAAACGCCGCGGCACGGCACGGACATCCTCCCTTCGGCGGACCATTTGCGGTTTCTCGCCTTCGGCATGCGGTCCGATGGCGAGAATCCGCCGGGCCGCGCCCGCTGTCGATAGCTGGCCCTTTCCGATGACGCATGCGTGCTGGGTCAAGCCATGCTTCGCGTTCACGCCGAAGCCACCCGGAGGATGCAGCGACGGAATCTGCAAGAAGGCGCTACCCCGAATGGTGCGGCCGGGCCGATGGCCCTTGCCCATGGGAATGCGGGGCAAGGCCCGCGAACGGATCAAGAGGAGCCATGGGATCCCGCGGCGTGCCGCGGATGCGGACAGTCCCAACGGCGGTGTTGACAGTCCGGCCTGCAAGGCGTATGGAGCATGAAGGCGCAGGGATAGAGGCGGATTTCGCCAAGATCCCAAAGGCTGCAGCCTGACATGTCTTTTGGATTCTCAGACTCCGATGCAGCGAGGGACTAAACTTCCAAAGAACGCTTCATCCCGGTAAATTGCTTTGCAAAATGCAACTACTCATGGTGTTGACTTCTCTCAACAACGGCAATTCAGCAATACAAATTTTTGCTTCAACTGATTGACGCATGTCGTTATGGATTATCAATCTCATGGCAAGACTTGATAAAACATCGCATGTGCAATCTGCAAATAACGATACAGGGGTATCGATGAATCGCCTTCTAAACGCACTTTTCATCATTGCAGTCCTGTTTCTGGCCAGTGGCACAAGCACGGCATATACTTGCTCATGGGGTGCCTATGCCAATGGCATGACAGCGATTGTCGCACGGACCATGGACAGCATGGGCTGGTATACAAATGACAATGCGATCGTGAAAGGTCACGGAAGAAATATTGAGGAAATATCCGCAGGCACGCAAAATGCCTATGGCTATACTTCAAAATATGCCAGCATACGCATACACAGCTTTTATGATATCGTCACAGATGCCATGAACGAAAAAGGATTGCAGATCAGCGCTCTGCTTTTTGAAGGATCACTATTGCCTAACCCAATTTCACGCCGCAAAGATGTCACGATATTGAATTTCATTCCTTATGTCATTGCAAACTTTGCAACAGTTGATGAGGTAATTGCCAGTCTTGACAATATCAATATAATAGAAGGCACTTTAAATGTGACTTCTATGGATGGAAAGACTGTTACAAGAGAAGGCAAAGACGTGCCGCTTCATTTTGCAATGGCGGACACTAGTGGTGACAAGGCAATCATCGAATTCATCAATGGCGAGATGAAAGTCTACCACGGCAAGGAACACAATGCCCTTACAAATGAGCCATCATATGATGTGCATCTTGCCTTGGAAGCCACACTGTACCAGCCAAACGCAACAGTCAATTCCATCGATCGCAGGGCAAGGATGAAAGGTTATCTGCGCGACATGGCCGAACGCGGTGTCGACGACCACAAACGTGCCCTCTTTGGCATGCGCGGGCTCCTTGCCCGCTCATTTGCCGGGACGGAAGAAATCGATCGGAGGGACGATAGAGTCTATCCAACGGTCTGGATGGCACTTGCCGATCAGACGGAAAGAAAATACTACGTGTCACGTTGTGATGCCTGGAAATGGGAAGTGTACAATTTTACCATGTTTGATTCCCATAGACCTGAAGTGAGGATACTCAAGGCTGCTGATGTCAAATAGATCAAACTTTCATGTATAAATGACTATTTGACTGACGACTGAAGATCAATGAAGGTAACAAATCCGGCCTTTGCTTGACACTCGCAAGAGGGGCAGACGGCTATATGCACGCCAACGGCGATGTCCAGATGGTGTCGTACGCAGTCTTGCCGGTCAGCGCCGACTGCCGGGAAACCTCGGGGGAGCAGGTGGGACGCCTGCAGGAGATCCCGGACGCACCCATCACGCCTGACTCCATCTCCCGTCAGCTGGAGGAAACTCCCGCCAACCGGAGGGAATCCTCCCCATCACCCCTTCCCGACGCTCCAGGACGTCTTCGTTTGCGCCCCCTCCGATGCCGCCTGCCATTCCCGTATCGCTTCCCGTGTGTCCTTGAACGACGGCGGTTCCCGGAAGCGTGTGATCCGCTTCGGCAGGACCGGGGCGAGCGTCGCCTCCCCGCTCCCCGCACGGCGCACCATGACAGGGCGGTCCATGGCCACGGCCTTGGGGGAGAAGGACGCCGTCATGGCGCAGGCGTCCTCCATGACCTCCTCGGGCCAGGTCTCGCCGAGGCGCGCAAGGGCCGCCGGTCCCGGCACGTCCTCGAGTTCCAGCAGCACGTCCCCGTCCCGGCGCGCCGCCGCGATCCGGTCGTTGCCCTCCTGGTTCCGGCCGATGACCAGCAGGCGTCCTTCCTCGTCGCGGAGCTGCCGGCCGTGGTCCACGATGGCGAAATCCGCGACCGTCGCGTTCCCCTGGACCAGAATCGGCCAGTAGCGGCGCACCCTCTCCCGCTCCGTGAGCTTGCACCCTCCTGCCGGAGACGGGATGTGCGTCAGGCCGAACTCCTCGGCCAAGGCGAGCTGCCGTTTCCGGCTGCGTCCCGTGATGTCCAGGAGCCGTTCCCTGTCCACGAGCCCCTCGGTCTCCATGGGCGTGGGCGGCAGAAGCTTCGCGCACAGGGGGCGCAGCAGCGCGCCCTTCACGCCGGCTTCCTTGAGGATGAGGTCCATGGAGTCCCGCCGTTGGGACATGGGACGCTGTCCAAGCACCTCCCCCGTGGCGATGGCCTTGGCCCCGACCTTCTCCATGTAGGCCTTGGCGCTGGAAAGGAGGAATATCTTGCAGTCGACGCACGGGTTGAGGACCTTGCCGAAGCCGTGGACGGGGCCCCGCTGCAGCAGGCGCACGTATTCCTCCCCGATGTCCACGGCGTCGATGTCCAGCCCGTGCCATTCCCGCCACAGGGCGGCCTTCGCCGCGCTCCCGAAGAAGGGGGAGACGAAGTGGAGGCAGCGCACGGCGAGTCCCTGGCGCTGGAGGAGCTTGGAGGTGAGCAGGCTGTCGAGCCCGCCCGAAAGAAGCACGACGATCTGGGGTTGCATGACGGCCCCCTTTGTTCGCGCGGCACTATATCGACATCGGGGCAAAAACGCCATGGGCGTGGCCAGGCCTTGCGATGCCGACATTCGCGCCCTTCCGATGGCCCGCGCTCCCGCAGGCGTCGCCTCTTTGCCTGCCGGATGCCCCTCCCAAAGGCCGGCCCAAGGCATGATCCACTCCAAAGCGGCCATGTTCGCCGTCGCTCGCCGCCTTGCCATAAGGACGTGCTTCTGCTAGGCTGACCTGTTCCACGTCACAACTGAGCGCCGACATCTTCGCATTCCCCAAGAGAATCCACACACGTGTCGCGCCTTTCGTAACCCACACTCCGGAGAGACTGCCATGGCAAAGAAATCCGCCTCCAATCCGACTGATGCAAGATCCGAAGCCCTGAACGCGGCCCTCACCACCATCGAGCGCAAATACGGCAAAGGCGCCGTAATGAAGCTCTCCGACGATGCCCACGTCCGCATCCCCGTCATCCCCACCGGTTCCATCGGCCTCGACGTCGCCCTGGGCATCGGGGGCATCCCCAGGGGCCGCGTGACCGAGATCTACGGCCCGGAATCCTCCGGCAAGACCACCCTGACCCTCCACATCATCGCCGAATGCCAGAAGGCCGGCGGCGTCTGCGCCTTCATAGACGCCGAGCACGCCCTGGACGTGACCTACGCCAAGGCCCTCGGCGTGAACACGGACGAGCTTCTCATCGCCCAGCCGGACTACGGCGAGCAGGCCCTGGACATCGCCGACATGATGGTGCGGTCCGGGGGCGTGGATCTCGTGGTGGTGGACTCGGTCGCGGCGCTGGTTCCCCAGGCGGAACTCAACGGCGAAATGGGCGAGACGCAGGTGGGCGGCCACGCCAGGCTCATGTCCCACGCCATGCGGCGCCTCACCGGCACCATCCACAAGTCCCAGACCGCCATCGTCTTCATCAACCAGATACGCATGAAGATCGGCACCATGGGCTACGGGAACCCCGAGACGACCACGGGCGGCAACGCCCTGAAGTTCTACTCCTCCGTGCGCCTGGACATCCGCAAGATCGCGACGCTCAAGGAGAAGGACGAGTCCATAGGTTCCCGCACCAAGGTCAAGGTGGTGAAGAACAAGGTCGCGCCGCCCTTCCGCATCGCCATCTTCGACATCCTCTACGGTCACGGGATATCCCGCAGCGGCGAGATCATCGACATGGGCATCGAGGCCAAGGTGATCGAGCAGAGCGGCGCGTGGTTCGCCTTCGGCTCCGAGAAGCTCGGCCAGGGCCGGGAGAAGGTCCGGGCGCTGCTGGAGACCAACGACGAGCTCTGCTCCAAGATCGAGGCGGCCGTGGTGGCGCGTCTGGGTGTGACCCCCGCGGCCACCGAACCCGAGGAACCGGACGATGGCGAGGAACCGGAGGGCGTGCCCCCTCTGGACGATCCGGACGCCTAGCCCCAGGGGATGCCCATGCTCACCGCCACCGACATTCGCAGGCGCTTCCTGGAATTCTTCAGGAGTCATGGACACGAGGTCGTGTCCTCGGCCCCCCTGATCCCTCCCAACGACCCCTCGCTGCTCTTCACCAACGCGGGGATGGTCCAGTTCAAGAAGCTGTTCCTCGGGGAGGAGCGCAGGGACTATTCCACGGCCGCATCCTGCCAGAAGTGCCTGCGGGTGTCGGGCAAGCACAACGACCTTGAGAACGTGGGGCGCACGGCGAGGCACCACACCTTCTTCGAGATGCTGGGGAACTTCTCCTTCGGGGACTATTTCAAGAGGGAGGCCATCACCCTGGCCTGGGACTTCGTCACCAAGGAACTGGGACTGCCCGGCGACAAGCTCTGGGTCACCGTCTTCAAGGAGGATGCGGAAGCCGCGGCCCTGTGGGGCGAGATCGCGGGGTTGCCTCCGGATCGCATCGTGCCCATGGGGGAGAAGGACAACTTCTGGACCATGGGGGAGACCGGCCCCTGCGGGCCCTGTTCGGAGATATACATCGACCAGGGCGAGGAGATGTCCTGCGGCCCGGACTGCGGCATCGGCCGTTGCGACTGCGACCGCTTCCTCGAGATATGGAACCTCGTCTTCACCCAGTTCGACCAGGCCGCGGACGGGACCAGAACCCCTCTCGCCTCCCCGAACATCGACACCGGCATGGGACTCGAGCGCATCGCCGCAGTCTGCCAGGGGAAGCGTTCCAACTTCGACTGCGATCTCTTCCAGGACATCATCCAGCATGCGGCGCGTCTTGCGGGCGTCACGTACAGCCACAGCCTGCCGGACACCAACGACGTGGACACGGCCCTGCGGGTGATCGCCGACCATGGCCGGGCCGCCGCCTTCCTCATCGCCGGGGGGGTGCTCCCCTCCAACGAGAACAGGGGCTACGTGCTGCGCAGGCTTCTGCGCCGCGCCCTGCGATTCGCGGCCCTCATCGGCGTCAAGGATCCGTATCTCCACAAGGTGACGGAGAAGGTCGTCGAGACCATGTCCGACGCCTACCCGGAACTCGCCGAGAGCGCCCGCTTCATCTCGAGGGCGGTCCTGGAGGAGGAGCAGCGCTTCTCGCGGACCCTCGCGAACGGCCTGCAGATGCTGGAGGAGGAACTGGCCGCCCTGACCGCCGCGGGATCGACGATGATCCCGGGCAAGTGCTGCTTCACCCTCTACGACACCTACGGCTTCCCCCTGGACATCGTCGTGGACGTGGCGGAGAAGCGGGGCTTCACCGTGGACCACGCCGGCTTCGAAGTCCTCATGGAGGAGCAGCGTGAGCGGGCGCGACAGAACAGGAAGAAGACCATGCAGGCCGCCGGGATCGATACCGGGCAGGCCCTCGCAAAGCTGCTTGAGGAAGGCATCGAGAGCGTCTTCGTCGGCTACGACACCCTGACCTGCGAGAGCCGCATCGTGTCGCTGCTGGACGGGGACGGGGTTCCGGCGTCTTCGCTCCCCAAGGGCGCCAGGGGCTTCGCCGTCACCGGGAAGACCCCCTTCTACGGGGAGTCCGGCGGACAGGTCGGCGACGTCGGCACCATGACCTCCGCCACCGCCGAGGCCGAGGTGGTCACCACCCACAAGCCCTCGCCCACGCTGACGATCCACGAGATCGAGATACGCTCCGGGGAACTGCTTCCCGACCAGGAAGTGGCCCTCGCCGTGGACAAGGAAAAACGGCTGGCCACGGCCCGCAACCACACCTGCACCCATCTCCTCCACGCCGCCCTGAGGCGCAGGCTCGGCACGCACGTCAAGCAGGCCGGCTCCCAGGTGGATCCCCACCGCCTGCGCTTCGACTTCTCCCACATCACGGGCCTCACCCCCGAGGAACTCGCGCTGGTGGAGGCGGACGTGAACCGCGCCCTTCTTGAGGACATGCCCGTGACGGTGTCGCTGATGTCCAAGGACGAGGCCATGCAGACCGACGCCATGGCCCTCTTCGACGACAAGTACGGCAAGACGGTGCGGGTGGTGCGCATCGGCGAGGGGGACGCCCCGGAGTCCATGGAACTGTGCGGCGGAACGCACCTCACGCGGACCGGACAGGCCGGCTCCTTCCTCATCCAGTCCGAGACCGGCATCTCCGCCGGGACGCGCAGGATCGAAGCCGTCACCGGCGCCAACGCCTACGCCGTGTCCATCGAGCAGCGCAGGATATTGCAGGAGCTTGGCGGCCTCCTGAAGACGCGACCCGACCAGATGGCCGAACGCGTCCATGGCATGGCCGACGAGATCAAGAAGCTGCGCAAGCAGGGACCGCATGTGCCGCAGGAGACGATGGCCGGAAAGGACATCGCCGCCGAGGCGACGGACGTCGGCGGGGTGCGCCTGCTGACGAAGACCGTCGCGAACGTTCCCATGAAGGCGCTGCGCGAACTCATGGACGACGTGCGCTCCCGGCTCGACCGCAATGCGGTCGCCTGCCTCGCCTCCACGGAGGGGGAGAAGGTGAACCTGCTCCTGTACGTGTCCAAGGATCTGCACCAGCGGTTCACCGCTCCGGCCCTCATCAAGGACGTGGCGGCGGCATGCGGGGGGACCGGAGGCGGACGGGACGATCTCGCCCAGGCGGGGGGCAACGCCCCCGGCAACGTCGACTCGGCATTCCAGCTGCTGCGGCAGCGCGTCGCCTGAGCGTCAGGCGCGTTCCTCCATCCTCCCGGGTGCATCCATGATCGGCATCTCCAAGCTCTACTGCGGCCAGGTGGAGTCTTCGGACGCCCTCCGCTACGGACGGCGCTCGGGGTCCCTCCCTTCCCATCTGCTCCAGTTCTCCGCGGACAAGAAGCCCGTGATCGTCTGGAACATGACCCGACGCTGCAACCTCAAATGCGTCCACTGCTACGCCCACGCGACCGACACCGGCGGCGGGGATGCCATCTCCACCGAACAGGCGAAGCTCATCATCGACGATCTTGCCGCCTACGGTTCCCCGGTGATGCTCTTCTCGGGGGGCGAGCCCCTGGTGCGGCAGGATCTCCCGGAACTTGCCAGGTATGCCACGGAAAAGGGCATGCGGGCGGTCATCTCCACCAACGGCACGCTCATCACCAAGGAGAAGGCGCAGGAACTCAAGCGCGTGGGGCTGTCGTACGTGGGCATCTCCCTGGACGGCCTGGAGCGGGTCCACGACGATTTCCGGCGCGTGCCCGGCTCCTTCGGGAAGGCCCTCGAGGGGATCGCCAACTGCCAGGCCGAGGGGCTGAAAGTGGGACTGCGCTTCACCATCAACAAGCGCAACGTCGAGGAGATCCCGGGCATCTTCAGGCTGCTGCGGGATCTGGAGGTGCCCAGGGCCTGCTTCTACCATCTGGTATACTCCGGCAGGGGTTCCGCCCTCATCGCCGAGGATCTGGACCACGAACAGACCCGCCGGACCCTCGACCTGATCATGGACGAGACCCGGGCCCTTTTCGATGCGGGGCATCCCAAGGAGATCCTCACCGTGGACAACCACGCCGACGGACCCTACGTGTGGATGCGCCTCGCCCGGGAGGATCCCGCAAGGGCCGAGGACGTGCTGCAGCTGCTGCAGTTCAACGAGGGGAACAGTTCCGGGCGGGGGATCGGGTGCATCTCCTGGGACGGCAAGGTCCATGCGGACCAGTTCTGGCGGGAGCACGTCTTCGGCAACGTGCTGGAGCGCCCTTTCTCAGCCATCTGGGACGATCCGGACATCCCGCTGCTCCACATGCTCAAGGACAAGAAGGCCCACGTGAAGGGACGCTGCGCCACGTGCCGCCACCTGAACATCTGCGGCGGCAACTTCCGGGCCAGGGCCGAGGCCTTCTACGGGGACGTCTGGGCGGAGGATCCGGCCTGCTACCTGACGGACGACGAGATACGGCCAAGCTGAACGGGCCTGTCCGACACGGACTGTCACGGATGCGACATCGGCCGACATGGGAATTTAGAAATGCAGGACAAATTCCGGTTCGCCGTTCAGGGCAACTGACAATGGGGCCAACTCAAATCCCAACACAGAGGGATTCCACAGAAGCACGACCATAGGCGACACGAAATCGCATCTCAGCCCAAACCAATCACCAGAAAGAAATTAGTTTCTTGTTCCCCAGTTCCTGATCGATGCATCTTCTTTACGATGCAGAGATAGACCATTTACATCTCCCATTTTATCGCCAATGAAGGAGATCCGGCCATGTTGAACGAACCCTTCCACCGGGGTCGGCGGCTGCGGGCAACGGCCCAGTTGCGGGCCCTTGTGCAGGAGACCCCGCCCCTCACGGCCAGCGACCTCATCATGCCCTACTTCGTTGAGGAGACGGAAGACACGTCCCTGCGCAAGGAAATACCCTCCATGCCCGGACAGTTCCGCCTGGGACTCGACGCCCTCGCGAACCAGGCGTCACGCGCGGCGGGAGCGGGGGTGCGGGCCGTGCTGCTCTTCGGCATCCCCGCCGTCAAGGACGCCCGTGCCAGTTCGGCCTACGACGACGAGGGGATCGTCCAAAAGGCCGTGCGCAGGATCAAGGAACGGCATCCCGAGCTTCTGGTGATCACGGACGTGTGCCTGTGCGAATACATGAGCCACGGCCACTGCGGCCTGCTCCGCGAAGACGGCGTCGTGGAGAACGATCCCACCCTGGAACTGCTGGCCAGGACCGCCGTCAGCCACGCCCGGGCCGGCGCAGACGTGGTCGCCCCATCGGACATGATGGACGGCAGGGTCGCCGCCATCCGCCGCGGTCTCGACGCTGAGGGCTTCGCCCAGACGCCGATCCTCTCCTACGCCGTGAAGTACGCATCCGCCCTCTACGGACCCTTCAGGGAGGCGGCGGATTCCGCTCCGGCCAGCGGCGACAGGAAGTCCTACCAGATGGATCCCCCGAACGTCCGCGAGGCCCTCGTGGAGGCCAGGGCGGACATCGAGGAAGGGGCCGACGCCCTCATCGTGAAGCCGGCGGGCGCCTATGCCGACGTCCTCTGTCGGGTGCGCCAGGCCGTGGACGTGCCGCTGTGCGCCTACCAGGTGAGCGGGGAATACGCCATGATCAGGGCCGCAGGCCTCAACGGCTGGATCGACGAGGACCGGGTGACCATGGAGACGCTCTTGGGACTGAAACGCGCCGGCGCCGACATGATCATCACCTATTTCGCCGAGGACCTCCTCCGGCGGGGACTCGTCCGACAGTGAAGGGACATCCCGGCGGTCGTCCCAACCGCGTCCTCCCGGACGGTTCCCCCGTCTGCCGCCTCGTCGCCTGGGAGGTCACCCGCTCCTGCAACCTCGCCTGCAAGCACTGCCGCGCCGAGGCCCATCCGGAACCCTATCCCGGGGAACTGACGACCCTCGAGGCGAAGGCCCTCATCGACACCTTCCCGGACGTGGGCAACCCCATCGTCATCTTCACCGGCGGGGATCCCATGATGCGGCCCGACGTCTACGAACTCGTGGCATACGCCCACGGCAAGGGACTCGTGTGCGCCTTCTCCCCCAACGGCACCCTCATCACCCCCGAGACCGCATTGCGCATCAAGGCGGCCGGGACCGACAGATGCTCCATATCCCTGGACGGCCCCGATGCGGAAAGCCACGACCGGTTCCGGGGCGTGCCCGGCGCCTTCGACGCCTCCCTCCGGGGGATCGGCCACCTGAAGGACGCCGATGTCCCCTTCCAGATCAACACCACCGTGACCCGGGACAACCTGAAGAGCTTCAAGGACATCTTCCGCCTGTGCGAGACCCTCGGAGCGGCGGCCTGGCACATCTTCCTCCTCGTCCCCATGGGACGGGCCAAGGGGCTTGCGGACCAGGTCATAACGGCCAGGGAGTACGAGGACGTCCTGCACTGGCTCTACGACTTCCGCAAGACCACGTCCATGCACCTCAAGGCCACCTGCGCCCCCCACTACTACCGCATCATGCGGCAGCGGGCCCGGGAGGAGGGCATCCCGGTGAACATGGAGACCTTCGGCATGGACGCCATGACCCGGGGGTGCCTCGGAGGGACGGGCTTCTGCTTCGTCAGCCACGTGGGGCGCGTGCAACCTTGCGGCTATCTCGAACTCGACTGCGGCAATGTCCGCAAGACCCCCTTCCCGGAGATATGGCGCACGAGCGCAATCTTCGGGCAGTTCCGGGACAGGGCCTGCTACAAGGGCAAGTGCGGCCCCTGCGAATACCACAAGGTCTGCGGCGGATGCCGGGCGAGGGCCTACAGCATGGACGGCGACCACATGGGGGAGGAACCCCTGTGCAGCTACACGCCCACGACGGTGCAGGCGGAGAGTCCGCACGAGGAGGGCGCTCCGGGTCACCCGCATGAGGCGGCGAAGGCCGGAGAGGAACTGGACGCCACGGATCGGCGCATCCTGGACGTCATCCAGACGGACTTCCCCATCGAGCCGCGGCCTTACGCCGTCCTGGGGAAACGGCTCGGCATCCCGGAGGAGGAGGTCCTGGAGCGTGTGCGGCGCCTGCGCAAGCGGCGCATCATCCGCCGGCTTGGCGCGAACTTCCAGTCCAGGGGCGTGGGCTTCACGTCGACGCTGTGCGCCGCCAAGGTCCCCGAGGACAGGCTCGACGCCTTCATCGCGGCGGTCAACGCCGAACCCGGGGTGACCCACAACTATCTGCGGGATCATGCCTACAACGTGTGGTTCACCCTCATCGCCCCGTCCCGGGATGCGGCGCGGCAGACCCTGGACGGGATATCCCGGACCACCGGCGTGCCCATCCTCGACCTGCCGGCCGAACGCATCTACAAGATCAGGGTGGATTTCCGCCTGGGCGGGGAGACGGACCCAGGAGAAGCGGACGCCTGATATCCGCCGGTCCGTTCCATCGGCAAGGGATCGTTGGGACGGGCCGATGACGGAGCCACGGGCAACAGGACTGTGCCCCGTTGCGGATACGCCGGGGCGAGAACGGAGGGCGAACCCCTTCCGCGGGCCAACATTTCTCTCCCATTCCATGGCCCGTTGGAGTACTGTCCCGGCAACGCCATGGATGAGCGTCCAATCGCACAGAGGGGACCTTCATGGCGTCCATGGGCGTGGACCGCACCTGAACGATGGCTGGAGCCGAGGAGTGTCGCCATGGGATCCGCCATCTTCAACCCTTCACCTTCTGGAAGCAAGTTCCTGGCGGACAGGGCGATATGGCTCGAAATGAATCTGAAAGAAATTGACGACCGAGAGAATTCTTGAGCAATTTTCTCAAATGGACAATGTACTTCTCAAGAATGGCTTTTACAAGGCCATGAAACAAGAAATCAAAGCCGACAGGTTTGGCGAAGACGACCGAAAGTCGCGTCAAGCATGTTAAAAAAAAACCAATCCCCGATATGCTTTTATAAAGGATGTTTCCTCAAGGAAACAGACGCAAACCATGCATTATGGTTGTCAACTCATTGAGATACTGGGGCTCGTGGCACAGAGCAAGTGCAGATTTACTCATGCCTCTGAAAATATCACAGAGCATGGCCATATGGGCCAGTTTCCCTACGAGTTTTCAACCGTATCCACAATAAGCGTGATTTTCCCCTGCCACGCATAAAGATCGCAA
Organism: Desulfovibrio sp.; assembly: GCA_031272715.1. Classification (GTDB taxonomy): domain Bacteria; phylum Desulfobacterota; class Desulfovibrionia; order Desulfovibrionales; family Desulfovibrionaceae; genus Desulfovibrio. The sequence continues at coordinate 29,658 of JAISTH010000029.1, forward strand.
TAGCCCAGGAACAGGGGATGTTATTGCAGGAATGCGTCAAGAAATACGGAGCCTTCACAGGCGCAACCCTATCCGATTGATCACACAGGACAGGATTTCCCTAGTCAATGGTCGTGAGGGAAAATGGCATCGGCCTTATGGGAGATTTCATCCCCGATGATCTGATCAAGATATACTTTGACAACCTCTTCCAGGGAATGGACAAAATCACAACTTCCTGATATCTTTCCTGCTGAGGCATGCAAAATTTATGACATGAAGAACGAAAATTCTACCGAATGAGGAAAAAACTCTCCCTCTATAAATCCCAGAAAAATATTTTACCGCCATTTGAGATAAATGGTCAATTTTTAATCACCCTAACAGCTCACAAAAAGCGGAGGCACACTATGCGCGTTGACATTAGCTCTGTCCTCAAAGTAGACCCCCAGATAATAATGGATCAGGTGAGTTTGCAGCAGATCGTCTTTGACATAGAGGTACTGGACATCTGCTACAGCGCAGGATATGCGGGTGGCGTGCGAAACTTATTTAAAATGTACTCCAATAAATTCAAAGTTGACGACATCAGAAAGTTTGAAGATAATAACATAGCGATTCACGATAATGTCGTTGCGCAATTGTCCAACTATACGATACCGGATATTGATTATTCGGATGAGATCGACAGAATAAATGCGCAATTTGGTTGTAAAGTCGATGAGAAATTCCTAAACAATGCGAAGGTCCTTTCGGATTACCTTTGTCTCGCATTGTGCAGAGCTTGTGGTGTGACTTTTGGTGGTATCTTTGTCGAAAATCTTTATTTAGAACATCTTAAGTTAGGTAGATACAGTAGATATGTAAAGGAAGTACATGCGAGACATAAAACCTTGAGTAAAATGCACAGCGGCGGCCTTGAGCTTGCAAAATTTCTTTACAAAAATCAAATTGAACCAGTAATTGTTGCCAATGGCATAACGTTAGACCTAGAGCCTGATTTTGAAGATGTCTCAGATCAAGACGAGCAACAGCCAGAAGAAGGAGATTCCAACGAGAAGACGAAACGAGAGCGGGGGCGGCGCCGTCACGGAAGAAAACTCAAAAATATGCATAGGAAATGAAACCACTCTCACAATATGGCGAAACGGCGTGCAGTGCATCGTCAAGTTATGGGAGGCATGTTCATTATCAACACCCTCATCCTTGTTGCAGGACGATAGGCACAAAGAGTAGTGTCATTTAAGTAAAATCAAGGGTTCGCATTGCCGAACATCAACAAGATTTCACTATCCTACCTTTCTTGTCCACTGTACCAAAAGCAACAAATTCACATCCATCGATTCTGCATGCGACCCCGTTAAATGCGGCCCGCGTGATGGAGCGGCATGCGCCGTCAACAGCTGCGCCTATGGAGAGTGGTTCTTCGTAGGAACCTGCATAGTTGCGGTTCACAATCTGCGTCGTTGCCTCTTCAAGTCGTCCGTCTGCATCATTTTTGTATTTTCCTTCTTCATAGTATTTCAACTCGAAGACAACGGTCTTGTCATTGTATTCAAAGACCACGCCCGAGTCACCGATGTTTGAGCTTTCTTCTGATCGCACTGTGAAATCAGTTCCATAAAAGAATGTTGCCAAATGGCTACGATATACTCCTTCTTTGTAATCGCCTGTTGCATCTTTAGGGAACTTCTGGTTTTGGTGTAGAAATTTAGAAAACATCCTATTGCAGATATTTAACAGACTCTTATAGTCTGAATTCTCTACAGCAGATACAATTGCACCCCTAAGTTCCGAGACTGTCATATCATTATGAAAGTAAGAACTGACTATGAGTTCAGCCATTGCCGCTCGAACTTCATCATTGGGATATACAAGCAGAAATTCTTGATGGTCATTTGTTTTCCGCAGTGTAAGATATCCAGACTGACACAAATAGAGCGCAGCGCCTAAGTCTGTTGTGATTTCGCCAGGATTTCTTGCCTCACTTTCAGATATTATATATCCGTCCAATTCATCAAAATCCACATTGCTTTGCGCCACGAATTTTGCTACGGATTCTTGGCTGCCAGTTTCAATCCAGTATTCATCAAAATCTTCTAGTTTAAAAAGCCTACCTATAGAAACAGGGTTGCACACTTGCGCAGTGCCGTCAAAAGAATAACCGTTGTAATATTTTCTTATTCTTGCGAAGAAATCTTCTCGTTTCATACCAACTTTTTTTGAAACAGTTTCTATGTATGGGGCGAAAAAGATTTCAATCTCCTTTTCCGTATAACCAAACATTTCTGCAAAATTATTTTCCATAGTTAAATCAGTTAAGTTATTTAACCCTAAAAATCCTCCAGCATTGCTAAGCATGCTTATCCCAGTGACGTACACAAAATCAATAAATTTTTCACAAGCTTTGATCTGCCGATAGAAAAACTGTAACTGGCGATGGATTTCGTCATGCAAAGGTTTGTTGTCAAAAGTATCCAAAAGCGGTGTATCGTATTCATCGATAAGTAGAACGATTTTTTTGCCGTGCGCTTCCGAGATATCTTGGATAATCTGAGCAAGATTTAAAGCAGGTATTTTGCCGTCTAATGCAATGTTAAAAATATGGGCAATATCAAGAAGACCAAAATGTAAAGTCTCTTCAAATGCCTTGATATCTATTGGCACTGTCTTTGACATGTCAATGCTTAGGACAGGGCGTGGTGAAAAAATAGGCTCGTCAAGACGATTCTCTATCTGGAGTCCATGGAATAGTGATCTACATTCTGCATTGAACAGCGACTCCAGCGTCGAGACCATGAGAGATTTTCCAAATCTCCTCGGCCGCGCAATGAATACACGCTGATAATTTGACAACATGTTTGCGATGAACTGTGTCTTATCAACATAAATGCAGTTCTTTTCACGTATTTCCTTAAAATCATAGGTGCCATTGATTAATTGAAATTCCATATTCGGACCCTCCTATAGAAATTTTATGAGGTTATTGGTAGTGTGTACCTTTGCGTACATACTTGGCTGATCGTTAATATATACAATATCATTTAGTGTTTTTCAATATATTTTTGCCAGTTATATCTTACATTAGTGAGCTTATCTGTAAGCCTTTTATTGATTTATTCGCCAGCAAATCCACTAGCGTTTCTAATAAAAAAAATAGCATAACAATGGAACTCTAGTATCTCATAAATGTGTACTCGCATCGTAGAGATAACTGACAATAATGTTGTAATTGTCTTCATTCCCTCTGCAAATCTGTTTGCATAGATTAGATTGAAGCGGACGCAGGCAGACTTTCCTAGGAGCGGCTCGCCGGTGACATAGCTTCCATGCAGCAGAACTTCTGAGACATTCTCATGGCGACATGCGACATCCAAGTCGTGTCGCAGGACTGTAAGCAGCCAGGCTGGGAAGTCCTCAAACTTCCTATGGTGGTTGCTCTTTCTTATTCCGTCATGCCCCTTCTCCCAACCTGCCATGTCTTCATGTGATCAGCAGTCCATTGTCTCTGCCGCCGTTCATAACCCTGGATGCGTTTCGTTGTCCATGATGCCGACCTGTCCATGGGCGTCCCGTCGATCGTGAGAGGCCATGGGGCGCCGCAGTCGGGGCCGTCAACCATCCTCCCGCCTCCGGGCTCGCCAGCCCCGCTCTGGCCGCGGCACGGACATGGCCCCGTCCGCAGCCGGACTCCAACGGCCGGATGTCGGCCTTGACGGCAAGGATGCGCCCCGTTCGCCGTTCCCGGGAGCGTCGCCTTGGCAGAAGGAGCCCCATCCCCATGAGGTCTGCGGCCTGCCGGCCCGCGGCACCCCTTCCCCCTCCCGGGAATCCGCCAGCATCCCCACAACGGGCCGGAGTCCCCACGGACCGCCCCGACTCCGCCAATCCTTCGCCCCTCGACGTCCTCCTTGACTTCACGTCCCGGGCGGAGCATACTGCATGGTTCCTTGCTCGTCCCCGGATGGGGCGGGCTGCCAATCCACAAGGAGACCCACATGCGGAAATTCGAGACCCTGCTCCTCCTGTCGCCGGAGCTCTCCGCCGAGACCAGGGAGGCCCTGCTGACCTCCCTGACGGCGGTGATCCAGCGCGAGGGGGGCGAAATCATCCAAACCGACCACTGGGGCATGCGCGACCTCGCCTACCCCGTGCGCAAGGTCATGCGCGGCTACTACGTCCGCCTGGAGTACCAGGCCCCGCCCCCGCTCGTCGCCGAACTCGAGCGCAACATCCGGATCGCCGATGGCATCTTCAAGTTCGTGACCGTCAAACTGGCCGACGAGGTGGCCGAGGAGGTTGCCTAGATGGCCTTCAAGAAGAAGTTCGCCCCCAGGCGCAAGTTCTGCCGCTTCTGCGCGGACAAGAACATACCCCTGAACTACAAGCACCCCGACATCCTCCGGGACTTCATCACCGAACGGGGACAGATCATCGCCCGCAGGATAACGGGCGTCTGCGCCCATCACCAGCGCCTTCTGACCACCGAGATCAAGCGTGCCCGCCAGATGGCCCTGCTCATCTACACGGCCACCCACGACTCGGGGGTCAAGAAGAAGAGCATGATCTAGGGGGGCGCCATGAAAATCATACTATGCGCCGACGTGGAGAACCTCGGCAAGCTCGGGGATGTCGTCACCGTCAGGGCCGGCTACGGACGCAACTACCTCCTCCCCCAGGGACTGGCCATGGTGGCCAGCGCCGGCAACCTCAAGCTCTTCGAGCTGGAGCGCAAGAAGCTCGTCGCGCGGATGGACCAGATCCGGTCCGAGGCCGCGGACACGAAGACGCGCCTCGAGGCTCTGGAAGTGATCATCCCCATGCATGTGGGGGAGAACGAGAAGCTCTACGGGTCGGTGACCTCCACCATCATCGGGGACGCCCTCGCGGCCCTGGGGGTGGAGGTGGATCGCCGCCGCATCCTCATGGACGCCCCGATACGCACCCTCGGGGAGCATCCGGTGCGCGTGCGACTGCACTCCGACGTCGTCGCCCTCGTCCCCGTCAAGGTCGTCTCCGACCACCAGCCCCAGCCGGAATCCGAAGAGGACGCCCCGGCGTCCCCGCCGGAGTCCGAGGAAGGGTTCCTGGCCGCGCAGCCCCAGGAAGAGGAAGTCGCAATCTCCCAGGAGTAGCGCACCATGTCGCTCATCGACGAGGACATCGACCAAGAGCGGGCCTTCGCTCCCGACCTTGACCCTGGCTTTTCCCCCGCCCCCGGCGTCCCCGCCGGGGGCGGGCCCCTGACGGCGAGATTCCGCAGGGGGCGCAGCCAGGAAGTCGAACTGGTCGGGCGCGTCCCGCCCCACAACGCGGATGCGGAGCAGGCGGTCCTGTCCGGCATCTTCATCCGTCCCGACGTCCTCGACGACGTCATGAACCTCCTGAAGGAGGAGGACTTCTACCTGGAGGGCCACAGGCACATCTTCAGGTGCTGCAGGTACCTCTACGAGCGACGCAAGCCCATAGACATCGTGACCGTCGCCGAGCGCCTCCAGGCCCTGTCCCTCACGGACAAGGCGGGAGGGACGGCGTATCTGGTCGAGTTGACCAACAACGTGATCATCGCCGCGAATGCGGAGCACTACGCCACCATCGTCCGGGAGAAGGCGATGCAGCGCAGGCTCATCGACGCCTGCGTCAAGATCATCGGGAAGGCCCACACGTGGACGCAGGACGTCCCGACGCTTCTCGAGGAGTCCGAGCAGTCGGTCTTCGAGATAGCCCAGAACATCACGTCCAACGAGCCAGTGCATGTCGGGACCCTGCTTAACGGGGCCATGGACACGATGACGCAGCTTGCGGCGTCCAAGGACGTCGTCACGGGGGTGACCACGGGCTTCCAGCAGCTGGACAGGCTGACGGCCGGGCTGCAGAAGACCGACCTGATCATCATCGCGGCGCGGCCCAGCATGGGCAAGACGGCCTTCGGCCTGAACATCGCCCTGCACGCCGCCGTGCGCAAGCAGGTGCCAACGGCCGTCTTCTCTCTGGAGATGAGCCGTCAGCAGCTCCTCACCCGCATGTTCGCCGCCCTGGGCAAGGTGGAGATGGGGCGTCTGCGCTGTCCCGGCATGCTCAACCAGGATGACTGGGACAGCATCCAGACCGTCGCCGACGATCTGTCCAACGCCCCTCTCTTCATCGACGACACCCCCGCGCTCTCGACGCTGGAGTTGCGGGCCCGGGCGCGGCGCCTCAAGTCCAGGGAGAACCTGGGCCTCGTGATGGTGGACTATCTCCAGCTCATGCGCGCCAGCAGGCGGACGGACTCCCGGGAACTGGAGATCTCGGAGATATCCCGATCCCTCAAGGCCTTGGCCAAGGAACTGGACATCCCCGTCGTCGCCTTGGCCCAGCTCAACCGCAAGCTCGAGGATCGGCAGGACAAGCGGCCCATCCTCTCGGATCTGCGGGAGTCCGGGGCCATCGAGCAGGACGCCGACGTGATCATGTTCATCTACCGGGAGGACGTCTACACCCACGCCAAGCCGGCCGATCGGCCTCCCGTCGGGCAGGCGGAGATCATCATCGGCAAACAGCGCAACGGCCAGGTGGGCGCCGCGGAACTGCACTACCACAGCAGGTACACGTCCTTCGAGAGCGTCGAGTACGCGGCCAGGCCATCCGAAGACGAGGCCGCGTGACGGCGGGGGCCGGAGATGTTTGCGGACGGCCATGCCGGCCGTTCCTCGAGACGGCCAAGAAGCCGGACAACGGTTCCGGCCCGGTGCGGGACGTGGCGGACTTCTTCCTCGTCAACGCCTACCCGAAATCCCTGATAACGCCGCCGAAGCTCCGGAAACCGAGCCCGTAGAACGGCTCTTCCCTCTCGGGATGGTCCGGACGCGCCATGGCGGCCACTCCGGCGACCTTCTTGCGGAGGATTCCAACAAGGACTTCTCTGGGATCCGGTCCAAGGGGGCGTCCCGCAAGGCGATTCCGGATGCGGAGATCAAGGCGAGGTTCGAGAGGCACCCGGTCGTCGTGTCCGTCGACGGGCAGATGGCGGCGCCTTGGGCAGAGCCTTGTGGCGGCAGGGATGGCGGCGACATGCCCTGATTAAGGGGAGGGTCGTTTTTTGCGGGATCGCCCCAAGGCCTGGGGGAGAATCGTGCGCATTTTCGGCAAACTTCCCGCAGCCGCGCCCATGGCCGTCCGGAGCCGATTCGGGGTCGGTTTTCCAAAAACCCGCACCTGCTGTTGACATTGTTCCGCAAACGTGCTTACGTAAGCGGAGGCCGCACGCCCGACAATACGTTTTGTCGGGGAACCGTGCGGGAGCATGTTTTTTTTGAGAGGGTTATTATTCATGTCCAAGTCCATTTATGTCGGGAATCTCCCCTGGTCCGCGACCGAGGAGGAAGTGCAGAACCTGTTCGCCGAACACGGCAACGTCATCTCCGTCAAGCTCGTGAGCGACCGGGACACCGGCCGTGCCAGAGGGTTCGGGTTCGTCGAGATGGAAGACGCTGAGGCCGACAGCGCCATCGAGGCACTCGACAACTTCTCTTTCGGTGGGCGCGCCTTGCGCGTGAACGAGGCCAAGCCTCGGGCACCGCGGCCGTCCCGCTACTAATCCCGACAAAAGGCGCCCCCGGGCGCCTTTTTTTTTGCCCCCCGGGCACCGGGGGGCGACGAGGACGACAGTACACACGAATGCACACGCCATCAGGGCCGCCACGGCCACGCCTGATCCCCGGGCACCGCTGCGAATCCCGACAAAAGGCGCCCCAAGGGGCGCCCTTTTTTTGCCTGCCACGGATGCACCGGGGAGTGCCGAGGGACGACAGTACACACAAATGCACACGCCCTCGGAGGCCCCATGCGTCACGCCGGATGCCTCCGGGGCCGACGGGGCATCCGTCAGGACGATGCGCCACCTTTTTTCTGATGCCACTTCCAGGCCGTGCCGACGATCGTCTCGAGATCCGCCAACCGCGGCTTCCAGCCAAGTTCGTCGACGATCCTGCGGGAACTGCCCACCAGCATGGGAGGATCCCCGGGACGGCGCCCCTCGTGGCGCACCGCGATGGTGCGGCCGGTGACGCGGCGTGCGCAGTCGATCACCTCCTTCACCGAGTGTCCCTGCCCGTTGCCGAGATTGAAGGCGCGGCTCCTTCCCCCGTCGAGAAGATGCTCGAGGGCCAGCAGATGGGCCGAGGCTAGGTCGTCCACGTGGATGTAGTCCCTGATGCAGGTGCCGTCCGGGGTGTCGTAGTCGGTGCCGAAGATCGCGACGTCCTTCCTGCGGCCCAGGGCGGCGTCCAGCACGAGGGGGATGAGGTGGGTCTCCGGATCGTGCTCCTCGCCGATGCGGGCCTCGGGATCGGCCCCCGCGGCGTTGAAGTAGCGCAGGCAGACGTTGCGCAGGCCGTAGGCGGCGTCGTAGTCGGCGAGGATGCGCTCCACCATGAGCTTGCTGCGCCCGTAGGGATTGATGGGATCCTGGGGATGGTTCTCCGGGATGGGGACTTCCGTCGGGACGCCGTAGGTGGCGCAGGTGGAGGAGAAGATGAAGACGCCGCAACCGGCGTCCCGCATGGCCTGCAGCAGGGTGAGGGTGGCGGCGACGTTGTTGCGGTAGTACTTGCCGGGGTCCGTCACCGACTCCCCGACATAGGCGTAGGCGGCGAAATGCATCACGGCGTCGGGCCGGTAGTGCTTGAAGACGCTCTCAAGCTGTCGCGCGTCCTCGAGGTCCCCCAGGACGAACTCCCCCCACTGGACGGCGTGCCTGTGGCCGTAGACGAGATTGTCGTAGACCACGGTCCTGTAGCCCGCATCGCTTGCTACACGGTTCATGTGGCTTCCGATGTATCCGGCCCCGCCCGCGATCAGCAGCGTCTTCACCGTTTCCTCCCTGTGCGCCCGCGGGCGCGATGGACGTGATGCCGCGGCGTGCGCGGCGCAGGTTCTTCGCGGGTGGTTCCCGCATTCGCCAAGGGGATCGGGACGTCAGCGGCGCTTGAACAGCTTCGCAAGTTCCGTCCCGTCGTATCGCAGCACGCAGGGCCGGCCGTGGGGGCAGTACTCCCTGTCCGGCACCTCGAGCCACTGCGTGAGAAGTTCCATCACCTCGTCGGGGGTCAGCGGCTGGCCCGCCTTCACGGCGCCCTTGCAGGACATGGTGATGAAAAGCCCTTCGATGTCGTCCTTGCATCCGGCCAGTATCTCCCGAAGGAACCGCTCCCCCTCCTCCCGGGTGAGCAGGGGCGGGAAGGCCGTGACCGAGATGCCGCCCTCCCGCGCCTCCATGGCGTAGCCGAGCCGGGACAGTTCCTCCCTCACCTCCCGGAAGCGTTCCAGTTCCGGTTCGTTGAGCGTCATCTCAAGGGGGTACAGCAGCGCATGCCCCGCGCCGGAGGAGCCCTCCTCGTGGCGCTTCGTGTACAGCACCCGTTCGTGGGCGGCGTGCTGGTCCACGAGCACGAGGGCTCCGGCGTCGTCCCGCAGAACGAGATAGGTGTCGGCGACCTGCCCCAGATAGTGGAAGGGTCCGATGCGCAAGGCGGCGGGCATCCCGGCCCCTTTTTTCTGTTGGGGCGACGGTTGCCCGAAGGGCTCCGGTTCCTCGAAGGGGGGTGGGGAGCCTGACGGGGGAGGCGCAGGGACGGGGGGACGGGTTCCTGCGGGAGGAACGTCGTCCCAAGGGAGCGGGCCGCTGGGACGCATCCCGGCGGGAGGGACATCGTCCCGAGGGAGGGGGACATACGGAGGCGTCCCGGCGGGAGGGACGTCTTCCCAGGGGAGGGATGGTCCGGATTGCCGCGGGGGCGCGGGATATGGGGCGCCGGGAGAGGGCGGAACCTGACGGGGCGTGCAGGGTCCGCCTGGCGCGGACTGCTGCCCGTAAGGACCTGATGTTCCGGGCGGGACCGCGGACCTCGGCGTTGAGGCCGGGAATGCGGTCCTGGGTCCCCCGGGGGGGAACGGGATGCCCATGTCCTCCGTCTGGGCCGGATGGGGAAGGAACTCCCCGTCGTCACCCTCCACGAAGGAGGAGTCCATGCCCGACCAGGTCCGGGAGAGGACGTCCTGCAGGCCGTGGTGGACGGCGGAGAATATCCCCGACGAGTCCATGAAGCGCACCTCGGACTTCGCCGGATGGACGTTGACGTCCACCTCGTCGGGAGGGACGTCGACGAAGAGGACCACCTGGGGATACTGCCTGCTGATCAGGCGCCCTTGGTAGGCCTGCCGCACGGCCGCCAGCAGCTGCTTGTCCTGGACGCTGCGCCCGTTGACGTAGAGGAGGATCCTGTCGGGCCGGGGCTGGCTCGTGGAAGGGAGCCCCGCAAGACCGTGGGCGGTCGTGCCTTTCCGCGTGGCGCTGAAGGGGTGGAGGCCGTCGACGATGAGCTTCGGCCACACCACCATGAGGCGCTGCCGCAGATCCTGGTCCTGGAGGAACCGGAGCACTTCCCGATCCTCGGCATACAGCCCGAATCCCGCGTTCCGTCTCGCCAGGGCGAGTCGCATGATCCAGTCCTGGCAGCGCTTGAACTCCGTTGCCGGGGCCTTGAGGAACTTGAGTCTGGCCGGCACGCTGGCGAAGAGGTCCCGCACCTCCACGACGGTCCCCTTGTGGAGCGCCGCGGGCTCGTTGCGCACCTCGCGTCCATGGTCCATTTCCACGCAATGGGCGGGCTGGTCGGGCATGGCCGATGTGAGAAGGAAGCGGGACACCGAGGCGATGCTGGGCAGCGCCTCGCCGCGGAAGCCGAAGGAGACGATCCTGTCGAGGTCCTCGATGGAGCCGATCTTGCTCGTTGCGTGCCGGGTCACGGCGAGGACGAGTTCGTCCGCGGGGATGCCGTGTCCGTCGTCCTGCACGCGGATCAGGGACAGCCCTCCCCCGTCGAGGCGCACGTCCACGTTGGTCGCCCCGGCGTCCAAGCTGTTCTCCACCAGTTCCTTGACGATGCTGGCGGGCCGTTCCACCACCTCGCCGGCGGCGATCTGGTTGGAGAGTCCGGGGGGCAGGATACGTATGGGGGAGCGAGGGGTCATCGGCGAAGATCCGGTTGGCGTTGAGGGGCTTCCGGCCCGGGGAAAGGGGGCGGAAGCCTTTTCGTAGGCGCATGGTCGCAAGCGCAACGCAACAACCGTCACGCAGGGGGAAGCGGGCCATCCGCATCACCGCATCCGGGCGGCCAGGCCGCACCGGACGGAGAATCCCCAAGGATGGGGCCGATCCGTCACCGTGTCGGCATGGCCTTGCGCAAGGCCGGCCCGGAGGGTGTCATCCCTCGTTCGTCCGCAGTTGGCGCCCCTTTTGGGGGAACGCAAGACCGCAAGGGCTTCTGTTGCGCCCTTCCGGGAAGCCCTTGCAGAACTGCGGGTCCCCATGGAAGGGGCATTCTGGTCCGGGAACGCCCCCTTGTCAAAGTCCTCCCGGGGCGCGAAGACGCCCGGGGCCAGGAACGTCCGGGCATGCGGCGCCGCGAAGGACGCCGCGTGCCCTGTGCCTACCCATCACAGGAAGAACAGCCAGGTCGTCACCAGGAAGACCGGGATCAGTATCCCCACGGACCAGGCCATGTACCCGAAGAAGCTCGGCATGGGCACGCCCTGTTCCTCGGCGATGGACCGCACCATGAAGTTCGGGGCGTTGCCGATGTAGCTGTTGGCCCCCATGAAGACCGCGCCCGCGGAGATGGCCGCGAGGGTCCCCTGCATCGGCCCCATCAGTTGCGCCGCGTCGCCTCCCGCCGTGTTGAAGAACACGAGGTAGGTCGGGGCGTTGTCCAGGAAGCTGGAGAGCGCCCCGGTCAGCCAGAAGTACATGGCGTTCACCGGCTGCCCGTCGTGGGACACAAGGCGGATGAGGGGGGCGAGGGCGCCGTCGGTTCCGGCCCGCAGGATCGCGATGGCCGGGATCATGCTGATGAATATCCCGAAGAAGAGCTTGCCCACCTCGAGGATGGGGGCCCAGGTGAAGCCGTTGAGTTCCCGGCACCGATGGCTTGTCAGCTTCATGGAGAGGCCGGCGATGACCAGCAGCAGAACGTCCCTGAGCAGGTTCTGTCCCTCGATGGGGACGCCGTAGACGCTGGCCACCTCCCCCAGGGAGAGGAGACCCGAGGCCAGCACCACCGCCACGACCCCCAGCAGCAGGAGCAGGTTCACCTTGCCGTCGAGTCCCAGCTTCTCCTCCCCTCCCGCCGGATCCTTGGGCGCCGCGGGATCCTTGGGCGCCGCGGGAGAGCCCTCCCTGCGGAAGAGCGCGAAGTCGACGACGAAGAACAGCGCGAGGAGCACCGCCGACACGAATATCGTCTTGGACAGCAGATGCACCGTCGTCCAGAAGAAGGTCACCCCCTTGAGGAAGCCCAGGAAGAGGGGGGGATCCCCCAGAGGCGTCAGGGATCCGCCGATGTTGGCCACGAGGAAGATGAAGAAGACCACCGAGTGGACCCTGTACCGCCTGTGTGCGTTGGCCCGCAGCAGCGGCCGGATCAGGAGCATGGCGGCCCCGGTCGTCCCCATCCAGCTCGCCAGCACCGTCCCCACGGCCAGGATGCCCGTGTTCACCAGGGGCGTGCCCGCGAGGGAACCCGTGAGGCGCACGCCTCCCGCCACGGTGAAGAGGGAGAAGATGAGGATGATGAAGGGGATGTACTCCAGCAGGATCGTGTGCAGCAGCACGTAGGTGCCCGTGTGGAGGCCGTACGCCGCGACGCAGGGGACGAGGAAGGCCAGTCCCCAGAAGACCGCGATCTTGCCGAAGTGGTGCTCCCAGAAGTGGGGGAGCGTCAGGGGCATGATGGCGATGGAGAGCAGCATGCAGGCGAAGGGGATCACCCACAGCGCCGAGAGTTCCGCACCGGGGATGGAGGGGTGCGCCCCCTCCGAGGCCAAGGCGACATCTGGCAGACAGGCGGCCAGCAACAACGCGAGCCCCAGCATCCATGGACGTTTCGACATGGCGACCCCTCCTCGCACATGTTTGCGCCGCCCCCCGCCCTCGCCATCAAGGGCGGATGCGGCGCCACCCCGCAGGGACAGGGCATGTTTGCCCCCCCGGCGGTCAAATGTCAACGCGGTTCCGGTCCCGGGGCCGCCACGGGGCGTCCGGGTCCCATCCATCTCCATGGCCCACGGGGCCGTTCTCGGGACGGGGTGGACTTTTACGGCGATCGGGGGCATAGTGTCGGCAGCGCAAGGCTTCCCCCAACCCGCCGGGACGACGGATCCCGATCCTTCGCTCCCCCATCGCGCCTCGACGAAGCCGCATGCCGCGCCGATCCCGTCAGACCTCGGTTTTTCTGCGCCCCCAGGGCGTTCCGACCACCCACGACACCGTCACTTGCGCCGCTCACGCGGTCGCCAGGCGACAAACGAGAAGGAGTCCCCCACATGAAGAAAACCCTGTCCCTCATCCCCCTGTGCCTGTGCCTCATGCTGGCCGTGGCCATGCCCGCCAAGGCGGCCCAAGCCGCCAAGGCCGTCACGGACTACAAGGAGTACCTGCCCGCCCACACCTACACCCTCAAGGATTCCCACGAGGTCAAGGGACGGCAGGGCATCGCGGCCGACGACAAGTTCTATTACGTCAGCGGCAGCAAGGCCATCTTCAAGTACGACCGGCAATTCAAGCTGGTGGCGTCCAACGAGCAGCCCTTCGAGGGCTATGCCATCCCCTCCAACCACATCGGCGACATCGACGTCTACAACGGCGAGCTGTTCATCAGCGCCGAGTGGTTCGAGGACGGCGTGGGCAAGGACATCCAGATCGCCATCCACGACGCCGACACGCTGAAGTTCAAGCGCACCTTCAAGTTCGAGCCCTCCTCCGGCCAGCAGGAGGTCTCCGGGATCTGCGTGGACCGCGACAAGAAGACCGTGTGGATGTGCTCCTGGGTCGGCGAGGACAGCGGCCGATACCTCTACGAGTACGACCTTGCCACGGGCAAGTATCTGCGCAAGGTCCACATCATGCCGGTGCCCCAGTGGGTGCAGGGCGTCTTCTATTACAAGGGCGCCCTCTACCTGACCGCCGACGACGGCGAGGCCGACTACAACGAGCCCGACCACGTCTACCGGGTCAACATCACCAAGGACGGCACCTACGCGACGGTTGCCATCGAGAAGACCATCACGGAAGTGAAGCGCCAGGGCGAGATCGAGGGTCTGTGCGTGGATCCGGTGACGAACGATCTCATGGTCCTGTACAACCGCGGCGCCCGGATCATCCTGGGCATGCCGAAGGGCTTCTACGAGGGCTATGACAAGGAGATCTCCGAGGTCTATCGCTTCGCCATGGCCCCGGTCAAGAAGTAGCGCGGGCCGTTGACGGCCGCTTTACGTTCTCCTTTCTTTAACGTTCCACTTCCCTTCAATGCTCCCCTTTCTTTAAATGCTCCCCTTCCCTTGAAACTCCCCTCTCTCGCTCCCGCGGGGGAGGGGAGCATTGAAGGGAAGGGGAGTTTTTCGTCTCCATGCGTCCGGATCCTTTTGGCGCCAGCCTACATCCATGCCATACACAAGGACCATCAGCTGCGATCATGCAGAACGTCCCATGCAGGCGTCACTGCATCAGTTCCTGAATCATCTTTTCATGCCTTTCTAAACGTTTTTCCCAATCCTCTTTACCGAGATTTTTGAACTCTTCACGTGAGGTATAAAAGTTGCTGCAAATATCCTGTGCAACTGAGTATGCCTTATCATAGCCAGCTACGTCTGACAGCATGATTGAAGAGAATGTTCCGGCCACGCTTTTGTTTTCATCGAGACTTATCACAAATGGCGAGGGCTGGAATTTTACCAGCGCATCAAAGTCGCTCCGCAAAACATCGCAGAAGAGGTATGCATTATTGTTTTCATAAAAAATCACTCCATCAACTTTAATTTCCCTCAGCACGTCCCATAAAACACATTGCACTTTTTGTCCATGTGCATATTTTTCACGATACTTGTCAATATTTTTATCTTCAAAAACAAGCCTCACTTTGTCACAGCCAACATTGTACAAAAACATAATGCCTAACCCAGCACACTCGGCATTCACAACATTTAAGACGATGATGAATTCGTCTTTCTGATCTACCGTGACTTGCCATTCGCCATATTGCTGACTCGTTTGCGTTTGCGCAAAAATAGCCGGCGATGCTGAAAAGAGCAACACAAATACTAGAATTGTGTAAAAAATCGCCCTTGCCATGATATGTCTGGGCTAGAAATTCATGCTGCGAAAAATCCTCAGCACTGCTTCACAGTCTTCTGGAGTTTTTCCTTGTGATTGATTTTTCGCACTCTGGTACATACCCATCATGAATATACGCTTATAGAAATCCTTCTCATCTCCAAATGTCGTGTTTATCCATGTTTCCGTCTTTGCGATAGGCGCCTCGACATTCTCGCCGCAAGCAGTGGCCCTTCCGTAAATTGCGGCCAGCGTGGTCAGACGATCGATGTCCGAGCTGTCGTAGGCGATGCTTCCTGATGGGAACAAAAGGAATGCGACAAGCGCAAGCAATGACAATATTTTCATCGTGGCTGTCCATGTTAATGTTTCCAAGATCCACTGCATCACGTTTCACGCATGCGGCGCAAGCAGATCTCGTTCCCGTACATTCCAAGTCGCATCCCTGCATGGTCGCCTTCGCCCTGCCGGCTTCCGCCCAAGGCCGCCGCCCCCCTTTCTCACCCGCCCCTCAAAGCACCCCGGTCTCCATGTCCGTGCGGGAGCCGTCCGTCATGCAGAGCCTCTGCAGCACGATCTCGAGATACTCCCTGTGTCGGCTCAGGTAGAAGGAGAGCGTCTGGGCGAAATTCTCCCCGACGAGGCCGTTCAGAAGCATGACGCTGATCTCCTTCTCACGGGAGAGCACGAATTGGGATCTCGCCAGAAGCACGCACTCCTCGGGGGTCATCCCGGCGATCATGCGCAACAGGGTCTGCTGTGCCTGGGGCTGGTAGTAGTGGAAGTACATCATGTCCAGGGCGTTGGCGACGATGCCCACCTCGAGGCGGGGATCCGTCTCCCTGGCCAGTTCCAGCAGCCTCTCCGGCTGGGCGAGCAGCCCCAGGATGTTCCTTTCCGGATACGCCAGCTCGAGGTGCGTGTACATCTCGAGCAACCGCTGCCACTTGTCGGCGTAGTCTAGGCGTCGGAGCCGGATGTTGTTGTTGCGGTCCGCGTAGCCCTCGATCATCCCGGCCACGGTGTCCGATGCGGTCTTGGAGATGATGGCCGCACCCACCTGCAGGAGGGCGCCGGGATCGGGCACGCCCGCCGCCGCCAGTATCCAGCGCAGGATGAAGTTGTACAAAATGGCCACGGGGATGGCCAGGAAGCTGCGGAAGATGTTGCCCACCACCGCCGCCTGGGGAAGCCCGCGGAAGATGTTGTGGCTGGCGAGATAGAACCCGTTGACCAGAGACATGACGGTGAAGAGCACGAAGGGGTGGGTGTTCACGGTCACGTCCAGCGTCCGCTCCAGGAGCAGGTACCGCACCCCGAGTTCCAGCAACGGCACGGAGAATCCCGTGTAGAGCAGGGAATCGCAGACCCTGGACACGTTGACGTAGCTGTTCCATCGCAGGAGGGACCGCTTCAGCACGCCGCCGCTCAGCACCGACTGGGCCACGTTCCGCAATGCGGTTATGCCGAACCAGATGATGGCCCCGAACCAGGCCAGGAACCACCAGTTCTGTGTGTAGAGGAAGGTGAGCATCGCCGCCAGCAGCCCCACCAGGACCTTCAGGGCGTTCAGCACGCCGGTGTTGAGGTAGAGGGGGAAGAGCCTGTCCTCCCTGGTCTTCCGTTCCCGGTCCCGGAAGCGGTTCTCGGGCTTGACGACGCTCCCGAGGGTTATGACGTCCCCGGGTTCCGAGAAGACGGCCAGTTCCGAGTACTTCCATTCGCGCTTGGTGAAGTACCCGAGACGGGTCCACCCCAGCGTCTCGCGGCAGAAGCCCGCCCACCAGGATTCCCTGGGCGCCGTGTACACGGTGCTGGGATGGACCGCGATGCTCAGGGGCAACCGCAGGATGCGCCGGTTGCGTTTGATCCTGCGTTTCGCCCACCGCGTCAGCGTCTGGAGCTGGACCAGCCCCATGCCGTTGCGGATGCTCGCGTTGCTGGTGGAATCCGTGCCCACGTGGGAGCCAAGATGCCTGCGCAGGTACGGCCGCTGCAGTTCCCGCAGGTGCTGCAGGATGTCCCGCAGCACGTCCTGCCTGTCGGGATCCACATCCTGCCGGCCCGTCCTGCGCAGCATTCCGGACACGAGATATTTCAGGGGAAGGGGGCTGGGATTGTTGATGGCCTGCTGGAGTTCGCTGATGACCGCCAGGTGGGGCGTCTGGCCACGGCTGTATTCCCGCAGGTTGAAGGATTCCAGGTGCGTGATCCTTCCGCGGCACAGCCAGAGGATCTCGAGGACGTCCTCCGGGGAGAGGTCGGCCAGGTTGAGGCGGATGCGGGATCTTACCCGGAGCGTCTGCAGCCGGAGCGTCAGGGCCTCCGGCGTCACGGACGCCAGCAGGGGCATGCTCCAGTAGGTTCTGGGGTCCCGGGGCGGAATCAGCAGTTCCCCCCGTCCGAGCCAGTTGTCCTGCAACTCCTCGAGGGTCAGGGCGTTCAGGTAGGCCATCCGGTCCCGCAGGGCCTTGATCTCCTCCGTGGAAGGCTCCGGCGCCGCCTCGAGTTCCTGCACCTGCGCCTCCAGCTCCCTGAATCGCGCATCGAGGAGCGGGAGCACCCGCGTGTGGATCAGTTCGGCCAAGTGCAAGTCCGACGCCTGGCCGGCCCCCACGAATTCCAGGAAGCTGTTCCGGTCGATGGGAGGGGCGTCGATCCCGAGCTGCGCATTGAAGCGCCCCAGTATCGTCTCGTTCCAGAACTCCAACAGTTCCAGCACCCGGCGGGTGTTCCTCGCGCTGAGGTGCCGCCCTTCCTCCATCAGCTCCCGGATGCCCGGCTCGTTCAGGAATTCCGCGGCGTCGTCGATGTCCCGCAGGTTCGACGGCTCCCATATCAGGGCGATCTTGCGCCCCCTGAAGGGCACGTGGTACTCCAGCCCGATGTGCACGACGATGCCCATGATCTGGGCCGCCCGCAGGAGTTCGCTCACCGCGTCGACGCTGATGAAGTTGTAGTAGATGACGGTGATGAAGCGCAGCCCCTTGACCCAGGCGTCCATGATCAGGTGCGTGGGGTTCTTCCTGCCCTTCGTGTTGGAGTCGTGGACGTGGTTGTCCAGGGCCAGCTGGCTCTGGTTCTCCGGCATCTCCAGCAGGTGGTACCGGCGCAGAAGGTGGCGCACGACGCGCCTGTGGCCGACGCAGGCGCGCCGGAAGTCCCGGACCAGACGCAGCCGGAGCACCTTGTCGTCGCGGATGCGCACGATGTCCTTCATGAGGGAGATGAGCACCCGGGCGGTGTTGTAGCGGTAGTCGGTCTGGGCCGAGCGGAGCACCTCCTGGTACAGATTGTCCAGGGCCGTCAGGCGACGGTCCGCCTGGTCGGCCTCTATGCTGTTGAGCAGGTTTATGACCGCCACGGCCATGCGGATGGAGTGGGGGGCGACCAGTTCCACGATGCCGTGGGGATGCAGGGACACGTCGAAGAAGGGGCTGGATTGACGGCCGACATCCCCCTGGATGCTGTCGATGAGGGACAGGAGCCTGTGGTCCTGCGCGTCGAAGTAGACGGCGGGAGCGTTCAGGGTCTTCGAAGGCTGATGCATGGCTTCCTCGACGTCCGCGCCGGGAAATGGCTACGCTTGGCGCGTCCCGGGGACGGGAGCGCATCGCGTTCGCCAGAGCGGAGGCGCGGCGACGCCGGCGCAATCGTGGACCCTCGTCCCGGTGCTGCCGACGGCTTCAGGGGGGAGTTCGAAAATCCGCAAAGGGCTCGCGACGCGGCCCCCTTGGCGCGTGCGATGGATCGCGGAATCGGGAGGTGGATACGCCCTCCCGATCCGCCTGTCATCCGGCGGAAGGGCCGGATGCGAAAAATTTCAACGCGTGCGGACCATGCCGTGGCATGCCGTCACAATACCAGTTCCCCCAGATGCTCCACCACCCGCCACGGCTGGATCCTCTCCCTGGCCAGATCCTCCCTTGTGGCCTCGCCGCTGAGCACCAGCACGAAGTCGATCCCCGCGTTCTCGGCGAGACGCTTGTCCGTGGAAAGCCTGTCCCCGGCCATGACCACGGCCTCCTTGGGGTAGCGTTCCAGCACCGGGGAAAGGACGGCGGGATCGGGCTTGCCGAATATCATGTCGGGCACGCGCCCCGTGGCCTTCTCGTAGAGGGCCAGGAAGCTGCCGACGTCCGGCAGGGGGCCCAGCGGGTCAGGGCACACGAGGTCGGGATGGGTGGCGTAGAAGGGGATGTCGCCGTTGCGCAGGAGTCTCGCGGACACGGCGAGCTTCTCGTAGTTGAGTTCGGTGTCGTAGGAGAGGATCACGGCCTGGGCCCCTTCCGGGGACAGGGCGAGTTCCGGCATGGCCCGGGCGATGTGGGCCGTGTAGTCCCGGTTCCCCACGAGATAGGCCCTGGTGATGCCCTCCCGGCGCAAATGCGCCAGCAGAGGCTCGGTGGGGGAGAGGAACTGGTCGAGCCGGGCCGGGATCCCCATGCTCGTCAGCTTGCGGACGTAGGTGTCCGGGGCCTTCGAGGTGTTGTTGCTGAGGAAGCGGAAGTCGAGGTCGTCCCAGTGGCGCTGTATGAAGGCCACGGCGCCGGCGATGGGGATGTTGCCGAGATAGACCGTCCCGTCGAGGTCGAGGACGAGGCACCGCTTTTCCATGTTCTTCCGCTCGCTCCCTGAGTGCTTGGATTCGGACCGTTGGCCCCAACCGTTCCGCAAGGGCCGGCCGGCCCCGCGTATCAAGATCGGGCCCATCCGGCGCCGGGAGTCTGGACGCCGGAAGGGCCCGCGCATATGCCGGATCGACGGATCCGGGCGTTACATCAGCCACCTCATGGGCACGAGGGAGAGTTTGGGGAATATCACCAGCAGGAACAGGATGACCACCTCCGCGATGACGAACGGCAGCATCTTGCTCACCAGGTTCTGTATCTTGATGTTGCCGATGCCGCACACGACGTAGAGCACGGTTCCGACCGGCGGGGTGATGACCCCGATGCCAAGGTTCAGGATGAACAGCAGCCCGAAATGGTACGGATCGATGCCCGCCTGCAGGATGAGGGGATAGAAGACCGGGGCGAAGATGAGCACGTTGGGGGTCAGGTCCATGACCATGCCGGCTGCGAGCAGGAAGAGCATGATGACCATCAGCAGGATCGTCGGGGAGTCGATGAAGGGGGAGAAGAGGTTCGCCACTTGGTTGGGTATCTGGGCGAGGGTGATGAAGTAGGCCACGGCCGAGGCCGTTGCCACAACCAGCATGACGACGGCGGAGGTCCTGGCCGCCGCGGCGCTCACCCTGAGCAGTTGCCGGAAGGAGAGTTCCCTGTAGTAGAGCATGCACACGCAGATGGCGAAGATGGCCGCGAAGGCGCCGCCTTCCGTGGGGGTGAAGATGCCGAAGCGGATGCCGCCAAGCAGAAGGACCGGCAGCATGAAGGCCGGGCTTGAGTCCTTCACGATGCGGATGGCTTCCTCACGGGTGAAGGTGATGGTCTCCGTGTAGCCGTCCTTGCGCACGATGAAGAACCACACGAACATGAGGGCCATGCCCAGCATCAGGCCCGGGAACAGGCCTATCATGAAGAGGCGCGTCACCGAGAGGCTCACGGTGGCCCCGAGGATGATGAAGTTCGTGCTGGGAGGGATGATGGGGCCGAGGATGGCGCTGGAGGCGATGAGCCCTCCCGCACGTCCGGGATGGTATCCCGCCTGGGCCATCATGGGGAGCAGCAGCCCCCCGAGGGCCGCCGCCTCGCCCACGGAACTGCCCATGAGGCCGGCGAAGATGACGCTGGCGACGATGGCGGCATAGCCGAGACCGCCCTTGACCCGCCCGATGAGCAGTTGGGCCAGTTGCACCACGCGCTTGGAGAGCCCTCCCGCCGCCATGATCTCCCCGGCGAACACGAAGAAGGGGATGGCCATGAGGGGATAGTTGTTGGCCCCGTCCAGCATGATGTTGGGGATGGTCATGATGTCCCACATCCCCGAGGTGTACATGAGCACCATCGCGCACAGCACGAGAACCAGGGAGATGGGGATGCCCATGCACAGGAAGAGGAAGAGGCTCCCGAAGAAATAGTAGAGTTCCTGCATGGCCTAAACCTCCTTCTCGGCGCGGAGGAACTCCGAGGCGGGCTTGCGCACCAGCCGCACCAGATCCCTCAGATGGATCACGAAGGCCGAGATGGCCATGATGGGAAGGCTGCCGTTGATCAGCCCCATGTTGATGCCCGTGGCCACCGAGTAGGTGTCGTAGGTCTGCTGCACCATGACGATCCCGCCGACGATGAGCAGGACGAGGGCGGCGAGACCGAAAAGCGAGGCGATGATGTCGATGGTCTTGCGGGTGATGCCGCTGGTCAGGCCCACGAACATGTCCACCGCGATGTGCTTGCCGCGGTAGAAGGCCTCGATGGAGCCGAAGAAGGTCACGTACATGAAGAGGAACCGGGCCCACTCCTCGCTGGGAGCGAAACTCGAGCGGAAGACGTACCGCAGGAACGCGTTGTAGAAGACGAGGCCGATCATCCCGAGGAAGATGGCCGCGCAGAACACCTCGAAAAGGAACTCCCCGATGGTGGTTTCGCCTATCGCGGGCGTCGCGTGTGGATCCTTTGGCGCTTCCGGAGTGGACATGGCTATCTCTCCTGATGACGGCCGCACACGTGGATGCGGAAAAAGGGCGGATTCCCTCTCGGGGAATCCGCCCTGCCCTAATCACTTCTTGTCTCTGTAGCTCAGCGCGCTGTCAAGGATCTCCTGGGCATTGGGAACGGTGTCATAGAAGAGCTTCCAGCTCCGCTTGCCCGCCTCGAACATGGCCTGCTTGAACTCGGGGGACGGCGTCGAGACCTTGCCGCCGCCATCGGTGATGGTCTTCACGGCCTTCTTCTCCAGATCGCCGAGGAGGCCCCAGACGTACTCGGCGGACTCGTGGGCCGCTTCGTCCACCCACTTCCTGTCCTGGTCGGGGAGGCCCTTGTAGAATTCCTCGTTGATGTAGAGGGAGTGGATGATCAGGATGTGGCCTGAGAGGGTGATGTTGGGGGTGATCTCGTACATCTTCAGGGCGACGATGTCGGCGAAGGGGCTGTCGCCGCCGTCGATGACGCCCTGGTCGAGGGCGGCCGGGACTTCGGCGAAGGGCATGGGCTGTCCGCTGATGCCGCATTCCTTGGCGAAGTTGGTGTACAGGGGGATGTTGGGCACCCGCATGCGCAGACCCTTCAGGTCGGCCATGCTCTTGATGGGCTTCTTGGAATAGAAGTGGCGGAAGCCCAAGGGGAAGGCGTTGAGGGTGCGCAGCCCGGACTTCTCCGGGAAGCCCTTGTTGATGAGCTGGAAGGTCGTGCCGTTCATGGCCCTGTGGGCGTGCTCAAGGCTGTCGTACAGCATGGGGGTCTCGAGCATGGCCATGGCGGGATGCATGGAGGACGTCTGGGTGCCGGTGGCGCACATCTGGATCGAGCCCTTGCGGGTGCTGGCGATGTAGGCGTCCTCCTTGCCCAGCTGGCTGTTGGGGAAGACCTTGACGGAGTACTTGCCGTTGGACTTCTTCTCGAGGAGTTCCCCGAACTTCCGCATGCCCAGGGTCTCCGGCTCTCCGTCAGGCTTCATGCCGGCGATCTTTATCTCCACCGGCGCCGCCTGGGGGGCGGTCACCAGAAAGGCGCCCAGCATGAGGGCGACGGCAAGCAGGAGGCTCAAACATTTTTTCATGGTGCAACTCCATTTTCTGACGTTGGCGGCGGATGCCGTCCGGCGGTGTCGCCCGGCGGCAGGAAGCCGAAGGATCGGTTCCGGTTCCCGTCCACGCCCACGCTTGGGGGGCGAGGTAGGATGCGAGGCATGGTCGCGGAAGTGGCCCGGACATCGACGCGGAAAGGCCTTCGGGGATGACCGATGCGATGCCTTCCCGTGCGCGGTCTGCCGTTCCAGCTACCTGGATCGCGGCGCATTCCGTCCATCCCGTAGGGTCGGGACGGACTTTCCGAAAACCCTATAACAATATGAGGGAAAAGGCAACGCCCGGGATTCGGCCGCAATGCGGCCGTGACAGTCGATGGGGACATGCTGGCATGGACGGGGCATGTGCAGCGGGACTGCGCGAATAAAGTGGCCAGCCTGGTCACCCAAGGCCTGTCCGCATGAACCTGCCCCCGGCCGCCTGCCGTGCCGGCATTTGCCCCGCCGGCCATCGCCTGAGGCGGAACGACCCTTGCGAACGCAACGTCTGGCCGATGTGCGCCGAACGGCAGGACCTTCGGTCTCTCCACCGGGAAGGTCCAGATTTCCTGAATGATGGCGTCGCCATCGAGGAGATTCTCGTCGCCGCTCCGCGCCGTGTAGGACTGGTCGCGATGTGCATGTACCGGGACGCCGATGTGGGGGACGATATCGAGGACATCCGTCCGGAACCTGTACTCGCTCTGGCCCCGGCGGATATCGCCCAACCCATGACGTCACTTTCCAGGTCCCCCATCCCCATGCTGTCGGGCAGGTACTGCTGGAGCCTGTTGTAGGCTTGTGTGATCGATGTCGGCGGAGAGGGCGAAGTCGCAGTTGGTCCAGCCTCCGTAGAGGCCGCCCCCACCACAGAGGGAGAAGCCGTCGGTCCCCTCGGCCACGTCGCCGGAGGCGACCATGTAGCTCCCGCCGATGCAGAAGGAGAGACCAGCCAGGAACATCGTGAAGCCCGAACTGCCCCGTCGTCCCCGCCTTGTCCCCGTATGCCTCTTCTGGCCCGCAGCTCCCATCCTTTCTCCCATGGTTGCGACTGAACCGCCTGCGACAAGGGGCGGTCCTCCCTCTGCGGTGATGCTGCTGTGCGTTGGCCGTCTTTCGGGGCGGAACAAATTTTTTGGGGGCATTTTTTTCTTGACGGTCCTCCACTAAGCATGGTACAACCCTTGGACAACAGGGGTGCGCCGCCAGCAAATCCATTTGCTGGGCAAGCTCTCCCGAGGAGACGGCTGCCGAGGACCGTTGCCATGTTCCCTTCGGAAATGTTCAGAGATCACGTATCTCCTTTCGGTAGATGCCCATAGCAAAGGCGGATACGCCCCTGCGGAAAGTCACTACGACTGTTGTCTTGACGTACTTTAGATTCGTGGAATGTGCTCATTGCCGGGTTGTCTGGCAATGAACAATCTTCTGATTTCCTTGCTGGCCGGGCGAAGGCGCAGTGAACGCCGAATACAGACGGAAGTAGGCTACTCAGCCTGAAACTGCCTATTGATGCAGATGATGGTAAATGTTCAGATAGAATCTCAGACATTGAAAAGGAAAAAAATGACATGGATAATTCTTACTGCTGGTGCTGCCGTCATTGCTGCGATAATAGCTGTCCTATGGAGGGCCAAAAGTGAAGGGTACTTTGGATAAATCAGACATGCCTCCCGCATGATATCTGCATCACTCCACTACAACGATTGGCTTGGCATAACCACTAGGCCAATCGTCTTTTTCGCACCTAGACGCAATCAACAGCAGGCATGATCCTCTGCATGTCGCCAATGATGGCATCTGTGGTGCGTAGTCTCTCAAACATCCCAGAATTCTATGCCAGACCGCTTTGGACTGACGATCATCAGCCTCGTCCACAGAATCAGCCTAGAACTCGAATCTGATCCTCCCGAAAACCCCATGGGCCATCGTGTGCTCAAAAGCCGTGCATGCGGGATTGCCGGACGACTGCCCAAGCCGATTGCACGAAAGAATGGCGCGGACGGAACCCGCCCCTCTTCTTCGAGGCCCATTGGCCGGCATGGCTCTGTGGCACGGGCCTGCGCATGCTCTCTGCACAGCGACCAACCGCCTCGTTCGCAAGGATCGATCCGCCCTGGCGACGCTTAGAGGAACAAATGCCGGCACGACTGGCAGATGGGCGCAGTTCCATGCGGACAGACCCCGAGTGGCCAAGCCGGCCCTGCTTTCATGCGATCGCCTCGGTGCCTGCGTCCCGGTGCGTTGACAACTCCATGTCCTCGGACTAGGATGCCCCTCGACGTCAGGGGAACGGCCGCCCACCCCCATGGCTCGGCCCCCGCCCCACGTCTCCCCGACGTCGAAGTCACGGCCCTCCCTGACGACGCCCCGCCCACACGCGCCGGGACCGCGTCGCCGCACTCCCGGACCACACGCTTGCCCGGCAGGTTCGATGTGAGCACCCCCTCCCCAGAAAGAAACGCCACCACTGTCGCCATCATCGGCGGCGGCGCCACTGGCGTCGGCATACTCAGGGATCTCTCAATGCGGGGCATCCCCGCCGTGCTGCTGGAGCGTCAGGCGCTGGCCGCCGGCACGAGCTCCCGCTTCCACGGACTCCTGCACTGCGGCGGCCGTTACGCCGTGGGGGATCCCGAAGCGGCAAGGGAATGCATCCAGGAGAACCGCATCCTGCGCCACATAGCCCCGAACTGCATCGAGTCGCCGGAGGGCTTCTTCGTCCTCACCCCGGAGGACGACCCGGCGTACGAGAAAACCTGGCTCGAAGGCTGCGCCAAGGCCGGCATCGCGACATCCCCCGTTGATCCCGACGAGGCGCGCCGCCTCGAACCCGGCCTCTCCCCGGACATCAAGGTCGTGCACCGCGTGCCCGACGCCTCCGTGGACGGCTTCAGGCTCGTCTGGCACAACTGGCTCAGCGCCAGGGAGCACGGGGGGCAGCTGCGGCTGCGCCATCAGGTCACGGGCATCCTGCAGGACGGGGGCAAGGTCGCGGGGTTGCGGGTCCTCGACCGGAACAAGGGGGAGGAATACGTCCTGAACTGCGACATGGTGGTCAGCGCCGCAGGTCCCTGGGCCGGGGAGGTCGCCGCCATGGCGGGCATCCACGTGGACATCACCCCGGACCGCGGCACCCTCGTCGTCTTCAACCACCGCTTCGCCTCCCGCATCGTCAACCGCCTCCACCGCAGCGGCGACGGGGACATCTTCGTTCCCGTGGGCACGGTGACCATCCTCGGCACGACCTCCTTCACGGCGGACGGCCCGGAGGACACGCTGCCCACCAGCGAGGAGGTGCTGCGGTTGCTTGATCTTGGCGCCCCCGTCTTCCCCGATCTGCGATCCCACAGGATATTGCGCGCCTTCGCAGGCGTGAGGCCCCTCTACACCCCGCCGAACACCGCCCACGGCCGCGGCGGAAGCCGGAACTTCGTCATCGTGGACCACGCCGACCAGGGGCTTGCGGGCATGGTCTCCATCTTCGGCGGCAAGCTCACGACATACCGGCTCATGGCGGAGAAGATCGGCGACCTCGTCGCCAAGCGCCTCGGCGTGAACGCCCCCTGCGCAACGGCCAGGACGCCCCTTTCCCCGCCTCCATCCCGCTCGGACATGGAAAAGGCCTCGAAGATATTCCCCGTGTCGGCGTTGCGGCAGGCCGCCGAGCGTCAGGGCGCCGCCTTCCCCAAGCTCGTCAAGGGACTCGCCGAAGGGCGGGGCGCGGAATTCCTGTGCGAGTGCGAGATGGTCAGCCGGGCCGAAGTCGAACTCACCGCCATGGAGAGTCCGGCCTTCAATCTCAACGACATCAGGGTGCGCACCCGCATCGGCATGGGCACCTGCCAGGGGGCCTTCTGCCCCCTGCGCAGCATGGGTGCGCTCCATGCCGCGGGGATACGGGAGGATCTCGATCCCCGGCGGGAACTGTCGCGATTCCTGGGCGAGCGGTGGAAAGGGCTGCGCCCGGCCCTCTGGGGCGTGCAGGTGCAGGAGATCGAACTCAGCCGGGAGATATACGGGGCCACCTTCAATCTCGGCAACAGCAGGGAAGACGGGGAGACGTCATGACCGACCGCACACGGGACGCGTCACCTCCGGGGCGGGGCATGCGAATCTGCGACGTCGTGGTGGCGGGATCCGGACTCGCGGGGATGATGACCGCGATCCTCCTCGCCCGGAAGGGCCGGAAGGTGACCCTGCTCACCAGGGGGTCGCCCTGCCTCGCCATCTCCGGCGGGTGCGTGGACGTGCTGGGATACATGGACGGCAAGCGCGTCCATGGCGATCCCCTCGAAGCGCTGCAGACGCTTCCGGCCTCCCACACATACCGGACGCTTGGGAAGGACGCCGTCGTCCGCTCCCTCGCCCTGCTCTCCGAGTTGTGCGAGGGGGAGGGGGTGTCCCTGGCGGCCGACCCGGGCCTGAACATGTGGATGCCCACGGTTCTCGGCACCTTCAAGCCCACGTATCTCGCCTTCCCCCGCATGGACAAGGACGTCATGGAGGCGGCGAATTCCGTCATCATCCCCCGTCTGCCGCTCAAGGACTGTCCCGCGGAGCTCGCCCTCAGGGGATTCTCCGAGGTCGCGGGCGTCAAGGGGAAGGTCTTCCTGGGGTCGCAGCTCGACCACCCCTTCGGGCATGGCCATCGTGACCTCACCCAGCTCGACCTCGCCCGCCATCTGGAGACGCAGAAAGGCCAGGACTGGCTGGTCAAGGGGCTGGCCCCTTGCCTGCGTCGCGGCGCCGTGCTGCTTCTCCCCCCGATCCTCGGCATCGACCGCCATGCGCAAGTGCGCAAGCTCCTCGAGGGGGAACTTTCCTCTCCCATCGCGGAGATGCTCTCGCCGCCTCCGGGCGTCGGCGGTCTGCGCATACTGGGCGCCCTGCGCAGGGCGGCGTCGAAGGCAGGGGTGCGCATCGTCGAGAACGCCGAGGCCGTCGCGGCGGATGTCGAAGGGGGCGCGTGCGCCGCGCTCCACTGCGGCACCTCCGTCAGGACGTCCTTCGCCGCGCGGGAGTATGTCATCGCCACGGGAGGGTTTCTGGGGGGCGGGATCCGGGCCTATCCCGGCATGGCCCGGGAGGCGCTCTTCGACCTGCCCTTGAAGGTCCCGTCCCGCATCGAGGACTGGTCGACCCGGGACGTCTTCAAACCGCAACCCTACGCCGCCGTCGGCGTGGCCATCGACGGGAGCATGCGCCCCGTCGACAGGGACGGGAAGGTGGTTCTTTCCAACGTGCGGTTCGCCGGCCGCATCCTCGCGGGGCACGATCCCGCGGCGGAGATGTGCGGCAACGGCGTGGCGCTGGCGAGCGCCCTGCGATGCGCAGAGGAGGTGGGGGCCGATGTCTGACGCCGCTTCACGTCCCGACGCCAAGACCCCGACAGGCGGAACCGGGGAGGGGGGCGCGTTCCTGGACATGTTCCGGGACGTCCCGGTCCCGGACAGGTGCGTCGCCTGCACCAACTGCTCCCTTGCCTGTCCCGTGACGAGGGTCGCGCCGGACTACATGGGGCCCAGGATGATGGGGCCGGTGTACGAGCGATTCCGCAGGGGGGAGGTTCCCCCGACCTCCAGGAAGGCCTTGAAGCTTGCGCTTCACGAGGACCCCTTCCTCCACTACTGCTCGAACTGCAAGAACTGCGACATCGCCTGCCCCTGCGGCGTTCCCATATCCTCCCTCATCATGGAGGCCCGCGCCTCCTTCCCGAGATCCCGGCTCACCGCTCTCAGGGACTGGATTCTCGCCCACGGCGAGACCATAGGCCTGCGCACGGCCCTGTTCCCGGCGGCCCTGCGGAACTTCGCCATGAACCTGTCCCCGACGCGGCACGTGCTCGCCGCGCTGGGGGTGGCCTTCAAGGCCCCGCTGCCCGCCTTCGCCTCGGCGACCTTCAACGGGTTCCTCGGCTCCCTGCCCCAGCCCGAAGGGCTCGTCCGCAAGGTGGCAGTCTTTCCCGGCTGCTACGTCAACCTCTACGATCACGACTGCGGGAAGGATCTCGTCTACCTGCTGAACAGGGCCGGATACAGGGTCGTCCCCTCCGGCTTCGTCTGCTGCGGTCTGCCCATGATCGCCAACGGCTTCGCCGGGGACGCCAGGGCGAACGCCGAAACGAACATGGCGGAACTCGCCAGGCTCGAGAACGACGGCGTTCCCGTGCTGGCTCCGTGCCCCAGCTGCGTCATGACCCTGAACGAAGACCGTCCCGCCGCCTGCAAGGACGCCGGCCCGCCGCCCGTCATCGATGCCTGCGCCTTCGTCGCCGGTTGCATCGCCCGGGGGGAACTCGCCTTGCCCAGCGCCAACCCGATGCGGGTCATGTACCATGCGCCCTGCCATCTCAGGGCCCAGGGCATCGGGTTGCCGGGACTGGATCTTCTCTCGGACGTCCCGGGCCTCGATGTCCTCGAGGCCGGGGCCGGGTGCTGCGGCATCAGCGGCAGCTACGGCTTCAAGAAGGAGAAGTACGCCCTCGCCATGTCCATCGGGGAGGAGCTCTTCGGGCGGGTGAAGGAGAGCGGCGCGGGACTCGTCGTCACCGAATGCGGCACCTGCCGGGTGCAGATCGCCCATGGTACGGGGAAGGCCGTCCGGCATCCCCTCTCGCTGTTGCGCTCCCTCTTCGCCGACGTCGTCCGCTGAGGGGAGCGCCTCGGAGGCGCCTGCACAAGCCTGCAAGACGGACGCCCGCGCCGGATCCGGCGCAGGCGTCTTCCTTTGCGCAGAGATGCGCCGCTTCGTGCAAGGCACGAGGCCAAGCCCTCAGCCATGATGTGACGTCACGATCCTGACGATGCAACGGGATTCCGATTGCGGAGGAATTGCAGGGGAAACGCCCTTTGCGGGCGGCAGGAATGCACGCTCAGGAGTATGCGATAGGGACGAGGGTTTTCTTTTTGTTTGTGTCGGGATTGTATTCTTTTGGCCGATTGATGTTGTCTTTTGAAAAGAAAAACTGATCAGGCCTATGTTTCTGGAAGAATTTGAGCGCAGACAAGTCCTTGAACTGCAGGATTTCACTCGGAGACTGTATTTTCTCTTTTGATATCTTCAATCTCTCGGCTTCAGCCCTGTTCTCATGCCAGTTTATCAGATCATATTCGGGAGTGCCATTCATTCCCGGGGACAGAATTGTCTTGACGACGGCAAGATTTGAATGGTAGGGGATGGATAGTGGGCAGTACCCGACTTTTCTATACAGCTGTTTGTTTTTATCGGGATCGGGCGCTATTACCTCAGGGACGAACAGATTCCAGAGCTTGCTGTCTCTGCGCACACACCAATAGATGACGAGTGCGTCCATCGGCTCGCCGTTCTTGGTGACTTTGCACATTTCAAAATGGGACAGATTCTCTATGGCAGAGAACTTGACTTGGGCGAAAGTGACAATGTCGAAATCATTGACACCGTATATTCTCTTGTATATCCTGTCGATAGCGTGTTCCGTGTAACAGACTATTCGTTTTTCACCGTTTATCTCGACACTATGCCTGTCCGCCGAAAAAAAATACCTGTTCATCGCCGCTCATGACATTGTACAGCTTTTTGAATTCGATATAGTAGTTTTTTTGATTGTTTGTCATTCCGATGTCGAAAAGATAGTCATGCAGGAAGAACTTCTTACCACGCAGATCAAAAATTCTATTTATGACATAATTCAGAAAGTAGTCATGATAGTAATTGACCACCCTATGGAAGAGTCTGTCATCATCCTCTTTACTTATTTCCTCATCGGAACAGAGCAATTTTTCCTGATGCTCGGAAAAGAAATCCGTTATTGGGTGTCCGTACAAGGATTTCGTTTTCCTGATTTCTTCTATGTACCAATCAAATGCAGGACCAATGCTGTATTTTCGTATCAGCTTGAAGTATTCCCTCTCATAGGTTGCACAATCATCGTATGAAAACTTAGTGAGACAGTCTAGGACTGTATCAACATATTCTTGATCCATATCATTTTCATCGTAAGGGACGATGACGATCTCCGGGTAGATGCTTTTCTCGCTAGCGTCCAACCGGGACGATCGCTTGGCCTCTCTTTTGGCCTTCTTGCGCTCGCGCTTTTTCTGCAAGTCTTTTTGCTTGAGAGACATTTGTCGCCCTTTTCCAAATCAGGGAGTTGCAGTGTCTGAAATGGGATCGCCCCCGGGAATCCGGCCATGCGCCGCTGCCGAAGGGCCTGGGGCGAGATGGGCTCCGGGCCGTCCCGGTTCCCGCAGGATGCGCCGGGAAGTCCGGACATCCAGACCCGAGAGAACCCTGTACTTGATTGTCTGCGCCAACGCAACCGAAGGATTTGGCGGTGACGGGCCGGGATGATCCGCCGGCGGCGCTGCCGGCGCCATTTCCCCAAAATGGTGTCCGGGGACATGCCGTGAGGCCATGGCGACGATGCCCGCCGCCGCACCCCGTCATGGATGCCGGCCGGTCGCACGGCCGGCGTGTCCATGGCGACTCCGGTGCCGCGCCCATCAAGGGGGCCGTCCCGCAAGGCGAACGCCGGCGGATTGCCGGAATGCACGCAGGCGGACCATGGAAGATTGTCCCTCAAGACCGCAATGCGCAAGAGGACGGGATCAGCCGGCGTCCCAGGGCATGCCTCGACGGGAGTCACGTCTGCGGTCACGCCGCCTGCCGTGCCGCCCCGCCTAGATTCCCGTCTTGCCTCGGCATGTTCACCGATGCCGACAGGGCCCAATGGACGGCCCAAGGCGCCGACGATGGCACTTGCACGGGAACGGGCACACCACTTGACAGACAGTCCCGGATGCTGGATATCCACGTCAAAGGGGCGCGGGCGCCGACATCGCCCGATGGTCCGCCACCCCCTTCCCTCGAGGAGACCGCCATGTACGAGATACCGAACAATCTGCCCATCGGCGAGCAGAACTTCGAAACCATCCGCACGGATGGGTTGCTGTATGTCGACAAGACCTCGTACATCCGCCGCAACAAATGACCTAACAATATATCAATCCGTGTTTGATAATTTGAAGCTTGCTCTTGCTAGCGACACAATATGGCTAAATGGCATACTTGAAGCAAAAATGAGCGGAAGCACGATTAAAGATTTTAGTTACATGCTTAAGGATATGGACGGAAATGGGATTCAAGAACTTTTCCTCTATGATGGTGGCAGCAAATTGCTAATTGCTGTATTCACAATTGCCAATAATAAAGTCGAATTATTACAAGAATTTTGGTCAAAAAATTCTGGCTACCTTACAGTTAACGACCAAATTCTAACCGATTGGACTAATGGCACTGATAATTCCCGAGTGTCGGTATTTTCCTTTGCCAATATGGTGACTGCAACTTTCTTGATACAAGTAGATGGATATGAAGTAAGGACGGACGAAAAGGGAACAGTTTCATATATCAAGTTTGATTACACTGGTGAAAATGAGGATATTTTAATGAATTCCGCGGAATTGGATACATTCAATAAAAATCCAAATTATATGGAAAATAAAAATCTTCATTTATTGCAAATCCCTTAATTAAACGCTTCCCAGTTATGCATTCACGAGCTACTATCTTATTGATTAAAACCTTCAATAGGATTATAAAAACACTGCAACATTAGATAATGTTATTTCAATTGGCTCATGAAATGAATAAAGACACTATCGGTAATAGATTCTTAACTCAGAGTCTTAAATTATCGATAAACCGTCTACCTCATAACTATACGAGTAGACAAAAGATAGGTAAAACTCATGCAATCAAAAACTTCAGATTCAATTTCACTGATGACAAGCATATCTCCTCATTGGTCTGGCTTTGACTTTGCTATATACGCTTCCGAAAAGCCTGACAATAACGACGCAGACAATATTTTTGTTAAAGTCGGAGTTGACAGGAGCCGAATAAATGATGGATTTTTCATTCTCTTTGACGATGACATGACGACTGAAGGAAATGTGTTTCTTGACGACAAGAAGCTTAAGGATCTGAAGGGATGGCTCAAAAGTAACATTGAGGCTTTTACCTTGTACTGGGAGAAGGAGATAGAGTTTGATGAGTTCTTGAGCATGCTGAGTAGGTTCCAGGGATGATCATCCGTTTTCGCGTGACATGAAAATCGCTGAAACCCTTGCCATCGGCATCCGTTCCCGTGCGCCTCGATGGGGATTCCCCGCCATGCGCGCCGCCTCGGGGCACCACTGGCCCATCCTCGCGACGGGATCCGGCCCGGTCTTCCTCCGCGGTTGCGTACCGTATGCCCCTCGCCACTGCGAGGCTTGTCCGGATCGCCGGAAGACGGCCTGCCCGCTCAGGGAACCGACCTCCCCTGCCGCAATGCGCCGTCCGTTGCGTTGTTGCGGATCGAGGCGACGCCCTCCCTGAGCGGAGTTCCCTGTCGATGGGGCCACGGCCGTCCGAAAAAACCACCCATCCAAACATCCGGTTCCACGTCCGCCGCATCCATGGGACGCAACACTGGGCCCGGCCGACCGGTTCGAGGAACGTCCCCCGCCTTTTCGAGATGCCGCGAACGCCCCGCGTCCTTGCCCCACATCCCTCGCGGCCCCGTCGCCTCTCCCCCAGGGTGCCGGTCGACGACATGGCGACAACTTGTTGATTTTGATCCCCGTCTCGCACTTGCGCACGGCACGGAAATGGAGTACATTTTTCCCGCCTTGGATGCGGAAACGCCATGCCCCACGAAAACCGCCGCCTTGTCGGGCGCGGCCGGGGCTTGCCAAAGGCGCGCTTTCGCCGGTTCCGGAACCTCCGGGAACGGTGCGGGCGTGGCTTTGTCCCCATTCAGGGCCGCGGATTTCCCGCGGGTTCGCCGGCGAGGATCGGCCGATGCCAAGGCATCGCCCCCAAAGCGCTCCGGACCCGGAAATCCCCATGGTTGCAGCGTAGGAGCGTAGCTCAGTTGGCTAGAGCACTTCCTTGACACGGAAGGGGTCAGCAGTTCAAGTCTGCTCGTTCCTACCAACACCGCAGTGGCGGAGGGGCCTCCCCTCCTTGTATGTTCTCGGCCCCGGCGCGACGATCCGCCCGGCCGAAGGCGTTCGCTTGTGCAGTCCACATGGGGAGGATCGCCTCCCCATGGTCGTTTTTGAACCTTGCAACGGGATGTCGGAGACGTCCCCCGGAGTCTTCATCTGATGCATGTCCGCATAGAGGGCAAGGACCACGACGTCGCCGCCTCCGGGACGTGTGGCAACGCCCTGGCCGCGGCTCTGAGCGGCAAGCGATACAAGGCCGCTCTCGCCGCGAAGGCCGTCGTCCCCGCAGGGGACGGGAAGACCGCGACGACCCTGCTGGATCTTTCCGCACCCATCCCGGCGGACTGCACGGAACTCGTGCCCGTCTACCCCGACGATCCGGACGCCCTGCCGCTTCTGCGGCATTCCGCGGCACACGTCATGGCCGCCGCGGTCGTCCGCCTCTTCCCCGACGCCAAGGTCGCCATAGGCCCTGCCATCGACACCGGCTTCTACTACGACTTCGACGTGGCGCGCCCCTTCTCCCCCGAGGACTTCGAGGCCATCGAGAAGGTCATGGCCGAGATCGTCGCCAGGAAAGACCCCTTCGTCCGGGAGGACATCCCCAAGGCCCTCGCAATCGAGCGATTCAGGCAGGCCGGGGAGCCCTACAAGGAGGAGCTCGCCGAGACCGTTCCCGACGACACCGTCTCCCTTTACACCTGCGGGGACTTCACGGATCTGTGCCGCGGCCCCCACGTCTCCCACACCGGGCAGATCGGGGCCGTGAAGCTGATGTCCGTGGCCGGGGCCTACTGGCGCGGCGACGAGCACAAGCCCATGCTCTCCCGCATCTATGCCACCGCCTTCCCCGACGGGAAGGGGCTTTCGGCCCATCTCCACCGGATCGAGGAGGCGAAGCGCCGGGACCACCGCAAGCTCGGCCGCGATCTCAAGCTCTTCCTCTTCCAGGAGGACGTCGCCCCGGGCATGGTCATCTGGCTCCCCAAGGGGATGCTGCTGCGCACGATCCTCGAGGACTTCTGGCGCAGGGAGCACCTGAAGCGGGGCTACGACATGGTGCAGGGGCCGCAGCTCCTGCGGGTGGAGACGTGGAAGAATTCCGGCCACTACGACCATTACCGGGAGAACATGTACTTCACCAGCATCGAGGAGGACGAGTACGGCATAAAGCCGATGAACTGCATCTCCCACATGCTGATCTTCCGCAGCGACACCCGCAGCTACCGCGACCTGCCCCAGCGCTACTTCGAGCTGGGCGTCGTGCACCGCCACGAGAAGAGCGGCGTGCTCCACGGGCTGCTGCGGGTGCGCCAGTTCACCCAGGACGACGCCCACATCCTCTGCACCCCGGACCAGATGGAGGGGGAGATACTGGACGTCATCCGCCTGATCCAGGATCTCATGGGCCTGTTCGGATTCCAGTACAAAATCGCCGTCTCCACCCGCCCGGAGAGCAGCATCGGCACCGACGAGGCCTGGGAGACGTCCACCGCGGCCCTGATCAGCGCCGTGGAGAAGGCGGGCCTGCCCTACGAGATCAACGAGGGGGACGGCGCCTTCTACGGACCGAAGATCGACGTCAGGCTTCTTGACTGCATCGGCCGCGAGTGGCAATGCTCCACCATCCAGGTGGACTTCACGCTGCCCGAGCGGTTCGATCTCACCTATGTCGACAGCGACGGGGAGCGCAAGCGGCCCGTCATGGTGCACCGCGCCATCATGGGATCCCTGGAGCGGTTCATCGGCGTGCTGGTGGAGCAGTACGCCGGGGCGCTTCCCACGTGGATCGCCCCGGAGCAGGTGCGGCTGCTCACGGTGGTGGACGACGCCGCCCCCTTCGCACAGGAGGCGCTGCGGATGCTGCAGGACCGGGGCATACGGGCCCACGCCGACATCCGCAACGAGAAGCTGGGCTTCAAGGTGCGGGAGGCGCAGCTGGACAAGGTGCCGTACATGTTCGTGGTGGGGGAACGCGAAGTCCAAGATCGCGGCGTGAACATACGCCTGCGCTCCGGGGAGAGCCTCGGCTTCCGCACGGTCGCGGAGGCGGCGGCCCTGGTGCTGGACGATGCCCAGGAACCATTCAGACAGGGAGGGATGTGCTATAGCTTCGCCTAACGTGAGAAACCGACGGGATCTGCCCCAGGACAGCGTGCGCCGCAACGAGATGATCAGGGCGCGGGAGCTGCGCGTCATCGGGGCCGACGGAGAGCAGCTGGGCATTCTGCAGCGCGCGGATGCCATCGCCTTGGCCAAGGAGGCAGGTCTTGACCTGGTGGAGGTGGCTTCCACCAGCGAACCGCCCGTCTGCCGCATCATGGACTACGGCAAGTTCAAGTACGAGCAGCAGAAGAAGAAGCAGGAGGCCAAGAAACGCCAGACGGTGGTGCAGATCAAGGAGATCAAGGTCCGGCCCAAGACCGACGACCACGACTACGAGACCAAGCTGCGCCACGTGCGACGTTTCCTGGAGGAGGGCGATCGCTGCAAGATTTCGGTCTTCTTCAGGGGCCGCGAGATCGTCCACAAGGACAGGGGGCAGACCATCCTGGACCGCTTCGTCAAGGACCTGGCGGAAGTGGGGAAGGTCGAGCAGGAGCCCCACGCCGAGGGACGCACGCTGCAGATGCTCATGGTCCCCAAGAAGTAGCGCCGCCGGGCCGTGAAGGCGGCGAACCGGGAAGGGGTCGGGAGACCCGGGGGACCTTCGCCTGCGCGGCGAAGGCCCTGACGGCCCTGCGTCCCGATTTCGGGAACGGCCTTGCGGCCGTCCGGTTTTTGCGGCATTCTATGCGGTTCCCCGCCGGCCGGCCGGCACGGGGCACCTTCGTCTTTTCAAGGAGTCAGACATGCCCAAGATCAAGACCCGGCGCGCTGCGGCCAAGCGCTTCCAGCTCACCGGCAGCGGAAAGTACAAGCGGCGCCGCCAGAACCTGCGCCACATCCTCACCAAGAAGAACGCCAGCCGCAAGATGCGGCTCGGCCAGGACACCTTGGTGGACAAGACCAACGAGAAGGCCGTCAGGCGGATGCTTCCCAACGGATGACGGGACCGGGCGGTCGCCCGGCGGACCCGTGACGGTTTCACGGACCATTGCAACCCGGCGGGCCAGCCTCCGCCTTGTCGGGGGAAGGAGGTCGCTTAAATGCGCGTGAAGAGAGGATTTGCAGCACATCGTCGTCACAAGAAGTATCTGGCCATGGCCAAGGGCTTCAGGGGAGGCCGCAGCCGCCTCTACCGCACCGCCAGGGAGGCCGTCGAGCGTTCCCTGCAGAACGCCTTCGTCGGCCGCAAGCACCGCAAGCGGGACTTCCGCTCCCTCTGGATACTGCGCATCAACGCCGCCGCCCGGCTCAGCGGGCTGTCCTACAGCCGTTTCATGTTCGGGCTGAAGCGGGCGGGCATCACCCTCAACCGCAAGGTGCTTGCGGACCTGGCCGTCTTCCGGAAGGACGACTTCGCCCGGATCGTGGCCCTGGCCAAGGGCGCCCTCGCGTAGACGCACGACATGGACATTCTCGAGACCCTCGACGAACTCGTGGACGAGACCAGACGCCGCCTCTCGGACATCGCCGAGGAGCAGGCGCTGGAGGCGCTGCGCATCGACGTGCTGGGCCGCAAGGGCCGGCTCTCGGCCATCATGGGCCGGCTGGCCGAACTCGACCCGGCCGAGAGGCCGAAGGTGGGGGAGAAGGCCAACGCCGTGAAGCAGGCCTGCACCGACCTCATCGAGACGAGGCGGAAGGACATCGCCGCCCGCAAGGAGGAGGAGGGCCTCGCCCGCTTCGATCCGACGCTGCCGGGGCGCGCCCCGTGGCAGGGTTCCCTGCACCCCACCACCTGCGTCATCGACCAGCTCTGCGGCGTCTTCGTCTCCATGGGCTTCAAGGCGGTCTCGGGACCCGAGGTGGAGCACGACTACTACAACTTCGAGGCCCTGAACATGCCCGCCGCCCATCCTGCGAGGGACATGCAGGACACGCTGTACATCACCCCGACGACGCTGCTGCGCACCCACACCTCCCCGGTGCAGATACGCTCCATGCTGGCGTCCCCGCCGCCCCTGGCGGTCATCGTGCCGGGCAAGGTGTACAGGAGGGACTCGGACCTGACCCACACCCCGATGTTCCATCAGATAGAGGGACTCCTCGTGGGGGAAGGGGTGACGATGGCGCATTTGCGGGGCACCCTCACGACCTTCGTCCAGGCCGTCTTCGGCGCCGACACCCGCA
This sequence comes from Desulfovibrio sp., assembly GCA_031272715.1. Classification (GTDB taxonomy): domain Bacteria; phylum Desulfobacterota; class Desulfovibrionia; order Desulfovibrionales; family Desulfovibrionaceae; genus Desulfovibrio. Next base: position 67,686 of record JAISTH010000029.1, read on the forward strand.
TCCGCTTCCGTCCCAGCTTCTTCCCCTTCACGGAACCCTCCGCGGAGGTGGACATCTCCTGCAAGCTCTGCGGCGGGACGGGGAACTGCGACGGGGAGCCCTGCCGGGTGTGCAAGACCACGGGCTGGGTGGAGATACTGGGATGCGGCATGGTGGATCCCGCGGTCTTCGAGGCGGTGGACTACCCCGCGGACGTCACGGGCTTCGCCTTCGGCTTGGGGGTGGAGCGGGTGGCGATGCTCAAGTACGCCATCAACGATCTGCGGATGTTCTTCGAGAACGACAAGCGCTTTCTGGAGCAATTCCTATGATGTCCCCGAAAGTACTGCTCAGCGCGCTGCTGATCGCGTTCATGGCACTGCCCCCATGCGCCTCCTTCGCCGCCTCGGCGCTGTCGCCTCGACACACGGGCCTGGAACCCCTGAACCGCCGTTCCGCCCGGGAGACCATGGCGACGACGAAGCGGGATTCCGGAACCCAGGCCGAGAAGGGGCACACCGACGCCTACGGCAACCGCGTGGAGAATCGTCCCCCGGAGGAGAAGGAGGCCAAGAGCCGTCCCTCTCCCGGCGCCTATGGCCAGTACGGGACCTCCCAATCCGCCCCTCCCCTGAGCATCCCCGACGACCAGCCTCCCGCCTGGAGCTTCCGCTGACGGCGGCCCCCGGCCCCGCACAGGACTAGACACATGCTGCTCTCCCTTTCCTGGCTCCGCGATTTCACGCCCTATGAAGGCACCGCCGAGGCCCTCGGCGACAGGCTGACCATGCTCGGCCTGGAACTCGAGGACATCCGCCGGCCCTATGCGGGCATCTCCTCCATCGTCGTGGGGCATGTGGTCGCCTGCGAGGCCCATCCCGACTCCGATCACCTGCATCTGTGCCAGGTGGACGCCGCGCAGGGGGAACTGCTCCCCATCGTCTGCGGCGCCCCCAACGTGGCCGCCGGGCAGAAGGTCGCGGTGGCTCTTGTCGGCACGAAGCTGCCCGACGGCACGGTCATCAAGAAGGCCAAGCTCAGGGGCAGCCCCTCCCACGGGATGATCTGCTCCGAACGGGAGCTTGCGCTCTCGGAGGGGCACGGCGGCATCCTCGTGCTGCCGGAGGGTTTCGTTCCCGGGGCGCGGCTGGTGGACTGCCTGAAGCTCGACGAGGAGATACTGGACATCTCCGTCACGCCCAACCGGGCGGACTGCCTCTCGGTGCTGGGATTGGCGAGGGAGACCGCCCTCGCCTTCGGCCTGCCCCTGACCCCGCCCGCCGTCCCGGCCATCGAGGAGACGGAGGGTCCGCTGCCCGCCATCCACATCGCCGATCCCGAGCTTTGCGGCCTCTATTCCGGCAGGGTCGTCGCCGACATCACCGTCGCCCCCTCCCCCATGGAAGTGAGATTCCGGCTGAACGCCCATGGGGTCCGCCCCATATCCAACATCGTGGACGTCACCAACTGGATTCTGCTTGAGTGCGGCCAGCCCCTCCACTCCTTCGATCTCGGCAGGATCAGGGGGGACAGGATCGAGGTCCGCCGCGCCCGGCCCGGGGAGACCTGCGTCACGTTGGACGGGCAGGAGCGTCGTCTCGATCCCGAGGATCTGTGCATCTGCGACGCGGAGCGGATCGTGGGGCTGGCGGGGGTCATGGGGGGGCAGAACACGGAGATCGTCCAGGAGAGCCGCGCCGTGTTCCTGGAGAGCGCCGTCTTCAAGCCGGAGTCCATCCGCAGGACGTCCCGGCGTCTCGGGCTTTCCTCCGAGGCCTCCTACCGCTTCGAGCGGGGCGTGGACCAGGAGCGGACCATGCTTTCACTGGACCGTGCCTGCGCCATGATGGTCTCTCTGAGTCCCGGGGCCGTGTGCCGCGGACTAGCCGTCGCCCAGCCCGGACCTTTCGTTCCGGCGAGGATGGCCTTCAGGCCCGCGAGGGTGGGGGCGCTGCTCGGGGTGTCCATCGAGGAATCCTTCATGGAGAAGGTGCTGCAAGGCACCGGATGCGCCGTGGACCGGTCCGACCCGGTCGCGTGGAGCGTCCTGCAGCCGAGCTGGCGTCCGGATCTGACCCGGGAGGCCGATCTGGTCGAAGAGGTCGCCCGGTTCCACGGCATGGACACCATCCCCCCGGCCGGGCCTCCCGTCGTCGGGACGTCGGTCGAGCCGGGCCGACACGACTTCTGGGCCATGATCAAGCGCTGGGGGGCCGGCATCGGCCTCAACGAGGTGGTCAACTACAGCTTCGTCGGCCATGCCGACCTCGACCACCTGGGCCTGCCCAGGGAAGGCCGCATCAGCGTCCTCAACCCCCTTTCGGCGGAACAGGACGCATTGCGCACCGTCCTCGCCCCGGGGCTGCTCAACACGCTGCGCCACAATCTTGCCCAGGGGGCGACGGGGCTGCGCGTCTTCGAACTGGCCAACGTGTTCGCCCCGGACGACCGGGACGTCTCGGAGAGGGCCACGGGGGTCCGGGAGACGGGCACCCTGGGACTGCTCCTCTACGGCAGCCGCCACGACGCCTTCTGGCCCCATCCGGCGGCGGACATGGACTACGCGGACGCAAGGGGGCTCGTGGAGCACCTGATCGCGACCCTGCACCTTCCCGCACCGGTCTTCAAGGCCGCGGACGGACATCCCTACCTTCTGCCTTGCGTGACCGTGGTCTGCGGGGACAGGGAGATCGGCCACGCGGGCAGGGTGAAGCCCGCCCTTGCCGACCCCTTCCACGCCCGCAAGGACGTCTGGATCGTCGAACTGAATCTCGACACGCTCCGGGAGGAGCACGCCAAGGCGACCATCGTCTTCCGTCCGCTTCCGGGCTTCCCTCCCGTGCGCCGCGACATCACCCTCGTCTGCACCCCCGACGTCCAGGCCGGACGGATCGAGGCGCATCTCGCGTCCCTCTCCCTGCCGCTCCTTGCGGAAACCGCCCTGCTGGACGTTTACGAGCCGGCGGGCGGCCCGGAACGGCACCTGACCTTCAGACTCACCTTCCGCCACCCCGACCGCACCTTGAAGGACGCCGAGGTGGACAGACTGCGCGAGGAGGTTGCGCAATCCCTCGCGAAGCTGCCCGGCGTGCATCTGTAGTCCGCGCTCGGAGGGTGGCCCATGGAGGAGAAGAAAAAGACCTACCGCATCAGCGAGGCCGCGGAACTGCTCCAGATTCCCGACACGAGCCTGCGGTTCTGGGAGACCGAGTTCAACAACCTCTGCCCCGCCCGCACCAGTTCCGGGCAGAGGATTTACACCGACGAGGATCTGGCGGTCGCCAGGAACATCCACCACCTGCTCCACGAGCGGGGTCTGACCATCGCCGGAGCCCGGCGCATCCTGGAAGGCCAGGCCCGGGAGGATCCCGACGGGGAGGAGGAGGTCGTCCCGATCGCCGATCCGAAGTTCATGCAAATGCTGCAGGACGAACTCATCGACCTGCGGCGACTGCTCGCCTTCGAGCAGCCCCAGTGACACCCCGCGTCGCTCTCCTCCGCGTCCGCCGCGGGATTCCCCTGTCCGGGGGCGTCCGGCCGGGAAGAGGAAGGACGCCCGGACCCGCTGGAACGCGCTTCCGGCCTGATGGAGCCGCCCCATGATCCTCGCCCCCTCCCTTCTCGGAGCCGACCTCGCCGATCCCGGAGGGGAGATCGCCGCCGTCGAGGCCGCAGGCGCCAAATGGCTCCATCTGGACGTCATGGACGGCGACTTCGTCCCGAACATCACCTTCGGCCCCCCCGTGATCAAGGCCCTGCGTTCCCGCACGCGCCTGTTCCTCGACGTCCACCTGATGATCATGAACCCCTCCCGGCATCTGGAGGCCTTCAGGGACGCGGGGGCCGACATGCTGACCATCCATCTCGAGACCGACTCGCACCCCCAGCGGACCCTCGCCGAGATACGCCGTCTCGGCATGAAGGCCGGAATCGGCCTCAATCCAGGCACTCCCCTGCATGCGCTGGAATGGCTGATCGACGACATGGACATGCTCCTGATCATGGGGGTCAACCCGGGCTTCTGCGGCCAGTCGTTCCTGCCGGGGACCATGACGAAAGTGGTCGCCGCGCGGGCCATGATGTCCGGCAAGGGGAACCCCGCCGCCCTCCTGCAGGTGGACGGGGGCGTGACCCCCGACAACGCGAGGCGTCTCGTCCTGGCAGGCGCGGACGTGCTTGTCTCGGGATCCGCCTTCTTCGCCATCAAACCTTACGACGAGGCCCTCGCCACCTTCCTGCGGACGGTGGCGGACCTGCCCCCCACGCCGGCCGAAGAGGCCGCCGCGGACTGGCCCGTCAAAGCATCCTGAAATCCGGGGGACATGCCCATGCCGACATCCTCCAGACAGTGCGCCAACGCCCTGCGCATCCTGGCCATCGACGCCATATACAAGGCGAACTCCGGCCATCCCGGCGCTCCCCTCGGCATGGCCGACATGGCCGAGGTCCTCTGGCGAAAGCACCTCAAGCACAATCCGTCGAATCCCGAATGGCCCGACAGGGATCGGTTCGTCCTTTCCAACGGCCACGGGTCCATGCTGCTGTACGGACTCCTCCATCTCACGGGCTACGACCTCTCCATGGAGGAACTGCGCAACTTCCGCCAGTGGGGGTCGAAGACCCCGGGCCATCCCGAGCGGGATCTCTGCCCCGGCGTGGAGATGACCACCGGCCCCCTGGGGCAGGGCCTCGCCGCCGCCGTGGGCATGGCCCTTGCCGAACGCATGATGGCGACGGAATTCAACACCCGGGAACGGGTCGTCGTCGACCACCGCACCTACGTTTTCTGCGGGGACGGATGCCTCATGGAGGGGGTCTCCCACGAGGCGTGCTCCCTTGCCGGCACCTGGGGACTGGGCAAGCTCATCGTCCTCTACGATGCCAACGGCATCACCATCGACGGCGACATCGACGGATGGTACGACGAGGACGTCGCCGGACGCTTCGCCGCCTATCACTGGCAGGTCCTGGGCCCCGTCGACGGGCACGATGCGGAGGCCGTCTCCCGGGCCATCGACGAGGCCAAGGCCGACCTCACCCGTCCGAGCCTGATCATCTGCCGCACCCACATCGGCTTCGGCTCGCCGCTGGCGGGCTCGGCCGCGTGCCACGGCTCCCCTCTCAGCGGCGAGCAGATCAAGGCCACCCGGGAGAATCTCGACTGGCCCTGGCCCCCCTTCGAGGTTCCCGACGACGTGCGGGCGGCATGGGACGCCCGGGAAGCCGGGAAGGCCGCGGAGGCGGCATGGCAGGCGGTCTTCTCCGACTACGGGCGGCTCTTTCCGGAGAAGGCCGAAGCGTTCCGGCGCCACGTTTCGGGGAACTTGCCCCGGGACTGGCCCGCGATCGCCGACGCGATCGTGCGGGGGGCGCTGGCGTCCGGGAAGGACATGGCCACGCGCAAGGCGTCCCAGTGGGTGCTGGAGCGCATCGTCCCGGCCCTTCCGGAACTCATGGGAGGCTCCGCCGACCTGACCGGCTCCGTGGGCACGGCCGTGGGCACATCCAGGACCATCGACCCCAAGGCCGGCACGGGCAACCACATCCACTACGGCGTGCGGGAATTCGGGATGTGCGCCATCATGATGGGACTCGCCCTGCACGGGGGCTTCATCCCCTACGGCGGCACCTTCCTCTCCTTTTCGGACCAGGGGAGGAACGCCCTGCGCCTCGCCGCCCTCATGGGCCTGCGCTGCATCTGGCTCTTCTCCCACGACTCCATCGGCGTCGGCGAGGACGGACCCACCCACCAGCCCGTGGAACAGCTCGCCGGACTCCGGGCCATCCCGAACCTCGACGTCTGGCGCCCCTGCGACCTCGTCGAGACGGCCGTCGCCTGGCGCCGCGCCCTGGAGGCCGAGAACATGCCCTCGGTCCTCTCCCTGTCGCGCCAGACGCTGCCCCACTTCCTGCACACCCCGGAACAGGTGGAGGAGATCGCCAGAGGGGGCTACGTCCTGCTGGACTGCGAGGGCGAACCGGAGATCATCCTCATGGCCACCGGATCCGAAGTCCATCTCGTCACCGAGGTCTGGAAGCGGCTGACGGCCATGGGGCGGCGGGCCCGGGTCCTCTCCCTCCCGTGTCTCGAGCGTTTCGAGGCGCAGGACGACGCCTACCGGCAGGCGATACTGCCGGATTCGGTGCGGACGCGCCTTGCGGTGGAGGCGGGGCATCCCGACATCTGGCACAAGTACGTGGGCCTCGACGGCGCCGTGATCGGGATGACGCGCTTCGGCGCCTCCGCCCCCGCCCGGGTTCTCGAGGAGCGCTTCTCCTTCACGGTGGAGGCCGTCCTCTCGGCCGCACTGGACCTTCTGCACGGGCGCGACGGTTGATCCCGACATCGCCCCGACACCAACGCATCGCAACCGGAGGAAGACGAACATGCCCATCAAGCTCATGAAGGACTGCGATCTCGCCGGAAAGACCGTCGTGATCCGCCAGGATCTCAACGTCCCCATGAAGGACGGCGCCATCACCAACGACAAGCGCATCCGCGCCGCCGCCCCCACCATCATCCAGGCCCTGGACAAGGGCGCGGGCGTCATCGTCCTCTCCCATCTCGGCCGCCCCACCGAGGGACAGTACGAGGAGGCCTTCTCCCTGAAGCCGGTGGCGGAGCGACTCTCCACCCTGCTGAAACGGCCCGTGGCCCTCGTGAAGACCCTGGAGGAGGCCAAGGCCGCCCCCGGGGAGTGCGTGCTGCTGGAGAACATCCGCTTCTGCAAGGGGGAGAAGAAGAACGATCCCGATCTCGCCCAGCGTCTCGCCGACCTGGGGGACGTCTACGTCATGGACGCCTTCGGCGCCGCCCACAGGGCCCACTCCTCGACGGAAGGGGCCATCCGCAAGGCCAAGGTCGCCTGCGCGGGCCCGCTCATGGCGGCGGAACTCGACGCCTTCGCCAAGGTGCTGGACGCCCCGGCCCGCCCCCTCGCGGCCGTGATCGGCGGCTCCAAGGTCTCCACCAAACTGGGCCTGCTGGAGAATCTCCTGGCCAAGGTGGACATCCTGATCATCGGCGGCGGCATCGCCAACACCTTCCTCGCCGCGGCGGGCCACGCCGTGGGGACCTCCCTCCAGGAGGCCGACCTGATCCCCGAGGCCAGGAAGATCATGGACGAGGCCAAGCGCCTGAACAAGTCGCTCCCGCTGCCCCTGGACGTGGTGGTGGCGAAGGAACTCGCCCCCGGCCAGCACCCGACGATCTGCGGCATCGACGCCGTCCCCGCCGACGCCATGATCCTCGACATCGGGCCCAAGACCGTCGCCCTCTACACCGATCTCCTGAACACGGCCAAGACCGTGGTGTGGAACGGTCCCGTGGGGGCCTTCGAGACCGATCCCTTCGGAGCCGGCACCAAGGCCCTCGCCCAGGCCCTCGCGGCCTCGAAGGCCTTCGTGGTCGTGGGTGGAGGGGATTCCGTGGCGGCCGTGGAGGGCTACGGCCTCGCCGACGCCATGGGGTACATCTCCACGGGAGGCGGCGCCTCACTGGAACTGCTGGAAGGCAAGGTCCTCCCCTCGGTGGCCGCTCTCGAGGCCAGGGGATAGCAGCCCTCGTCCCTTTGCCGCGGGACGCGTCCCAAGGACGCGTCCCGCACGTTTTTCGGAAGGGGAGACGGAGGCGCCGTACAAGCCACTTGCGGCAGCGGCCCTCCGTATGGCATAGTTGGCTCCCCCGGCATGCACCACGGAGGCAGCAGCGTGCGGCGCTTCTATCAGGAAAGTTGGCAAGGCATCCCCTTCACCTCCTTTTCCCACATATCCTTCTTCCACCTTGCCGAACCCCGCTTCTACGCGGTCTTCTACGAGGAACTCTTCCGTCGCTACCAGCACTGGGACGACCTGCCCGCGGTATGGCGCGCCAACAAGACCAAGGACGCCAAATGGCTCGCGGAACGGCTGCAGCGACGCATAGACGCCCTGCCGGAACCTCCGGACCGGCCGGTGCGGGTGCTCTCCATCGGCAGCGGCGTGGGCTTCATGGAGAAGGTCCTGCTGGACGTCTTCCCGGGCATCGAGATGCACGTCAACGAGCCCAGCACGGTGGGGATGAAGTGGCTTCGGGCCTTCATCCCGCCGGAGCGCATCTACATAGGCTTCGCGCCGGTGTGCCTGCCTCCCGACGTGCAGTACGACATGATCTACCTCTCCACGGTGGACTACGGCATCCCCACCAGGGAACTGACGCGCCTGTTCCGGGAGCTTCGGGCCCAGCTCGCCCCCGGTGGGGAGATCGTCTGCCTCTCCGCCTCGCTGCTGGAGGAGGATTCCTTCGTGGGGGGCTTCGTCAACGCTATCAAGATCTTCATCAGGGGAATCCTGCATTTCTGCGGCATACGGCGCCAGCAGTTCTGGGGATGGCGGCGCACGAGGGCGGAGTACGTGCGGCTCTTCCAGCAGGCGGGACTGAAGGAGATCACGGACGGCTACCTGGACGACGGTTTCGACACCTACTGGATCCGGGGCGAGTAGCGGGCGCGTCGGCGTCCCGGATAGCCGCGGCGCCCGGGGCCGTCACGGGCGGGAGACGGGCGGAAGCGGGAGGCGGCGACGCCCTCCGGCATGGGGCGCATCGCCCATCCCTTGCCCGAGTCCCTGTCTTGCCGCACGCCCCGGCCGTGGGACTTGACGATCCGGAGCGCCGGCCGTTCAGATGCGCACGTGCCCGTTTTGCCCGGCTCACTTCCATGCATGTTTCCAGCCTGTCACACACTGCGTTCCGCTCTATCAGCACATTGCACCAGCTGAATCTTCTTGAAATCCTCAAATGCAGATGGCGTCTTTTGAAAACAAGGAGTCGTGGCCATGGATATACTTAAATATCTCTTTGGCAAAAAAGAGGACAACAAACTGCTGCACGATGCATTTGAGCACGTCATCAAAATTCTTGATGACGATGAAGTGCAGATGCAGAACACGGTTCCGATGCTCAGAGAAGTAATTCGTAAAAGGCCTGCCGTTGACATGATCAAGGGTGGAAAAGGACCATTCGGCCTAGTTGAGACAAACCCGATTCCAGTCAATGGGCCAATCGGCCAGATATCGTATTTATCAAAGCTTCTGACAGACGACAGTAACGAACAGATGCTTTTCCACAGGATCGGAGCCATCCACACTGTTGACGTATTTGAAGCGGTGACTTTTGATTCTAATAAATGGTTTATACTTTATGTAGATTTCTACCACCCTCGACGATCAAGATTAACGCCTGAAGGTTTTCATTTTTCAGAAATTCCCGCATATTTTTCTGGATTTCATGTATACTGTAAAGATTTTCCATACAATTTCAAGAAGATAAAGGAAGAGGTACGAAGCGACTTTTCCATTGCATACATACCTTTCGACTACATATCAGAACAGCTTGCCAGAAAGATATACCAGAGACCTGAAAGTCATACGGAAAAGCTAATGGCCATCAATAGCCGTCTTACAAGCCGGTCGTAGTTCTACTAGAAATATTGTAGTTGTTGGACTGCATAAGCTATTATTAGGACATTAGATAAATTCGCCAGAATAGATCAAAGTAACATATTGACACTGATATTTTATAGTATTTTTGAAATTCTTTATATAATATAACAACTACAGGCAAATACTTTCTCACATATAGATAGTCGCATAATTATTTGAAGGTCTGATCGGATGTTCATCGCCACCCGCAACCATGCGACGGACTGGAGTTCAAATAAATATGCGACCATCTATATAAACAAATATTTATTACAGCCCTGCTGTCGTTCTGCATTGTTAAATTGTTGAGAATCTCCCAGAAAAAATAATTTTCATTTTATATTATTGGAGTCCAGCCCATGGATACCTATATTCCACGCATGCTAGAACACAGCGTTAAAAAGTTGATGAAATTTTTCCCCGTAACTGCGATCATCGGCGCAAGGCAGTGCGGTAAGTCTTCTATCGCGAAAAATATTTGCAACATGTACAATGATTATCTCTACCTCGACTTGGAAGACGAAAATGATTTAAATAAAATAACAGGGAATATCCGCGCTAAGCAGTTTCTTTCTGAAAATATGGACAAATTGATTGTCATTGATGAAGTACAACTTCGCCCTGAGCTTTTCCCCACCCTAAGAGTATTAGCAGACCAGATAGCAAATACTCGTGATAAAAATTTCGATATATACCATCCCGCTCGATTCCTCATTCTCGGGTCCGCATCGCCAATGCTGTTGAGACAGTCGGGGGAGACTTTGGCAGGCAGAATTACTTACGTGCGCCTCACTACTTTACTTGTCACTGAAATACCCGACTGTGATCTGAAAAAATATTTTATACGCGGAAGTTTCCCAGTAAGCTACCTTGCAAGCAGCGACGAAAGCTCCTTTGTCTGGAGGAAAAGTTATATGTCAGCATTTTTACATAGAGACCTTGAAAAATGGGGGGATTTGGCAGAAGGGACAATGGAGAGACTTTGGCACATGTTGGTGACAGTAAATGGTCAAGAAACAAATCACGAAAGAGCTCTCAGCTCCCTTAAGATACCGTTTAAAGAAGCGCAAAATTATTTTGATACATTAAAGAGTTTATTTCTTATTGATTCAATTCCTCAATTTACGAAAAATCCATTTGCAAGTATTTGCAAGACACCAAAAACATACATAACTGACCATGGCTTAATTGCAAATGAATTTGAAATAAAATCATTTGACGATCTCAGAAGACCAACTAATGCAGTAACTTATGGGACAATGTGGGAACAGATCGTGCTTAACCACCTAAGGGCATGGTACCCTAGACCCAATGGCGAAAACATTTTCTTCTATCGTGACAAAGACGGAAACGAAATTGACTTTATCCTAACAAAAAATCGTATGCCCTTTGCAATAGAATGCAAAATTTCGTCAAATGCTTGTATGTCATCCGGGACATATGCGGCGATGGAAAAACTTGGCATACCTGAAGAACACGCATTTATAGTTACGCCTTTTCAAAGTTCTGAGAAATCTAATACTATTACGTTGCCTGAATTGCATGCAAAGCTAGAGGAGATTCTCAATGCACCGATAGAGTAAATAAGCTGTCCCACAAATACAATGCTACACATGGCAATTTTATATATTTTACAAGCGTGGCGCATCCTATGGGAACAAACCCCATGAACATTCACATTCCGAGAGATCAAGAACGCAACATAGTGAGAGCCTTGAGATCTAATCCTGTCACCGCGATTATTGGTGCAAGCAAGTGTGGTAAATCCTATATTGCAAAGCACGTCTGCGATACATATGAAAACTTCTTGTATCTTGACTTGCAAGACGTAGATGACTTAGAAAAGATCCTTGGTGACCGCCAGGCAAAAAGATTTCTCTCAGACAGTATGGATAAATTAATTATAATTGATGAGATTCAGCTTCGTCCTGAGCTTTTCCCCACACTAAGGGTGTTGGCAGACAAAATTGCACACTCACGGGGCGAAAGATTTAAGATAACACACCCTGCACGCTTTCTCATTATAGGGTCTATATCGCCAATGTTGTGGAGACAGGAGAAGGAGTCTTTAACAGGAAGAATTGCATACGAGCGCCTCACTACACTCTTGATTACTGAAATTCCTGATTGCGACATGAAAAAATATTTCATACGAGGTGGTTTCCCACAAAGTTATCTCGCAAACAGTGATGATACCTCAATTAGATGGAAGAAGGATTACATTACAAATCTCCTACTTAATGATCTAAAAAATGGGGGAATTTTGATATTGATATACTTGATGAACTTTGGCACAAACTTGTAGCAGGTAACGGCAAGAAAATAAGTTCTTGCGGATTGTCTCGTTCGCTTAAGATACAACAACAAGAATGCGATCAGTGCATTGACATATTAAAATACTTATTCATTCTTGATTCAATCCCCAAATATACAAATACGCACTTTTACAGCACCAGCGATACGAAAAAATTCTATGTCACTGACTCAAGCTTTGTAACAAATGAACTTGGCATAACGTCATTTGAAAACCTCGGATCACCTGCTAATGTGAATACATATGCATCTTTATGGGAATCGATCGTCCTCAATCACCTAAGGGCATGGTATCCACGACTCAACGGTGAAAATGTATTCTTCTATCGTGACAAAATTGGCAATGAAATTGACTTTATCCTCACAAGAAGACTTATGTCTATTGCAATTGAATGTAAGACATCCTCAAATGCAACGATGTCAGCAGGGACATATGCTGCGATGGAAAAACTTGACATACCCAAGGAACACGGATTTATTGTTACGCCTTTCCCAAGTCCAAAGAATAAGAAGACTGTAACATTGCCCGAATTACATACAAAACTAGAAGAGATTTTCAATGATCCGACACAATAAAAATAAGTTATGAAATGAACAGAATGCAATCAGTGCTTGAATTCATTTCGTGTTGCTGTATCTCAAAAATTCTCGCGAAGAAAAGCTATGCATGATAATGCTACCTCAGGATGCCGAAAAAGCCCCTTCCCGAAGCGGGAGGCGTTCCAATGGCCGAAGTCCCTTGCGGAGTGTGCGTGGATCCACGCAGAGGAGAACGATGGACATTTCGTCGCTCTCCGGGAGTTCGCCTTGGCGTTCTACACGACGAAACACATAGATCGTCAGGGGATGCTCGCCGAGGAACCCATAGCCACTGGGGACGCCGTGTATGACGCTCTTCTTGGCGGCATGGCGGAGCATTTCTCTTGGGAATACGAGCTGACGCCTCCGAAATGGACGGAAGACGAAAAGAGATTCCTCACTGAACCGTATTATTTCGCAATGGAAGGATTGCCGAAGTACTGGGACGAGATGCGACGGGAGTCCCCACTCCCTTACGTCCGAAGGAACCTCTTTCCGGGAGCCGATCCATTCTCCCGTCCGGGAAAATACACTGACATGAAACTCGCAGGAGAACCAGAGCTTTTCTTTGCGAGAATCAGGACGAAGGAACCACGCGTGCTGATCCCGGCATGCTGGAAGACCATAGTAAAGACCTTTGCAGACGAGGTACAACCACTCGTCGAAGGAGAGTTCGCCCATGTGACCGAACGAGTTCCTAAAAGAGGAACGGTTCCAGAATGCTATTATCTTTCCATGGCGATCAACGAACTTAAATTCCGAGGCGGAGATTCCGGATGGAAGACGGCGATGGGCCTCATCGACAGGATGGAGATGGCTTTCTACGATGAGGTCATCTCATGTCTGCGTTCGCCTCTCTCAAACGACAATACGGCATCTAAGACGACGAACGCCATAGTCTCCGATGGATGGATGCGCCTCAAGGATGTGACGGATAAACTGCAGACATTTCTTGAATCTGAACTCCCAGACGTGGCTAGGCGATGCCCGAGACGCCCTGGCGTTTGCGTCAATGATGGGCTCTATTTCACTGCAGCCATTGATGGGCTTAAGAAACTGCATGGCGATACTGGAAATTCGATTGCCATGAAATTTATCGATGAGCTTGAGTCTGGCGGTTGGCGTAACATTACTATTTAAAGAACTTGGGCTTGTATGTTACAAAGTTATTTAAGAACTTGTTTTTTAGCGAAAAACTGTCTTACGATTATATCGTAAAAGGTTTAAATGAAGTCAATGAATTATGTAAATATCATCGCTTACGGCTTAACGCAACGATTGTTGGTTCAGCGGCAATTATATTACAATACAAAAACAATTATCTTGGGATGACTGACGATGTAGACTTTTCGACCAATGATGACGTGTATACTCAAAGATTCATTTACAGCATGTCAAAATTAATTGCAAAAAAGTACGGATGGAAAGATAATTGGTTTAATAATTGTTTTGATTCATTTTATGTCACTTTGCACAGCAAAAAACTGTCTATCCTACAAAATTCAGAAGATGATGAATATGGCTTGTTTATTGATGTAGTCGTTGAGGATCAGCTTCTGGCGCTTAAATGTGATGCTCTCAGAAAGGGACAAGGACGACACGATTATGAAGATGCAATTTTCCTCATGCAGGAGACTGGAATTATATCTAGGGAGGATTTGCTTGAAAACATGAGGAAGTATTTTGGAGATCAATATATGAACAAAGACACTAAAATACACGGCAAGATCGATAATCTGCTCGACTGTCTTGCGGAGTGGGGCGCAATGTCCGCCCAGCCACCAGACGACACGGAGGCTGCGGCCATGTGGTTCCTTGACCAGGGCGTTCTTGATCCGCGCACAAAGGAGCAGGTGTTTGAGAAGATATGGGGAGTCAATGCAGGGCCGAAGATACGGAATACGCTCTCAGCGCTCCTAGGCGCTTATCGAGAAAAGGAAATCGACATCAATGCTGCGACTGAATGGGCGAAGCAATTCCATGTCGGATTCCAGAAGGTGCTCCGGCCTACGCAAGCTGGGCATCGCGAGGACGTGGTCTTCGACGATTTCTAGACCGAGCAAAAGACGCATACGAAATTATGTAGAATCGCTTGAGTTAGATCAGATCGTTAAACCATTCCAAAAAACAATGACATTGTGAAGTGCTCCCAGCAATAGCCAATTGAAGCATCGCTCCATACTCCACCATCTCAAGGAGATGCATCATGACTATCAGACGATTGCAGTACTGCGTGGACAACGCATGGAAGGAATCCAAGGCCGGGAAGTACACGGCCGTGATGAACCCCAGCACCGGCGAGCAGATCGCCGAGACGCCCGTTTGCACCAAGGACGAGGTGGAGGCCGCCGTCGCCTCCTGCCGGGCCGCCTTCCCCGCCTGGGCCGCAAAGCCCGTGGCCGTGCGCACGCAGCTCATATTCAAGTTCCGGGAGATCGTGAACGCCCACTTCGAGGAACTCTCCGTGCTGCTGGCCACGGAGATGGGCAAGAACCTGGAGGAGTCCCGGGGTGACGTCTTCAAGGTCATCGAAGCGTGCGAACTCGCCGTGGCCGCCCCGCTGGAACTGCAGGGATACTCCCTGATGGAGGCCACCCGGAGCCACGACATCACTCTCGTCCGCGAGCCCGTGGGCGTGTTCCTCGGAATCGCCCCCTACAACTTCCCGGCCATGATCCCCTTCGGCTGGTTCATCCCCGGCTGCATCGTCGCGGGCAACTGCATGGTGCTCAAGGCGGCCACCATGGTCCCCCAGACCGGGATGCGGCTGATGGAACTGCTCATCGAGGCGGGCCTGCCCAAAGGAGTCGTGAACCTCGTCACCTGCAGCAGGGACGAACTGACGGCGCTGCTGGCCCACAAGGACATCGACGGCGTCACCTTCGTGGGCTCGGAGTCGGTGGGCCGGAAGATCTACGCCGCCGCATCCGCCGCCGGCAAGCGCGTCCAGTGCCTCGTCGAGGCCAAGAACCACGCCCTGATCCTCGAGGACGCACCACTGGAATGGACGGCGCGCCGGGTCGTCAACTCCGCCTTCGGTTGCGCCGGGCAGCGCTGCATGGCGTTGCCCGCGGTGGTCGTCCAGGAGTCCGTGGCGGACGAGTTCGTGCGCATCATGAAGAAGCTGGGGCAGGAGATGGTCGTCGGAGCTGCATACGAGCCCGCGACCCAGCTCGGCCCCGTCATCAGCGCCGCCCACAAGGCGTCCGTGGAGAAATGGATCGCCAAGGGCATCGAGGAGGGCGCAACGGCCGTGCTGGACGGACGGGGCTGCACCCCCAAGGGATGCGAGAAGGGATACTTCGTCGGCCCCACCATCCTTGACAACGTGAAGCCCGGCATGAGCGTGGGGGACGAGGAGATCTTCGGCCCGGTCCTCTGCGTCAAGCGATGCAAGGACTTCGAGGAGGGGCTTGCCATCATGAACGCCAACCCCTTCGCCAACGGTTCCTCCATCTTCACGTCAAGCGGGCACTACGCGAGGGAGTTCGCCAGCAGGACGGACGGGGGGATGGTTGGCGTCAACGTGGGCATCCCCGTGCCTCTGGGCTTCTTCCCCTTCTCGGGGCACAAGCGGTCCTTCTATGGCGACCTCCACGTGCTGGGCCGCGACGGCATGCGCTTCTACACGAAGATCAAGACCGTCACCACCAAGTGGGTCTCCCCGGCCGAATCCCAGGAAGCCAAGGTCAGCACCTGGGAAGGGACCATCAACCGCGACCTCTAGGCCGGACGGATCCCGTCCCGGAAGGCGGACGGCCTGACAACGCCAAGCGGAACGCGCAGCATTCCTGGCAACGGCGCCCCTGGGGAGAGACGGGGGCGCCGTTCGTGCATTATCGAAGTGCTGGGGTTTCGACCGCTGGGATCTTGCGGATCGGGATGGCCGGACGGTCGCCAGCGTCACCGGACATGGGGAGCGGCGACGACCCGTACCGTGAAGCCGAACCGGCCCGAGTCCGGGCGATGTGGCAGGCCATCGGAACCGAGGCGAGGGACTGGAGCGGCGCGTGTTCGATTCCTTCGGATACCGCAAAACCCGGCCGGTTCTAGGCGAATCCCTGAACACCCTCCCGCCGGACGGCTCCAAGTCCTTGATGTCGGCCATGCAGGCCGCCAGCTTGCGGCGCAAGAGGTATGCACGGAGGTATCAGAGCATACAAAAAGGGCCTCCCGGGGATACGGAAGGCCGCCTGGAATATGGTGCCGAGGGACAGAATTGAACTGCCGACACGCGGATTTTCAGTCCGCTGCTCTACCAACTGAGCTACCTCGGCACGACACTGGGATCGCAAAGGGACGATTTTTACTCTCTGCCCAAAACTTTGGCAAGCCCCGCGGCAGCGGACTGAAAATCCCCGCCTCCGGGAGCCTCCGTTGCCACGTAGCTGCGGGCGTTGGCGGCTCCCATCCGGCAGAGGACCTCGTAGGAGATCGTCCCAAGCTTCCCCGCCATCTCCCTGGGGTTGACCGGGGAGTGACCCGGCTCGGCCTCCCCTCCCAGGATCCACGCCTTGTCCCCTTCCCGGACCCCGGGAATCCCCGACACGTCCACCATGAACATCCCCATGCAGACCCGGCCCACCTGGGGCGCCCGGCGGCCGCGGATCAGGACCTCCATGCGGTTGGTCAGGCTGCGGTCGATCCCGGTGGCGTATCCCGCTGCGAGCACGGCGACCTTCTCGGGATGCTGGGTCGTGTGGAGGCGGCCGTAGGAGACGGATCTTCCCGGCGGCATGTTCCGCACCTGCAGGATGGGCGTCCAGACGCTCATGGCCCAGACGAGGCCCCTCCCCATGTTCTCCCGCACCGTGCCCACGAGGGGATTGTCGCCGTAGAGGGAGATGCCGGGCCTGCAGATGTCGAAATGGCTCTCCGGCATCCCCAGCGTTGCGGCGGAATTCGCCAGCGAGCGTTTCAGGCCGGGGAACGCTTCCCGCAACGCACGGGTGATCTCCGTGAAGCGGGCGATCTGGCCTCTGCTGTATTCCTGCTGGTCGGGGTCGTCGGCGCAGGAGAGGTGGGACAGTGCCAGCACGGGGTTGAGGGCCCGATGGGCGCGAAGGAAGTCGACGACGTCGGGCACTTCCTCGGGTTCGAAGCCCAGCCGTCCCATCCCCGTCTCCCACTTCAAGGTCACGGGGAACGATCCGTCCTCGGGAAGGCATTCCGCCGCCTGACGCAGGTTGTCCGCCGTCGCTATGAGCGGCACGATGCGGGAGGCCGCGGCGATGCGCCAAGACTCGGGAGTCATGGCGTTGAGGAGCAGGTGGATGTCGCCCCCGACGCCGGCCTCCCGCAGTGTCTGGGCCTCGTTCACCGTTCCCACCGCGAACCGCTTGGCACCGGCTTTTTCCAGCGCCCGGGCCACCGGCACGAGGCCGTGTCCGTAGGCATCGGACTTGATCACGGGCATGAGACGTTCCGGCTCGCCCAGACGGGCGAAGTTCCAGACGATCGCGCCAAGATCGATGATGCAGCCCCCGGGGGCGAAGACGGGATCGGACATGTCCGCGGTCTACTGGACCACCGAGGCTCTTGTGATCGTCACGGGCTGCAGGGGCACGTCGCCGTGCGATCCCCTGTTGCCCGTCTTCACGCCGGCGATCTTGTCGACGACGTCCTGACCCTTGATGACCTTGCCGAACACCGCATATCCCCAGCCTTCGCGGGTCTGCCCCTTGTGGTCCAGGAACGCGTTGTCGGCGACGTTGATGAAGAACTGGGCCGACGCCGAGTGAGGATCGGAGGTCCGGGCCATGGCGATGGTGTACTTGGCGTTCCTGAGCCCGTTGTTCGCCTCGTTCTTGATGGGCTTGTCGGCCTGGCGTTCCCGCATGTCGGGGGTGAAGCCGCCGCCCTGGATCATGAATCCCGGGATCACCCGGTGGAAGATGGTCCCATCGTAGTGGCCGGCTTTGACGTATTTCAGGAAGTTCTCCGTGGTCACCGGCGCCTTGCGGACATCCAGGCGCAGCACGATGTCGCCCATGCTCGTGGACAGCATGACCACCGGATCTGGGCCGGCCTGGGGTTGTCCTTGGGGTTGTGCGGCGGCCGCGAGTCCCGCGGCGCCGAGGGAAAGACCAAGGAGCAGGCAGCAGCACGCCGCCGCACGTAGCAGATGCATCATGATTCGTGCCTTTGGGTTTGGTTTGTTCGACATCGTCCCCGCCCGGGGAGCACAACGTTTTTGGGATCCGCCAGACCACGGTTCGGGCGTGGAAAGCGCTTCGAAAATCGTGCCACGATCGACCGCCGATGGTCGGCCATCGGCCCGGGAACGTCCCCCTGCGCGGGGGCCACGCATCAGGATGCAATGAAGTCAGGGATGCGCAACCAGGAACGTCCCCCTGCGCGGGGGCCACGCATCGGGGCCGCCGCGCAGATCCACGTTTCAGCCTACCACGGCGCCACTTCCCGGGCAACCACTTGCACATTCGGCAAAAGGCATTATACTATAACGTCAGGATCACAGGCATCGCCGAATGCACGAACTTTCGCCAACCAACACAGCACCTGCACCGTTCAGCGGTGAGGAGGAGGAAGAATAATGCCCTTGACATACCAGACCACGGCACGAACCGGAGAAGTCAGCATCGCGTCGCTTTTCATGCGGCAGGTCTACCAGTGGATGGCGGCGGGGCTCGCCTTGACGACCGTCGTCGCCTTCGCCGTCGCCTCGTCCCCCGCCATCCAGCAGGCGTTGCTGGGGAACACCATCAGCATCATCCTCCTGATCGTGGCGCAGTTCGGCCTGGTCATCTGGCTCTCCGCCGGAGTGCACCGGATGTCCTCCGCGACCGCCACGGGAGCGTTCCTGCTCTATTCGGCCCTGACCGGGGCGACCCTCTCCTCGATCTTCGTCGTGTATCCCATCGCGTCCATCGCCAACGCCTTTCTCGTCACGGCCGGCACGTTCCTGGCCATGTCGATCTACGGCACCGTGACCAAGCGGGATCTGACCGGGATGGGGAACTTCCTCTTCATGGGCCTGATAGGCATCATCATCGCCTCCCTGGTGAACCTGTTCCTGCAGAGTTCCATGATGGACTTCATCATCAGCTGCGTCGGCGTGCTCATATTCACCGGGCTCACGGCGTACGACACCCAGAAGATCTACCAGTTCGGCGCCGACGCCCCCATGGGCGACGCCCTCGCCATCCGGCGCGGCGCCATCCTGGGCGCCCTCACCCTCTATCTTGATTTCATCAACCTCTTCCTCATGATGCTGCGCCTGTTCGGCAACAGAGACTGATCCCTCGTGCCCTTGCCACGGCCGGCGGAGGCGACTCCGCCGGCCTTTTCCGTGGACGGGCCGGACACGGGGCAGGCGCCGTCCAAGGACCCTGCGGCGTCAGCAGAAAACGGCCTCGGCTTCCCGCCTTTCCGAACACGCTTCCCCGCATCCTGTACGCCCCCATGGCCCCGCGGTTCCAACGCAGCGGCAAAGGCCCTCCACGCCGCCTCCGCCGCGGCATCCATCCTCATCTCCATCGCATGCGAACAGTCATCGCCCCGCCATCATGAGCAGGAAAAAAAACACGGATACATACAGCGACGCCTCTTCCGACAAGTCCAGTCGTCCCAAGCCGACCGACATCGACCGCGTCCAGGGCTTCGAGCGGCAGGTCAAACGCTATCACCGCGTCCCCTGCAAGTTCACGGCCGCGACCGAGCGGGATGCCGCGGCACTGCCCGCCGAGGTGACCGCTGACGACATGCGGGGGCGGGAAGACATGCGGGACATCCCCTTCGTGACCATCGACGGGGCCGATGCCAGAGACTTCGACGACGCCATCCACGTGGAACGAACGGGCGAGAGGCAATGGCTCCTGCGCGTGGCCATCGCCGACGTGAGCCACTACGTCTCCCCGGACACGACCAAGGCCCTTGATGCTGAGGCACTCGTCCGCGGCAATTCCCAGTACTTCCCCCTGTCCGTGGAGCCCATGCTGCCCGAGGCATTGTCCAACGGCCTGTGCAGCCTCGTCCCATGGCAGGACAGGCTTGCGGTCGTGGCGGAATTCTCGATCTCGGCCGACGCCCCTCCGGGCAAGCCCCGGTTCGCCTTGGCCGTCATACATTCCCATGCGCGACTCACTTACGATCAGGTCAAGGCCTGCATGCTGGACCGTAATCCCGCCCAGCTGGAGGAGATGACGAGCCGGCCTTCCGGGATGGCCGTCGCGGGCATGCTCGAGGAGGCGTTCAACGTCTTCCGGGTGTTGCAGGAGGCTCGATCCGCCAGGGGATCGATGGACTTTGATCACGGGGAACCGGTGTTCCAGGTCAAAAAGGACGGGGAGGGTTTCTCCTACGCCACGCGCCAGCGGCACGATGCCCATCGCCTGATAGAGGAGTGCATGATCGCGGCCAACGAGGCCGTTGCGCGCCATCTCGAGGCCAGCGGCGCCCCCTGCATCTACAGGGTCCATCCGGAACCCGAGCCCGAGAGGCTCAAGGAACTCTTCGACACGTTGAAGTACGGATCCCTCTCCGTGTCCAACAAGCTTCCGTCCAAACCCACGCTTGCCGGCATCCTCGCCCTCGCGAAGGGGGCCCACGACGAGGACATCGTCGCGCGCTGTTGCCTGCGGGCCATGCCGAAGGCCTACTACGACGTCAGGAACATCGGGCATTACGGGTTGGCGAGCGAGTCATACTGCCACTTCACCTCGCC
The DNA here is from genome assembly GCA_031272715.1 of Desulfovibrio sp. Taxonomy (GTDB): domain Bacteria; phylum Desulfobacterota; class Desulfovibrionia; order Desulfovibrionales; family Desulfovibrionaceae; genus Desulfovibrio. Next base: position 88,699 of record JAISTH010000029.1, read on the forward strand.
CATACGGCGCTATGCGGATCTGGCGGTCCACCGCGCCCTCAGGCAGTCCATGGGCTGGCCGATCCCGAAGAAGCTCGACTTCGGCAAGTTTGCGAACGTCGCAAACATCGTGAACGTGCGGGAGATCGTCTCCGTGGATGCCGAGCGCGAGATGGGGAAGATGCTGGGGTGTCTCGTGCTCTCGCGGCTTGAAGGGCGTACGGTGACGGCGACCGTGACGGGCCTTGCGGAATTCGGCCTCTTCATGGCGATCGACGGCATCCCGGAGATGGAGGGCCTTCTCCACGTCTCGAAACTCCCCTCCAACGTCTCCCCCAAAGCCCAGCGCGACCAGGAAGCCTACGACAGATGGCGCGATGGCGACTTCGACGACTACGACGACTTCTATGACGACTACTCGCGGTACGGACGCCGCCACAGCTACCAGCGCAACTATGTCGAGCCATGGATGCTGGGCGTTCGGGGCAGGGTGAAAATCGAGTACGTCGACATCCATGCCCAGCGGGTCTCCCTCATCCCGGACGGATCCTTCAAGGGCGCCCTGACGCAGGCGGCCAACAACGCCATCAAGGCATGATGGCGGACGGCGCGTCCTCGACGCCGGGAGGCGATGCCGGCGCCACGTCCCGAGGGGTTTTCGGCAGGCGGCAGCGCATGGGTGCGGCCGCCCTGCTCCTTGCCTGCAGTGCGGTCCTGTCCAGACTGATGGGACTCGTGCGGGACAAGGTCATCTCCTGGCAGTTCGGCGCCGGCGCCGAGTCCGATCTCTACTTCGCCGCCTTCGTCGTCCCGGACGTCATAGGCTACCTTCTGGCCGGCGGCTTCATGTCCATCACGATCATCCCGCTACTGGCGGAGCGGTTCCGGGAGGACGAGGAGGACGCATGGCGGTTCTTCTCCTGCGTCTTCACGTGGATGGCCACGCTGTCCCTCCTCTTCACCCTCGTCTGCATCCTGTGCGCCGACCGTCTCGCCGTGGTCACGGCTCCGGGCTTCTCCCCGCAGCAGCAGGAGCGTCTGGCCTTCTTCATGCGGGTGGTGCTGCCCGCCCAGGTCTTCTTCCTGTCCGGGGCCTGCTTCACCGCGATCCTCTATCTGCGGCGGCAGTTCGCGGTGCCCGCCGTGGCGCCCCTCCTCTACAACGGCGGCATCATCGCCTGCGGCGTCCTCCTTCCCATGATCGGACTCGTGCAGGGCATGACGGGATACTGCATCGGAGTGACGCTGGGGGCGGGCCTCGGGGCCTTCATCCTGCCCATGACAGTGGCCGCACGGGGAGGGCTGCATCTGCGACCCCGATGGAGCCATCCCCTTCTCGGGAAGTTCTTCAAGACCGCCCTGCCTTTGATGCTCGGCCAGACGGTGATCATGCTGGACGAGCAGTTCCTGCGGATCTTCGGCAGTCTCGCGGGGGAGGGGACGGTGAGTCTGCTCAACTACGCCAGACGCATAGCCCAGGCCCCCGTGGGACTCGTTGGGCAGGCGGCGGCGGCGGCATCCTATCCGTTTCTGGTGGGGCTGCTGGCGGCCAAGGAGAGGGAGCGGTTCATCGAGACCCTGGCGTTGGCGCTGAAGACGACGGTATCTTTCATCGTCCCCTGCGCCATGTGCATGACGGCGCTGTCGCTGCCGCTGGTGAGCCTGATCTTCCAGGGGGGGCGATTCGGGCCGGCGGACACGATCGCCACGGTTCCCCTGACCTGTCTGCTCCTTGCGCCCACGCCCTTCTGGGTCGCGTACATGGTGCTGGTGCGGGGCTATTACGCACAGGGGGACACCGTGACCCCGGCGGTGGCGGGCACGGTCATGACGCTTGTGACCCTTCCCTGCTACGCCTTGGCCGTGAGGTACGGGGGATGGGCGATAGCGCTGGTTTCGGCGACGAGCGTTCCCTGCTACGTGCTGTGGCTGATGGGGATCTGGCGGCGCAGGCAGGGCGGAGGGGCCTTCAAGGGGTTGGGGACGCTGGTCCTGCGGTCCGTCGGCTGTTCGCTGCCGGGAGGGGTGGCGAGCTGGTGGGTGTCGGAATGGTTGCGGGCGAATCTCGGGCTTTCTGCGCTGCCGTTGTCCTGCGTCTGCCTGGTTGTGGGGAGCGTGGCCTTCGCCGTATGTTTCCTGCCGATGATACTGGTCTTCGAGCCGCATATGAAGGGCGTGCTCTTGCAGGGACTCGGCCGGTTCGGCCGTAGATGGAGGCAGGAGCCAGCTGATGGGGGCGGGAGTTGATGCCGGACAATGAGGAAATGACGAGAGAAGGCTGAAGACAGTATCTTGGCGTTCAGATCATCCCAATTGCCAATCCTTCGCTAGTCATTCGGCCATTTCTCAAAGTTTTTCTTATTTCGACGCCATTCCTACAATTCTTCCAGCTGTCTGCAGAGCTGCCTCAGCCTCTTCTTCAATATTTTCAGATTGATATTTTTGGCCTTCTTGTGCATCGCCCTCATCGATTTCTCGTGAGGCCATATTCTGCGCTAGCTTGGCTGCCCTCTCCTTGCGCATCTTCACCAGCAGGAAATACACCCAGAGAACCGTGATCGGGAAGAGGACGAGGCAAATGTCAGCGACATCTGAATTTATGTTAAGTTTTTAGCAAATTCGGAGAAATACTCAACGCTGAACGTATACGCATGATCGCGCCGAATACGAGTATCGATTTTAATTCAAATTTAGCTCTTGTTATGTCAGCCTCATCTAAGCACAAAAGAATTTATGTTGATTTATCTGAATCCGAAAAGAAAATAACATCTGCAAAAAACTGAAGGAGATGTCGGGCTGGCATCATTGAATATCTTTGCCATCTTTGAACCTCGCATCGGATGCCTTTGACCCGCAGGACAAGAATCAACGTTGCCCACCGAAGGGCACGCCGTGCATCCTCCGTCACGCTACCCGCACCGCGAGAACCCGCAGGTCGCGCACATGAGGCACCCTTCCTGGAAGACCAAAGGCTCACCGCACTCGGGGCAGCGCTTCTCGTCCAGATCGGAAATCTCCTTGAGATGCTCGTCCTGAAGGTAGCGTTTTTCCAGCACCCAGGCGATGGCATCCGGGATGGAAAGCAGCAGCCCCTTGCCCCGGAAGACCGGGTGTTCCCCGCCTATCCCCTTGATCTGGGCGACGACGTCCCTGACATGGACGCCGCTGCGCAGCGCCAGGGACACCAGCCGTCCTATGGCCTCCGCCTTGGCCGTGATGGACCGGCCGGACTTGCCGATGGTGGCGAAGACCTCGAAGGGCCTGCCATCCACCTCGTTCACCGTGAGATACATGGCCCCGAGGCCCGTCTGCACCTTCTGGGTGAACCCCTCGACCACGTCCGGACGCTTGCGCACCGAGGAGACGCGGCCCTGGGGTTGCGCCTGCCCCGCGCCGTCCATCTTCGCCTGCCCCTCGCCGGTGGCCAGCACCTGCTGGCTCTTGCACCCGTCCCGGTAGACCGTGACCCCCTTGCACCCTTCCTTGTAGGCCAGCCAGTAGATGTCGCGGATGTCCTTCTCCGTGGCGGCGTTGGGCAGGTTCACGGTCTTGGAGACGGCGTTGTCGGTGTGGCGCTGGAAGGCGGCCTGCATGCGCAGATGCCAGACGGGCTCGATGTCCATGGCCGTCACGAAGACCCGGCGCAGGTCCAGGGGCAGGAAATCCATGTCCTGGATGGATCCCCTGGCCACCACCGCATCCATCAGTTCGTGATCCGCCAGGCCCTCCCGGGCGAGCGCGGCCTCGAAGTAGGGATTGACCTCGGTCAGACGTTCCCCATCCAGAATGTTTCTCGTGAAACATAGCGCAAACAGGGGTTCGACCCCCGAGGAGCACCCGGCGATGATGGAAAGCGTCCCCGTGGGGGCGATGGTCGTCACCGTGGCGTTGCGGTAGGGCCCCTGCTTGCGGGCGCCGTAGGTGGATGTCGGATAGGCCGGGAAGGGGCCCCGCTCCTGCGCCAGCTGCGCCGACGCCTTGTGCCCCTCCGTCTGGATGAAGCCCATGATCTTCTCGGCGACGGCGAGACCCGCCTCGGAATTGTACGGCACCTCGAGCTGGTACAGCAGGTCCGCGAACCCCATCACCCCGAGACCGATCTTCCGGTTGCGCGTGACGGTCTCCGTGATGCGGTCCAGAGGGAAGCGGGATGCGTCGATGACGTTGTCGAGGAACCGCACCGACAGGAACACCGCCCTGCGCAACGCCTCCCAGTCCACGCCCTGATCGCTGGGATCCTTGAGATGGTTGAATCCCGGGACGTGGAAGGCGGCGAGATTGATGGAGCCCAGGTTGCAGGCCTCGAAGGGCAGCAGCGGCTGTTCGCCGCAGGGGTTGGTGGACTCGATCTCCCCCTGGTCCGGGGTGGGGTTGTCCCTGTTGATCCTGTCCAGGAAGACGATGCCCGGATCCCCGGACTCCCATGCCTTCTTCACCAGCAGATCGAAGACTTCCCTGGCCCGGAGCCGCTCCCGGACCTCCCCGGTGTTCGGCGCCCGCAGTTCGTACTCCTGATCCTTCTCCACGGCCTGCATGAAGACTTCGGTGAGCCCCACGGACAGGTTGAAGTTGTTGAACTCCCCTTCCTTCTCCTTTGCCCTGATGAAACGGATGATGTCGGGATGGTCCACGCGCAGGATGCCCATGTTCGCGCCCCGGCGGGTCCCTCCCTGCTTGATCTGTTCGGTGGCCGTGTTGAATATCCGCAGGAAGGAAACGGGACCCGAGGCCACGCCGCCCGTGGATCCCACACGGCTCTCCCTCGGACGGAGACGGGAGAAGGAGAAGCCCGTGCCGCCGCCGGACTTGTGGATCATGGCGGCGAACTTCACCGCGTCGAAGATCTCCTCGATGGAGTCTCCCACGGGAAGCACGAAGCATGCGGAGAGCTGCCCCAGGTCGGAGCCGGCGTTCATCAGCGTCGGTGAGTTCGGGAGGAACCTGCGGCTCGTCATCAGGTCGTAGAAGTCCACGGCCAACCGGGCGGGGTCGCAGGAGGATCGGTCGTACTTCGCCTCCTCCCCGGCTATGCTTGCGGCCACCCGCCAGAACATCTCCTTGGGGGTCTCCACGCATTCGTTGTCGGATCCCTTGCGCAGATAGCGCTTCTTCAGGACGACTTCGGTGTTCGGGGTGATTTCTGGCTCGTGGAGATCCGGGGGCATGGGAATCATACAGGCACACCTTGCTATGGTTGACCGTTAGCGGACTTGATGACCGGGGAACGGGTGGAGGGTACGCCGGAAGGATCGTGCGGGCGTATTTATCGAAGGGGGCAAGACGTTACACCATGACGGGGAAGATTGCGACCGAAGAATTTCCCCCATATGCCTGGCCGATGGAAGCCGGCCCGGCATGGGGACATTCAGCGTCCTGCTTTGTTGCCTTCCAAAAAGCGTGGCAGACAGATGGCACGGCTTCGCGGATCAAGGCGAGGACTCGCGGGCACTTGGACGAGCACCTGCTCCCCCTGCCCCACGTCCCCGGCATCCCCGAGCAGAAGAAGCCCTTTCGCCGAACAGGCGTAGCGGGCCCGGGGATTCGCCGCCGTCGCGAAGGGCGCGGAAAGGACTCTGGCCGGCAGGCCGTCCCCCCGTCCGGCAAGGGACTCTCCCAGCAGCAGCATGGACAGGCTGAGAGATGCCTTGCCGAGACCGGCGCGCACGGAAAGATCCGCGAGATGGGCCGGGACTTTGGGGGCGTCGACGACGAAATGGCACCAGGGACTGCCGCCTCGCCGCACCAGGGGACACTCCCCATTGTGAGGACAGGGATGCCTCGCCTGCCACCCTTCGGCGAGGGCGATTGACCGCAGTTCCATGATCGATTTGCCGCCGAGACGCGTCCCGGGTTCCATGAAGAACGCCGCAGGCGTCCGGCCGGCGGATCCAGCGTGCAGCATCCCCTGAAGCTGGGGAAGCACCTGCCCGGCGCCGCCGGGCAGTTCGTTCAGGACGTTGCCGAAGGCGACGAGCCAGACGGGGGGCATGTCCCCGGACAGTCTGCCGAGCCCGAAACGATGGAGGATCGGGCTCTTCGTCAGATGGACGGGCCAGACCGGCACTCCCGCGAGACGCGACATCTCGGCCAGCAGCGCCTTCCCCATCTTCAGAGGCTGGATCGACTTGTCCATCGCATGGACGTGCATCCGCACGGTGCGCAGTTCCGGGAAGGCAAGCCACAAGGCGAGAGGGACGGTCAGCGGCCCGGAGCCGACATCGACGATGGCCATGTCTCCGGTTCCGACGGGGGGCAGGGGGAGGCCACCCAGCACGCCGAGGAGGCGCACCAGGTTCCAGGGCAGAAAGTAGTGGAGGTAGGCCGAGATCAGCCCCGGGGAACTCCAGTAGGAGAGGCCCATCCTGTCCCGCTCCGTGGTGAGGAGTCGGGAGAGCGCCGCAACGTCTTCGGGCAGTTCCTTCGCCTGCCGCGAAGAGAGGGGCCGGACGCGGTCAAGGGCCTCCGGCAAGCGATCAAGGAGTTGCCAGGAATCCACGGGCATCCCGGCGAACATGGGCTCGCGGGGGACCGGGAAACGCCAGAAGCCTTCCTCGGCCTCATTGCGGGAGGGTTTCGGCGTTTGGGCGGGTTTAGGTTTTGGACCTTCGGCCGGATTCTTCCCGTGTCGCTGGACCGTTCCCCGTTTCTCTTCCTGCTGAGGGCGACGCAGAGGCGATGGTTCCCGCAGGGGACGTCCGGCATCGGAAGCAGGAGGCGTTGTGCCTTTTCTGTCCTTGGGCGCACCCTGCTGAGGGCGATGTGGATCCGATGCATCCTGCGGGGGACGTCCGGCGCCTGAAGCCGGAGGCGTTGCGCCTTTCCTGTCCTTGGGCGCACCCTGCTGAGGCCGTCGCGTAGCCGATGCATCCCGCTGGGGCCGTCCGGCGCCTGAAGCCGGAGGCGTTGCGCCTTTCCCGTCCTTGGGCGCCTTCTGCTGAGGGCGCCGCGTAGCCGCTGCGTCCCGCGGGGGACGTCCGGCGCCTGAAGCCTGAGGCGTTGCGCCTTTCCTGTCCTTGGGCATGGCCTGCTGAGGCCGTCGCGTAGCCGATGCATCCCGCGAAGGACTTCCGATGCCTGAAGCCTGAGGCGTTGCGCCTTTCCTGTCCTTGGGCGCCTTCTGCTGAGGGCGCCGCGTAGCCGCTGCGTCCCGCGGGGGACGTCCGGCGCCTGCGGCCTGCGGCGTGGCGCGTTACCCGGCGGTGGGCGCA
>JAISTH010000038.1 GCA_031272715.1 Desulfovibrio sp.
TCTTGTCGTGGACGGCGCAGGATGGCACAAGGCGAAGAAACTGGTGGTCCCCAAGGGCATCACCCTTTTCTTCCTCCCGCCCTACACACCCGAACTCAATCCCGTTGAACGTTTGTGGCAGGTCAGCAAGCGGGATTGCCTGCGTAACCGGTACTACACGTGCATTGGCCACATCATGGACAACCTGGAGGCCTGGTTCGCTGCGAAGTCGGAGCCGTTCTACAAGGGGCTTTGCGGATGCGAGTTTTTATCATAAATTTCATTGTGATTGGTATTAGACGATCCTGGACCATGTCGCACAGTCCGCAAAGGTGGCCCGGGACCCCATTTCACACAACACGGGACTGGTTGTGGAACTCTCCGCAGACCCCGCCGACCAGCACAAGCAACAGACGACACTGAACCAAATCGCGCCAATCACTGCGGATGCCCGAAGCTGCCAGTTCTCCCCCGACCTGCTCTCGGCGGCCCCGGACGGTCTCCTGACACCATCCCGCTGGTTCCATGGGACTCGGGTTCCTGCACGGCTTCCCGTCTCGCACGCTCCATTGCATCGACATCGATCGGGAGCATGCTCACTTGCGGTGCCTCCGAGCTTCCCAGTTCCCTCCCCCTACTTGTCCTCTGCGGCCGCAGCCGATCTTCGGGTGTCTTTTCGCGCGTTCCGTAGGTGTTGCTCAGCGGAGGATCACCGCCTCCTCGCCGTGGCGGCGTATGTTCCTCGCCCCGACGTAGTCGGCATCGTGTCACCGGCCGCAACGGGGACTGTGGAAGCGGTGCCGCAGGGGTCTCTCCCGGTGTCTCGCCCCCTCCTTCCCGCAATGCGCACAGGTTCTGCTCGTGTACGCCGAATCCACGGTCTGCACCGGCACGGCGTGCTTCAGCGCGAAGTGTTCGATGCACTGGCGCAGGCGGTGGTAAGGCCAGGAGACGTACGTCGCCCTGTCCCGTTTTCGCACCACCGCGAAACGCTCCCGCAGATCCGCGAGATCCTCCGGGACGATGCACACGTTCGATCCGAAGACGTGGATCGCGTCGAGAACGAGTGCCTTCGCGAGACGGCGGTTGACGTCGTCCGCATAACGGGATTCTCGGTTCCCGTCGTATTTGATCCGTCTCAGGGATCCCTTCGTGCCCTTCTCCTGGAGGGACTTTCGCCTTTCGACGCCTTCCGCCCGGCGCTCGCACATGTCCGCGCCCAGCGGAACCTTCATGCCGCCGATCCCCGGAACATCGGAGATGTCCCTCTCCCGGTTCCCGAGGAAGATCGTGCGTTCCACGCCGTCCTTCGTCACGCCGTTGGCGACGATCGGACGGTTCATGCCGATATCCACGACCACGGGGCCATCGGATGCGGAGACCGTGGCGACCATGCGCCTGCATGGGATGCAGGCGTGGATCCGCTTCCTGCGTATCGTGACCGCGACGGCACCGAACCAGTGGGGCAGGGATTCCAGGACGCCCCGGTCCCTCGGCCTCTCGGGGAGGAGATCCTCGCGCCCCTTGCGGTCGTAGGGGACGAGGAGCAGTTCATCGAGGTCGCAGACCGTCAGGGAGAGGACGTCGCCGTTCTCCAGCGCCCACACGTCCCCGTAGTTGTCGAGATCGAAGGTCGCGTGCCGGTACCGGGGAGGCGTCCACTCGACGGGCTTTTTCGGATGCAGGACGGGTTCGGTTCCCTTCCTGCCGGACGCCTCCCAGCGGGCCATGCGGTCCCGGTGCTTCACGGAGGATTTCGCGTCCTCGGCCTTCCTCGTCTCGACCCTCGCCTTCGCCTGCTCCTTGATCGAGCGGAAGTTGCCCACGACCATGCGCATGGCGGACTGCGTCATCTGGGATTTCGTCCCGAACCGCTCCCTGAAGGCGTAATACAGTTCGCCGTTCAGCGTCTCGTAGGAGGGGAGCCTGACCTTCAGGAGAAGTTCCGCCGGGAGCCTCTGTCCGGGCCTCCAGTCCCGGTGTTCGTCGTTCAGGACGTACTTCCGCACGACGTGTTCAGAGACGGCATCCTTGAGGGCGTTGCAGCGGCGCGCAGTCTCGAGGAGGATGCGTCTCCCCCCTCTCGTCGGGGCGCAGAAGGACCTTTGCCGTCCGGACGAGCCCAGTCGGCTCCGCCTCCTTCCCGTCCACGACGGCGGCTTGATCTTCCGCTTCTCGCCATTCCTCTTCGCCATCGCCACATCTCCGGCCACATCGGCCATGCGAACGCAATCCAGGGGACAGGTCGGCATCATGCGCAACCGGATGCATTCTACAACTGCTCCAGGATGCCGTCTAGCGGTTCGGTCGACAGGCACCAAAAAAATCATGTTCGGCCCGCCCCCGGAAAACGGGTCACGCCATTTGCTTCGGCTTGGGCCGCTCTCCTCCCGCCCCTGAAGGGCCGGGTTTCCCCGCGGTCCTTCTATGAGCCAAGCCCTGGATACAACAAAAGTGATGTTCCTGGCTGATATGGCGGGATCCCGTCGCATCATGAAGAGGTAGGCCCTAGATACACCGCCATTGCCACGTTTTAGAGGAGGATAATTTTTATTGGCAGATGGATGGAAAAAAACTTGCAATGCTTAAAACCTTGGGCTATTGTTGGCCAAAATCGCGATTCAAGGGCAACGGCGGCAACTGTCCATCCCCGGTCAGGAACTCGACCGCGAGACCGACACGCCGGCACACAAACCACCGGACTTGACCTCATGCCGATGTCTGGTGCAACACCTGCTGCAAGGCAGGCCCCAAGCGGCATCCGCCCCTCTTCGCGACTTGCGGCGTTTCCCCGTTTTCCCTGTCCGCCCCACCGGGACAGAGGATGCCCCGTACTGGCCATCCCGTGAAGGGGCACTTCCACGGACATGGCCGGGGATGGACACTTGACGGAATCGCATCGGTCGTCCCCGCTACGGCTGGTGCACCGCCCCGCCGGTCCCCCACCGGCGGGGCACCACTTGGGCAGGAAGGTCGTCCACGAATGCCACGGACCCGCATCGGTCGCCACCAACTGCCGATGCGACAACTCCTCGCCGGATTTCCCCCGGCGAGGCGCGCTCCGGGCGGAAAGGACTGGCACCGAATGCCACGGATCTGCGCCGGTCGCCACCCTTGGCTGGCGCATTGCCCCGCCGAATTCGCCTCCGGCGGGGCACACATCAGGGATGGAGGGTGTCGGCCGCACGCGTGGTCGGTTGCCCCGCCGGTTCCCCTCCCGCATCGCAAGGGAGGGGAACCGGGCCACCCCGGCATCAACGGCATGGCTCTAGACACGCCGTTCGTCGCATCACCGCATGAAGCGGGCGGGACGATGGACGGCGGCACCGGATGCCATCGCCATAATATAGGAGAGTGACTAGCCATGACGTTGGGAATATGCCTGTTTGCCTTCGCCGCCTTGCTGGGGTTGAGCGTCATCGTGTTCTCGCACCTGCGTGATCGGGATTGTGAGCGGGAGCGAGAGTTCGTGGAGCACCGCTGGGATGTCATCCGCAAGGTCATCCATGACGCCCTGAAACATAAAGAGAACTTGGTACTGACGCTGCACGCGGGAAGAGAAGTGCGCAACGGCCTGCCGGGAGTGATGCGGCGTCAAGATCGATACGGAATCGAAATCGATGTTCTCTCCCGCATCGACGCACAGATGACAGGCACCGGCATCGATGTCCATTTCAGCCTGAAGGGCCCTCATGGCCCTCTCTTCTACAAGTTCGACTCCAGGATCCTTTCCGTCTGCCCTCTGCCGAGCTCGAACCGGTTCCGCATCGCCATCGTCCCGCCCCACGACCTGAAGGTGGCGCAGAGACGCGGCTTCACCAGGGTCTCGCCGCCCAAGGAAATGGTTCGGGCCATAGCCCTCTGGCCCATGGACGATGCCACCCCCACCCCGAAGACGATGGCCGACCTCGGCCGTCCGGCGCTGCACTACTGGCGCGGCATGAACGAGATGCCTGTCAAGGTTGAGAACATCTCGGCCTCCGGCATCGCCGTGCGCATCGCCACGCAAGGGGACCCGCCGCCGCTGGATCCCGTCGAGGGCAGCGAGATGCTGGCCCTGATCGTCTACGGACTGGGGAGGAAGTGCGAGCAGGTGGTCAGGTTCTGGTGCACCTGCCTGGTGACCAACGTCCGCCCCGTCCCCTCTCTGAACCAGTGCATCGTGCTCGGGATGCAGTTCAGGAAGTGGGCAGTGACGGAACCGGACAGCCGGCGGCTCAACTGGATTCGCACTTCCCCGATGATAGGCGTCGGCCCCATCACCCAGTGGGTGAAACGTATCAACCGACACCAGCACAGGTCCGACCGGGATGTGGTTTGGCCATCATTCAATTATTACACCAATGCAGAATGCCGATTTTGAAATCATAATTTCTCATAATGAATAAATGCTGCGCGTCTATCGTGCCAAAGTGATGAAGCTTGATTCTGTAGGTTAAAAAATTTTGCAAGGCCAAATGATGTCAATACTTATTCGCAAGAAATCTATTCTCCTTCTATTACCATTATTATATATGTGTATTATGATCTATTTAATTGCTTCAGCTAATGAGGTCCAGACAGAAGACAATCCAATGTTCGGTACATGGAAAGTCATATCAATTACAAAATGGGGAAAGATAACACATGAAGGTTTATGGGAACTATATAGGAAAGGCGCAACAGTTTTGCTTGACAATGTTAAATTGAAAAGAACAGTTCGTTATAAATTTGGCGCAAACAAAGCAGATTGGTGTATATACATCCAAAAAAGCCCTACGAGATACGGTACTGGCGGCTTCTGTGATGTGATTTTTTCTGGCAAAGACAAATTCAAAGTAATCGGAAAGATGCATACTTTTTTATTCACAAGAGCAAAAAAAGATTTTGCGACAGATATTTTCCCATCAATAATTAATTTTCCAATACATTAGATACTCGACATCTAATATTTATACCTAAAATTATATTAATGGGGGTATTATGAAAGAATTCATCAAGTTTCAGATTGAGAACAAGGAACTTGCCATCAGCATTGTGACTTGCGAAATACTTGATATTGATGGGCCTGCGTGCTCTAACGTGAATATACAAAAAGAATCTTCTTACTTCATGAACACATCACCACAGAAATTGTTCGTCAGGTACGAAGATAGTGGCAAGGAGGGTGTTATACACCTTGGGAACGAATTGTTCTATGCAAGACCTGGTCACAGGCTGGCTTTGATCCATATTGGACATGCAGGCGATATTTCGGTAGACACGTCCATTACTGGAACGCACCCCGAGCAGATCCGTACGTGCGGAGCTACCGCATACGGCTCCTTGTCAGAAGTTCAGCTTGGCGTGCAGTAAATCTAACGGAT
>JAISTH010000059.1 GCA_031272715.1 Desulfovibrio sp.
CCCCGCCGGCACGTGGCGACCCTGACCTTCGGGAACACGGGCTTCGCCTTCCAGGCGGCCCTGGGCGCCCAGCTGGCCTGCCCGGACGACACGGTGGTCGCCATCGTCGGCGACGGCGCGTGGGGGATGAGCCTTTTCGAGGTGCCCACGGCCTGCCAGTACAAGCTGCCGGTCATCGCCACCGTGTACAACAACGGCGCCTGGTGCGCCGAGAAGAAGAACCAGGTGGACTTCTACAACAACCGGTTCCTTGGAGTGGACATCTGGTCCAAGTCCTACGCGAAGATAGCGGAGGCCATGGGTGCCGACGGCTACACCGTGGCCACCCAGAAGGATCTGGCCGAGGCCCTGGACACGGCCCGGAAGAACCGCCGGCCCGCGGTCATCGAGGTCATGACGGACGGCACGCGCCTCGCGCCGCCCTTCCGCAGGGACGCCTTGGCCCTGCCCACCCGGTTCCTTCCCAAGTACAGGCATCTCGACAAGAGCAACTTCAAGTAGTCCATGCAAAAGCCCCCGGCCGCCTTCTGGCGGCCGGGGTATATCCGCTGAAGTGGCGTTGAACATGCAGAAGATCATGGGCACGGAGACGATCTGACAGCGCGAAAACGGGATGTGGTTTGATCACAAGGTTGAAGTGTAAATCTTTGACTGAATAGATGCATTGTTGTCAAGGTTAATCTCAGTGTTGAAGATCATTGAATTGCATGACGTTATTTCGAGAACATATTTTGAAAATGAGGTGGTAGGCGCCACAACTGTTCCGACACGGATTTGGTTGACTCTTCACAAAAAAGAAAATGTCTCTTGCGAGGCCTTCATATCACTGTGCAGTCATTCCCTCATGCACGGCAACAACGCTCGAATGTTTACGAAAACACGCCCTGATCTTCGCATCCGGGATCGGCGTGAGAGTCGGTGACTTGGCCCACGTTCCAGGAAAATCCTTGCGGGACTCTTCCGCAAGGCGATCTGGAGAGAAGTCACCGTAGCAGAGGTTGACGATATCAAGCGGAAACCGCTGCTCAAGGGAGAATCTTCCTCGAATCGAGTGTCTGTCAATGCCGGGCGGGGGAGGGATCGGGGCCTGCCCGTAGTCCTGATACCTGTCAAGGAGTTCCCTGACGACCGGACCGTTGGAGTATTCCTCGATGTCGCTGTCGAAGAGCCTGACCCAGTTGAACGCCAACGAGTAGGCCTGCGCATAGGCGCAGAGGTTCTGGAGTTTGGGTGCAGTGATCGGGGATTCCGGATCGGCGTTGACGAGGAAGAAGTCGGCAACGTCCTGGACAGGATTGGGGCTGAGGTCCCGCTTCATGTCGTTCATGGTGGCGCCCTCCATGGCGCCCCGCAGGGGGTCGGGGGTGGAGTTTGCACATCGTCGACCTGACCTGGACGCCAGACCGACGGAGATGACCATGGCACATGGGTGAAGCACCTGCAAGCCCCCCCGCCGGGTCGTGCCATGCCCCGAAGACGGCCGGACAAGGCGCCGGGAAGCAAATGACGGCCATGGAAATTTTAAATACTATAAAGTCGATCGACTTAATGATATTTTAGTGCGCCGTTTTCGGCGAAGACAGGGACCCCGGGACGGCCACCGGCCACCATGGCGGCCGAATCCGCGACGAAAAGCGCCCCGTCCTTGCCCCGGCGCCACCGGACAAGTATAGAGACAGGGTACAAGGACAGTTCCGCCTGACACACCCTTAAGGAAAGCCGCGGCCGCATCCAGCGCGACCGCGCGCCAGGCGCACCCATGAGCAGCGAGCACGTCAAGATACGGGTCACCAACCTGACCAAGCGCTTCGGGGATCTCACGGTGCTGGACAGCATCGCCTTCGAGGTCAAGGCCGGAGAGCTCGTCGCCATCGTCGGCCCCACCGGCTGCGGCAAGACCACGTTCCTGAACACCCTCTCCAAGCTCATGCCCGCCACCGAGGGCAGCATCCTCATCGACGGCGAGGAGGCGAATCCCCGCCGCCACAACATCTCCTACGTCTTCCAGGAACCCACGTGCCTGCCATGGCGCACGGTCCGGGAGAACGTGGCCTACGGCATGGAGATCAAGGGCGTCCCCCACGCCGAGCGCATGGAGCGCACGGACCGGATCATGGAGATCGTGGGGCTCTCCAGCTGCGCCCATCTCTATCCCAACCAGGTGTCCGCCAGCATGGTCCAGCGCATCGCCGTCTCCCGCGCCTTCGCCGTGGAGCCGGACCTCCTGCTCATGGACGAGCCCTACGGACAGCTGGACGTCAAGCTCAGGTACTACCTCGAGGACGAACTCGTCACGCTGTGGCAGAAGCTGCAAAGCACCGTGCTCTTCGTGACCCACAACATCGAGGAAGCCGTGTACGTGGCCGAGCGCATACTGGTGCTCAGCAACAAGCCCACGAAGGTCAAGGCGGAAATCCCGGTGGACCTCCCCCGTCCAAGGGATTTCCTCGAACCCAGGTTCATGGAGATACGCCAGCAGGTGACCGAGCTCATCAGGTGGTGGTGAGACGACGGCGCCTGGAGGCGCCGTCACGAGGGGAATGCCATGGGCTACGAGGAAGTCCGGGTCGACAGACCCCTGCTCCTGAGACTCCTTCCCTTCATCAGCGTCGGCACGTTCCTGCTCCTCTGGGAATGGTCGGTGCGGTCGGGGATGGTGCCCGAGGTGCTTCTGGCTCCGCCGAGCCAGGTTTTCTCCCTGTTCTTCGAGAAGCTCTCCGAGCCCAACCCCGACGGCGCGGTGCTCGCCGTGCACGCATGGACGAGCCTCCAGGAGGCCTTCCTGGGCTACGGGCTGTCCCTGCTGGTGGGCATCCCCCTGGGGCTCGCCATGGGCTGGTTCCGCATCGTCGAGGGGATCGCGAGACCCATCTTCGAACTGATCCGGCCCATCCCCCCCATCGCCTGGATCCCCCTCACGGTCTTCTGGTTCGGCATCGGCCTGACGGGCAAGGTGTTCATCATCTGGATCGCGGGCATCGTCCCCTGCGTCATCAACGCCTACGTCGGCGTGCGCATGACCCAGCCCACCCTCATCCAGATGGCCCGCACCTACGGAGCGACGGACTGGCAGATCTTCTGCCAGCTCTGCGTCCCCTCGGCCCTGCCCATGATCTTCGGCGCCCTGCAGATCGCCCTGGCCTACTGCTGGACGAACCTCGTGGGGGCCGAGCTGCTGGCCGCGGACACGGGCCTCGGCTACCTCATCACCATGGGTGGGCGTCTCGGGAGACCCGACATCGTGGTGCTCGGCATGGTCTGCGTCGGGCTTTCCGGCGCGATCCTCGGCTTCATCATCGACATCATCGAGAAGAGGCTGCTTGCGGGCATCCGCAGGTAGACCAGGGACAAGGAGCGGGGGATGAGCAGTTCCATTGCCAACGAGACGGTGGGCAGCGCCAGCGTGAGAGAGGGGCGGACCCTCTGGGAGATGCTCACGAACACCTACGTGCTGTACTTCGTGTCCCTTGCCGGGTTCTTCCTGCTGTGGGACCGGGTGGCGTACCTGCACGTGTTCGGGGACTCCCTGGCGCGGCCTCACGTCGTGGCCCAGAAACTCTACATGCTCAGCCAGGTGAAGTTCGCGGGCACGAACCTCGCGGGCCACATCTGGGTCAGCACCCAGCGGGTGCTCATCGGCTTCGGGCTGGCGAGCGTCATCGCCGTCCCACTGGGCCTCTTCATGTCCCTGAACCAGTACGCCAACGCCATCGTGAAGCCCATCTTCGACCTCTTCAAGCCCATGCCCCCCATCGCCTGGGTGTCGATCTCCATCCTGTGGTTCGGCATCGGCGAATTCTCCAAGGTGTTCATCATCGCCATCGGGACCTTCGTGCCCTGTCTCCTGAACGCCTACAACGGCATCCGCCTCATCGAGCCCGAACTCTACGACGTGGTCCGGGTCCTCGGCGGATCCCGGAAGGACGAGATCATCCAGGTGAGCTTCCCGGCCTCCTTCCCCGCGATCTTCGCCGGCCTGCAGATATCCCTCAGCGTCGCCTGGACCTGCCTGCTGGCCGCGGAACTGATGAACGCCCGGGACGGCATGGGCTTCCTCATCAAGCGGGGGATGGACACCCACGATCCGGCGCTGGTCCTGGGGGGGATGGTGCTCATCGCGGCCATGGCGTGGCTGAGCTCGCTCCTCATCAGCCTGCTGGAACGCAAGGCCTGTCCCTGGAAGCGCAGCATCGAGAATCTGTGATCCCCGGTCCCGTACCGGCCACGCCCCCCGAAGGAGGGCCCCTCCATGACTGCCGAGCCTAGCCCGACGCTGAAAATCCACTGCGAGGACGTCAGCAAGACCTTCATCCAGAAGGGCCACATCGGCGTCCCCGTCATCCGGGACATCTCCCTCGACGTGGAGGAGAACGAGTTCCTCGTGGTGCTGGGGCCGGGACAGTGCGGCAAGTCCACGTTGCTGCGCATCATCGCCGGCCTCGAGACCCCCGACACGGGCTACGTCACCCTGGACGGGCAGCCCATCGTCGGCCCGGGCCCCGACAGGGGGCTCGTCTTCCAGGGCTACATGCTCTTCGCCTGGGAGACCGTCATGGGGAACGTCGAGATGGGGCTGAAGCTGCGGGGCGTCCCCAAGCACGAGCGGCGGGAGGTCGCCCAGCACTACATCGACCTGGTGGGGCTGACGGGGTTCGAGAAACACTACCCCCACCAGCTCTCCGGCGGCATGAAGCAGCGGGTGGGCATCGCCCGGGCCTACGCCAACAGCCCGAAAGTCATGCTCCTGGACGAGCCCTTCGGACAGCTGGACGCCCAGACCCGGATGTTCATGCAGAAGGAGACGGCGCGCATCTGGGAGCACGAGAAGCGCACGGTGGTCTTCGTCACCAACAACATCGACGAGGCCCTGTTCCTCGCGGACAGGATCATCCTCATGGAGGGCAAGCTCCCGGGGCGCATCAAGCGGGAATACGTCATCGGCCTGCCGAGACCCCGGGACCACGCCCACAAGGACATCCTGGAACTGCGGGCCATGATCACCGCCCAGACCGAACTCGTGCTCTGAGGGACGCGGCATGGCCCCATCCCTCCTCGTCGCCTGCCTCCTGCTGCTCGCGCTGTGCGGGATCCTGTGCTGGTCCGTGCACTGCGGGATCGCTCCGTCCCCCGTCCTCCCCCTTCACGAACTGGCGCTGGAGGCGAGAGGGCGGGTGCTGCGCCGCAGGACCCGGCTGCGCCTCCTCGCCTTCTGCTGCTTCCTCGCCGCGGCCGCGTCGGCCCTCGCCGCCATGCC
Source organism: Desulfovibrio sp. (assembly GCA_031272715.1). Lineage (GTDB taxonomy): Bacteria > Desulfobacterota > Desulfovibrionia > Desulfovibrionales > Desulfovibrionaceae > Desulfovibrio. Next base: position 5,255 of record JAISTH010000059.1, read on the forward strand.
AAGAGGCGTGACGGTCATCCTGGCAGTCGCGGGTTTTTGTGCCCAATATATGGTACACAGGTCCAAGGTCCATTATCCGGCGGCCGGGTGCGTCCCCCCAGCGGGAGACGAGCCGTCCGGCGGCATCCCCGTCCAACCGGGCAACATAAGGAGTTTTGGCATGAAACGGCTTCTGTGCGCAGTTCTGGCGATGTGCCTGGCGGTCATCTGGGCCTTCCCGGCCATGGCGGCCGATGCGCCCTACAAGATGAAGACCGCGTGGATGGACGAGCACGAGACCTTCCTCATCTGGTACGCCAAGGAGAAGGGCTGGGACAAGGAGGAGGGGCTTGACGTCGAGTTGAGCTACTTCGACTCCGGCATGGCCCAGCTCTCCGCCCTGCCCGCCGGCGAGTGGGTCATCGCCGGCACCGGCGCCGTGCCCGGCGTGATGGGGAACCTGCGCTACGACACCTACACCGTGCTCATCGGCAACGACGAGTCCCTCACCAACGCCGTGCTGGTGCGCCCCGACAGCCCCATCCTGAAGACCAAGGGCTACAACAAGGATTTCCCGGACGTCTACGGCGACCCCAAGGACGTCAAGGGCAAGGAGTTCCTCTGCACCACGGTCTCCTCCGCCCACTTCGCCCTCAGCCACTGGCTGAACGTGCTGGGCCTGAAGGACTCCGACGTGGTCATCAAGAACATGGACCAGCCCCAGGCGCTGGCCGCCTTCACCAACAAGATCGGCGACGGCGTGGCCCTGTGGGCCCCCCACATGTACAAGGGCGAGGAGCAGGGCTGGAAGGTCGTGGGAACGCCGAAGCTCTGCAAGCAGGGTCTGCCCATCGACATCGTCGCGGCGAAGAAGTTCGCCGACGAGCACCCGGATCTCGTGGCCAAGTTCATCCGGGTGTACCTGCGCGCCGTGAACCTGCTGCAGACCGTGCCCCTGGAGTCGCTGGTGTCCGACTACTGCCGGTTCTTCCTTGAATGGGCGGGCAAGCAGTACACCCCGGAGATGGCCCTCCTGGATCTCAAGACCCACCCCGTCTTCAACTACGAGGAGCAGATCGCCCTCTTCGACGCCTCGAAGGGGCCGAGCACCGCGCAGCGCTGGCACACCGAGATCGCGCGCTTCTTCACGAAGAACGGGCGCATCACGGAAACCGACCTGAAGAAGGTCGAGGCCAGCGCCTACGTGACCGACAAGTTCCTGAAAATGGTGAAGCTGCCCATCCCCGGAGCCGCCCCCGCCAAGAAGTAGCCGTAGACGCACTGCGTGCGCAGCCATGGCGGCCGTCCTTGCGGGCGGCCGCCTTTTCGTTCCTCTCGGGGACGTGACGGCGGGGCGGGAGCGACTCCTTCCCGGAGCGGGGAACAGTGGCGGGGACTCAGATGCAGTGCTGCCACTTCGTCATCCGGTGCCGCAGATCCACGGTCTCCCCGTCGATGACGAAGGTGCCGTCCCCGATGGCGTGGAAGGTCCGGGTGTCCGCCGGGTCGCTGTTCCGCCAGGCCTTGAGCCCCCGCAGGACGAAGAAGTTGTGCTCGTCGACGAGCTGCGTGTTGACGATCCGGCACTCCAGATTGAAGAGGCATTCCCCCACCAGCGGCGCCTTGACGACTTCGCCGGGGCGGGCCGTCAGGCCGAAGGTTTTGAACTTGTCCACGTCCCTCCCCGAGCAGTTCCCGATGTCGACGACCGCCTCCAGCAACCCGGCGTGCGGGATGGCGACGACGCACTCCCCGGTTTCCGTCAGCGCCTCGTAGCTGTAGTTCCAGGGCCCGAGGCAGATGCCGATGGTGGGCTCGAAGCCCATGGAGGCGTGGCAGCTGACGGTCATCAGGTTGTTCTTCCCCTTGCGGCGCGTCGCGATGAGCAGCACGGGGCCGGATTCGGCGAAGGTGAAGGCCCTGTCCAGCGGGAAGGGCGCCTGCGTGTTACCCTTGGCGGTCTTTCTTGCGCCCATGGTGATCTCCTCGGCCGCACGATGGCGGGCTCTGGATTGCGTTGACCGGATGGCACGGGAGTTTCCGGCGAGGGAAATCCGTGCCAAGCGTGCCGTCCCGACCATCCTGCTCCCTGTCCCTCTCGCCGTCCAGTCGTTTTGGGGGCGGCAATCAGCGCGATTGCATGAACGGCCGGCCGGGCCGACCAGGGCATGTCAGTCCTGAACTGCGCCCAGTTGGCCGCCGTGCTGGCATTTGCCCTGCCGTCCATGGCCAGATGCGGACGGGGCTTGCGATCGTGATGCCCGTTCGTCGGGGGCAGAGGAATATGGGGAGGCCGGTGCGGTAAGACGCCATGCCGGCCGACGGGCTTCGGAGAGGAGGATCCGGTCTCGGCGTCAATGCGAGAACGGCGTGCTCCACGGTGCCGCATCGGGTGCCTGACGACCTCTCCAACCCTGGTGGGGAGCGGTCCCGCCCTTGAGGGAAGAACCCGACACGACAGAAGTGGGCGCAGAGACAGGTCAGCGCATGGGCAGGGGCGGTTGCGGGACGGGTTCCGCGACCTTGAAGAGAGCCTGGAGGTTTTTGACGTCGGCTCGCCCCCGATGTACCCTCAAGAAGTTCCATGTGCGTTGGGATCCCAGTGTCCCAGTCGCCACCATGTTCCCCAGGAGGTTCCCCGTGAACGCCACGGCACGCGACATCCCCCCCAGTCGCATCGTTGCCGCCCGAACCCGAACGCGGCGGTGCCATCGCCGCAGAAGACGACCGCACCTTCCCCGGCGGCAGATGTCGTGTCCTCCCAGACACCGAAGAATGTGTCCGGGAACCAGGCCGAAGCATCGTGTAAGTGCGAGAGATCGCATATCCCCAACGAACTGACGGAGGAAGTGCTGAACATCCCAGACGATGATCCGCGCATGATCGTCACGAAGGACGAGGATGAACTCTTCCGTTTGATGAGAATTCAAGAATGGCGAAGCCTCTTGTCCACACCCAGCCCTGAATAAAATTGCAGATGTCGAGACGCTTCGCAAACAAGGCTGCGACTTCGCCGAGCCGGTTCATGCCATAGATCTTCTCGTTAACAGGGAACCCTTACAGAAGAAGTATTGTGACCACCAGCTTTCAGGAGTGTGGCGGAGACATGATATCGCTCACCAAGGACAGACAGTCACGCAGCAGGGTCTACCACTCGATCAAGGGGATTCCCCCTGGCGAGAACGGTATACTGGACAAACCCATTCGCTACCTCGGCACCGCAGCGTCGATCCTTGCATCGTTCCTGCGACTCGAGGCGGTCGAGGAGATGCTCGCCAGTCTCTGGGGAATACTCCTCGGCAAGGACGGGCAACCCTCGCAAAATCCAGCAGAAGGGAAGGGATCGGCTCCAGGGACCGACCGGAACGGCGATTTGCGGGCATTCGCCAAGGCAGGCACCGCCGTGGCCGACGACAACAGGAGGCTCGTCGCCGCTTGCAGCAGGAAGGACGAAAAAATTGCCTTCCTGGAGGTCAGCTGAACGAGTCCGACGGACGTGCGGCGATGCTGGAGAAGCAGCGTGATGCGGCCGAAGCGGAGGCAGCCACAGCGCGCGCTGATCTTGCACACCTTGCCGGACGGTCTGTCGCCGTTGGCGACCAGTCGGGTCCCAGCATGGATTTTGGCAGGGCCTGGCTGGCATATCGGTTGATGAGCGAGACCGGCATCATGAACATTGCCGAGGCCGGGGCAAGGCCCAACAGGGTGCGGAGCTTGAGCCCAGGGCGCGCTGTTGGCGTACTGCTCATGAACAGCCTGAACAAGCCGGTGTCTTTGGCACAGGTGGGGGAGGAGCTGCGCAAAAGTGCGATGGACACGATCCGGCCCGGCCTCCTGGAGAACGTTAATGGCAGGCGATTGTCCATGGCCATGGATTACTATTCCGTTGACGAGACCATAGAAATGTGTAATGCAAGCCTTCTTGCTATATCTGAGATGGCGAAAGAAATGACTCCCCGGTCCAGAGATGATTCTTCTAAGAAGAAAGTCAACGTGTATTATTTTGATGAAATAAATTTTAATTGCAATCATACTGTAAAGAGGGACTCAGATATTCTTGCGTTTGAACATAGTAAAAAGAACTTGAATCATAAGTTGCAAGTTGGACTCGCTATATTGTTGGATGGCTCTACTAGACTCCCGGTACTGTGTTCTGTATACCGTGGTAGTATACATGACTCTAAGGTTTTCACTAGCATGAGAATGTCAATTTTTGAATACGTCAAGAAACAGAATAATTATAAGAGTTATATAGTCGTCCCTGCAAAACCCGCTTGCGCCCATGCCCGTAGGGCCGGAGGCCGAGGAACCCCCTCTCGCCCCCCCGGATCTGGGGGAAAATGGACGATTATCTGGGAGTTGGCTCCCCGGCCACCCCTCCCTCCGTCAGAGTTAATGGGTGGGTAGTTTTTTTTACGAGGGTACGATTTTTTTCTATGACCCTATTGACAGCCGCTTGTACGTAGGATAAAAAG
>JAISTH010000099.1 GCA_031272715.1 Desulfovibrio sp.
TTGGCCGAGGAGTATATTATATGATGGCGGAACGTGAAAAGTGGGCGGCCATGGTGGTCCATGGCCGAGAGACTACGCTGTCGATGAAGGGCCGGGCACCGTGATTATGAGGCACATACGCCGAACCAGACTCCGACACCCTGCCTTGCCACCTTGCCCATGTCTCGAAGCACACGCTTTGACCGCAGGCAGGGCTCGCCGAGGAGACCCTTCCGAGACGAACTCTAGAATGTCTTTCGCCGAGATCGGGACGATTTCCGATTTGAATCATTCTAGAGATTATTCAGAGTTTTGTTAATACCGAGATTACTGGCCGGATTCCGGACTAGACGCGGCGATTTCAACATCGAGAGAGCCTGGGCGTGGAGGTGGATCCTCGAGTATAAAAATTTTTACCGCGAGTATTGCCCTAACGGATTAAAAAGGATAAAGTGCTGTATAGTGGGAATTTTCCAATTCGCTTCTTGCTCCATGGGGGGAGCAATGAAGCTTAACATTTAAAAAAGTCTAGAGTTAATTTTCTTGGGGGAAGGTGTCATGAGAAGGTTAAGTGTTCTCCTATTGGCAGCGGGGCTATTGCTGGGATCCTGGTCCAACGCCCACGCTGTCGATGTCAGTGCCAAGGGCGAGTGGAACGTCTCCTTTGACTATGGCCAGAACGGCAAGTTCACCAGCGGGGAGACGACTGGATGGGGGAGGGGCGGCGAGGACGAATTCGAGGCGAAGCAACGGTTTCGCACGCAAATCGATGCCGCAAGTTCTGAAGCTCTATCCGGCACTCTTTTCTTCGAAATCGGCAGCAGCCTTTGGGGCAAAGCCACCTCAGATGGCCGCAACTACAGTCGTGGCGGTGCTGCACTCGGTGCTGATAGCACAAGTGTGATAAAGCTGAGACGCGCTTACATAGACTGGATGGTACCTTATACAGATTTACAAGTTCGCATGGGTATTCAAGGCATGGAGTTTCCGAGTTATACTACTGGCGGCATGGTATTCAATGATGACGTGGCCGGCATCGCGACAACTTATACATTCACTGACAACGTTGGCATATCAGTCCTTTGGGCGCGTCCATACAATGACAACAATGATGGAGGATACTACGCAAATACTTATAAAGCTCAAGGCTATCAAGACAATTTTGATGTGTTTGCTTTACTTATACCGTTATCCTTTGATGGTGTTAAGGTAACTCCATGGGGAGCCTATGCCACCATTGGACCATATTGGGATAATAACTCCTGCTGGATAGCTAGAAATCCAGAAAAAGAACCGACATCATACAGATACACAGCTGCAGGCATATCCCCTGTAGGTGGCCCGAGGCATAAGGATGGCACCAGTAAATATGCCAGAGATGTAGACATGCGGAATAGTTTACATGCAAATGGAGATGCTTTCTGGGCTGGATTGACTGGTGAAGTAACGCTGTTTGATCCTTTCAGGATTGCTTGGGATTTCAACTATGGATCAATTCAATGGCATGATGACGGCTCTCGAAACCGTTCCGGATGGCTCGCATCACTGCTCATGGAATACAAGACTGATTTTGTCACCCCAGGCATCTATGGCTGGTATGGTTCTGGAGATGACTCCAACCCGGCAAATGGATCTGAGCGTATGCCCTACATATCCGTAGCCAACACCAACAATGGCTTCTCGGATTTTGCTGCAAATGGTGCACCATGGGATCACAGTCGTGAAGGACTTCTCACCGCAAACTGGAATGGGACATGGGGTGTCGGCCTTCGGTTTAAGAATATAAGTTTTGTTGAAGATTTAAAGCATACATTGTACGTAAATTATATAGGTGGTACGAACAGCCCCGCAATGGCAAAGAAGGTTTTTTTACAGAATGGATATGCATCTAATGATGCTACAATTGAAGGGAAGGATCCATTATACCTGACGACATTGGATAGCGCACTTGAATTCGGATTACGCAATCAGTACCAGATTTACGAAAATCTACAGCTATATGTTGAAGGCGCATACATAATGACAATGCTCAGCAAGAACAAGAAAGTCTGGGGTCGCACTAACATGAATGGCAAGGGCGAGGATACTGTAAATGATCCCTGGAATGTCAACATGACCTTGGTCTACTCATTTTAGCAGCCGTTCCTAAACGTCATACACGCTTTGAACGCCTCCTCGCCCCTGTGGGACGAGGAGGCGTTCTGCTTTAGAAAGTCCGACATCTACTTTGTCCTGATCATTCGCATTCAGAACATGGGCATCGGACTGGCATTGTCGGAATATGGAATTTCCCTGCGCTTCAGGCCCAGCATCGGTGGTGAAGCGGCGGGACGAGCGCAAAATCCGGATGGGTTCGGGCGGCGTGAGATGACGACCTCAAGGCGGGAACGCCTGCAGTTCCCCATCAACGGACCGCAGGGAGACATTCGGCAGGATCCAGGTTCTCGTCGACGTTCGCGTTGTATATCTGCAGCAGTTCCCCAAGCGAAATGCCCTCGAACACGGCCTGCACCCTTTCGGTGATGTCGCGCCAGACGGCCCGCATGGCGCAGTCCTCGTCGTTCGGGCACTTGTTGCCCTTCTCCCCCTGACACAGGAAGAGGTCGACCTCGCCCCCCACCGCCTCCATGATCCCGGAGACGCTGATCTCGGACGGGGGCAGGGCGAGACGCAGTCCTCCCCTCGAGCCGACCGTCCCCTGGGTTATTCCGGCCTTCTTCAGCTGCGCATGGATGTTCTCCACCGTTCGCGGGGACATGCCGGCCCTGTCGGCAATGGACGCGATGGACAGCATCCGGGAGGCTCCGGCGATGATGCAGCAGATGCGGATGGCGTATCGGACGGTGATGGGCAGCTTCACGACTTTCCCTGCCTGGTTGGCGACTGCAAGGAATCGGAACCGCGGACCGACGATGTTCCTCGGCGGTCGGGTTGCGCGGCGACTCGCCGCCAGCGCCGACGACGCTCGTGCACGCGACAGGAAGGAATGGCGGCTGCGATCCCGCCTGCACATCGTGACGATATAGGGCCGCGGCTGCGCGACGGGCTCAAGGCGACGCAGGATGCACTGTATGCGGCATCCTGGCCTTGGAGCGGGGCGATGGTGATGGGTTAACAGTAGTCTCGGCGACGCCGTATGTCAAACGATGGCCGCATGCACCCTCGCATCGCTTGCGACGAAGGGGAGGCGGCCCGCCTTGCGGGATTTCATGGCGGCGCGGTCATTCCGCGGCGACATTGTTCCTGATCAGCTCCGTGAGCCGATCCGCCAGCGCCCTGAGGTCGGGCTTGGTGTACTGGGCGTCGGCGCCCACCGAGGAACATTTCCTGGAGAGGCTGTCGTTGATCATCGAGGAGAAGATGGCGAGGGGGATGACCTTGAGGACCGGGTCGGACTTGACGTGCTTGCACAGGGCGAGTCCGTCCATGGAAGGCATCTCGATGTCGCTGATGATGCCCTGGAGGTACGACAGGATCGGCTTGCCCTCCTCCTCGGACTTGGTCTTGAGCGCCTTCAGGTAGTCCCAGGCCTCCTGGCCGTTGACGCGCTGGTCTATGGTGAAGCGCCCGTCCTGCCCCAGCAGGTTCAGCACCAGCGAGCGGATGCTGCTGGAGTCGTCCACGTGGAGGATGTGGTACAGGGGCTGCTCGACGGGCGCCTCCGTGGCGGCGTCGAGACGTATGGCCATGGACGGGTGCAGCTCGGCCACTATGGCCTCCAGATCCAGCAGGAAGATGACCCGCTCCTCCAGCTGCACGACGCCCGTCACCGAGCTCTGGCTGATGTTCTGCAGGAAGTTGCCCGGCGCCTTCACGTCCGTCCAGCTCAGGCGGTAGATGCGGTTCACCCCGGAGACCAGGAAGGCCGTGCAGACGGTGTTGAACTCGGTGACGATGATCTTGGCGTCCTCGTTCTCGATGGGCGCGCTGCCGAGATATCTGGCCATGTCGATGAGCGGGACGATCCGGCCGTTGCGGTGGGAGAAGGCCCCCAGCACCGCGGGGTGCGGCATCTCCGGCATGGCCGTCACCACCTGCCGGCGACCGATCTCCACGACCTTGGCCACGTTCAGGCCATAGTGCCCTTCGTATCCGTCCAGATTGACGAAGAACTCCACTATTTCCAGCTCGTTGGTTCCCGTTTCGAGCAGTATGTTGGTCTGAGACATGCCAGAGACTCCAGGTGCTGAAGATCCGCCACATATGCCGGGACGTCGCGACTGGCGGTCGTCGTCCCCGCCCGAGCTTACAGCCGCAAAACTCAGGGCATGCTTTTCTTTTCGGCAGGTTGGCTAAACGCATTAGCGTGATGCCGGCAAAAACGCCACAAAAAACGCTCTCGCCCACGTCCGCCGCCACCATGGCGGGATGTCCCTCACGGTTCCCCGACAAGGGGGAAACTTCCCGTGCGGATGAATCGGTCCGTCAGGCCGAAGACGAGATCGTTGCCGCAGAAGTTCCCCTTTGCGATGTTCGCCTTGTACCGGGGCAGGGCCGCCTCGAAATCCCGCAGCAGCGACGGCCCCAGCGCCTCCATCCTCGTCTGTGCGCCGTAGCCCAGGCGTTCCAGATACAGGCTGTTGAACCGCTGCTCCACCATGGCCACCAGAGGGATGCTCAGCACGGGCTTGCCCAGGAAGAGCGCCTCCCCCATGAGGGTGTGGCTCCCGCCCTGGATCACGTAGGCGCACCCCTCCAGCAGTTCCAGAAAGCCCTCCTCGCTCTTCTCCATGAAGGTCACGTTGTCGATCCTCCCCGAGGTCCTGCGGTAGCCGAAGACGTGGCAGGGCCGGTCCGTGGCCGTGCGCAGGAAGTCCACGAGCCGGTCGTCGGTGGAGTTGCTCTGGTAGACCACCACGTGCCCCAGATCCCGGGGATGGAGGTCCAGCACGGACTGCCGGAGGATGGGAGGGGCTATGCGGGCCTTGTACCTGCTCTTGAGGGGCGGGGCGTAGAAGGAGATGATGAGATTGAGGTCGGTCGGCCTGAAAAGGAAACGGGGCGTCAGGCCCTGCAGGATCGTGTCCCACCACATGTTTGCGGGCAGATCGTGGTGGCAGCAGGTGATCACGTGCTGGTGGTCCAGCGTGAGGCAGGGTATCCCCGCCTCCTCGGCCGCCCTGGGCACGAAGTATTCGAGATCCGTCATGCACACGTCGGGGCGGAACTCGTCGATGACACGCAAGAGGTCCCGTATGTGGCGGCGGCGGTCGAGAAGCAGGGGGATTGCCCGGCGCACGGTGGCCCCGACGTCCACGCGGTAGTTCACGAACACGGTGCCCAGGTTGGGCAGACGATGGACGGGGAATTCCGGTTCCAGCACGGAAGGGGCGTCGTCGTCGCACACGAAGAGGAACTCGTGCCCTCCCAGACGCCTGGCGATGGTCAACCCACGCATGGCGTGGCCATGTCCGGTCCCGTGGACGCCGTAGAGTATGCGGCCCATTGCCCTCGCCCTGTGGAAGTCCTCGTCTGGCGTCCGCCGTCTCCGCCTTGCCGCCGATCCGCCGCGCAAGCGGCTTGCCTCGCCCTCGCGGACGGATAGAATGCCGCCGGCAAAAGGAAACGGCATGGCGGCCATTCCGGCAGACGGATCGCCCGCCTGCGGGACGGCAGCCTAACACAGCCTCGGACGGCGTCAATGCGCCGTGCGCACGATCCCGGCCCACGCATGCACGGCCGGGAAGGAGACGCTCCATCGACACGCCGACGCGAGGGCCCACCGTCCTGCGGGCGAGAACCCTCATCCCCCTCATCGGAGAAGGCCCTGCGAGAGGCGGAGAACTCTTCGCGCCCCTCAGGCGGCTGGACAACGCCGCCATCGTCCTTTCCAAAGGGAAGGTCGCGCAAATACTGCCTCGCGCACGGGAACTCCCCGTCGGCGCCGACGTGCGGGATCTCGGCGACGTCACGATCATCCCCGGCTGCGTCAACGCCCACACCCACCTGCAGCTTTCCCACCTTGCGGGAACGACCACGCTCCACCAGGGCTTCGTCCCATGGCTGGCCAGCCTCGTCCCCCTGCTGCGGCTTCCCCCGAACCGGGATTCCCTGCCGGACGCCTGCGCCGACATCGCCGGGACGGGCACGGTCCACGTCGGAGACATCTGCGGATCCCTGCCCTCAGGTCTCGCAGACGTCGCGGAGTCCTGCGGACGCGCCGGACTCGGCGTCACGCATTTCTGCGAATGGTTCGGCCACGGGCCGCCTCTGGCCGATGGCCCCCTTCCCTGGCCGCCCACCTGCCGGGAGGAGGTCCCCGGCATCGTCACGGGGCACTGCGCACCGGCCTGCCATTCCCTCTATGCCACGTCCCCCGGTCTGCTTGCCGATGTCAGGGCCTGCTGCCGGCAATGGGGACTCCCCTTCGCCATGCATCTTGCCGAATCCCCGGAGGAGACCCTGATGCTCACGGAAGGTGCCGGGGCTCTGGCGGACTTCCTCAGGCAGCGCGTGCTCCCCGCGGACTACAGGGCGCCGGGGCGCAGGCCCCTGGCCTACGCACGGGAACTGGACCTGCTGGGTCCGGGGACGCTTGCCGTCCACGGCGTCCAACTGGACAGGGATGAAATCGGCGAACTCGGCGCCAGCGGCTCAGCCCTCTGCCTCTGTCCCCGATCCAACGACGGCATCGGGGTGGGATTGCCGGACGTGCCGGCGCTCCTTGAGAGCGGGACCCTGCTCTGCCTCGGCACCGACGGCCTGTCCTCGGCTCCGGATCTGGACGTGCGCAACGAGGCCGTCTTCCTCAGGAAAAGGATGGACACCCCGCCCGAAGCGCTCATACGGCTGCTCACCGTCAACGGGGCGGCCGCCCTGGGCCTCGAAGACACGGGCATCGGCGTCCTCGATCGCGGCCATCCCGCACGTTTCGCCATCCTTCCCAAAGATCTCGAGTACTGAGCGCCATCGGACAAAAGCGAGCCCGGACCCCAAGCCCCGCGCTTGTCCGCGAACCGCGATTCTGGCAGTATCCCATCGCCACAACGGCGACGTACATCCAACAGACAAGCAATCAGGAGAAGCCCCATGCTCAAGCCGGCTCAATGCATCCTCTACAGCGGCGGCGCCGCGGGGACGGAACAGTTCTTCGGAAGCCTTGCGGAAAGCTGGGGCATCGAGGAAGTGAACTACAGCTTCGAAGGACACCAGCGGGAGCGGAACCGGGGCGTGCGGATCCTCACCTCCCAGGAACTCATGCTCAAGGACGTGAGCCTCTCCTACGTGTCCAAGCTGATGGGCCGGGAGTACACGACGGCCCCCCTCTTCCGCAAGGTGCTGCAGTCCATCTGCTGGCAGGTCAGCAGTGGCGACCAGATCTTCGTCGTGGGGGTCATCCAGCCGGACGGCACGGTCAAGGGCGGCACGGGATGGGGGGCCGAGTTCGCGAAAATATGCAACAAGCCCCTGCTCGTGTTCGACCAGCAGAAGAACGGCTGGTTCTCCTGGAACGAGGATGCGTGGAACCCGGCCGACAAGCCCTGCATCACCTCCCCCAACTTCGCCGCGACCGGGACGCGATTCCTCGAGGACGCCGGCCGCGTCGCCATCCAGGACCTCTTCGCCCGATCCTTCAGCCGCTGATGGCCGCCCCCTTCGCCGACTGGGAACGCGCGGTCCTGGCCGAGGTCCAGGGAGATCTGCCGGACTGTCTCGATCCGTATGCCCGCATCGCCGAGCGGACGGGCCGTACCGAGGAGGAGGTGCTGGGACTTCTGCGGCGCCTCAAGGCGGAGGGGACCATCCGGCGATTCGGGGCCAGCATCAGGCATCAGAGGACGGGCTGGACGCACAACGCCATGGTGGCGTGGAAGGTGGAGGAGGCGAACATGGACGCCTGCGGCGAGGCCGCGGCGCGGCACGGCAACGTCTCCCACGTCTACTACAGGCCGAGTCCCGCCCGGGACTGGCCCTACACCCTCTACACCATGGTCCACGGCCGCAGCGAGGCTGAGTGCCTCGCCGTGGTCGAGGAGCTCGCCTCCATGGTGTCTCTGGGAGAGCACGCCATCCTGCGAAGCGTCAAGGAACTGAAGAAGACCTCCATGACGTATTTCCCGAAATGAGCGCCCATGCACTGCGATCGGCACGCAATTCCCGAACCATCACCACAGGCTGCAGACAGCTGGAAAATCCGATGAGCGACCATAGGGAGCGTAGCCATGACCAGTGAGGAGATCATTGCGGAAGCCATATCGTCATGCGACGACAGGATTGATTTTTCCCGTTGTGATGGATGTGAAGAAGGACTGTTATCAGAACTCATCGATGCTGGCTTCATCATTGAAGTTGAAGAGGATGAGTACATATGGGACAAGACCTGTGATGGCGACTTTGAAGAGTTCATGAAAGAATTTGTTGAAAACAATCCCGGCTGCGACTGGAATGATTATGAAGAGTTGATATTCGAGTATGCGAAGGAATGCGCTGACTCAAAGGAGTACGAGAAATTCTTCGAGGTTGATGAAGGCGATGCATTTCGAGATTTTTTGGAAAATAATGAATACACATACATTATTAGGTATAGCGAGATGGGACCATATATCACCCAGTGGAATCCCCAGATCGGCGCCATCCCGAAAAGGGATCAGGTTTGCGAAGCTTGGGAGAGATTCGCCGAAAGGATGAGAATGGAATATTTTGTAGAGGAAATTTCTGATGACGATGATGAGGATGAATATGAAGAGGATGACGATGACGAACAATAACACTAAACTGGAGGTTTCCATGGTTCATCGCAATGTTCTTTGCATCTTCCTGCTGTCGTTGTTCCTGATGGCTGGCTGCAGCAGCAAGCTCATGTCGCCGGTGGACATGTCTGAAGATACGACAAAACTCGGCGAAAACGAATCCGCCATCATATTCTTCAGAGATTCGCCTTTAGGCGTCGCTATTCAGGCGCCGGTCGGCGAGGTTGCTGAGAGTGGGGATGTGCAATTCATCGCTATCATCTCATACAACACGAAGCTCCTGCATAAGACGACTCCAGGGAAGCACCTATACGTTGTAGGTGGTGAAAGCTCAACCCTTCTTGAGGCTGACCTCGCTCCACAAAAATACTATTACGTCGAAGTTAATCCTGACATGGGATTCTGGAAGGCGCGCTTCCATATGGAAGCCATTCCTGTCTCGGATTTTCCCAAGCTTGCAAAAAACTTGAAGAGCTGCAAATGGGTTACGCCAAATGATTCTGCAAAAACATGGTTTGCAGAGAACAAGGATGACATGGTGAAAAAAGGCGAGCATGCACGCAAACAACATGCGGATGAGGAAAAAAAGACAAAATACTTCCTTACGCAGGATCAAGGTGCTGACGCATTGCTGGAGTAATTCAACAGTGTAGTATTACACACAACCTTCATTGCACGCTATTGCCAGCACGCAGGCAAACTCTTGACTATCTGATACCTCTACACACATAAACGAGCCCCCTTGCCGAGGATCCTCGGCAAGGGGGCTTTGCTATTGCATTTGAGAGAAAGTCAAAGTCCTGTCCCGGCCCAATCTTTCACATGCCGCGGCAAGCCCCTTGGCCTGAATCTCGAAGAGCCGCAGGCGCCGCATCCCAACGGCGACGGCGAAACGCTCCTCAGGCGGCCTGCTCCGCCGGCATCGGCATCGGCGCGATGCACCTCTCCGCGACCTTGAAAATCACCGCCTGGGGAATCGCAGCCCGCAACAGTTCCACCATGTGCCAGTGGCACGTGAAATACAGCAACTGGTGCGCACCGTCGGGATCCGAGACGAGCTGGGCAAAGGCCTTGGCCGTGTGCCTGGCCCGCTGGGCGTCGAAGTTCACCAGCACCTCGTCCATGAGCACCGGCAGCGGTTCGGCGTGCTCCGCATGGTTCTTGATGAAGGCGAGCCTGAGGGAAAGATAGGCCTGCTGCCGGGCGCCGCAGCTCATCTTCTCCGGCGCCGTCGGCTGGCCGCCTCTGGGCAGGGCGGACAATTCCCGCTTCTCCAGGGACACCTGCAACCCTTCCCAATCCCCGCCCGTGATCCGGGAGAAGTTCTCCGACGCCAGCTTGATGACCCGAGGCTGACGCTCCGTCTCGAACCTCCTCTGCGCCCTCTCCACGATCTCCTTCGCCAGGGCGAGCCTGCACCAGTCGGCACGCAACTCCTCCATGCGCTCCAGCAGGACGCTACGCTCCCGCCTGAGCCTGGACAGTTCCGTCGTGTCGGACAGCTCCAGCTCCTTCGCCTGGAGCGCCCCGACATCTTTGGCCAGCTGCTTCTCCATGTCCTCGGAATCCCCCAGCTCGACATCGATCTGCATCTTGCGCCGCTCGTTGATCTCCTGCTCCCCCTGCCTGAAGGACGCCACGAACTCCTCGAAGGGCTGGGCCCCGCAGGAACTGCGCAGGTCGTCCTCCAACTGCCGGACCTGCTGCTGCAACCGCTTGCGTTCCGTGTCCTCCCTGCACAGTTTGAGGAACGCCTCCGCATCGTCCACGCCGGCCATCGCCAGCAGCCTCGTCTCCTCGTCCCGGGCCACGGCCAGTTCGACAATGGTCTGACGCAAGGTGTTCTCGGCATCCTCCACCAGCCTGGTACGCCTCGCCCGTTCCTCGCGGGCGTTGACCGCGGCCTCGCCCTCGTCCAGCAACTGGTCCAGAGTCGCGATCCAGTCGGCCTCGCCACCGGCGGAGGCGACCGGGGCGCGGCCCAGCGCCGTCACCACCTTCTCCAGCGGATCCTGCAACCGGGCCAGTTCCATCTTGCTGGCGTTGTATTCCGATTTCGCCTTCTCGATCTGCGTCTCCGTCTCGAGGCACTTGTCCATGATCCCGAAGGCCTCCCAGACGGTCTGGGGGCTGAGTTCCCTCCCCAGTCCCAGTGCGTCCATGCGCTCCGCCCAGATGTTGCGCGCCTCCGCCAGCCGCTCCTCGGCCTTGCGCATCTCCTCGACGGCCTCCGTCTGGCGGTTGCGGCTGCGCACCAGTTCCTGTTCCCGGGATTCCAGCGCCATCTGCGCCTTGAGACGCTGATCCAGGACGGCATCCACTTCCCGGAAGCTCTCCAGGGCGTTCTGCACCCGCTCCATGACCTCGTCGACGTTCCGCGCCCCGGTCAGTCGGTCGGCTATGGCCGGGATGATCCTGATGCGGCCCTCCTGCTCCTCCAGTTCCTCGTTGACATCCCTGAGCTCCGCCTCCGCCTGGTCCAGGTTCCCGCTGAGCACCAGGGCCGTCTCCGCCTTGCCGAAGAACGTGCCGGCACTTTCCGGCGAGGGCACGCTGCTCACGCCGATTCCTTGCATGAAGGAATGCCACCGGCGACGCACCACCTGCAGGTCGGCCTCCTGCCCTTCCTTGCGGCTCCTGATCCGCTCCAGCTGGGTGCCGGCGTCCGCCACCCGCTGCTTCAGATCCTCGATGTCCTGAAGGGTTCGCTCCTCGTGTATGCAGCGCTCCCGCTCCTCCTCCAACTCCAGTTCCATGTCGTCCAGGGTCTCAGGCTCGTAATCCTCCACCTGCGCGATCTCGCACAATTCCTCCGCACTGGCTTCCAGATCCTTCAAATGCGTGATCGTGGACGAGAGCTTCGTCTCTATCTGCTCCATCTCCTTCCTGTAGCGCTTCACCTCGGCTCCGCTGCGGGGCAGCCCGATGGCCAGCACGATCCCCCCTAACACCACGACGCAGTAGCTGATCACCGGGGTGACGGCGAACGTCATGTCGTGGATATGCAGATTCATCACCACCCCGGGGTCCCAAGTTATGACCAGGCCCACGATGCCCGCGATCATGATGAGCGCGCCGATCAGCATCATGATGATTTTCTTCGATGTGCCGACCGGAACCGCCTCGGCCTTCCGCTCCCTGAGTTCCTCCTCCCACTGCCGGTCCGCCCTGATCTCCCCCGCGAGCCCCCGCAGCGCGCGCAACGCACGGACGCGACCGTCCAGGCTCTCCCTGGTCCGGACCTCCTGGTCCCGGACCTGGGCCTTGAGCTTCGCGAGTTGGTTCTCCATCGCAGCCTTCCCTTCCTCGGCCTGCTGCAACTCCTGCTGGGTCTCGTTCACTTCCTGCACGCTCTTGCTGACCACCGCCGCAAGTTCCAGCGCCTCCTCCTGTCCTCCGATGAGCGTCTCCAGCAGGGACCCGGGGCTTTTCCCCTCCCTCGCCATCAACCGCAAGGGCTCGTACGCCCTCATGAAGGTGGTCCTGCAACTCTGCAACGCACGCTCCTTGCCAGGCAGCATGCGGCGCACCTCCTCAACCCTGGCGAGTATCCGGCGCAGATTGTCCCGATCCTCGTCGTCCATCATCGCCTCGGGAACCTTCAACTCCTCCAGCGTCTTCCGGGCAGCCACAAGGTCGCGCTCCGCGACCTCCACGTCCCTGTTGCACTTGATCAGGGCATCCTGGGCGGCCCTGTGCATGGTGTCGGCCATGGTCATCTCCTTGGCCTGGTCCTCCATGCGCTCCTTCGCCGACAGGGTCCTGTCCGTCGCCTTTATCCGCTCGCAGGTCCACTCCTGCCCCAGCATCAGGAGATTGCGCTCCAGATCCCCCAGGAGGCGCCTCAGGGTCTCCTCCTGGCTGGGGATCCTGTTGAGAGCCTGCATGTAGCCGCTCTTGCGCTCGGCAAGCCGCCGCAATCCGGACAGGGCATCCAGTATCGAACTGTTCTCGACGATCATGTCCCGATGTTCACGCTTGCGTTCCAGTTCCGCCTCTTGGGAGGCCTTCTGCCGTTCGCAGCCCCTCCGCGCCTCCTGCAGCTTGGCGAGCCGCGCCGGCCCGTCCTCGGGAAAGCCTTCGATGCCGGGTCCCAGACGCCTGAGCTCAGGAACCGCATGACTCCACTGCTCCCACTGCCGCCACGCCCCGAGCCTGCGCAAGAGGACCTGCCGCTCCTGCTCGAGGACGTGACGCCCGTTGGTCAATTCGGCGAGCTTCGCCTGGGTGTCATGGAGCGCCTGGGCCACCCTGTCGTAGTCGGAGTACTTCTCCTCCAGAGCGGCTATCTGCTTGCCCAGCGTATCGACGGCCGTCATCGCCTCGTTCAGCGGCTGCTTGGTGCCCGACGGGCGGAAGATGGCCTTCATCCTGGCATCAAGATCCTTCGTCACAACTCCAGGCGAACGCATGCCAGGGCCGAAGCTGGCCCCGTACAAGGCGCTGTTCACCTCCGACTTCGACAGGCTCTCGAACCGCTCCAGCTCGAACAGCGTGAAACCGAACACGTTCCTGTAGACGTCGGGGGTTATGCCCCCGAGAACCGTCTGCAACTCCAGCAACTCCATGGGGGAGCCCGCACCGTCGTGGAGCGTCGTCGTCTTGGCGTCGCGGCAGATGCGCATCCTGTCCTTGTTGCGGCAGACGATGTCGAGACAGCCCTTGCCGTCCTTGAGTTCCTTCCCCTCGTCCGTGGTGGCCTTCGGGAAGCCCATCAGCATGACGCGCAGGAAGGCCTGGCACGAGGACTTGCCGGCCTCGTTCTCCCCGTAGAAAATGTTCAGGCCCGGTCCCAGGGAGTCGACGAGGACTCCGGAAAGCCCGAGGAACCTGCTGATGTTGAACCCTTCAATGTACATCGTCCGCCTCCAGCAGATCCAGGCACAACCGCTCGGCCTCGCCCAGAAAATCCTTTATCTGATCGTCGTCCAGCGGAGGGAGCACCTGCTTCAGGCTCTTGCTCTCGATCGGCGAGAGCGCCTGGCGCACCTGCGCCCGCCTCTCGTCGTCCGTCCGGGCCACATAGGCATCCTGCAAGGCGATGCCCAGAAGGTCGTCCCGCGACCGGTATTCCTCCATGTCCACCTGAGGCCTCGTGTCGACCTCAATGTCCTTCAGGATCACGCAGTCGCCTTGCGCACCCCTGAGGACCATCTCCTGCACCGCTTCGCGGCCGCCGGGCTTGCGAAGTTCGCCGTCCAGCACGGTCCGCCCCTCGAGACGCACCCTGACGATCAGGATCTGACACCCGTCGTCCAGCGCCGTGCAGGCGACCGCCAGACGGCCCGCGATGCGCTCCGCGACCTCATCCAGCGTCTGCGTCCCGTCGACGTCCAGATTGTTGATGATCTGCCAGCGCACCGGGGCGAGAGGCAGGAACTTCGAGGCGCAGGCGAAGCCGCCGTCCGGCAGCCTCTTCACCGTGACCAGATTGCAGCCTTTCGCACCCTGCTCGTTGATGTGGAGCCCCTGGGTGTTGCCGCTGTAAGCGATGTACGGCCGGTCGCAGAGTTCCACCCGGGTGTGGACGTGTCCCAGCGCCCATGCGTCCAGGCCCGTCTTCTTCAGGTCCTCCAGCGTGCAGGGGGCGTAGCGGTCCCCGGTCTGCCCCTGGATGCAGCAGTGGAGAACGCCCAGCTGGAATCCGTCGAATTCCTCGTCCCGGGAGAAGAAGGTGGCGAGATTGCGGCTCTCGTCGGCCTTCGCGTGGCTGACGCCGTGAATCATCGCCAGCATGTGGCCGCCCCGCAGAACGCTCACCCGAGCCACCTCCGGCCCGAAGAACGTCACGTTGGCCGGCCAGTCCAGCGTCCTGAGACGCGAGCCCAAGGGATCGTGATTGCCGTGGGCGATGAGGACCGGGATGCCCAGATCGTTCAGCCGCACGCAGCCGTCCCGCAGCTCCCGCTGCGACTTGACGCTGTGGTTCTCGCTGTCGTAGACGTCGCCCGCGAGGACGAGGAAGTCGGGACGCTCCGCCTCGCAATAGCGGATCAGCCGGGCCAGCGCCGTGTACGTGGCCTCGGCGAGGCACCTGTCCTTGGCCTCGGAATCGGTCAGCGCCGACAGCGCCGCCTCCAGGTGCAGGTCCGCAGCATGTATGTATCGCAGAGTCTGTTCCATGGGGTCCTCTGGGGTCACGATTTACGCAGGCGGAGACATTCCTCGGCCATGGAGCGCATCTGCTCGCTGTCGGGCACGGCCTTGAGGCCCTCACGCAGGTGCCCCAACGCCCGGACATACTCCTTCGACTCCATGAAGAGCCTGGCGATCATGGGGAACACCGCGACCTCGTCCTTGTAGTACTTCATGGCCTCGGCGAAGGCCGCATCCGCCTCGGAAGGCTTGCCTTCGGCCAGCTTCCGCTTGCCCTCGATGATGTTGCGGTCGAGCTTGAGCTTGCGGTCGAGGGTCGCCTCGTAGCCCTCCTCGTTCGCCACGCCGCTCAAGGCCCTCAATGCATCGGCCAGCATCGCCTGCACCGTCTGCTCGCTTCCGGGCTGATAGGCGATGTGCTTCGGGCAGACCTTGCGGAATTCCGGATCGGACTGCAGATTTGAAATCAGGTCCCGGAAGTCCCCCCGCAGATCGAAAGGGAACTGCTTGCCGCCCAGTTCCTTCATGGCCGCAAGGGCCAGAAAGAGCGCCCGCCGCAGTTCCTGGCGACCGCAGCTGACCTTGGCCTTGCCGAGGTTCTCTCGAATCAGTCGGGTATTCAACGGCCACCTCCACCCTGGATTCCAGGATCAATGCCAGTGCATCCGAATCTTTCGCGCCGACGGCGCCACACTGCGTCGCGAACGGAAGCGTCCGTCGACAGTCGCCGACGAATCGGCGGGCCGCTCATGCGTCGCATGAGGATCATCCGCGCAAGAGGCGCATTTCCGAGGCATCCGGCCTCGCAGACCCACGTGTCGTCCCGAGCGGGCCGTCCTGCGAAGCAGCGGCGACAAGTCGGCTATGCCACAGTGAGCCGTCCACCGCAAGACTCGCCCCGCGGAATCCGTCAATCGGCGGCACTGCCGTGAAAACGACGGACGATTGCCTTCCACGCAGGGCGATTCCTTCCTCGCAGGGCGATTGCCTTCCTCACAGCACGCTCCACAACATCTTCGCCGCTATGAAGAGCAGGAACACCGCAAAGCCCCGCTTCAGCTTGTCCGTGGGCAGCGAATGGGAAAGCTTCGCCCCCAAGGGCGCGGTGAAGAAGCTGGCGCAGGCGATGCCAAGGAACGCCCAGAGATGCACGAAGCCGATCGCGCCGGCGGGCAGGTCGGGACGGCCCCAGCCTCCCACGACGAAGCCCAGGGTCCCGGCCACGGCGATGGGGAATCCGATGGCGGCCGAGGTGCCCACGGCGTGGTGCATGGGGACGTTGCAGAACACCATGAAGGGCACCGAAAGCGACCCTCCGCCTATGCCCACGAAGCTGGACACGACGCCTATGCCGCACCCGACGCCGGCCGTCCCCAAGGTCCCAGGCATCTCCCTCCCCGCCGGAGGACGGTAGTTGGAAAGCATCTGCATGGCGACAAGGAAGAGGAAACACACGAAGACGAGCTTCAGCACGAGGGGAGGCAGATGGGTGGCGACCAGTCCGCCGCCGAAGGTGCCTACGAGGATGCCCGGCGTGATGGCCTTGACGATGTCCCAGTGCACCGCGCCCTTCGCCCAGTGGGCCCTGGTGCTGGATATGGACGTGACCATGATGCTTGCCAGGGACGTCCCCAGGGCGAACTGCTGGACGTATTCCGCCGGGACGCCTTGCATCGGCAGCACCATGGCCAGCATGGGCACGATCACCGTGCCGCCCCCGACTCCCAGCAACCCCGCCAGAACCCCGGCGACGACGCCGCAGCAAAGATACGTCAATATGGCCGTGATGAGCATCCCCTCGCCTCCGAAACGGCTTCGACTGAAATGTCCCGCGCCCCATCCCGACCGGGAAGGGACACGCCCGCGGCCGCTACACCGTCGCCATGCGCAAACGCACGCCGGCGTAGCCCACCACCCGCGTGGCATCGCCGCTGGCCGTGGCCGAGGTGTCGTGCCCCACGAACTGCGCGACGGGGGTCCCCAAGGTCCGCGCGGCGAACAGGGCCATCGCCATGGGGGCCGCCCCGCACATGGTGATGCTCTCCCTTCCCACGACCTCGAGCAGGCCTTCCGGATCGCAGGCGACGATCATCACCAGGGCCTTGTCGTCCTTCTGGAGGGTGCGCTGATGGTTCTCGTAGTGGTTCATGTCCGAACTCACCACGATGCCAACTTCCCTCCCCTGCCCGCGCCACTCCCGCAACACGCGGCCCAGTCCCTCGCCCGCCCAGCGCAGGGCCGCGACGTCCTGCGTGCCAACGCACACGGGCACGATCTCCAGAGGGGACGTCGTCCGCTGCAGGAACGGCAGCAGCACCTCGATGGAATGCTCCCTCAGATGGGAGTGGATGTCCGGGGCGAAGCCGCATCCGGCGCCCGTCAGCGCGGCCGCCAGCTCTTCCGCGACCTTCACCCGCCCCAGAGGGGTGTCCCAGCCGCCGTCCGGCCAGACGCCGAAGGCCTGCCCCATGCCCGTGTGGTTCGGGCAGAGGACCACGAGGGTCTTCGGGAGCGCCACCCCGGACAGGGTCTCGCCGATGATCTTCGCGCAGTAGATGTAGCCCGCATGGGGAAGCATGACGCCCCAGACGGGATCCGGCGCACGGCCGTCCGCGGGGTCGAAGAGAAAGGAGTCGACGGCCCGGGCCAGCTGCCCCGGATCCCCGGGATAGAACTGGTTGGCCACGACGGGAGTGCGTACTGGCATGGCTTCAGACCACCTTTTCGCCGCCGATGAAGTGATGCCGGACACGCCCGACGAGCTCGCGCCCGAGGAACGGCGTGTTCAGGCTCTTGGAACGCATGTTTCCACGATTGGCAGGCCATTTCTGGACCGGATCCCACAGGAAGAAGTCCGCCGGGTCCCCCGGAGAGAACGCGTTCACCGGCACGTCGAAAATCCTGCCGGGGGCGTGGCACCACAACCTGTGCAGATCCGCCTCCTTGAGCCCCCCGTCCAGGACGAGCCCCCAGGTGAGGGACAGGGCCAGATCCAGCCCCGTGAAGCCGAAGAGCGCCACGTCCAGGGTGGAGTCCTTCTCGTGGCTGGCATGGGGGGCGTGATCCGTGGCCAGGATGTCCAGCGTGCCGTCGACGAGCCCCCGAAGCAGCGCCGCCCTGTCCTCGGGCCGGCGAAGGGGGGGACTGACCTTGGCCGCCGTATCGTAGTTGCCGATGGCGCTCTCGTCCAGAAGGAGATAGTGGGGGCAGGTCTCCGCCGTCACCTTCACGCCCCTGGACTTGCCCCAGGATATGACGTCCAGGGTCATGGCGCTGGACACGTGGGCGATGTGCACGGGCAGGCCCAGACACTCGGCCAGCAGGATGTCCCGCGCCGCCTGGATTGCCTCTCCGGCCGCCGGCTGCCCCTTGACCCCCAGCAGGCCGCTGAGTTCCCCCTCGTTCATCATCCAGCCGTGGCCGAGATGGGGATCCTCGCAGTGGTCGATGAAGGTCATGCCGAAGTCGGCGGCGTACTCCATGATGCGACGCAACAGTTCCGTGTTCGCGACGGGCTTGCCGTCGTTGGACACCGCGACGCAGCCGGCCTCCCGCATCTCGCCGAACTGGGGCATCTCCTCCCCCTTGAGCCCCATGGTTGCCGCGGCGATGGGCCGCAGATGCGGCCCGTGAGGGTGGCTTGCCCGGGCCCTGTCCATCATGAAGCGCGTCACCGAAGCCGTGTCGTTGACGGGGACCGTGTTGGCCATGCACATGACGGTGCCGAACCCGCCCTGGGCGGCGGCGGCCAGTCCCGAGGCGATGTCCTCCTTGTACTCCTGGCCGGGCTCCCGCAGGTGGGCGTGGGCGTCCACGAGGCTCGGCATGAGGAGAAGCCCCTTGGCATCGAGGATTTCGCATCCCTCGGGAACCGGCTGGGAACCGGAGGGCGTCATGGTCACGATCCTGCCCTCCGCGACGAACAGGTCGACGGACGCTTCGAGGTGGGTGGCGTTGCGTACGCAAAGTTTCATGGCATCCTCCCTGCCGCCGGCACCCCATGCCGGCAAGCCGGCCGCGCCCCGCATCCGGCGGGGATGCGCGAAACGGCGGCGATCCTGACGATGGAACCGGGGATCCGACGATCCCGGACGCTCCCCGACCTCATAGCACCAGCTCCTTGCCCCGGACGAAGGACGGAGGGGGGCTCACGGCCAGCAGGTAGAGCACCGCCATGCGGATCGCGACGCCCGCGGCCACCTGGTCCAGAACGAGGCTGGCCTTGCTGTCCGCCACGTCGTCGGCGATTTCCAGGCCGCGGTTCAGGGGCCCCGGATGGAGCACCACCGCCTTCGGCCTGGCCTTGTCGAGATGCTTCGTCCCGAGGCAGAAGCGCTTCGAGTACTCGGTCAGGTCCGGCAGAAGCCCGGCCTGCTGCCGCTCGAGCTGCAGCCGCAGGCACATGACCGCGTCCACGTCGGCGACGGCGCGGCCCAGATCGGAGAAGACCTCCACGGGCCACGACTCCACCCCGGCCGGAAGGAGCGTGCGGGGCGAGCACAGCCGGACCTTGACGCCCAGCATGTGCAGGAGATGGACGTTCGACCGGGCCACCCTGCTGTGGGAGATGTCCCCCAGGATGAGCAGCGTCCGCCCCGCAAACCGGTTCTCCCACGCCTCACGCAGGCTGAAGCAGTCGAGGAGGGCCTGCGTGGGATGGGCGTGCCATCCGTCCCCGGCGTTCACGACCGCGCAGGGGAGGAGGTCGGCGATGTATGCCGCCGCCCCGCTGCTGGGATGCCTGATCACGATGACGTCGGGCCCCATGGCGTGGAGCGTGAGGGAGGTGTCCTTCAGGGTCTCCCCCTTGTTGATGCTGGAGCCGGCCACGGACAGCGAGTAGGTGTCGGCGGAGAGGCGCTTGCCGGCGATGTCGAAGGACGTCCTGGTGCGGGTGCTGTTCTCGGCGAAGAAGAGCACCACGGTCTTGCCCTTCAGGGTGGGGACCTTCCTGACGGGACGGCGGTTGATCTCCTGGAAGCTGGCGGCCAGGTCGAGGAGATGGGTCACATCGTCCTTGTCCAGATGGGTGACATCCAGAAGATGCCGATGCTTCCAGGTGTAGCGATCCTCGATACTCATGGGGCACCTCAAAAAAAGCCCCCGCTGGGGACAACGGGGGGAGATCGGAAGGCGGGGAGGCGACGGCCCGTAACGTGGCGCTTGAGCATGGGGGCATGCTACCCCAGAGTCAAGCGGTTGTAAAGAGGAACGGCGATCCGCCTGGACGGGGGACGGGGGTGTCCGGGGTCTGGAGGAGGAGCCGAGGGCGGCTGCAATCGGGCACGAAAAGGGTGCGGGATCCCGCGCCCGGCCCGAACGGGGGCCTCCACAGGCGACGTTCCCGCATCCGCCGGTCGGACGGCACGACCAGGCACAAAACGGTTGCAAAAAATTGCCCGTTGGATCAGGGGAGACTGCCGTCGGCCGCATTTCCGTAAAGCTACAGGGGCACGGTGTCTTGGGCCCCCATGACCAGGCGCTCTGGCGGGACGAAACAACCCAGGGAGGCAATATCTCCGAAATGCGCAAGAGGCCCTACACGGACGAACGTGCGGAGGAGATTCTGAAGGATCTGAATGCGAACCCCAATGTCAAGAGGTGGTGCTTCGCCGCGCCGCCCGACACCGACAATGAACCAGATGCCGAGGAAAACCGCCTCGCACGCCGTTACACATAATGCATACCAGGAAAACATGGGCCAACGGCATTAAAGTGTTTTGGAATTATATAACGACTCTTGGCTAATTTTATCATTTGCATGCTCGATATGTAGACAATGGTGAATTTGACATGAACAGCAAACTTAATATAAAACCAAATTGATGGTATTGGCGTTTGACAGAAAATTATATATTACAGAACGGCTATCAGGTATCGAAATATATGCATAGGCAATGCTTTAGAGGGATGGCGTTAGTTCCTGACTTTCAAGTACAGCATCAATATCTCGAACATGCTCATTATGTCTCATCCTGTATGTCTGCCTGATACGACTGCGCCTCCGCCCCATGGCGTGGCACCTCGTCTATGTCTACGGGGTCCGATGTCATCAGGACCATCGTCAAGAACCCCATCCACTGCTCTTTCGACAGAGTCCCCTTGAGGCTCATCTCTCGAAATTTCCGGTAGTAATCCTGATATTTCGGAGTAATCCTCGCCCACACCTCTGGACGCTCATTCTCCATATCTTCCAACGGTTCGACCATTTCCTTCTTTTCCTGCATTCTCCTCTTCTTCTGCATTTTCCTCTCCTCCTGGGTTGAAGACTTCTGGAAGAAGACCTGCGGTCCCCAGTCTCCAGGATATGACACAAAGGGATCGTCCTCGTCGATGATCCCATCGGGCATTCCCTCCGGGAATGCCTCCTGCATCATGATTCCTGTTATTTCGGAACCTGCCGCAGACCATGTATGGGTTCGGGGCTGTCGCGGACGTCTCCCATTGGCCCGTCGTTCGCCAACCGTCCTGACATGTTTTGTGACGTCCCTCCTTTGGCATCTGCCTTACACCGACTTCATCGGTGGCATGACGATAGACATGGGGTTTCGTATAGAGTGATTCCCAATATTCCAAAACTCAAGCTGTCGTTCGTGCTCGAGCCACTCCGATTGGTAGTTCTTCTGCCGTTCGTCCAGAAAATGGTCCATCAAGGATACCTTTCCAAGAATGTCGTCACTTTCCTTCTCCGTGTCAAGAACCACCGAGGTGAAGAATTCTATCACACACAGCCTTCGGCCGCTGTACACGACACTGTACACGATATCCAGTATCGCTCTTGCATGCTCCGCGATGTAGTATGGCCCTCCTCGTGCAGATACTCTATTTATTCGTCAGTTCTAGGCTATTCTAAATTGACATAATCAATTACAGACATGGCATGATATCATATAATAAAGCCGCAGCCATCTAATACCACAAATCATCTAAAGAGATTTTGGATAATTTTAACACCCAAATATATGCACAACCTTATCCCCTGCAATTTTCTTCGTCTTCCAGTAAATCTTTTTGCTCCAAGGTTTCGTTTTGGAACGATCAAAGATGCCTAGCCATCCAACGGCAGACCCACAGCGTTCCATGTATTTGTTAACTTGCTCTAAAGATTCCGATATTGGCTGTGTCCCTGCAAGTTTAAGTTCAATAGGGTACTTTTTCCCGGCATAGCTCACGCATATGTCTGCGCGACCAGTCCCTAGCGCCGCATCACGCCTGATCCGACCTCCGCCATTGACCACGCGTTGAAGATATGCGTAGAGTATAAGATGCGGCGCAGCTTCTTTATATTGAAATTTTTCAATCCATATCTCTGAATTTTCTCGCCAAAATTTTTGGAATTCTTTAAGAAGTGCAGATATATCAATTGACTCGCCATCCATCCATCTGTTTATCAGTGACTCTGGCAATTTTTCTTGTGCAATATATGTCAAAGTCCTTGTAATTACTTCATTATAAATTGGGTTGGCAATATGTAAGTCCTTGAGAGATTCGCCAGCGACTAGCCCGATGTTAAGGCAGAATTGCACATCGTCAGAAAGCATATCAAATGAAATATCTCCGCCATAGATGATAGGTTCTATAATTCTTTGGACACGGGCTTCTTTCAGACGATCTAATAATGAGTCTATATGTATGTCTCTGCGCAGTATTATACTCTCCGCAGCAGCATCAAAGTGAGATGATGTTATTATTTGTGTATAATCACGCCTTAGATCTTTTTCAATAATTTGATGCGCCAACGCATTAACGAGCCATGGTTGCCCTTCCGACCAATAGTATGCACGATCTATTGCCGCATCTTCAAAAATCTGTCCAGTGCATGTTGTGTGCTGAAAATATAATTCTTTAATTTGCTCACCTGTAAAATTTCTCAGTGTTAAAGATTCTGTAATAATATTAAAAGGACTAGCACTTCCAAGAGTATCGCTATCTGGACGAATATGTGCTTTGTAGTCACGAATGTCACGCATCCCGACCAAAGCTATTGACCAAGGAAATGGAATTTGCTTTCTATATATGTAGCCATTGCGTAACTGGCGCAAAAATGAAATAAGCGTCTCACAAGAAAGGCAGTCTGCCTCATCAAAGAAAATAACGAGTTTACGATCTATTGACTTTGCAATATTACTTAATGCATCTCTAATGCCAGTAGCATCATCGCCATGTGGTTGACGAGTGAAAGAATTAATATAATCCATTTTGCTAAAATCATTGTTAATTATATCTATAATCATATGTAGGCCCTTCTTGGGATTCGAATATCCCTGTACTGCTTCAAGCGAACAGTATACGGCACAGTAGTCGTCTAGTGCATTTAATCGATCGACTAGAGACATGAGGAGTGTCGTTTTCCCGGACTGACGTGCAGCATGTATAGCAAAGTACTTGTGATCAAGTACGAGTTGACACGCCTCAGGCAATCGCGGTAAAGCATCAAGCATGTAATGCTCATCGGGAAAGCATGGGCCAGCGATATTAAAATGCTTAGGAACCCCTTCAAAATGTGTACTAGATTCTAACATGAGATTTACTCCTATACAGGTAACTATTGACGATGAAGGTAGAAGATGCAAGATATTAAAAGAAAATTTTACACATATCAAATCATGGACTTTTAATAATTTTCTAAACAACTCTCTATGGCAAGCACATATAAATGTTATACATAACGAACAAGAATATAATTGCAGTATCAAAACTAATCACAAAATATATTCTTTTGCATTTACAGCGTTAAGTAGTCTGTTGATATATTGTGAGTATATTTTTAAACATAGTCGCAGAAAATTATATTTCGAAAATTTCATGATCTCGAACAAAAAATGTATTTGTTACTTACGTCTATGCGAGGAAGATGTACTCAATCTCATTTACATAAAGAAAACCATCTGTATGGATGTGTTACAAGGTTTGGACTCCTATAGGCATTATCGAAAGGAAGTCTGTTCATGGGATACCCTCTCGGGAAGGCCAACTCACTGTATGGGCTACGGGAGAACCTTCCGGACATCTTGCCACATCCGGCGATGGCTGTCAAAGCCTCATCCGCCCTCGGCGCTGCGGGTCGACAGCGTGGGCGTCCTCATCCTGGCGGATTCCCCGGGCGGGATTCCGCCGACATGCGTCCTCCCAATGCGCAGGGGCATCCTTGCCCCTCTGAAAAAAAAGGACCGGAAGGAAGCAACGGGAAGGACCCATGGCATGCCCCTCATTTCCTCGCCATGTCCTTATGAGGCAGACCGGACGGCCAATGACTTGCACGAGGACATCCCCGGACCGCATTCCGCATCACCGCAGGGCCGGGACGCCTCTGTGACGCCCCATGTCCGACACTCTCCGAACGGAGCGCCCGAACCTTGCCAAGGCCCGCCTTTCGTGACAATTTACGCCATTATGGACGACCCTCCCGGATTGCGTCCGGGCACCCTCGCAAGCCCACGTGTATGCTCCGGGTGCGCCGCCACCTTGCGGCAGGGATCGGCGAAGCCATCGGACACGACCCGCCCCTCGGCATGCGGATCGGCATTGAAAACAGGTATCCATCAGTGGACACATCCGACACCCCCAAGACGGTCCGCGCCCTCCATTGCCCCCGCGCCGCACGCATCCCCCCTTTCCGGATGTGGATGTCCAAGATCCCCTCGGCACTGCGCCTGCTGGTCCTGATCCTGTCCGTCACGGCCCTTCTGCTGCCTCCCTTCCTCGCTCCCGCGCTGGCGGAGCCGCCCGTCAAACGCATAGGCTACCTCGAGGCCGGCCCCTACTGGGTGTACAAGAACATCTGGAACGCCTTCGTCAACGCCATGAACGAGTACGACGACATGCGCTGCACGTTCCCGCAGGATGCCAGGTTCAGTCCCGGCTGGGATCCGGACGGGACGCGGGGGCTGCCGGAAAAGGCCCGGGAACTCATGGGACGCAAGGACCTGGACCTCGTGGTGGGCATGGGCACCGCCGCCGTGAAAGCTCTGCTTGCGGCCAACGACGGGCGCCTGCCCATACTGGGCATGGGCATGGCCGATCCCGTGGCGGCCGGGGTGGTCGCCAGCGCGGATGATTCCGGGACGGACAACTTCACTTGCAGGGTGTCCGTCGACCGCCTCTCCTCCATGTTCCGCGCCTTCCACGACGTGGTGCGCTTCAAGAAGCTCGGCATCATGTACCACGACAGCCTGGAAGGGCGGACATACACGGCGCTGGACGACGCCATCGCCATCGCCTCCGAGATGGGCTTCTCGCTGGTGATCCACGACGGCCTCTCCGCCGAGGAAAGCGTGCAGGAATGCCGCAAGGGGCTGGAAGACCTGCGCCAGCGAGGCATGGACGCATTCTTCGTCGCGCCGCTGAACTGCTTCGAACTCGACAGCGACGGCCTCATGCCCCTGCTCCAGACGCTGATGGAGTGGAAGATCCCCACTTTCTCCAGAGGCGGCTCGGAACACGTCAAGGCCGGCGCCCTCATGGGCGTCTCGACGTGGGACTTCGACCCCGTCGGCACGTCCCTCGCCGAGCAGGCCCACGCCATCCTCGATGGCGCAAAGCCCCGCAGCCTGCCCATGCGAGAGCGGTTCGAGCCGTCCATCGCCCTCAATCTCGCCGTCGCAAAAATCATCGACTTCCACTTCCCCTTCGAACTGCTCGTCGCCGCGGACGAACTGCTCGAAACCATCACCCCGCCTGGCCCTCCGGCGCACTGACAGATGCACACGCTCATCCGCGCCACACGCAAGCTGCGCATCAGGGCCCTGCTGATCGGACTGGGGGTGCTGCTGCTCACCCTCGGCTTCAACGCCCTGCTGTCCATCTCCACGTTCCACACCCTGGCCTCGGATCTGGTCCTGTCCGGATACCGCAGCGCCGGGGAACGGCTCGCCCGCGACGTCGAACGGGGCATGCGCTTCGGCAAACCCTTGAGAACCTATGCGGGCATGGCGGACATGCTGGCCGAACTGCACCACGACACCGAAGGCATACACCGCCTGTCCGTCGTGAATCCCGAAGGCAGACTCCTGTATGCCGTGCCGCCCCTTGCCGAGGCCGAGACCGGATCCGTCCGGGCGCCGGAGATCCCGGTCAAGGACGGCGAGACGTTCGCCCGACGACAACCTGTACGGGAGATCGACGATGGCTACCGCATCGCCGTACCGCTGCATCGCAGGGGGATGGTCGGCTGGCTGATCATGGACGTGGGGGAGGATCGCGTCGATGCCGCAACGGAGGACTTTCTGGGCTGGTCGTCCATGCTGGTGGCGGGGGCGTGCCTTCTGGTGGGGCTCATCCTCGCCGGACGCCTGGGACTGCTCACGGGACTGCGCACCATAGGGACAAGCCTTCCGGGCACGCTCAGACTGCTCCTGATCACAGTGGGTCTCGCTCAGCTGGCATACGCCTGCGCCACGCTGACCTTGTTCTACACCTTCACGCAGGACGCCATGCGCACCACGGCGGACATCCTGGACGACTCCATAGGCCGCGACTTCGAGCGACTCATCCATAAGGGCGTGGACCTCGTCGCCATGGTGGGAACGTCCCAGGCGCTGGACGCGATGCTGAAGGCCAACCCGGAACTGGCCGGGGCATCGCTGGCCGAGGCATCGGGCAAGGTCGTCGCCTCTGCAGGACATGTGCCCGAGGGCGCCCTGACCGTGGAGAGGCCGATCCACGCCTACTGGCCAAGCAGATACCGCCAGAGGGAGGAGGTGCTGCGCCTGAAGCTGGCCCTGCGGCCCGAGGTGATGCGCTCCCGGCTTTCGTCCCTGGCCCTGAACCTCGGGGGATCGCTGGTCGTCAGCATCCTGCTGCTGCTCGAACTCTCCAAGATGCTGGGACTCATCGCCTTGCGCAAACTGCCCTCCGTCGCGGCCCAGGCCCCCATGCCCCCCATCATCCAGATGCTGCGCATGACGAGCTTCCTGTTCTTCCTCGGTTACGACCTGAGCCTCAGCTTCATCCCGCTGCTGGCACGCCAGATGCACGATCCCTCCATGGGGCTGAACCCCACCGTGTCAGCGGGTCTGCCGCTTTCCGCGGAGATGGTCTGCACGTTCGTGGCCGTGCTTCTTTCAGGGGGGATCCTGCTGCGTCACGGCTGGCGTAAAGTCATCACCACAGGCACGCTCGGGGCCGCCATCGGGCTCGCGCTGTGCAGCCTGGCCCCCAATCTGTACATGCTGATCGCCGCCCGCGCCGTATGCGGCATATCCATGGGATTCACGATCATGTCCCTGCAGATCGGCGCCCTGAGCAACGCCAGCGCCGGGGCCGGAACCACCAACGTCTTCGCGGGCCTCTTCTCCGGCAGCATCTGCGGCTCCGCCATCGGAGGGATGCTGGCCGACCACATGTCCTTCCAGATGGTTCTGGCCATTGAAGCCGGCATGATCATGCTCACGCTGATCACCCTCCTGCCGGGCAGAGCCCCCGCCGGGCAGCAGGCGAGACAGCAGGTCGAGGCCAAGCGAACGAGCGAGGCGCCCGAGGCGAAGCAGGGGAGCTTCCTGTCCCGCTACCTGCAAGTGCTGCTGAACAAGAACGTCCACATGATGCTCCTTGTGAGCATTCCCTTTGCCATGTGCGTATCGGGATTTCTGCACTTCCTGATGCCCATCAGACTAGCCAGCATCAACGTCGAGAAGGCGGATATCGCTCGAATGTTCATGCTGTACAACTTGTGTTTCATCTTCATAGGTCCTTTGCTTGGCAAATGCGTTGATCAAATGAAAGACAAGGCGCTATTTTACATGTTTGGCGGCATACTACTAGGGGCAACACTTTTAATTGCATCTATGAGTTACAACGTTGGAATTACTGCCATTGCCGTAATAACGATGGGAATTGGGCAATGCTTCTTCAAACCTGCATCAATGACATGCATGCTTATGATTGCAACATCTACAAATCTCACAAAAGAGAGAATGGCACCACTATACAAAAGCGTTGAACGGATCGGAAAGATTGTCGGGCCTACTGTCTTCGGTGTTGGAGTGACTGTTATTGCAGCAGATCATGCGTTACAAATATATGGATTTATCATCTGCATTTTTGCATTGTTGTTTTACATTCTGTGGCGGATGAACCCGCCATGTGGACGAGAAGATTCAAATCAATCTGCATGAATAGGGATGTATACTATTTAGTTAATTGTTAACATATCTCAACACATGCACGCTACGTTTTCTCATTTAGACGATTTGGCAGCATGAATAGACAAAATTAAAGAAGGCCCAGTTGCAACAACGACTGGAGCCTTCTTATTTCAAACATCAAAAAAACAGGCTCCTTTTCAGGAGCCTGTCGTCTTGTCTGCCTTTTTAGTCAGATGAATTTTTGGGATCCATTCTATGAGAGCCTAGTGCATCGCCACATCATTCACACTTTCTAAAGCACTGTGTATCATGAATCAACGCAGTCCTTATCGAAAACTCACAACATCTTCCATCTTTTCCAATGCCGTGATGAATTGGTCGACACGGGCCAGACGCACGTCACTGCTCTCTCCATCGATGTCATCGTTCGATAGAGTGGCGTAGTGGACGCGCATGATGTCTTCGTTGGCGCAGACCTCGTCATACGCCTTTCTCGCTTCGTCAGCCGTCATTGTGGTGGGGCTTTCCATGCGACTCCTCCTTCCGATTGATGGCCGGCGGCCTTTCGCTGGGGCTTTCCTTCGGGACAACCCGCACACGGCGAGGCACGCGGCGGACGTGGCGCAGATGCCATGTGGCTTGCCTCCTCGCCAAGGGCCCATGCGCCGGAGCGGCGCCACGACCCGGTCACTCCATGACCGCCGCCGTCCTGGCCAGGGCCGGGGGCCGCGCCTTGAAGATGCGGTCCAGCGTGCCGTCCAGCCGCGCCATGGTCTGGTTGCTCTGTTCGTAAGCCTTCATGGCCATGTTCCAAGACTTGTTCGTCTTGCGGTACATGCCCGCCATGCCGATGGCGGACGCCGCGACGGTCGTGCCAACGGTCCACCATCTGCTGTTGTGCGTCTCCCTGTTGATCTCGCGAACCGCCTACCGGATCTCCCTGGACACGCCGTCCATGGCCGCCTCCACCGCCGTCCGTATGTCCTGGGTCCGCTCCAGGCCCGAGACCCTCTTCTCCAGCCTGTCGTCCATGCACCACATCCTCGTTCGCTTCCCTTGCAGCAACGGCGCCGGGAGCGTCCAGCGCTGGAGGGCCAGCACTCCCTGCAGGACCACACCATACGGTCGAAAACGTGGAAGTCCACGCCCTGGTCGAAGTCCGCGGGCACGCCGAAGCTCCGCGACGGAGGGGCGGCACCGTCTTGTCGCCGTAATGCGGGTTGTCGGAACGCATGATAGGCCACCTCCAGACTGCCGCCGCTTGATCAGCGGATCCCCCTCGAGGCGCACCAAACAGAAAAAACCCATGCGCGGCATGGGGTCCTGCTCGTTGAAATTGCCGGTTGGTGCCGAAGGGGAGACTCGAACTCCCACCCCCTTGCGAGGACCAGACCCTGAACCTGGCGTGTCTACCAATTCCACCACTTCGGCACGGCAAAAAATCAACATATACCAAACACGCCTTCTTGGCAAGCACCACGTCAAATCCTAGAATGGCGGGGCTTCATCGGCCTCCGAAGGGCCGCCCGAGACCGCGCTCCCGAATGTGGACGCCGGTCCGGCCCTCGGCTTGCACATTGCCGCCCGGCATCGAAGAACGCCCCACCTTGGGCGATGCACCGATCGCGCCAGGAGACGACCATGCCCAGTCCCACAAGCCCAAAGGACGCCCCCGACCGTTTCGCCCCGCTCCTCGAAGGCCTCCGAAACGCCAAACACTGCGTGGCCCTCACCGGCGCCGGCGTCTCCACCCTGTCCGGGATCCCGGATTTCAGGGGGCCAGCAGGCCTTTACTCCCGCAAGGGCATAAGCGAGGACGACCTCGAAATCGGCCGCTTCCGCCGCGATCCCCAACGGTTCTACAGCATCGCGAAGGAACTGCTCCTGGCCCCCCTGCGCTACAAGCCAAGCCTCGTCCACGAGGAACTGGCCCGGATGGAATCCCTCGGCATCGTCAAGGCCGTGCTCACCCAGAACATCGACGGCCTCCACGAGGAGGCTGGCTCCCGCCTCGTCCTGAACCTCCACGGTTCCCTGCGGCGAGACTATCTCTGTCTGGACTGCTGGACGTCCTGCAGTTCCGCCCTCGTCCTCCAGTGGCTGCAGGAGGACAGACAGGTGGTCTGCCCATCCTGCGGCGGCCGGCTCAAACCCGACGTCGTCTTCTTCGGGGAGGATCTCGACCACGACACCATCGACCAGGCCAGAGAACACGCCACGAAGGCAGATCTGCTCCTGGTGCTGGGGACGAGCCTGCAGGTCGCCCCCGTGGACGCCATCCCCAGACTCACGCTGGATGCGGGCGGGAAGGTGTTCATCGTCAATGCGCAGCCGACCTTCCTTGACGGAAGGGCCGCCTGGCGCCACACGGATCTCCAGTCGACCTTTTCGGCCACCAAGGCCCATCTGGCGTAGCCCGGCCGATCCGCTCCACCTGCTCCCGCCGCAGGAACGCATGGGGCCGCCGAGGAGCCCCTTGCCGCCTTCCGCGCGTTGCAGGCGGCACTGGAGGTTTTTCCCCAAGCCACACGTCAACGCCTGCCGAGAAGGAACATAGAGCCCCTCTCCGCTGCCCTGGAACGCCCTGCCCGCAGACGGCACCGGTCCGCCGACTCGCCGTGGCCCTCTTGCGACGCCCCCCTCATTACGCTATTTTTGTCTGACGATCCGGCAATTCCTGCGAACCGTCGCCCATCGCCGGAACGGGGACAATGCTGGCAGCGGCGCGGCCGTCGCCCTTCCGGGCTCCATGCCGAACGGCCCGGCGGATACGCCGCAGTTCGCTTATGCATTCCGGGAACCGGAACGGGCCGCGGTAAAGGCCACGACCGTCAGGCATCCCCCACGGAGAGGAACGCCTTGCATTAGCGTTGCAACATCTCGCATCGGCATCCACAGCATGAGGGAACGCGCAAGGTCAACGCCCCCAAGGAGGCCGCAACCCCCGACGACGAGCATGGGCCGGCCCCAGCCGTCCCAGAGGAACGCGCAACTGCCATGTCACACACCCATTGGAACGCCCCCAAGCTTCTCGAGGCGTCCGGCGCCTACCAGCAATCATGCGCCCTTCACGCCGCGCTCGAGCTGGATCTCTTCACGACGCTGAACGAACGCCCCATGACCTGCCAGCAACTGGCCACGGCCAAGGCCTCCAGCCTGAGGGGCATGCACGCCTTGCTGTGCGCCCTGACGGCCCTGGGCCTGCTCGTGCGCGAAGGCGACCTGTACGCCCCCTGCGACGAGACGAGGAAATACCTCAGCCGCGCAAGCTCCCACTACATGGGGCACATCATCCTGCACCACAAGAGCCTCGTTTCCGCCTGGGACCGGCTTGCGGAGGCCGTCCGCACAGGAAAACCCACACGGACGAGCTCCCACCGCACCGCCGACAAGGAGGAGCGGGAACACTTCCTCATGGGCATGTTCAACGTGGCGACCATGCAGGCCCAGACCATCGCGGCCGCCCTGGACATGCACGACGTCTCCCGCCTCCTGGACCTCGGTGGCGGCCCCGGCACCTACGCCATCACCTTCTGCCAGCGGAACCCGACGCTTGAGGCCGTCATCTACGACCTGCCCGGCACGCGCCCCATCGCGGAATCCGTGGTGGCCAAGCACGGGCTTGCCGAAAGGGTCTCCTTCCAGGAAGGGGACTTCCTGAAGGATCCCATCACAGGCAACTACGACGTCGTCTGGATATCCCAGGTCCTCCACGCCATGGGGCCGGAGGAATCCGCAGGCTTGATACGCAAGGCGGCCGGCACCCTCAACCCCGGCGGCGTCCTCTACGTCCAGGAATTCATCCTGGACGGCAAGGACGGGGCGCCGGTGCATCCCGCGCTGTTCGGGTGCAACATGCTGGTGGGAACGGACACCGGTCAGGTGTACGAAACGGAGGAACTGTGCCGGATGGTCGCCGATGCGGGGGCGAGAGAGGTGGACCGCATCGAGATATCCCTGCCTCAAGGATGCGGGATCATCATGGGGTGTTTTGCTTGAAGTGAATTCCAGCAACGAATTCGAGGTGTTTTATGTATCACTCTGACACAGTAGGTATTTATGGCGTAATCCCCTTACGGATTCGAAAGTGCGCACGCTATTGTGGCACATTCTTCGCGCCTGCCGTTGACCCAGAAGAAACATTTGAATTACCTAAAAGGTATGTCCCGCTTTATGAACATACGAAAAAGAAAGATATATACATCCTCAAGCCCGAGATCCTTTTCGACAACTTCAAGCCATTCTTTCTTCAGTTTAACGAACTCATACAAGAAGAAGGTTTTTGGATCGACAAGGAGTGGTCAAAGCTTGACAAACTCGCAAAAGCAAAAGATTACGATGGCTACCTCCGTTTTCTTGATGAAAGACAAGGATATAATGAAGTTCCAACGATTTGCGATGGAGTCATGGAAGTATCGGAAATCCATATCCATCAAGGTATTTTCTTCTACCATGGCGGCGATGAAGCACTATTTGAAGGAACTAAATCACTAGTGCACATGGAAAGACTTATCGGGCGGTCACTTGACAACCCCCTTGCGAAGATTGTCAAAGTTTGTTTATTTTCTTAAAATAACATCTCTAAATTAGCGCAAAGCTATAACAACGGAGTGAAACATGGGCGTTGGCATCTATGGCATGATGGCTGTAAAAATAGATAAATATAATGGATATACACAAAGTATCCAAGATCCCTTCATTCCTGCTGAGGGAATTGATGGACTCATACTACGACCAGAGATTTTCTTCAATTTTTTTAAACCCTTTGCATGTGATTTTGATAGAATTATCATGGATGATCCAGAATATCAGATACACGGAAACTGGGAAAAAGATTTCGATAAATTTGCACAAAAAAATGATCTCGTCGGATATATACGCTGCCTTCGAGAAACTAACCCTTACATCAGTGATTTTCCAACATATATTAAAGATTGTGGCGCTATTGGGTTCTATGCAGGCAGCAACAAGGCACGCATGAATGGACATTTCTTGCGGCACATGCAACTTCTCGTAAGAAAAGCTATTAACAATCCGCTCTCACAGTTAGTATATTTTACGCTGCTCTAAAAAAACATCAAACACAGCATAACTCCATTGTGCTTTAGATAAAAATCCTCTGAGTGCATCCTCGATATCTGAAATAGATGGCTTAATATATCCTACCATCATATTTGCAAAATATATATAAAGGCCTACAGGCATACTAAAACATAATAAATGTATACCTGTAACAATGCAACTATTGTTACAGATCCATACCACCTTCCACATCAAAAAAGGAGGTCATCATGGGCGAGGGCATTGTTGGCGTAATCCCTATCGAAATCAGCAAACACAAATTTAACGAAATTAAAAATGATTACCCGCAAATTTGTGAAGATATATTTACACCAGCGAAAAACAAAAGAAAGGATTACACTCTTTCGCCAAAAATTTTTTTTGACAATATTAAACCCTTTGTCAAAGAATTTTATTCTATCATTAAGCCTGAATCTTTGAAACAAAACAATGATGACTGGGATATTTATGGATGGGATGCGAGAGACTGGGGTGGCAAGGGTGTGGAGACAACGGGGTGGAAGAAAGAGCTCGATAGATACGCCGCAGAAAACAATCTAACGACTTACATAAATGCACGTATGTCTTCACACAGTTACGACTTGCCCCATATCTTAGGATGCGACCTCTTTCTATTTTATAACGGCAGTTACAAAGCCTATTTTGAAGAGGAATCCTCATTAATTCACATGACCCGCCTTCTCGCAAAAGCGATTGATAATCCACTGGCAAAAATCGCCTTTTTTACTCTCTATGGATAATATGACTCTTTTTGAAGCATCGCATTCTCAGTTCCGAAGCAATTTCGTTCGGATACTCAAATTATAAAGCGGACGACCAAACGCCTGCCCAAAAAACATTCGCCGCCATGCCTCATATTAGGAGACATGGCGGCGAAACAATTCAATCCGCATCACTGTCTATTTTCGTCTCTTCAGTCCATATTCTACACTTCTTCACTCTTGAGAGTTGCGGATTCGTCTGCAGCATTGGATTTATCACCATTCTTCCCGGCGACTAAATTAAGCGCACACAGATTCACCTGCGTCGGCGCATTCCCCTGCTGGGGAACCTGCACACCTAGATGGGCCTTGTGATTGATCACGATGGGCCCCAACAGGTTGAGGACGGCCTTCTCAGGCTCCCCTGGGGGAATCGATACAGTCACAAGTACAGCCGCCTCCTCCACGGAGGTGATCTTGAGCAGCTTCTGCTCTGCATCACCCACATAGATGGAATAGCTGTCCAAAAAGCTGTACGGATCTGCGACAAGCAATCCCACCGCAGAATTCGTCACGCTCTGCAGGATCAGCATCGGCGATCCCGGCCGTATCTGCAGAAGGGCGAAGTCATGCTCCCCTTCGAAGCCGGCCAGTCCCCTGGGAAAGTGCACCACATGTCCCTTGTCGATGTTCATGGGACCCAATCTGGTGTCGATGATCAGTTCGTTCTGTTCCATAATGATGCCGCCACCATGACGTCTTCGTTGCTTGCCGACAGCGCGCGGCGGTTTTCCTCCTCCACGCGCCTCACCACCTCTTCCCTATATACGGTCACGTCGCCCGGCACCTCGAGGCCTATCCGCACCTGCCTGCCCTGGATGCCCAAGACGGTGATCCGGATGTCCTCCCCGAGATAGAGGCTCTCGCCCGCACGTCGCGACAATATCAACATTTTCTACTCGCTATCCGCCAACTAGACGTAGTTGGCGAGGCTTAGTTGCATGATCATGGATGTTGATTTCAGCACAGTGCTGTAGGTAATCTGCTGCTGGGTCAATTTGGTCAGCAGTTCCGTCAGGTCAATGTCTTCCGTGTAGCTCAACCGTTCCTGCTGGTCCACTTTCTGGAAGCTCAGGACGTCTTTTGCGAGTTCAATGCGATTCTCTAGGCCGCCAGTCTTGGCTGCCGCAGCCAAGACGTTCTGCGTGATACTTTCAAGCGCACCAAGAGTCCGCTGGCAACCATCTTGGTTATTGCTCTCAAGATAGGCGATAAATTGACCGAGGACATTAAAGAGATCAGGTTCTGTCTCTGCGGCTTTCCCATAGATAGTAAATACAGGAGAAGTAGACGATGCCGCGAGTGCGTCATTTGGATCCTTGACTTCAAGCCAACCACCTGGCACAGCAAGTCTATATGGTGCAGATGGATCCCCATTATAACCTGTCTGCGTAATCCAATTTTTTCCACCATCAATACTATAACTATACTCGAATGCCCCACCTGAAGTAACTGCTCCTTCAAATTTAACCATCACATCCTGTGCAAATGTTCCATGAGCTGTGGCTTCCAGATGTGATGTATTCGCCGGGTCCTCATTAATTAAAACTGGCGGATGTGATTCATATGCATAGCCTCCAAATATTTCTTTACCAACATTATTGACAGTTATGTAAGTATCCTTCATTATCTCATAGTCAAGATTTGCTCTATCTGGATGAATAAGAATCTGAGTGCCTTTTGTCAGATCAGTATTTGTTGTCGTCTGATTTGGATTCTCCATTTCAAGAAAACCACCGGGAACAGTAAAAGTTATTTTTCCCGATCCTGAATAAGAACCTTGAGCTGGAATCCATGTGGACCCACCATCTGTACTGTAGGAATAATCAAATGCGCCTCCCGGCGATGCAGGCAAGTCACTGTCAAGTCGAACAAGAACATCTTGGCTAAATGTCCCATTTGCACTGCCAATCATGCTTGTACCACCGATTACTCGCACATCAGGCGGCGTGTCATTGTCATCACCTAGATAAATTGCTGTTGGATGAACATACAATAGTGTTCCATTGGTTGCACCAGCTCCGGCATCAGGATCGGCATATGTTACTTGGAGTTCAGTTGGTACTGTGCCATCTTTAAAAGGTGGCAATGTTATCTTCACTCCAGTTGTTGTTTCAAGCGTGTATGCTCCAGTTGGCGGGGCGCTACCGCCAAGTGCAGTCGGTTCACTCCACGTCTTGCCACCATCATCGGACCAGCGATACCGCACATTTGTATCGGAAATATCGACAGTCTGCCCAATTTCACTAGAATCGGCACTCACGAACTGGAACATAACAGATGTCGCACTGCTACCCTCAATTGTATATGGCGGTGGCTCAAACACCTGTCCATGGCTATCTGTAATGCTTTGCCAATTCTCATCCCATGTAGTGACACCAAGTCCCATGGTATAGGCCTGGCCATCATACTTATGACCAGCAAATATGCTATTGCCTTCATATTCGGTATTTGCAAGATTGAGCAACTGACCGAACAATTCCCGCACTTCGCTGGCGATCTGAGCTCTGTTTTCTGCGGTATATGTACCCGTTGATGCCTGCTCAGCCAATTCCTTCAACCGCGTCAATGTGGTGGGAACTTGCGTGCTGAGAACGCTGTCCGTGAGCTGGAGCCAACCAAGTGCTGCATCGGCGTTCGCTTCGTATTTTTCAGTGGATGCGATATCCTTGCGGGTCATGAGCACACGGTACGTGCCGGCGGGATCATCGGAAGGCCGATTGATCCTCTTCTGGGTGGACCCCTGCTCGGTAGTCTCCATGTAGGCCCCCAGACTGCGCTGCATCTGGCTGACCATATCGCTATACATCATGCGTTGCGTGACGCGAATTGGCATGACTGTACCCTTCCTACTGCTTAAGTCCTAGAAGTGTTTGCAACATCTGGTCGGCCGTCGTGATAAGCTTGGCCGCAGCAGTATATGAATGTTGATATTTTATGAGATTGGCCATTTCCTCATCCATATTCACGCCAGTGACGCTCGCCACACGTGCGGCAAGATCATCGGACAATGTCGTATTATATTCTAAATTCGTCTTTGATGTTCTCCGATCTGCACCGACTGTGCTCACTAGATTCGCATAGTATTCAGAAAATGTCTGTGTTTTTGAGGTTTTCCACATCGGAGATATTGTCACTTCTTTGTCGATGAGTGCTGCTATATTCTGTGCCATAATCGGATCACCGACATTAGCTTGATGCTGTCCATTTACTTGGCCAGAATTTACAAGATTTGTGTTTGAATGCAATCGGCTATTGACGGAAATGGTCTCAGCATTGCTCCCAGAGAAAAAAGTATTCAGTCCAAGTGCCGCTAATAATCCTGTGCTATCTTGACCAAAAGCAAATGTAATATCGGCATCGGGATTTACCTGAATTGAAATTTTGCCATCAACAATTGATGCAATGAGTGGCTTAACTTGATTACCACTTGAATCATAGACAAGTACAGGATCGCCATTATCATCAACAAGACCATTATTAATTGCCTGAACAACGTCTTCGAGGCTATGCACATCTGGATTAAAGTTTGTTACTGCGGTACCAGGTAACCCAGCATTACTCCAATCAAAATTTAAAACTCCAGAGTTTACATATTCTCCTGTATTTTTGTCATAAATATGCATTGTAAAATTGCCTTCTTGCAGACGATCATAGTAAGGCAACAGTGACTGAGCGTCTCCTAACGGCTGCTTTTCATTGACCTTTTGCTCACCCTGTGCATACGTGAGCATTTCAAGGCCTGTTCCCTGACTGTGTATTCGATTAACTTCCCAAATTAGAGAACTAGCGACTGCGTTGAGTTCGTCAAGATATCGTCCACAATTGTCATCACGGATATTGAACTCAGCAGCGATCGCGCCTCCAGTGACACGATCAGGATTATCGGTGCCATCAAAATATATCTGTGGAGTTATATTTTCTGGACCACGTGTTGGCTCGATCCAGTAAAGTCCATCCTTTGGGACAACATCAAATTTGTCACCAACGTTAAAATTCAAATCTGCAATTGTTTGATTTTGACCTTCTGGTTCAAATGTAATAGTGACGTCCTTCACAAGGACAGAATCAACATTCCCATCGCCATCATTATCAGTGATGTCAAAGTGCAGTTCCTGTCCATCCTCATCCCGCAACCAAGTCTTCCCTCCGTCGAAAGAGACGCGGAACTGCGCCGTACCGACACCGCCACCGGTGATGATATCCACTGTATACTCGTGGCTGTCGCTGCCGGAGAACACGAGATTGGCGTTCGTTGCCGTGCCCGTGGAGGGAGGGAGCTGCTCCCGCGTCTCCGCCTGGGGTCCCATCACGGCCAGTTTCCACGTGTTGATCCCC
The DNA here is from genome assembly GCA_031272715.1 of Desulfovibrio sp. Lineage (GTDB taxonomy): Bacteria > Desulfobacterota > Desulfovibrionia > Desulfovibrionales > Desulfovibrionaceae > Desulfovibrio. The sequence goes on from JAISTH010000099.1 coordinate 38,032, forward strand.
TCCACCAAGGGCTGCCCGGTGGTGAGCTGGACCCGGAAGTCACCAGCGCCCTGATCGTAGGTCTCGACGTCCACCAGCGTGGCGAGTTCCCGCACCAGCTGGTCCCGCTGGTCGAGAAGGCTGTTGGGGTTGCTCACGCCCTTGATGGTGTGGACGCTGATCTGCTGGTTCAGGTCCGCGATGGCCTGGGAGATCTCGTTGACCCTGTCCACGTTGGTGCGGATGTTCTGCGTCATCTCGCGCTGGATGTTGTGGATCTCGTCGACGGTGCTGGTCATCATGGTGTTGAGGTTGTCGGCGTAAGCCAGGAGGCTCTCCCGCGTGGCGGTGTCGTCCGGACGCAGGGCGAGGTCGCTCCACGCCCCGAAGAAATCGGTGATCAGCGAGCTTATGCCGGTCCTGTTGGACTCGTTGAAGAGGTTCTCCAACGTGGTCATCACCTTGTCGTGCTCGTCCCACCGGGCCGTCGTGGTGCTCTGCCGCACGTAGGAACTCTCCAGGAAGGCGTCGAAGAAGCGCAGCACCTGCTGCACGCTGACGCCCATTCCCTGGGCGCCCGGCTTGCGGGTGATGGCGTAGGCGTCCCGCTGGTCGACATACTGGCGCGAGTAGCCTTCGGTGTCGGCGTTGGCCAGGTTGTTGCCGGTGACGGATATCCACGCCTGGGCGGCGTTCAGCGCGGATTCGCCGATGCTGAGCAGGGAATTGAGCATGGCTTACAGCCTCCCGGTGATGAGGGCGGCGTCTATCTGTGGCGGGCGGCGCATGCCCCCGCGTCTGGAGTACGTGTTGTCCTTCTTCGGAGTCGCCATTCCCGTCAGGGCCTGCAGATTGCGGGTGCTCTGGTCGAGAAGGGCGAGGGACAGCTGCGCGTTCCGGGAGGCGCTGCGGGATGCCCGCTGCTCCCTGCGGTCGACGGCGTCGAACAGTTCGCCGATGTCCTTCTTCTGGTCCTCGGGAAGCGTTTCGGCGTAGACCATGACGCGCGCGCCACCGAGGGTGCGCTTGACCAGGGACTTCTCCCGCGCCATCTGGCGTATCAGCTCCTGGATGGAGAATTCCAGGGAGGCCACCTTGCCGCTGTCCCTTGCCCGCAGGAGGTCGTACTCCTCCTCCAGAAGGTTGCCCAGAAGGGACAGACCCTTTGCCTGACGGTCCAGGCTTTCGCGAACGATACGATACATGTCCCCTCCTCCGCCATTTGGTCTTGGTCGTTGTGTGCCTGCAAAATCTGCCATCTCTGCGAGTCAGCAATTTGCGTGCCTGCTCCGGAACCCTGCCTACCCTTTCGCTGCCGTGGCCGTCAGGGGCGGGATGGAACCGTTCTGGGACGGGGCGGTCTGTGCCGGTTGCGTCCCCTGCTGCATCGTCGCGGCGGAGGGCTGCGCCACTGCGCCTGAAGGCTGCGCAGCCGGGGACATGGCATCGCCGACCGGCGCCGCGGCAGCCGTGGCCGCGCCTTCAGGCTGGGTCCGTTGCTGGTTCAGGGTCTTGATGATCTCGTCGCTGCGGGACTTCCTGCCCTTTTGCGGCACGTTGGTGGAATGCCGGACCTTGCGGTACTGCTGACCGTCGGCCTGCAACCCCTGCTGCGCGCCGTCCTGTTTCGACGATCTCGGATAGAGGGGCGGTCGCACGCCGCCAGGGGCCAGCTTCGTCCCGATTTCCTGCTTCGCCATGCGGGCCATTTCCATTCCGGAGGACTGGTGCGTGGTCACGGTATGCGTTTGCACATGCACGGGCGCAGCCGCCTTGGCGGCATCACGGCCTTGCACCTGCTGGCGCAGGAACGCCAACGCCTCCTCCACTTCGACGGGCGAAGGCTCCTCGACGGCGACCGGGCCCGTCTGTCCTGCCGCAGTTCCGGCCGCAACGAACTGTCCAGCCTGCTGCGCACTGCCGGTCGCGTCCTGCGGCCGGACGACGCCGTCGATGACGGCGTTCTCGTAGATGTCCTGGTACTGCGGCATGGATCTGGATGCGTTCGTTAAGGGCCTCGGAGATGCTTCGGCCGTCTTTTTTGACGCATCCACGGTGTCGGCGCGTTCGGCAGGCGCATCCATGAAGGGCGCCGCGGACGGGACGAAGCCTCCGCCGGTGGCGGCATCCGCGCTGGAGCGGCTGGCCGACACGAGATTCCGGGAGAGCTGGGAGTACATCATGGACGCCAGGCCTATGCCGCCGGCCGACGACATCTTCTTGGCGAGCTCCTGGTCGTACATGTCCTGCCAGTACTTCTCCTCGCGGCTGTGAAGCAGACCTTCCTTCGGGAGCGTGTTGCGCATCTCCTGCCACATCTTCTGGATGAAGATGGACTCGAAGCCCTCGCAGGCCTCCCGGAGCTTCTTTTCCTTCTGCTCGGGGGTCATCCTTTTCCCGCGAAGATCTCCCACTCCGGCGAGCCGGGCCCGGATGTCCCGATGGTCGACATCAGACGGGGAGGAGCCAGGCGGCAGCATGGGGGCGATGGTGACGGCCATCTTAGATCACCTCCAGCACGGCATGGAGCGAGCCGGACGCCTGCAGCGTGCGCAGGATGGAAATCAGGTCCCTGGGCGTCGCGCCGATGGCGTTGAGGCCATCCACGAGTTCCTGAAGCGTGGCACCCTCCACCATGTGCAACCTGCGGCTCTCCTCCCGGACGTTGAGGTCGGTCTGGGGGGTGACCACGGTCTCTCCCTGGGAGAAGGGGCCGGGTTGGGACACCTGCTCGCTTTCCCGCACGGTGATCTGCAGATTGCCGTGGGCGACGGCAGCGCGGGATATGCGCACGTCCCTGCCCAGCACCACGGTGCCCGTCTTCTCGTCCACCACCACCTTGGCGGCCACGTCGGGAGAGATGTCCAGGTTCTCGACCGACGCCATCAGGGGGACGAGGTTGTTCTTGTACTGGGGCGGAACGTCCACCTGGACGCTCATGGCGTCCACTGCCCTGGCGTAGGGGCCGCCCATGGCGGCGTTCATGCGCTCGGCGATCTGCTGCGCCGTCGAGAAGTCGGCCTGACGCATGTTCAGGGTCAGGCGGTCCTGCTGGTTGAACTCGAAGGGGATGCCCCGTTCCACGATGCCGCCGCCGGGGATGACGCCCACCGTGCTGATGTTCTTGGAGGATGTCGCCGCCGCCCCGCCGGCGGATATGCCGCCCACCGTCAAGGCGCCTTGGGCGAGGCAGTAGGTGTTGCCGTCCACGCCCTTGAGGGCCGTCTGCAGCAGCACGCCACCCGTGAGAGACGTGGCGTCGCCCACCGAGGCGACGTTCACGTCCAGCCTGGTGCCCGGCTTCGCCGAGACCGGCATGCGCGCGGTCACCATCACCGAGGCGACGTTCTTGATCTTGAGGGCTGTGGAACTCACGCCGATGCCCATGCGGTCCATCATGTTCTTCATGGAACTGATGGTGAAGACCGAGTCCTTCTTGTCCCCGGTCCCGGCCAGTCCCACGACGAGGCCGTAGCCGATGAGCTGGTTGTCCCGCACTCCGGAGAAGGTGGCGATGTCCTTGATGCGCACCCCCCATGCCGACTGGGGCAGGCAGAACTGCAGAACGAGCATCGTCAGGAGGAACGCTCCGAACAACCGGGTACCTGTCAATTTCATGGCTCCATCTCCAAAGGTCGGTGGAATCGCCGAACATCCGGACCCGACATCGGGCAGGCCGACCGTACACGATCCGGCAAGGGTGCGGCACTGCGGGGCTTCGCTCCTCATCGGGGGAGGGAAGGCGGCGACGGCGAATCCGCCATGTCCAATGCAGAAAGCGTGCCTTCAACGCCCAAGCCAAGCCAGGCCTTGCCCCGCGGCCGAAACGGACACGCCGGCCCGTCATGCGTCCGACGGTCCACGGCGGGACATATCGACAATACATCTTCCGTGCCGTCGGCGTTAGGGCGCCTGGCTGCATTCTTGCGCCAAGGGCCGGGAGCAGGACGGGAGAGGACGGCGCAAGGTCGACGCGTCACAAGACTCGCTCCAGGCCGCCCAGCAGGCGCTCGAGGAGGAAGCGTGCGTCATCGGCGGGACCGACTTTCCACGATCGGAACTCGCACGGGGAGTTTGGTCCGGAACGGAAGACTTCCATGGCCGGATGTCCCGATCCAAGGCGGCCGCGGACAACGCCCTGGGGCGACCTCGGCCGATTCTTGCGCGATCCCGCCCTCCAACTGTGAGCAGGGACGTGCCCCATCGCCGTGCCCCATGTGGGAGAGCGACCATGGTCGGCATTCTCTGATGGCCCGGACGAGGGGCAAGGGGAGGGGGGGATTCCTGGCGGCTCCTGGAGCCCCCTGGAGCATTCCACGGTCTGGTCCAGTACGCGCGCAGACTGTGCTGGTTCTGTGCAGTTTCCCCGTTCGGCGGCTCTGCAGTCATGCCAGCCTTCGCGACCAGCCCGCCAAGCACGAGCAGAGACGACGAACGCCTGATGGGAAAATCGCCAAGATGATAAGCCAGTGGTGGGCCCGCCAGGACTCGAACCTGGGACCACCCGGTTATGAGCCGGAGGCTCTAACCAACTGAGCTACGGGCCCGTGTCGGCGGCATCGCTGGGACGAGCGGTATTCGACCCTTCCAGCGCACTGACGACCGTTGAGCTTAGCAATACAGGGCCAGGCCGTCAACAGCACCATCCGGGGACCCAGAGCTATTCATAAATGAAATGCCGGCTTGGCCGCACAGAGCCTGTTCGCATGAAACTTCGCCCAGTTGGCCATCGTGCCGGTTTTCCTCCACCGTCCATCCTCGGATGCGGGTGGTTCCGGGAATCGGGAATGCAGACCGTTGGATCGGAGAGCATATGCGCGAGGCCGATGCCGCAGAAGCCATGTCGGCCAATAAGGCTTCAGGAAAGAGGAGCCAGAACAGTGTTGTGAAAAAATCGATATTCAAAAGATTGTGAACAGAAACTCTAGTGTCACGGTATGCGCCACTTCGTCGATATCTGCTTAAATGTAGTACTTCCTACCCCTGTATTTACCTACATAGCGAACCCAAGTCCATGTCGCATGATACCTGCTAAACATCTCTGAGGGGGTAGACGCATTGCATATGGCCCAAATCTCATTTGCAATAGAACTTCTCAGCGATGTAGGGACGACATTAACCAACGCTGTGATCAACGATGTTCGGACATTCACGGTCCAATTCATGACACTGGCAACACCCTATTGACGGCTGCAACGACTGAATGATCTTCAAATCGTGCCTTAATTTCTGCATCCGGGATGGGCATCCGGGACGCCTTTCTTGACCAAGTCCCCGGAAAATCTCTATGGGACTCCTTAACGAGGCGCCCGGCAGTGAAGTCATCGTAGAAGCTGTTGACGATATCAAGTGGGAACCGCTGCTCAGGAGAGAAGCGTCGTCTCACTGAAATTTCGTCCAAACCAATCGGGGGCGGAATACGGCGTCGGCCATAAGTTTGATACTTATCGAGGAGTTCTCTAACTACGGGACCGTTGGGATATTCTTCAATAGATGCGTCGAAAAGCCTGCAACCATTGAACGCCAACGAGAACGCCTGTGCAAAGGCGCACAGTTTCTGAAGCTTGAGTTGCGTGATTGGATGATGCGGATCGGCAGTGACGAGAAAGAAGTCTGCCACGTCCTGCACGGGGTTGGGACTAAGATCCCGCTTGCTCTCGTTCATGGTCACATCCTCCGTGGCGCCCAGCTGGACTGGGGTTGGAGTTTGCCCTGAGCGACTGCCGCCGGGAACGGCCACTCTTCATGATGTCTTGTACCATCTCGCCAGCAGCACATGTCAAGTGCGGGCCTAGGGCAGGGCGATGACATGAACGGAGGGCCGGCCTGGCCACTCCGGCACTGTCCGCATGAAACTGCGCCCAGTTGCCACCCATGCCGGCATGTGCCCACCGACCGTCGCCAGAGCCAGATCGACCTTTTCGAACGAGGCGTCTTGCCGTCGGCAGAGGACACGCGCACGGGCCGCGGACGCCATGCCGGCCAATGATGGGCTTTGGAAAGAGAGGCCGATTCCCTCAACGCCATCTTTCCGGGCAATCGCCCTTGCCGGGCGTCGTCTCGCGCCTCTAGTCGGGGGTCGCCTCCCCCAGGAACACCTGGACGTTGTAGTGGAGATGGTCGAGGATGTGGGTCAGCTGCGTGACGCAGTCGTCCCCCACCGCCCGGCCGAGCAGCTCCACGACGAATGCCGCCCGCTTGGCGTCCAGCATCGCATCCCGGCCCGCGATGTCCTCGCAGGTCACCGCGTCGAGGGACGCCGCGAAGGCCGCCAGTTCCTCCTCCGTCAGGCGCTTGATGGGCTGTGGGGCGCCGTCGATGTGAGCGATGCCGTCCAGCAGGCTCAGCATGACAGGTCTGCCGCGCATTGTGGCGATGCACACTTCCATGTGGTATAGCTCCTTACGTTTTGACCGACGATAGTGGCAAACTTGGCCGGCCCTGTCCAGTGCCCTGAACCCCGCACGGATGGGCTTGCGCCCAGTCGCAATGCTTGCGGCCCGCGCCATAGGCCAACTTTTTCACCCTCCTCTCCCGAGGAAACGACCACCAAGGAGCGTCCCGATGATTGTCGTGACAGGCGGCGCCGGATTCATCGGCTCGGCACTCATCTGCCGGCTCAACGACGACATGCGCAAGGACATCATCGTCGTGGACAACCTCGGACAGGGGGACAAGTGGCGCAACCTCGCCCCGCTCCGCTACCGGGAATACATCCACAAGGACGCATTCCACCAATTTCTCCGTCGCGGCCGGATGCCGTGGCCCGTCTCCTGCGTGATCCATCTCGGGGCCTGCTCCTCCACCACCGAGGCGAACGCCGACTACCTGATGCACAACAACTTCCGCTACAGCCAGCGGTTGTGCCGGTTCTGCCTCCAAAACGACATCACCTTCGTCTACGCCAGTTCCGCCGCCACCTACGGCGACGGATCCATGGGCTTCGCCGCCCGCATCGACCAGTTGCGCGAGCTCATCCCCCTCAACATGTACGCCTACTCCAAGCACCTCTTCGACTGCTGGGTGGTGAGCGAAGGGCTGCAGGAACGCGTCGCCGGCATCAAGTTCTTCAACGTCTATGGCCCCAACGAGTACCACAAGGGGCACATGCGCAGCGTGGTGGCCAAGGCCCATGCCCAGGTCAAGAACGAGGGGCGCATAACCCTCTTCAAGTCCACCGTCCCCGACCTCGCCGACGGCGACCAGAAGCGCGACTTCGTCTACGTCAAGGACTGCGTGGAGTTCATCCTCTGGGCGGCGAGAGGCGGGTTCAAGGGCATCGCCAACATGGGGACCGGAACCGCCAGAAGCTTCAACGACCTCGCCAAGGCGGTCTTCGCCGCCCTCGGGCGGGAATGCCGCATCGAGTACGTCGACATGCCCGAGACCCTGCGGGGCGCCTACCAGAACTTCACCCAGGCCGAGGTCCCCTGGATCAAGGACGTCGACTACCCGAACCCCATCCGGTCCCTGGAGGATGGCGTGAAGGACTACGTGACCGAATACCTGGAGAAGCCCTACCCGTACATGCGGCCCAAACAGCCTCTGGAACCCTGAATCGGTCCCGGCCGGGACGCGCCCAAGCGCCCCCCGCGTCCCGCAACGCACGCCGATGCCGGCGCACGGGCCCGGCCCGATACCCCGCGTCCTTTTCCACGCTGTCGTTGGCGGTTCCGCCACGTCGGTATCGCTGTGACGCCCCCTTCCGGCTCCCCGGATTTTTGACACACACATATGCACACGCGACGAGAAGACGCAGCACTTACCCTGCGCCGCTGGCTGTCCCATGCCATAGGGCGCCTGAAGGCCGCCGGGGTGGACAACCCGCAACTGGACGCGCATCTGCTGGCAAGGCGCGTCCTCGGCCTCGACAGACTCCAGTGCGTCCTGCAGGGCGAACGGAGGATGGAGGAAGGGGAACTGCGGGAGGCGGAAGGGCTTCTCGAAAGAAGGATGGGCAGGGAACCCATGGCCTACATCCTCGGCCGCAGGGAATTCTACGGGAGGGATTTCGCCGTCGACGCAAGGGTGCTCGTCCCGCGACCCGAGACGGAACTCCTCGTCGAAGCGGCCCTCGAGGAAATGGCGGATAGGCCTAAGGCGACCTTCGTCGACGTCGGCGCGGGGTGCGGCGCGATAGGGATCACGTTGGCCCTTGAACGGCCTGGTTGGCACGGAACGCTTCTGGACATCGATCCCGGCGCCCTGGACGTCGCCAAAGGCAATGCCTTCAGACTTCAGGCGCCGTGCGCCCTCGTACAGGGAGACATGACCGCGCCCCCTCTTGCGGCGGCGTCACTGGATCTCGTCGCGTGCAACCCTCCGTACATCCCTGAATCCGCCGCCCCTTCCCTCATGCCGGACGTGGCGGAATACGAACCCGAAAGGGCGCTCTTCTCCCCCGAGGGCGGACTGCGACATCTCGAGGGGGCGGTCCGGCTTGCCGCACGCGCCCTCAGGCCCGGAGGCTTGCTGCTGACGGAACACGGCTACGACCAGGCCGACGAGGTGACGGCGATGATGGAGAGGACGGGGCGCTTCTCGGGCATGCGCACGAGGAGGGATCTCGCGGGCCATCCAAGATGCACGCAGGCCTGGAGGACGGCCGCCCCCTGAAGGAAAAAGAGGACGCCGGATGCGCGGCGCAATCTGCGGCGCATCCGGCTGGAAGATATGCGGTGGATGCGGCTAGGGGAGGTTCACCTTGATGTAGTCCGCTTCCTTGTTGCGCAGGGAGATGGTCACCCCGGACAGACGCAGGGCGACGGGATCCCTGAAGGGGGCGCGCCCGACGATGGAGACGCCGGTCCCGGGAATGAGACCCATGTCCCGGATGCGCCTTCCCATCTCGCCCATCGCCTCGATGGCCGCGATCGTCCCCTTCTGCCCCACGCCCATCTGCCGAAGCCCGACTGTGCCTTGCATCGCTCCCTCCACCGGGATTTGTCTGAAGAACCGGAAGGGGCACTGACAGGCCACCTTCCACGACGTTGCATCCTATAGCGCCCTGTCCCGGGATGGTCAAGCAAAAAGAAATTCAATTTCAATTTCATCGTCCATCGGCCAGGAGAAACGGTTCCGGAAGGTCGGGCCTTGGCAGGAACCGAGGGCGTCCTGACTTCGGCGGGCGGGGCATCATGGGGGCGGGGGGCTTTCAGGGAGGAGGGAGCACCCGGGCGATCGGCAACATCGGGGCCGCCCGCGTCCGGGTTTCTTCGCGAGAGGTTCGCTCACGGGGCATAGGCAGGACGCTTCCGGCAAGGCAACCGAAACCAGGCGACCCTTGAACCCGAATCCTGCAGGCGACCTCTCCGCGGTGAAGGAATGCCACGACAGGCGAAGTGTCCTATCCGGTCCCATCGACTTGCGGACAGGAACCAGGGGCAGGGCGTCACGCAGATGGCGCCATCACGGCATATTCTGGGTGCACACGCCTCGTTTTCCACGAAAGGAACAAGCGCACGCCAGTCTGGTCCAGAACGCGGGAGTCCGGTGTTTGGTCCGGTTTCCACGAACGGCCCTGTGGACTGGTCCGCTCCCACCCGCACCATTCCTCGCCTAACGCCAAAGTGGGAAGCCTCACAGGGGCATCGGCCAGGATGCTTCCGGCGAAGCAGAGGACATCCGGCGTCTCCCGAACCGCCGCCTGCAGGCGACCGCCCTTGAAGAGACGGGGACGCAACGACAGGCGAAGCGGTCTCTCCGGTTCAATCGGCCCGGGAACATGGTCCCGGACCTCGATGTCATGCCGAAGGCCGCCACAGCGACATTATCCGGGAGATGCCTCCAGTCCGTTTTCCACGAAAGGAACAGGTGCACACCAGTCTGGTCCAGAACGTGGGAGCCCGATGTTTGGTCCGGTTTCCACGAACGGCCCTCTGGATTGGTCCGCTCCTACCCGCACCATTCCTTGTCGGGCGCCAAGCGGGAAGTTCCATGGGTGCATCGACCAGACTGCTTCCGGCGAAGCAGGGGATATCCGGCGTCTCCTGAACCAGCATCATGGAGGCCAACTCCACCGCGATGCCGAGGACCCGGACTTCAGGCGAGGCGCCTCCCCTGCCCCAACATCCGCGAACAAGTCCCGGACCGACACGCCATGCCGAAGGCCGCCACAGCGACATTTTCCGGGAGATGCCTCCGATCCGCTTTCCACGAAAGGAACAGGTGCACACCAGTCTGGTCCAGAACGCGGGAACCGATGTTTGGTCCGGTTTCCACGAACGACCCTCTGGATTGGTCCGCTCCCACCCGCACCATTCCTTGTCGGGCGCCAAGCGGGAAGTTCCACGGGTGCATCGACCAGACTTCTTCCAGCGAAGCAGGGGATATCCGGCGTCTGTCGAACCGGCATCATGGAGGCCAACTCCACCGCGATGCCGAGGACCCGGACTTCAAGCGATGCGCCCTCCCCTGCCCCATCATCAGCGAACAAGGTCCCGGACCGACACGCCCTGCCGAAGGGCGCCACGGCGACATTTTCCGGGAGATGCCTCAGGTCCGTTTCCCACGAAAGGAACAGGTGCACACCAGTCTGGTCCAGAACGCGGGAGTCCGATGTTTGGTCCGGTTTCCACGAACGGCCCTCTGGACGGATCCGTTCCCACCCGCGCCATTCCTTGCCGGGCGCCAAAGCGGGAAGCTCCACGGGTGCATCGACCAGACTGCTTCCAGCGAAGCAGGGGACATCCGGCGTCTCCCGAACCGGCATCCTGGAGGCCAACTCCACCGCGATGCCGAGGACCCGGACTTCAGGCGAGGCGCCCTCCCCTGCCCCATCATCAGCGAACAAGGTCCCGGACCGACACGCCCTGCCGAAGGGCTCCACGGCGACATTTTCCGGGAGATGCCTCAGGTCCGTTTTCCACGAAAGGAACAGGTGCACACCAGTCTGGTCCAGAACGCGGGAACCCGATGTTTGGTCCGGTTTCCACGAACGGCCCTGCGGCCCGATGCGCTCCCACCCGCGCCATTCCTTGCACAATCCCGAATCACCCTTCTGGACCAGATTCCCGGGTTGGTCCATCGGACCCTCAGGGATTTTTCGGATCTTCGCGCAAAACACCTCACCGTCGCGATTCCCCGGGAGGTCGTGTGCGAACGTGTGCACAAATCCCCCATGCACTCCCAAAGCATCGGGATCAGGCGCCGATCTCGCGATCCCTGCACGCCCACTGGCCAGACTTGCGCATGCGTCCACGACCCCGTCCATCCCGCCACCAGCGAGCGGACCCGGCGCGCCAAGCGGATCCTGCCCGACCCCACTCCTCGACCGACCTTCCCACGGCATACATATATATAGTTACCCCCTCCCCCGCCCTTCCTTCCCGCCTCCCCTTCCCAACCCGGGTCACGCTCCTCCCCCACGGACCCTCTCCTCCTACCCGGGTCACACTCCTACCCGGGGCACACTCCTACCCGGGGCACACTCCTCCACCCCGGATCCACCCTCCGGCCCAGGTCGACCTCCGGACCCACGATTCCCTAAGCGAAAAAAAAAATCGCCTCGAACAAAAAAAGTTGTTGACACCCTCGGCGGTTTCGGGCACAATGCCTTTTCGCGCTGCTCTCCGGGGCTGCGCGAGGATGGGCTGCGGCCCCTCCACGGGACGGGCTCCGGCCCCTCCCTCGGTTCATTGAAAAGTGAATAGCGAACGGGAAGGAATGTCTTTGAGATTCCGATTTTCGTGTCAACGAAAATCTGACTATCAGATTTGAACTGGAGAGTTTGATTCTGGCTCAGATTGAACGCTGGCGGCGTGCTTAACACATGCAAGTCGAACGCGAAAGGGGCTTCGGCCCCGAGTAGAGTGGCGCACGGGTG
>JAISTH010000100.1 GCA_031272715.1 Desulfovibrio sp.
CCGGCCTCGCCGGCCCGCGCGGCCTCGATGGCGGCGTTCAGCGCCAGCAGGTTGGTCTGGTCGGCGATGTCGGAGATGACCCCCATGACCCCGCCGATGGCCTCGGCCTGCTTGCCCAGTTCCTCCATGTTCTCCTGCAGCTTGCGGGAGACGTGGTTCACGCCGTTGATGGCGTGCACCACCTGCTCCACGAGCCCCGCACCCTCGGTGGCCTTGCCTTTGGAGAGTTCGCTCTGCTCCGAGGCCTTCGACGCGTTGCCGGCGACCTCGACGACGGTGGAGTTCATCTCGCTCATGGCCGAGGCCGTGGATTCCACGCGGGACCGCTGGATCTCCGCGCCCCTGGATATCTGCTCCACCTGGGAGGAGAGTTCCTCGGAGGCCGCGGCCACCCTGTCGCTGATCTCCTCGGCCTGTTTCGCCACTTCCATCATGGTGTGCTGCTGCGCCTTGATGCTCGTGAGATCCGTGATGAGCTGCAGGATCATGGCCAGATTTCCCTGCTCGTCGAACATGGGGATGGCCGAGTAGCTGACGTACATGGTATGGCCCGCGGGATGGGTGGGCGTCTCCGCCGATGCCGGGCGCTTCTCCCGGATGGCCATGGCGAGGGCGTCCGTGGGGCTCCCGTCGTCATCGGGATGGAAGAGTTCCTTGCAGCTCTTGCCCGCGTAGTCCGTTCCGACCACGCTCTGGCCGGCCTTGTTGAGGTATCGGATCTTCACGTTTACATCCATCACGACCACGGGGCTGGGGATCTCGTCGATGATGCCGGTGAGTCTCTTGAGGCTGGCGTTGACGGCCTTGACGATCTGCTGGAATCCGCCCTTGTAGAGATGATCCCGGCCGGAGGCCAGGATGTCGCCGTTCACGATCTTCTTCGTCAGCCCGTCGAAGCCGTCCCGCATCTGCGAGAGGGTCTCGGGGATGCGCCGGATGGCCTGCACCATGACGCCGATTTCGCCTTTCTCCTTCACGGCGCAGGTGGCGTCCAGTTCGCCTTCCGATACGGCGTTGGCGAAGGTCGAGACCTGGGTGAGGATGCGGACGAGGGGGATGATGATGAGCAGGGCCAGCAGGACGCCCACGACGAATCCGACGACCCCGGAATACGCGATGATCGTCACGGCGTTCGACACCGTGGAGTAGGTCACTGCCTCGCCTTCCTTGGTCTGCTTGTCCACCACCGTGTTGAACTTCCTGATCTCGTTGTCGAGATCGCGGCCGCCGGCCATGGTCTCGCCCATGGCCTTCGACATGCTGTTGGCATCGGCGATGAGGCCGTCGGCGGTCTGCACGAGGGTGTCGTAGGCCTTCCTGATGATGGCGAGGTTGGTGCGGCCGAGATCCGTGGTGAGAATGGGCTCGAGGGCGTTGATGCCTTGCTCCATCGAGACGACGCTCTTCTTCGCCTCTTCCATGTCATGGGCGCCGAGGCCCTGATAGAAGCGGCCCATGGCGCCGATGGCGGTGGCGAGGTCGGGCCACATGCCGCCCATGATGGCGAGGCATCTGGTGTTCCCGACCTTCTCGCCGGTCGTGTTCATGGCGGTGAAGGCGTCGAATATGCTGTGGTACGCCGGGCGCATCTTGTCCACGTAGGCCTTGCGCAGCGCCGCCACGGATGTGGCCATCTTCGCGATCATGTCCCGCTGGACGATGGCGCGGCTCTTGACGTCCTCGAAGAATTTCCTGCGTTCCTCGAACCTGGTGCGGCCCGCGTACTCGGTCGCGATCTCGACTATGCGGGCCGCGGAGGCGCCGCTCGTGTCGATCCATTTCGCGTCGTGGGTGCGCAGGAAGCGGTTGAAGGCGAGGAGCATGGTCGTGGATTCCGTGGAGATGTCCGAGAGGGCCGTGTTCATGCGAGCGGCCCGGGCATAGTCGTCGAAACCCGCGGAGACCGTCAGCATCTCCTGGCGGCAGAAGACGGCCAGAACGACGATGATGATGTTCATCACCGCGAATCCGAGGATGATCTTGATTTTTGTGGTCATTGGGGGATCTCCTGTCGAACGGGGCGGCGGGGTGCCTCGTGTTTTTTCTCGTCTGCCCTCCGACCCCTGTCGGACGTCGGGACGCCGTTTTCAGCCAAGGGCTGTTTCCGCCTGCAAAGCGCGTTCCGGCCGGATTGCCGCATGGCGGCGAATTTTCGGGGAGCAGCGCTTCCGAGAGACCTCCGCGTTTCCAGAAAGGGTGCGCGGCGTCTCCGTGAACTGTTTATCGGCATTTGGGCCAAAAGGTATAGTGAAAAAAATCACAAGGCCGGACAGCAAGGCTCCACCGGACCCAAAACCCTATCAGGACTGCAGGGTGCCATCTCTATAGACTCCCTAGATTTTGTGTTCCCTTCCCGCCAACTGGCGGGAAACTCACGGAACGGCCGAAAGCCGGGGACTTGGCTGCCATGTGGGAGGGAGTTTTCGGCGATGGGGCATCCCGTGCCGCGCCGTCCATGCGAAAGGCTCCCGACGTGACGAAAGGCCCCCCGACGGGACGTCCGTCGGGGGGCCGCATGCATCCGTCGCCGGTCAGGCTGCGGACTACGCCCGGAGCTTGCCCATGACGGCGTGGAGTTCCTGGGCCATCCTGGAGAGATCCTGCACGGCATCGGAGGATTTCACCATGCCGTCGGTGGTCTCCCCCACGATGCGGTTGATCTCTTCCAACGCCCTGGCGATCTCCTCGCTGGTGGCGCTCTGCTCCTCGGCCGCGGTGGCTATGGAGGTGACCACCGTGGCGTTCCTGGAGGACATGTCCACGATCTCCTTCAGGGCGTCCCCGGACCGGTTGGCAAGTGTCGTGGCGTCGTCGACGTTGCGCACGGCGTCGGACACCGCCTCCATGTTCGCCTTGGCGGACTGCTGGATGGCGCCGATGCTGGATCCCACCTCCTGGGTCGCGGACATGGTCTTCTCGGCGAGCTTCCTCACCTCGTCGGCGACGACGGCGAAACCCCTCCCGGCTTCCCCGGCCCGGGCCGCCTCGATGGCGGCGTTCAGCGCCAGCAGGTTGGTCTGGTCGGCGATGTCGGAGATGACCCCCATGACCCCGCCTATGGCCTCGGCCTGCTCGCCCAGCCCCTCCATGTTCTCCTGGAGCCTGCGGGAGATCTGGTTCACGCCGTTGATTGCCTCCACCACCTGATCCACGAGTCCCGCGCCCTCGGCGGCCTTCCCCCTGGAAAGCTCGCTCTGCTCAGAGGCCTTCGACGCGTTGCCGGCGACCTCGAGCACGGTGGAGTTCATCTCGCCCATGGCGGAAGCCGTGGACTCCACCCGGGATCGCTGGACCTCGGCGCCCCTGGATATCTGCTCCACCTGGCTTGAGAGCTGCTCGGAGGCCGCGGCCACCCTGTCGCTGATCTCCCCGGCCTGCTTCGCCACCTCCAGCATGGTGCGCTGCTGCGCCTTGATGTCGGTGAGATCCGTGATGAGCTGCAGGATCGTCACGAGATTCCCCTGCTCGTCGAACATGGGGATGGCCGTGTAGCTGACGTCCATGACCCTGTCCCGGGGCCGGGCGACGGTCTCGGCCGTGGCGGGACGCTTCTCCCGGATGGCGATGGCGATGGCGTCCGTCGGGGTCCCGTCGTCGTCGAGGTTGAAGAGGCGCTTGCACGGCTTGCCGTCGTAGTCGCCGCCGACCAGTGCCTGCCCCGCCTTGTTGAGGAAGCGGACCTTCCTCTCCCCGTCCATCACGACCACGGGGCTCGGGATCTCCCCGATGATGCCGGTGAGCCTGCCGAGGCTGGCGTTGACGCCCTTGACGATCTGCCGGAATCCGCCCTTGTAGGCCTGCTCGCTTCCGATGGCGCCCGCCTCGCCGCGCCGTATCCTGTCCGTCAGTTCGGCGAAGCCCTCCCGCAACTGCGTGAGGACCTCGGGGATGGTCTGGATGGATTTCACCATGGCGCCGATCTCCCCTTTCTCGGTCACCCGGCATTCCGCGTCCAGGTCCCCATCCGCCACGTGTCCGGCGAAGACGGAAACCCTCGAGAGGGTGCGGACGAGTCCCACGATGATGAACGCCGCGATGAGAATCCCCACGAGAAAGCTCCCGATCCCCGCGTAGGCCATGACCGTGCGGATGGTTGACACGGTGGTCCTGCTGGCTGCCTGGGCCTCCTTCGTCTGCACATCCACGACGTCGCTCATCTTCCCGATCTCCCTGTTGAGCTGCTCCCCGGCGCGCGAGACCTCGTGCATGTCCTTCCCCACCTGTCCGGACTCCGTGATCAGCACGTCGATCGTCTTCAGCATGGTCTCGTAGGACTCCCGGATCGTGCCGAGACTGACCCGGCCGACGTCGGTGGAAATGCTCTCGCCAAGGCGCACAAGTCCCTCGGACATCCCAGTCAGGCTCTCTTTCGCCGCGACCATGTCCTCCGGGTCGAGGGTGCCGTAGAACCGCCCCATGGAACCGATGGCGCTGGCGAGATCCTTCCAGAGGCCGCCGATGGAGGCGAGACACGTGGTGTTGCCGATCCTCTGGGCGACCTCGGTCATGGATCCCAGCGCATCGTACATGCTGTGGTAGGCGGGGCGGACCTTCTCCATGTAGGACGTGCGCAGGTCCGCGATGGCGGCGGCCATGCGCGCGATGGCCGTCCGCTGGGAGGCGATGCGGGGCTGGACCGACTCGTAGAAGCGCCTGCGGTCCTCCTTGGTGGTCAGTCGGGCGTTCTTGGTCACGCTGGCGGTCATCCCGTCCGCAAACCTCTCGACGTCCTCCATGTACTTCTTGTCGTTGGCGCGGATATATCTGTTGTAAGCGAGGAGCATTCCCGTCGAACCCGTGACGAGGTCCGACAGGGCGGTGTTCTGCGTGCTCGATCCGCTGGCCTCCTCGAAGCTTTCTGCGGCGTGCTGCAGTTCGGTCCGGGCGAAGAGGGCGAGGGCGGCGATGATGAGCAGCATCACGCCGAAGCCGGAGATGATGCGGAATTTGGTGGTCACGATGGAAACTCCTGGGTCTGGGGTGAGGGGAGGCCTCGGCGGATCGGCGCCATCGGATCGTCGGTCCGCGCCGGACGCCTGCTCCGCCTGCATCGCGCAGGGGCTGCGGATGGGGCTTCGACCTTTCCCGCGCCTCGCGTTGACCTGCGGCGGATGTGCGCATCGCCGTGAAACATGCCGTCGGCGGAGATCCTCCGGAGTTCGGGAAACGGTCGACCTCGTCACCCATGCCACATTTATCGGCATTGCCGGACATGAAGTTAACCGGCTGTCAAGTAAAGTATGCCATGACAAAGACCCGGGCCCGGGCGTCAGGCATCCGTGCGTCCCGTGGCCCCGTCCCACTGCGTGTATTGCAGGAGAGGACTCCGTTCAGGAATCGCGAGACGGCGACGCCCCCGACGGAAAGTCCGCCGAGGGGCCGTGGACGGCGATGCGCAGGGAAATCGCCTCCCACGTGCCCAACGTTGGCATTGCAAGGCAGGAAGTTGACTATCTGTCAAGAAAAGTATGCCAAGGCAAAGATCCCGGACCGGCGGCAGGCATGCGCCTCGTCCCGCGGCCCCGCCACACTCCGCCCCCAACGGAATGTCCGCCCTTGTTCCGGGACCGGGAGACTCAACGCAACGGCCCCCCGACGGAAGATCCGTCGGGGGGCCGTGAATGGCATCGTTCGGTGGAACCGGTCCGGTCCCCGAATCCGTCCAAGGCGATGGAGGCCGCAACGCCCCCGCCGCCCGCCCGTCAGGTATAGCTGCGCAGTTCGTTGGCACGCACCGGGCTGCGCAACTTGCGTATCGCGATGGCCTCGATCTGCCGGATGCGCTCCCGCGTCACGTTGTAGAGCTTGCCTATCTCCTCCAAGGTGCGGTCCCCGCCGCCGTCCAACCCGAACCGCTTGCGGAGGATCTCCTCCTCCTTGCCGGGCAGGCTCTTCAGGGCCACTTCGACCCGCTCCACCAGACCGGCCTGCACGACCATGTCCAGAGGGGAGACGGCCTTGGCGTCCTCGATGAAGTCCCCCATCTCCGAATCCCCGTCGTCGCCGACGGGAGACGAGAGGGAGACGGTGTCCCGGTTCGCTCCCTGGATCTTCCTGACCTTCTCCACGGATATGTCCATGGCCTGGGCGATCTCGGCGAGCCGGGGCGCGCGCCCCAACTGCCGTGTCAGGGAGCGCACGACCCCCTTGAGCCGGTTCATGCTCTCCAGCATGTGCACCGGGACCCGGATGGTCCGGGACTGGTCGGCCACGGCCCGGGTGATGGACTGGCGTATCCACCACGTGGCGTAGGTGGAGAACTTGAAGCCCCGCTGGTACTCGAACTTGTCCACGGCCCGCATGAGCCCGATGTTCCCCTCCTGGACCATGTCCGTGAGAGGGAGACCCCGGTTGGAGTACCGCCGGGCGATGGACACCACCAGGCGCAGGTTGGCGCGGATGAGATCCTGCTTGGCCTGCAGCATCGCCGCGAAGCTGCGCTTGATCCGCCACAGCACCTCCTCGAGATCCTCCACCTTGAGACAGCAGCGTTTCACGAGTTCCTCGAGGGACTCCTTCCTGCCAAGGAGCATCTCCCTGAAAGCGAGGAACCCGTTGACGTCCATCCCGAGCTGCGCCGCCGCATCGCCGACGGACATCTTCCCGTTGGCCGTCGCAGCGAGGATGCGGGTCACCTGCGCATCGCTCTTGCCCGTGGACAGGATGTGGGCGCCGATCTCCCGACGGCAGGTGCGCATCCGCCGGACGTGGCTCTCCACCACGGCGACGAGGCTCTCGCAGACGTGCTTGTTCAGCCTGATCTCGCACAGGCGCGAGACGATCGCCTCCTTGTAGGCGAGCATGTCGCGCTGAACGGCGGTCTGGCGGCGCCCCGAATTCCCGCTGGCCTCCATCCTGCCGTACACGCCCCGCCTCTTGCGGTATATCCTCCCGATCTCGTCCAGCAGCCGAAGCACGGCGCCACCCTGGTCGGCGTCCTCGCCGTCCCCGTCGCCGTCATCGACGTTCCGCACGATCTCCCCCAGATGCATCCTCCCGTCCCGCAGCCTGACCCCGTAGTCGACGAGTTCCTCCACCACCACCGGAACCTCGACGAGGGCGTGGAGCAGATCCGTCTCGGCCTCCTCCACGCGTTTCGCGATCCGCACCTCTCCCTCGCGGTCCAGCACGGGAGCCGATCCCATGTCCCGGAGATACATCCTGATCGGATCCGAGACGGGAACGTCGGCGCCCCTGCCAGGCGCATCAAGGACAAAAGGGCGCTCCTCGGCATCCTCCCCGCGGAGCATGTCATCCGCAACTCGCATCGTCTAGCCTCCCTCCCGCCCATCCGAGCGGACAAGAATGCAGAACATTATAAACCCGTCGTCAACCCCATCGGAAAAATGTCGGCCGTCCCCCCACAATCCAGATAAGGTCGCCTGGGCCAACGTCAAGTGGCTCTCCGCGACATCTCCGCGGAGACCCCGCCGCCCATGGGTTCGCCCCGGCAAAGATTTCCCGTCCCGGAAACATCCACTCCCGTCTCGCGACGGAGGAACCGGCCGCATCCGCCTTCACGGGCATGTCCCGCCCCCCCGAGGGCGCAGGAAGTCCCTCCCGGATGCCGGGACGGAGCGGCGGACATGTCGCAGGATGGCGGCGTTGCAAGGGTGGCCGGGGCGAAGGCGGCCATCCGCCGGGTGGGCAGAAACGGCCGTCAGATTTCCGATGCCGAAGACACTGCACAAAGGGTGCCGCCGGCCCACCCGACCCGAGACCGCGCCTGGGGCGGATCCCTCCGCCCTTCGCGTCCATGAAATAAACTGGCCCGGTGCCGGGGGGCAACGGGCCAGATCGTTCATGCCGTTGATGGACGGTCAGCTCGACGCCTTGCCTCTCATCAGGGGCTGCATCTTCGCCATGCGCTCGCGCTGCTGCTTCAGGGTGGTCTTGCACACGAGATTGACGTCGGGCTTCAGCCCATACTTCGCCTTGTACTCGGCGGGCGTCAAACCGTGCTTGGCCAGATGGGCCTTGGTGAGCATCCTGCTCTTCCTGCCGCAGACCAGGCAGATGATGGATTCCTGCCGGATGCTGCTCTTGGGGTCGATTGCGGGACCCGTGGGTTCGGCCGCGGCGTCGGCGCCTTCGGCCAGGCCCTTGATGGCCTGGCTGAGCTTCAAGGCGAAGGCTGTGATCTCCTCGGCGGTCATGGTCCGCACGGTGGCTTGAGCACGGGCGATTTCCAGTGCTTGAGCGAGATAGTCGTCCATAGGATCTCCTTGGCTGTTGGGGGGTTAGCTCTAAATCCGGAAAGAAAGGGGTTAGAAGTGGGACATCGTTGGCGAGAAGTCGGGTCCGTCCGAACGCCAGGGGTTCCAAATCATGCCCTGCAGGCCGTTTCCGGCGCCCATGCCATCTGCTGACGCGACTGCGGGGTCAGCCGTTTCGGCGGATATCGCGGCATGGGCCCCATGCGCTCTCGCCTTCGGCAAGGCGAGACGGCTCGGAAAACTCACGGCCCTTGAGCCTTCTGCGGCTCGGACTTCATTCAAACTTGCCCGCTGGGAAAAAACCATACACCAACATGCCGTTTTTGGCAAGAGTTTTTTTTCGAGTTCGGCCGGGATCCGAAAATTTTTTTACCCAGACAGGGGCCGGCTTTTCCTTGAGGTCCTCCATTTCAAGATGGCGCGGATGCAGCCCCGGGTCCGGATTCGGCGGAAACTGCGCAGCCGTGGCCGATGTCTCCTCAAGAGGACGGCCTCGGCACCGATCCGGGGGGCCATTCCTGGCGGCCATTCGGCCGCGCATCGTGACGGGGAGGTGATTGGTGGGGGAAGATTCGGGTCAGAGGACCGACTTCCCCCACCCGGACACGATGATCAGCATGCCGGCAATCGCGACGGCCCCTCCGAGAAGGTCGGTGGCGGTCAAGCGGACGCCGTCCACGATGCGGAGCCAGGCCAGGGCCGTCACGACATAGACGCAGCCATAGGCGGCGTATGTCCTTCCGCTGGCGGCCGGGTGCATGGTCAGCAGCCAGGCGAAGACGGCGAGGCTGACGGCCGCCGGCAGCAGAAGCCACGGCGACCCGCCCTTGCGCAGCCAGAGATAGGGCAGGAAACACCCGACGATCTCGGCGATGGCGGTCAGCAGGAAAAGCAGCGTTGTCCTGACGAGCATGACGGCGCCGTCACTCGTCGATGCATGGGCTGGAGCGGGCATGCATCGAGAGCGGATTTCAATCCTCGTATTTGGGACTCAGCACGTATTCGTAATGATATATGACGCCACTGCTGTTCGCAATACCCGAAATATAGAGGCTTTTTTTCACGGTCCCCTTGACGTAATGTATGAGTTCGGCGTCCTCGTACATCCAGTGGGTATTCCCGTCGGCATCCTTGGACACCGAGTCGGGCTTCCCCCATTTGGCCTCGAGATCCGCAAGGGTCGTCTTCATCACGACGATGGTAGACTTGATCTCGTCTTCGGACATGTTGTACATCTGGCGGCTGGACCCGGCGTCATCTCCGGTGCATGCGTAGAGCACCGGGATGCATATCAGGAAGAGTGCCGTGCGAATAAGAACAGACATTTTCCCCCCTGGTCTGTTTGTGTGTTCGGACCGTGTAAATGCCGTGGAGAACGAATCAGAACGGTTAGAATTTATTGAAATTTTCTCTAGAGAAAATCATGAGTCGATCGGATGCATGCACAAGGGTGCAACAGGAGCAGGTCCCCTAGAAGAGTTCGCTGCAGGAGTTCTGGATGGCGATGCGGGACAGCTCGTCAATGTGCTGGCTCTTGAATGTCATCGTCCTGCCCTTGACGACGATCACCTTGTACATCAGCACTTTGCCGCTCTCGACGTCATATACCTCGTAGGTTATGTTGGACTCCGGGGCCATGCCCGACCATGCAGCCGCACGAGGCTCCCAGTGGTTGATGTTCGGCACGAGGGCGTACTTCGCGTTGACCTTTGCGGCCTCGGCAAATATCGTGGTCCTGTCGTCGGGATTGACCTGTCCTATGACAACATCGGATGCGTAGCTGGAAAGCGCCTGCTTGAAGTATTGGGAAACCTGGCGCCCGGATCCGGCATACGTCTTTTCCTTGTACTTGCCATCCAAGGGCATGACCACGTAGAACCGCTGTCCACGCTGGAGGTGGTGCACGCTGCTCGGGGCGACATCCTTGCTCGACATCTTCGTCGTGCAACCGACAAGCAGAACGAGACCAAGGAGCAGAGCGAAGGTTCTGGTGAATGTCTTCATGTGCTTTCCTCGACTGGGAATAGTGGAAAAGTGTCCGTTTTTGCCTATTGGGTGGCCTTTTGGGGGGCCAGCATTGCCCATGCGTGGGGCAGCTTCTGGCTCGTTCCCGTCAGTGGAACGGTTCCCCCCGCAAACGTGAGCCTTCGCAAGTTCCGGAACATATGGATGTGTGCCGTGCAAGCCTTGGACGCCGGGAAGGAAGTCTGCGCCGGGTTGGTGTTTCCGGCGCGGGGGACCGGCGTCTTCGGCGCCCGGGACCGGACGATCGCCCCGGATGGGCTTTTCCGGCCGCCATGCGTGTACGGAAGGGCTGAGGCCTCCAAATATCACAAACGACACCGCTGCGCCAGTATGTCCTCTGAAGACGCATGGTCCGGAGGGAAGAGGCGCCGTCCCGTCGTTCGGGCGTGCATGGCGGGATCGACGGGGCGCCCGTCGTGCCCGAGGCGGCCGGGATCCGCCTCCTGGTGCACCCCGCCAATCATTAGGATGGTCCGTCTCTCCGGAGAACGGCCTCCGTCTCCCTGTGCAGTGTGTGCATTTGTGTGTTCAAATATTTCGGTGCGGCGATTCGCCCTCCAGGTGCACCCGTCCACATCCTTGGACGTTCCACCCGTCCGGGTGCTGCCTCGGTTTCCATAGGTGTCGTGTGCGTCCGTGCGCGCCAATCCGGCGGCTGCGCCTGGGGGGATTCGCCGTCCCGGTGCACCCGTCCACCACCATGGAAAATCGGTTCTCCGGGAACGGCTTAGCTTCCGCCGGGTGCGTGTGCATTCGTGTGTATAGATCCGATCCTCGATCCTCCAGGGTCCATTCGCATCCCCAACGCCCAGGATCGATATCTCGAAGATGGTTTGGCGTCGAGGACACGCCCCGTCCCACCTCCCGCTTCGGACTCCGCACAACGGCCACGCAGGCCCTGAAGGCGCCTCCCATGCCTCTTCCCCCGACACCCCCCGAAGACGCCCCCGTGACGAAACGCACCCGCCTTTCTTTACAATGCGGCCGTCCGGGCTAGACTGGCCTGATGGCCTGTTCCCACTTCTCCGTCACGGCGACCGATGGCGCCGCCCGTACCGGCATCCTGCACACGCCCCACGGATCCGTCCCCACCCCCGTCTTCATGCCCGTCGGCACCGCCGGATCCGTGAAGGCCGTGGCCCCGGACGACCTCACGACCATCGGTGCCCCCATCGTCCTCGGCAACACCTACCATCTCTACCTGCGTCCGGGAGACCGGCGCATCGACGAACTGGGGGGCCTGCACCGCTTCGCCGCCCTCCCGGGCGCCGTCCTCACCGACAGCGGCGGCTTCCAGGTCTTCAGCCTGAACAGCCTCTGCAAGGTGCGGGAGGAGGGCGTGGAGTTCCGCTCCCATCTCGACGGGTCGAAGCATTTCTTCACCCCCGAGGGCGTCATCGACATCCAGCGCAACCTGCGCTCCGACATCATGATGGTCCTGGACGAATGCCTCCCCTTCGGCACCGACCGGGCCGCCACGACGAAGTCCCTCGAACGCACCGCCAGATGGGCCGAACGGTCCAGACGCGCCTATCCCGCGGGTGCCGGGGAGAACCTGCTCTTCGGCATCGTCCAGGGAGGGTGCTTCAAGGATCTGCGGGAGATCTCCATCGCCAGGACCTGCGCCGTGGATTTCGACGGCTTCGCCATCGGCGGGCTCTCCGTCGGGGAGAGCAAGGCCATGCTCCACGACCTGTGCGCCCACTCGGCGGCCCTTCTGCCCGCCGAGAGGCCCCGCTACCTCATGGGCGTGGGCACCCCCCTGGATCTGCTGCTGGCGACGGAGGCCGGCGTGGACATGTTCGACTGCGTCATGCCCACCCGCAACGCCCGCAACGGCACGCTCTTCACCTCGCAGGGGAAGGTCAGCATCAAGCGCCGGGAGTTCGCCGACGACGACCGCCCCCTCGACCCCCTGTGCCGCTGCTACGCCTGCCGCACCTTCTCCAGGGCCTACCTGCGGCACCTCTTCGTCAGCGGAGAGCCTCTGGCCCTGCGCCTCAACTCCCTGCACAACCTCACCTACTACGTCGACCTCATGGCGGCCGCCCGCAAGGCCATCGAGACGGGGACCTTCACGGACCTGCTGGAGCGGACCGCCGCCGTCTACAATCAGGAGGCGCAGGACGCCGGCTTCCACGTCCCCCGCCCCGCGGAAAAGGTTCTTTCGCTTGACCCCGTCCCGGGCAGGCCTTAGGTTGCAGGCATGATCGCGCTTGCCTGCTATGCGACCCTCGTCGTCGGCGTCAACTGGGCCTTCGCCGTCGTCCCCATGGTGGCGCTCCCGAACGGCGACGTCTGGACGCCTGTCTCTCTCGTCGTGGGCTTCATCTACATCGTGCGGGATTTCGTCCAGATCCGCACGGGACATCACGTCCTGTGGGCCATGCTGGCCGGATGCATCGCCAGCTGGTACCTGGCCTCGCCGGAACTGGCCATTGCCAGCGCGGCGGCCTTCGCCGTGGGGGAGGCGTTCGACTGGGCCCTCTTCAGCTTCACGCGACGGCCCTTCTCCCAGCGCATCCTGCTGTCGAGCCTCGTTGGCGTCCCCCTGGACAGCTTCGTCTTTCTCGGTCTCGTGGGCATGGCCACCCCGGTGACCTTCGCCGCCATGACGGCCAGCAAGCTCGTGGGCGCGATGCTGGTGTTCCTCGTGGTCCGCCGCCGGGAGGCGGCCCCCGTGCCCGTGGCCCGGCCCGCCGTCCTCCGGGGCGCGCGATGAGCCCTTCCCGCATAGGAGGGACGCCATGAAGAGGAAGGGGGAGCACCGCTGCGGCCGGATCGCCATCCTCGGGCCGCCCAACGCCGGCAAATCCACGCTGCTCAACGGCCTTCTGGGCCGCAAGGTGGCCATCGTCACCCCTAGGCCCCAGACCACGCGCAACCAGATCGTGGGCATTCTCACAAGGCCCGATGCGCAGCTCGTCTTCATGGACACGCCTGGCCTGACCCAGACCAGAGGCCGTCTCAGCAAGACCATGATCCAGGCCGTCTGGCAGAGCCTGGAGCAGGCGGACGTCACCATGCCCGTGGTGGACGCCGTCTGGTACCTGCGCCATCCCGAACTGCTGGAAAAGGATCTCGAACCGGCCCTCCAGGCTCTTGGCGAGGACACCCGCCCCATGGTTCTCGTGGTCAACAAGGTGGATCTCGTCGGCAGCAAGGGACGCCTCCTCCCCCTGATGGAGAAGCTGCAGGCCCTGTGGCCGCGGGCCGAACTTTTCCCGGCGTCGGCACTGACCGGGGACGGCCTGCCGCAGCTGGCCTCCCTCCTCGCGGAAAGGCTCCCTCCGGGACCGCCCTGCTATCCGCCGGACCAGCTCTCCACATCGTCCCTGCGCTTCCTCGTCGCAGAGATCGTCCGGGAGAAGGTGTTCTGCCAGATGCGTCAGGAAGTGCCCTACGGCACGGCCGTCGAGGTGGAGAAGTGGGAGGAGTTCCCTCTGGGGAAGCCCGCGGAAGGGGCGAAGAAAGACCCGGATCCCGGGAAGGACGCCGAGGGGCGGGTCGAACCCGGGGACGGCGAAGTCGCGGCGCGGCCCGAGGAGGAGGTCCAGACCATCATCCACGCCGTCATCTACGTCGCCCGCCCCCAGCACAAGGCCATGGTCATCGGCAAGGGAGGGGAGGGCATCAAGCGCATCGGCAGCCAGGCGCGCCAGGACATCCTTGAACTCATCGGGGGCAAGGTGCATCTGGAACTCTGGGTCAAGGTCCGTGAGCGATGGACCGAGGACGACGGCTTCCTGCGGCGTTTGGGATCCATGGCCGACCCCGTCGTCGGAGACGGGGCGTGAGCGACGGCGTCGTCGCCCGCTACCGGGAGGTGCGGGAACGCATCGAGCGCGCCTGCGACCGCTACGGACGGGATCCGGCCTCGGTGCGTCTCGTGGCGATATCGAAGCTCCAGTCCGCCGAGGCCGTGGCGGCAGTCGCCGGGGCGGGGCAGGAGGATTTCGGGGAGAACTACCTCCAGGAGGCGGAGGCCAAGCGGGAGGCGCTGGCCTCGGCCGGACACGGGAACCTGCGCTGGCACATGACCGGGCATCTGCAGCGCCGCAAGGCGAAGGCGGCCGCGGGAGCCTTCGAGCTCATCCACACCGTCGACTCGGTCGCCCTCGCCGACGCCCTGGAACGGCATCTCGGGGACGCCGGACTGACGCAGCGGGTGCTGCTTCAGGTGAACATCGGCGGCGAGGAGCAGAAGTCCGGGGTCGCCCCGGAGGGATTGGCGCAGCTTGCGGAACATATTATAGGTTCCTGTCCCCGTCTCCGTCTCGAAGGGCTCATGTGTCTGCCCCCGGTCTGGGACGCGGGGGACGAGGCGCGGCCGCACTTCGCGAGGTGCCGCGGCCTGCTGGAGTCCCTGCGCCGGATCTTCGGGCTCGGAATGCCGGAACTCTCCATGGGCATGAGCGGCGACTTCGAGGCGGCGGTGGCGGAAGGGGCGACCCTTGTGCGGATCGGGTCCGCCATCTTCGGACCGAGATCGTAGAGGACCGCCCGGATCGCTGGGATCGCCCGGACCGCAGGGACCGCCGTTCCGTCCCCGTGAGGCGGCGGGGAAGCCTCGAGCGGCTGGCGTGAACATTGCAGGGCCCATCGGGCATCCCTTTCGGGGACGCGAAGCGGGATGCACGATGGCAGGGCGCGGGCCCGCCGTCCGTGTCCGACGCATGAGATGCGGGGACATCCTTCAGGAGTAGCGAGCGATGGCAAAGACCCCACCTCCCCCGAAGAGCTCGGGCAAGGACACCCTCCCCCTGCCGGACGGGCAGGACGTGCCTCTGAAGAAGCCTTCCAGGCTCAAGCGCATCGTCATTATTCTGGCGATACTGCTGATGACCTTGGCGGCGGCGGGAGGCGGCGCGTACTGGTGGTTCGTCCTGAGGACCCCTCCTCCTCATGATGCCGCGGCCGAAGCCGCGCATCCCGCCGAGGCCGAGCAGGCCAAGCCCGGAACCGCGGCAGGCCCGGCCCCGACCGCCCCAGCCGCGCAGAGCAAGGGATCCGGCGGCACCATCACCCCCCCGGAGGGTCTTCCCCGGAGCGCCGGCATCGTGCTGCCCCTTCCCTCCGTCACGGTCAACCTCACCGATCCGGGGGGGAGGCGCTATCTGAGGCTGGGGATGGAGGTGGAGGTCAACGCCGACGTCTCGGCCCAGATCAAGGCGCAGTCGCCGCGCATCCGGGACGCCGTCATCATGCTTCTGGCGGGGAAGTCCTACGCGGACATCGCCAGTCTCGACGGCAAGGTGCTTCTCAAGGCCGAGGTGGCCAACAGGCTGAACCAGATACTGGGGGCGCAACGGGTCATACGCGTCTTCTTCACCGAGTTCGTGGTGGAGTGACGCCCCGGCCCCGCAGGGACGGGCCGGTTCCCCGGCGCGCGTCCCGGGAAGGTGGAATCCATGTCGCAGGAAGAACAGGAAGCCCTCGCCGCCGAATGGGCGGCACAGCTTGAGGCCGAGGAGAAGGGCGCCGCCGGACAGACGCCGGAGGCGCCTGGAGGCGATGCCGCGGCCGCCGATGCCGCCGCGGCCGCCCAGGCCGCGGAAATGACGGGAGCCGCCGATGCCGGCCCGGCCGCCGGAGCGGGTGCAACCGCCATCGACAACGACGCCCTCGCCGCGCAATGGGCCGCGTCCCTGGCCGGAGAGGAACTGAACGCGCCGGAAACGCCGCCCGTGGAGTCCACCGCCGCGGCCCACATGATGCGCAATCTGGACGACGGCTCGGCCATCGCCCCGAACGACTCCACCCACAAGCGGGAACTCGAGTTCATCCTGGACATCCCCCTGGAGGTGTCCACGGAACTCGGCCGCGCGCGGCTGCTCATCAACGAGCTGCTGCAGCTCGGACAGGGGTCGGTGGTGGAACTGAACAAGCTGGCCGGCGAACCCCTCGAGGTCTACGTGAACGGCAAGCTCGTGGCCAAGGGCGAGGCCGTGGTCGTCAACGAGAAGTTCGGCGTGCGGCTGACGGACATCATCAGTCCCGCCGAACGCATCAAGCAGCTGGGATGACTCCGGTGCCGGCCGTTTCCCGTCTTGCCGCGGCGCTCCGCATCCTGGCGGCGTGCCTCGCCCCCGGATGCGCCATGGCCGCCGAGGCCGCGGCGGACGCCGCCGCGCCCGCATCCCCGGCCGGCCCCGTGCCTCCGGCCTTCTCCATGTCAGGATACCTGCAGGCCATCGGGACCCTCTTCGCCCTGGTGGTCGTCCTCTGCGTCGCGGTCTGGCTCATACGCCGCTACGGCCGCTTCTCCTTCCTTCCCCGTCCGGGGGCCCTGCCCAAGGGATCCCTGGTCATGGAGGCCCAGCTGCCGCTGGGTCCCCGCAGGGGACTCATGGTGGTACGGTTCTTGAATAGAAGGGTGTTGCTGGGCGTCACGGACCAGCAGATCAGTCTTCTCACGGAGGAACCGGTACACCATGACAGCGCATGCCCTTCCCATGAACGCGATGCCGGCGGGTTCCAGGCGGTCCTGGATCGTGCGGCCGATGAAGCTGGCGATGGCGTGGGCGATTCTCGCCCTCGCGACCCTTCTGCCTGAGGTCTGCCTCGGCGCCGCCGACCTTGCCGTCCCCAGCCTGCAACTGACCATGTCCGGCGGGAATCCGACACCCGAGAAGGTGTCGGTCCTGCTCGAGATCCTCTTCCTGCTGACGGTGCTCTCCGTCGCCCCCGCCATTGTGCTGACGGTCACGAGCTTCACCCGCATCATCGTGGTCTTCAGCTTCCTGCGCCAGGCCATGGGGGTGCAGCAGCTGCCCCCGACCCAGGTGCTGGCGAGCCTCGCCATTTTCCTGACCGTGGTGATCATGTTCCCGGTGGGGCGCCAGATCAACGACGACGCCCTGCAGCCCTACCTGAACGAGCGGATGGACTACAAGATCGCCCTGGACAAGGCCCAGGCCCCTCTGCGCACCTTCATGTACAAGCACACGCGGGAGAAGGACATCTCGGTCTTCTACGCCATCACGGGCATGGAGGCCCCCCGGAACAAGGAGGAGGTCCCCACGGCCATGCTGGCCGCGGCGTATGTCATCAGCGAGCTGAAGACCGCCTTCACCATCGGCTTCCTGATCTACATCCCCTTCCTCATCCTGGACATGGTCATCTCCAGCGTGCTGCTGGCCATGGGGATGATGATGCTGCCGCCCATGATGATATCCATGCCCTTCAAGCTCCTCCTCTTCGTGATGGTGGACGGCTGGAATCTTCTGGTGGGCTCCCTGGTGAACAGCTTCCTCCTGTGAGGAACGTGACGGACGGCCGACGGCCGCGGGGCGTCCCGCGCGGGCCATGGAGGACGGGACAATGACGCAGGATTTCATCATCGGCTTCGGACGGCAGGCCATAGAGCTCAGCCTCATGATGGCGCTGCCCATGCTGGGCGTGGGTCTCGGGATCGGGGTGGTGGTCAGCATCATCCAGGCGGCGACGCAGATACAGGACGTGACCCTGACCTTCATCCCGAAGCTGGTGTGCATGTTCGTGGCGCTGCTGCTGGCCATGCCCTGGCTGATGGAGCGGATGATCACCTTCACCCGGGAGGTGTTCATCAACATCCCGACGTACATACGGTGACGGGGCGCCCTGGCGCGCCGCGAGATGGCGTGCCCAGCGCCCAACGCCGGCCCGGGGGCGGCGTCCCCTGCATCGCGGGACGGCCCCTGCATTGCGAGGCGTCCTCTCCGTCCCGAGACGGCCGCCCGCAGCGCGTGGGCCGGCATCGGCACCGCCGAAGCATCGCTCCCCGGCGGAACCGTCGGCCGGGGCAGCGCCTCTTCCCCGGTTCGTCCGTCCCTCCGGCCCACCGTTCCGCGGCACGGAAACGGCGCGGATCCCGGCACGCATCCTCCGCCTCCACGCAGGCCATCCCCGAATCGCCATGACGCCCCGCGGCCTCGGCCCGATGCCCGGCCGCTCCTCCCCTTCATCCCGCAGGCCCCATCGGGGCACCCCCTGAAGCCCTGACATCGGGCGTCGCCCGCCCCCAGGGCAAATCCGCCCCGTCTTCACCCATCCCCCTTCGCCGGAGGGAACGTCCCCGCATCGCTTCCGCGGCGCCGGCCCAGGACGGCCCGGATCCCCCCCCGAAGGCGAGGTCTCCACGTCTCTGCGTCCGCCGACGCGTCCCATGCGTGGGCGTGTCGGCAGACCCGCCATTTTCTAGGGCCTGAGGCGTCGATCTATTGCGAAGACGGGTTTCTGCCGAAAAGCAAGGCACCGGGGTGCCGGATCAGTTCCCCGGATGCGGAAGACGCGCCGCGGCCAGGCCGAGCAGGATGGCGCCCGCCTGGGCAACGTTGAGAGAGTCGAAGTCCCCCGCCGACGGGATGCGCAGTTTCACCGCGCACCGCTTGAGCACCCCGGGACGGATGCCCCGCTCCTCGTTGCCGAGAACGAGCGCCGCCGGCAAGGGCAGCGGATGCCGAAAGGCGTCCGACACCCCCGGCCCGTCGCGGCAGACGGCGCCGCAGATGTTGAAGCCCGCTTCCTCGGCCTCGTCGAGGGCTTGGGCGAGATTGGCGACCTTGGCGATCCTGATGCGTTCCAAGGCGCCGGCCGACGCCTTGTGGGCCGCAGGCCCGAGATAGGCGCCGTTGTGACGGGGCACCAGAAGGCCGACCCCTCCCAGGGTGAAGAGGGTGCGGCACAGCGTCCCCACGTTCCCCGGATCCTGGACCTGGTCCAGGACCAGGAGGACGGGAAGCGGAGCCGATGCGGCCGACCGGAGCACCTCCGGAAGATCCGCGAAGCCCGTCGGGACGAGCCGGGCCACCACCCCCTGGTGGACAGGTTTCCGGTCGCCCGCCTGCGCGTCCCGGCACAGGCGGTCGAGAAGTTCCCGATCCGCCGGGACGAAACGGATGCCGCGCTCGCGGCAGAGAGATTGGATCCTCGACGCGTCCTCGTTGCGCAGCCCTTTCCTGCAATACACGAGATCGACGCGTCCCGGGTCGGCTGCCAGCAGGTCCAGCACGGGCCTGACGCCCGGCAGCACGGGGGCGGTGTCTTCCATTGGACGGCCTCCGAAGGGATCGCAGGGGAGACGCGGTCCCGGCAGCGACGTGTACCCGCGTCGCCGCGGCATGACAAGTGGGGAGAGGGGACAGGAGCGTAACATGATTCGGAACCGCCCGATCGGCCGGTCGCTTGCCATCGCGACCATGGCCCTCTGCCTGATGTTCTCCGGCGGGTGCGGGACCCATACCGGCAAGCGCGTCGGCCTGGTCGTCCACCCCGGCGACACGTCCGGCCCTCTCAACGCGACGGAACTCGCCGCCCTGAAAGAGACGAAGCAGGTCGACGCCCATGTCCCGGCAAGCGCGATGCCGGACGTGGAGAAGGAGTACAGGTACTTCCTTCGCCAGGGCCGCGGGACCATGGAGCGGTTCATCAAGCGGTCCGAGAGGTATCTCGCCTACATGCGCCAGGTCTTCCGCAATCGGGGCGTCCCCGAGGAGATGGCGTACCTCGCCCTGGTGGAGAGCGGCTGCAGGCCCGACGCCAAGTCCCCGGCGGGGGCGACCGGCCTCTGGCAGTTCATGTCGAGGACGGGCAAGGCCTACGGCCTGCGGCAGGACTGGTGGATGGACGAGCGCCTGGATCCCTTCAGGTCCACGGAGGCCGCCGCCGAGTACTTCGTCAAGCTCCACGGCATGTTCAAGGACTGGCCCACCGTCGCCGCCGCCTACAACGCCGGGGAGGGGAAGATCAGCCGCGCCGGGAACGCCGCGGGAAAGAAGCGGATCTTCCACATCGCCGAACGCAACGGCCGCCTCCAGGGCTCCGACAAGCTCGCCCAGGAGACCGTCAACTACGTGCCGAGATTCCTGGCCATGACCAAGATCATGCGCAATCTGGACAAGCTGGGCTTCAGCCCCATCGACCCCAACGGCGTCGACCCCCTGCTGCGATACACCGCCAACCCCGGCACGGACATGATCGCCCTGGCCCGGGCCTGCGGCATCGACCAGGAGGAACTGAAGGGCTACAACCTGCACCTGAGGCGTCCCATCACCCCCACGGAATCCCCGGCCTTCATCTACATCCCCGGCCGCAGCCGCGACAGGGCGACGGCCTTCCTGCGCACCGCCGCGGCCTCTCCCTTCGCCGGATGGAAGCCCGCGAAGATCGGCCCCGGCGACACGTGGACGAAGATCAGCCGCCGCAGCGGCGCGCCGGAATCCGTGCTCATGGCCGCCAACCCCGGCAAGACCCGCCTCGCCCTCGGCGACGTCGTGCTGGTGCCGGGCGCCGCGAACATGGCCCATGCCTCCATGGCGGCCCTCGAGAGAAGTTCCCGGGACGCGTCGCCGAAGGCCGCCAAGTCCGGGAAGCCCTCGACCCGGGACACCCTGGTCGCCTCCTCCAGCAACGGGAAGTCCGGGAAATCCAAGGCCCCGAAGCCCGCGCCCGTCGCCCAGGCCGGCCTCAGGCACAAGCTGCAGGCGGACGAGAACCTCTACCGGGTCGCCCTCAAGTACAACGTGCCCCCCAGAGTGCTGCAGAAGTACAACGGCATCGACGACGTGCGCAAGATCAAGGCCGGCGTCGTGCTCCGCATCCCGCCCAAGGGGAGCGTCAGCAGCCTCTTCTAGGCGTTTCCCGCGCCCCCGCGGCGCGGACCATCCGCCTCAGGCCCCGGACCTTGGGAGGGCGGCGCGCCGCCGCCCTCCCGCCTTTTCCGGGAACGGCCTCCGGCCCCAAGATTCCCTGGGCGAAAAAAAAAACGCCCCACCCAAAAAAAAGTTGTTGACACCTTCGGGGGTTTCGGGCATAGTGGCTTTTCGCGCCGCTCTCCGGGGCTGCGCGGGGAGGGCCGAAGGCCCCTCCACGGGACGGGCTCCGGCCCCTCCCTCGGTTCATTGAAAAGTGAATAGCGAACGGGAAGGAATGTCTTTGAGATTCCGATTTTCGTGTCAACGGAAATCTGGCTATCAGATTTGAACTGGAGAGTTTGATTCTGGCTCAGATTGAACGCTGGCGGCGTGCTTAACACATGCAAGTCGAACGCGAAAGGGGCTTCGGCCCCGAGTAGAGTGGCGCACGGGTG
>JAISTH010000082.1 GCA_031272715.1 Desulfovibrio sp.
AAGCGTTGCGCTCCAATAACTATATTTATGTTGACAAGACACGCTACATCTTAAACATGTTCAAGACAGAGCAGAAATGCTTCATCGCTCGCCCACGGAGGTTTGGCAAGACGCTCATGTTAAGCACGATCAACAACCTCTATCTTGGCAATCATAAACTATTCGAGGGGCTTGAGATTTATAAATACCTCGACGATCCTATTTTTCAACCACATCCTGTGATATCTCTTAACATGAGCGCCGTCACGACACTATCTAGCCCTGAAGATATTTCACCCGCCAAAATCCCTGAAGCGATATTGCCGATAGAAAAAAGCCTGTTTGTTCTGCTGGACAGGATCGCTGCCGTATATGACGTTAAAATAAATAAAATATCTCCAAGTGATGCATTTGGGGATCTAATTTACAAAGTCGCATCCAAACACGATACCGTTGTAATATTGATTGATGAATACGATTGCCTACTCACAGAGACCCTTGCAAAGCCGACATACCAAAAAGCTATTTACGACTTTCTCCGCAATTTTTATATAAATATCAAAAAGATATGAAGACCATGTCTACATAGCGTATATAACTGGCATAAGCAAATTTTCAAAGGTTGGCGTTTTTTCATTTCTAAATGATGTCAGTGACTTTTCAAATAGCCCCAGTTGCTGCGACATGTTCGGTTATACAAAAGATGAACTTTGTAGATATTTCAAATCATTTATAAATGAAACTGCAGACGCATTGCAATTAACGCCTGGAGAACTCATTGGCAGGCTAAGATCATATTACGATTGATACTCTTTCTGCGGAGAGCAAACGGTCTACAACCCTATCTCAATTAATAAATTTTTCGCTAAAAAAGAATTCGACGACTACTGGATTGAGACGGGGAGCCAAAAATCCGTTGAGCAGTATATACATCAAAAAAATGTTAATGTCGAGGAATTTGAATATGTCAAAATAGAGCCCAGGCTACTCGAACAACCTAGAGAAATCACGCAGGAACTTGAGCCTGCCTTGTTTCTCTACCAGGCCGGCTATCTCACGCAACGTCAAATAATAGATGAAAATGGAAATGTCGAGCATTATCTCACATACCCGAACAATGAAGTCAGGGCGGCCATGTTTCAGCTGACCCGCAATAACTTCTATTCATCATTTAAAGTGAAAGACAGGAATATGGTTGAATTGGCGAAGTGTCTCAAAAATGAAGATTATATTGGCGTTCTGCATGTCTTTAATTATGCCTTCTCGAAAATTGTCTACAATGACTATACAGCACTTTGCAAAAAGAAAGACGAAACGCCTCTTGAATGTTTCTACAGAAATTCCATATATTTCTTAATGTATTTTGCACAGCTTGATGTCGATGTTGAACCCCGCGGTGACATCGGTCGCCCTGATATCCTTCTGCGTTACGACAAAAAAGAAATTCTCTTTGAACTTAAAATCTCAAAATACGGAACAGTTGCCAACGTCAAGACAAAATTCTGTGAAGCCATTGAGCAGATGAACAAATATATCGACTCCCACGAAAATCCCATCCCGATCTGCCTCGCCATCGACGGGAAAATTCGCCGCATCGTCCTTGCATCTATTGGTGATGACGTTTTCAGACGGACACCTCAAAGTGGCAAGAGACCAGCGACATTCACAAAGGTCGGTACAATTGACAAATTTGCGAGGGCCAAAAAATGAAAGAATAATTAAATGGAGCAGTATGAAAGTTGACCGAACGTCAAGACATACGACTCATGGACCGATGCGGCCTGGACACATTGATGCCTATGAGTTCTCAATCCTTGTGCAGTAGCAGTGTGATGCCTCGACAGGTATTTCTAAGGCAGCAAACCAGTTTGATTGGGAAAATTCTACAATATGCTTCGATACACGCAAGAGGAAATTAAAAAGTATTTCAGCTCACACATCCACATGGACCGATGGTGAATGGGCCTGGCGGAAGATGGTCCTCTAGGGAAGGCAGGTCGATAGGGATGCCTGTAGACGCCCCTGCTCCTCATCGTTTGCAAGCGTTTCCCCATGGCCTCGGAATCCCTCGACGCCAGAATGCGCGGCATGCGCGAACCTGGCGCATTGTTGGCTTTGGCTGTCGAGAGCATCATTTCCGTATCCCTTGAGGCCTTCGCAAATGCCGTGGAAGCTGTCCTCCGGCGGCGGACGCAGGCGACGTAGCCCGATGTCCTGGACCTCTGTCATGGATTGTGAGATACTTGGACTTGCGATGCGGGGCCGATGGCGACCGGAAGTAGCCCCACCGTCCAGGAGGCGAGAATGACAGCCAAGGCCGGACAAAAGCCCTCCGACGCCATGAAACACGCACGCCGCATCCCCCCGGCAACGTCTTTGCAGACATCTTGACGCCGCGCCCAGTGCCATGCCGACATCACACGCCTTTGACGCGCCGGGTCCCGGCGATCTGCCGAGGAGCGCCTGCGGGGCGCCGCCCGTGCGACGCCTGAAGCTGCTTGTGGCGTATGTGGGCACGCGCTATGCCGGCTGGCAGTTGCAGGACGCCCGGAAGTCCCTTCCGACGATCCAGGGGGAACTCGAACGGGCCCTGGGGAGGCTTGCGGGACGTCCGGTGCGGGTGCACGGTTCTGGGCGCACCGATGCCGGGGTCCACGCCCACGGGCAGGTGGCCCACTGCGACGTGCCTGCGGACCTCCCGCCGCGGCCTTGGCGGCACGCCCTCAACGCGTTGCTCCCCATGGACGTCCGCGTGCTGGACGTCATGGACGCTCCCGCCGGCTTCGATGCGAGACGGAGCGCCGGAAGCAAGACGTACCGGTACCGCTTCTGGCAGGAGACGGCCTTCGTCCCGCCCCATCTCGTCCCCTTCGTGTGGCGGTGCGGCCCTCTGGACCGGGATGCCGTGGAGGCGGTCCTGCCCATGCTGACGGGGACCCGGGACTTCGCATCCCTGAGGAACGTGGGCACGAAGGTCCGCGACTGCACCCGCACGGTCTTTGGGGCGACGATCGGGGAGGGTCCTGCCTGCGAGCACTATCCCCCCCATCTTCCCGAGCTGCGTTTCGACGTGACGGCCGACGGCTTCCTGAAGCAGATGGTCCGCAACATGGCGGGTCTGCTCCATGCCTGCGGCAAGGGGCGGCTGGATCCCGGGGCGGTGCCGGAGCTTCTCCGGGCCGGGGACCGGACGGCGCTTCCCGTGGCCACGGCGCCCGCCTGCGGGCTCTGTTTGCTTCGCGTCGACTACAGCGGCGAGAGGTAGCCGAGCAGGGAGCAGGCGAGGAGGGCCGCCGCCAGCAGCAGGCGGTAGACGGCGAAGGGGACCAGGGTCATCCTTCCCACGAGGGCGATGAAGAGCTTGACGGCGAGGAGGGCCGAGACGAAGGAGCCCGCGAGTCCCACGAGGAAGAAGGGGATGTCGGAGGCCGAGAAGGCGCCGAGGCTTTTCAGCAGGTCGTAGCCCGTGGCGGCCACCATGATGGGGACGGCGGCGATGAAGGAGTATTCCGCGGCGAGGGGGCGTCCCGCCCCGAGGAGCATCCCTCCCATGATGGTGGCGGCGGACCGGGAGAAGCCGGGCCAGAGGGCGAGGCACTGGAAGCACCCTATCCCGAGGGCGAGTCCCGGGGTCATCTGGTCGAGGGTGGCGCATTTGCGCTGCAGGTTCAGGCGTTCCACGGCGATCATGCACAAGGCGCCGACCACGAGGGCCGCGAGGACCGTGGAGGGTCTGAAGAGGGTGGACTTGATGAAGCCGTGGAGCAGCAGTCCCATCACGCAGGCGGGGATGGAGGTGAGGACGAGGAGGAGGATGCCTCGGGGGCCCGAGAAGGCCCTGTCGGGGCGGGGTTTCAGGAGGCCGATGAAACGGTCCCGGTAGAGGACGACCACGGCCATGATGGCCCCGAGCTGGATGACCACCTCGAAGGTGTCGGCCTTGGCGCCGGTGAAGTCCAGCAGGTGGCCGGCGAGGATGAGGTGTCCGGTGGAGGAGACCGGGAGGAACTCCGTCAGTCCCTCGACGATGCTGAGGATCAGGGCGATGAGCAGGTTGTCCATGTGGTGGTGCCGTCCGAAGCGGGGTTGTTTGCGGTTGCAGGTTTCTTGCCGTGGAGAGGATCCGTTGCTGCGGAGGGAATCCGTTGCCGCGGAAGGCGTCCGTTGCCGAAGAGGGAATCCATTGCCGCGGAGGCGGGGCCGCCCGTGCCTTGCGGCCCAGGCGGGCATCCCGTCCCGCTCCGTGCGCCCGTCCCTTCAGGAACGCCGGAACGCCGAAACGGCCGCCCTGTCGGGGGATGCACGCGCAATCGCAAACATCCCGTTGCGCAAACCCTCCATCGGGCGTAGACTTGCCGATTCTCCCCACTCCCGTGTCGCCCATCCCGGGCGACGGGACCGACGGCGCGGATGCGCCATGGAGGATTCAACCGTGGTTCCCAAAAGCGACCTTCTGCGCAAGGCCCTCGAACACGTCCTCGAGCAGCGCGCTCTCTTCCCGGAGAAGAGCGTGACGACCATCGTCGACGAGGCGGCCATGCGCTTCAATCTCTCGCCCTTGGACGCGGACGCCTTGGGCCGCCTGGTCGCCGAGGAGACCGGCGGCGAAAAGAAGGCCTGAGGTCCTCGGGCGGCCTTCGCCGCCCGGGCCCCTGCGCGACGGGGGAACCCCGGCGCCCTCCCCTTCGGGGCCCCTCCGGGCGCCGCGATGTCCTGCGCCCGGAGATCGGAGCCACGACATCCCGGTCCCTCAATCCTTCGCGCCGCCCCACCGCCGTCGGCTCGAAGCCACGCGCTTGCGCACCGTCTTCCAGTTCTCCCGGGTCAGGGCGGACTCCTCCATGGCGTCCAGCATCCTGACGTAGAGGGGCATGGCGACGGAGAAGGTCAGTTCGTCCGGCTTCAGGAACTTCCTCGCCGAGAGGTCGAACCCGCCGATCACCGCCTTCTCCTCGCCCCGGCTCTGGAACACCTGGGGCCACGACACGATGCAGGTACAGGCCGCCCCGAAGGGGGCCACGACGACGTGGGCGTCCCCCGTCGCGAAGCCCGCCAGGGAATGCAGTCCCGCCATCGCTTCGGGGCGCGCGAAGAAGGTCACGGACAGGGCGGGATCCTCCGGCGCGAAATCCTCCAGGGGCTTGACGACGCAGTAGCGGCCCTTGTGCTCCGGCATGTCGATCTCGTCCATGAACGCCCCCATGGTCTCCAGGGACGGCATGTAGTGCTCCCCTTCGACGTGGGTTCCGGGGACGCCGGTGGAGACGTAGGCGACGTTCATGTGGAGGTAGGGCCGGTAGACGCCTGCGTAGAACCCTCCACCCATGCAGCCGCATTCCTCGTGGCTGATGTAGGCGGCGACGCGTCTGCTCCGGGCCCGCTTGATGTTCCCCGTGAGGCAGGAGAACGTCGAGAAGACCTTGTGCCAGTCGAGTTCCCCCCGCTCCTCCTTGCCTCTGTCCAGGAGTATCCCGGGCTTCGGGCCGAAGCCTTCGGGTCTGTCGTCCGTGTAGCCCACCCCGTAGGGTTCCTCGTCGTGCCCCAGCAGTTCCATGAGCCGCAGGGTCCGTGTCCGCAGCGCGTCCATGGTCGTCCCTCCTCCGGCCCGGGATGCGGGCCGTGTGTCTGCCGTTACGGATCCGGCGCCGTCAGGCGACGACGCCGCCATCGGGAACCGGCCCGTCCACCGTCAGCAACCGGACCCCGCCCTCCCCTTCGGCGGTGAGCACCATCCCCTCGGAGACCAGGTCCCGCATCTTGCGGGGGGGGAGGTTCAGCAGGGCGCACACCTGGCGCCCCACCAAGGTCTTGGGGTCGTAGTGTTCGGCTATGCCGGAGAGGATCTGGCGCAGCCGCCCCTCCCCGAAATCTATCTCCATGCGCAGCAGCCGGTCCGCCTTGGGGTGCCGTTCCGCCGCGCGGATGGTCCCGATCCGTATGTCCAGTTTCTTGAAGTCCTCGATGGTGACGGGAACCGTTGCGCCATCCCCCGAGGAGTCCGGCGGGACGACGTGGGGCGACGCGCCCTGTCCGCCCCCTTTCTTCCCGGCGTCGGGGGCGGCGTGTTCCCCCTTCTTCCCGGAGGCGTCGCCCGCCGGCGCCGCGTCCGCCACCGGCGCTTCCTGTCTGGGGAAGAGGTTGGACGAGGGGGCCAGGGTGGTTCCGGGAGGATATTCGGCGAAGGAGGCCATGACCTTCGCCAGCGTCCCCTTGGCCGGCTTCGTCCGCGACCCAAGCTGCTCCAGCATCCGCGTCGCGGCCTTGGGCATGACGGGCCAGCACAGGAGCGCCACTTTCTCCATGGCGGTCAGGAGCACCTGCATGACCGTGCCGAGGCGTTTCGTCTCCCCGGCCTTGTGCAGGGCCCAGGGCGCCTCCGAGTCCGTGTACTTGTTCAGGGCCCGCACCAGGACCCACAGGGACTCGAGCCCCTGGGAGAACTGCACGTTGCGGAAGAGCTGCGCCCAGTTCTCCATGCTCTCCTTCGCGAGATCCGCGATGGCCGTGTCCCGGGGCAGCATCTCGCCCCGTGGGGGGACGACGCTCCCGAGGAATCTGGCGGCCATGGAAAGCACCCGGTTGAAGAGGTTGCCGAGGTCGTTGGCGAGATCGGCGTTGATCCGCTGCACCAGGGCGTCCTCCCCGAAGTTCGCGTCGGAGCCGAAGTGCATCTCCCGCAGGAGGAAGTACCGGAAGGCGTCGTTCCCGTATCGTCGCCCCATGTCCAGGGGGCTCACGACGTTCCCGAGGGACTTGGACATCTTGGCGTCCCGGGAGAGCCAGTAGCCGTGGACGTTCAGGTGGCGGTAGACGGGAAGGCCCGCGGACTTCAGCATCGTGGGCCAGAAGATGGCGTGGGGCTTGAGGATGTCCTTGGCAACGAGATGCTCCCCGGGCCAGAAGACGTCGAACTCCCCTCCCCCGGGCCAGCCGATGGCGCTGATGTAGTTGATGAGGGCGTCGAACCAGACGTAGCAGACGTAGCCGTCGTCGAAGGGCAGGTCTATCCCCCAGGTGAGACGGGACTTGGGCCTCGAGATGCACAGGTCCTCCAGGTCCCCGGACTCCACCATCGCCATCGCCTCCTTGCGGTAGCGCTCCGGGCGGATGCAGTCGGGATGCCGTTCCATGTGCTCCTTGAGCCAAGGGAGGTACTTGGACATCCTGAAGAAGTAGTTCTTCTCCTCGATGTACTCCGGACGGGTCAGGTGCTGGGGGCACAGGCCGTTCTCCAGCTCCTTCTCCGTGTAGAAGCGCTCGCACCCGAAACAGTAGTGCCCCCCGAACTCCCCGAAATAGATGTCCCCGGCATCGTGGACCTTCTGCAGGAAGGCCTGGACCGACCGCTTGTGGTTCTTGTCGGTGGTGCGGATGAACCTGTCGACGCTGATGTCCAGGGTGGGCCACAGGTCCCGGAAACGGCCGCTCATCTCGTCCACGAAGGATTTCGGGAGCATGCCCCGGGCCTCGGCCGCCTTGACGATCTTGTCCCCGTGCTCGTCGGTGCCCGTGAGCAGGAGACACTCGTCGCCGTCCAGGAGGTGGAACCGCCTCATGACGTCCGCGACGATGGTGGAGTAGGCGTGTCCCAGGTGGGGATTGGCGTTGACGTAGTAGATGGGCGTGGTCAGGAAGTAGTTCACGGGATCTCCCCTCGGGTGGACAGGGCTGTGCTGGATATGGGACGGGATGCGCCGGCCGTCGGGTTGCCGGCGGCGTCAGGACGGGGGGCGACGCTTGCGGCGGCCTCTTTTCGGGTCGTATTGCTGCTGCTGGGGACGGGTGGAGGGCGCAGGCGCTCCCCCGTCCGTGCCTGCGCCCGGGCCGGTTGGGGCGTTTCCGCCGGGCGGGACGGGACGATGCCGCTGCGACGGCCCCGGGGACTGGGGAGTGCCTGAGGCCGGCGTTCCGGCACCGGGCGCCCCGCGGCCGCCACGATGCCAAGGCGTCTGACGGGGGGATGCGGGCCGGGATTCGCCGCGGACTTGCGGCGGAGGGACGGGCCGCGGCGACGGGATCGGTCGCGGCGAGGGGGCCGGTTCCGGGGCCATGCCCCCACCGTCCTCGCCAGGAACGTCCTCAAGGGGAAACGAGGGGAACTCCTCCGTTGCATCGAGAGGATACGGCACATCCTGCCCATCCTCCCCGTCCGCGCCGTCCGGATGCTCCGAAGACCTGGACTGGTCGATGCGCTGCGGTTCCAGAGCCTCCCACTCCTCCAGGGAGAGTTCCTTGGCGTCCTCCTCCCCTCCCCCGTCCGGCACCACCGTGACGGCGTTCCGGAACATGTTGGCCCGCAGCACCTTCACGGGCCCCATGGTGGAGGTCTGGTAGCGCTTCCCGAGCTTGGGGCACTGCCCGAAGAACCGTTCGTAGTTCTCCTGCTCGTAGGCGAGGCAGCACAGCAGCCGACCGCAGATGCCCGATATCTTCGCGGGGTTCAGGAAGAGGTTCTGCTCCTTCGCCATGCGGATGGTCACCGGGGCGAACCTGCGCAGATACCTGTTGCAGCAGCAAACCATGCCGCAGTTCCCCACGGCACCCACCATCTGCGTCTCGTGACGGACCCCGATCTGGCGCAGTTCTATGCGCACGTGGTACTCCCGCACCAGATCCTTCACCAGATCCCGGAAGTCGATGCGGGACGGCGCCGTGAAGTAGAAGACCATCTTGCTGCGGTCGAAGAACACCTCCACGTCCACGAGCTTCATGTCCAGCCTGCGCTGGGCGATGCTCCAGCGGCAGAACTCCGCGGCCCGCTGCGCGAGGTCCCAGTTCTCCCGATGGCGCACGCCGTCCCCCTCCTCCGCCCTGCGGAGCACCGCGGGGGCGGTTTCCGGATCCACGCCGGGAACCTGCTCCAGGGGGCCGACATCCACGGTGGAGTAGACGAGTCCCTGCTCGTCCTCCACGATGACGTTCTCCCCGGGGCGCAGATCCTCCGGACCGAGGCAGTAGATGGTCTGGGCCAAGGGACGCAAACGCAGTCCGAACAAAGGCATGGGGTGCACCGGTGCCCGTGGGCGCGAAAGGTTGGGGACGGGATCCGGGCCATGCGCTCCAAGACTGCAGGACGCCGAATCCGTCGGGAAGTTCCCATCATACCCCAAATCTCCCCGTTGGCCAAGACCCGCCGCGACCAGAGAGGGAGCGGTCCCCGGAGGCCCCTTCCCACCTGCGAGGGCCCTTCCCATCAGCGAGGGCCCTTCCCATCAGCGAGGCGCCTTCCCTCCTGCGAGGTGCCCTCCCAGATGCGAGACGCACGGCCACAGACGCGCTCGCGCCCGCGATCCGCACGTGCGGCAGAAGAGGTTCGCGCAAAACCTCCTCCCTCACGCCTTCCGCCCATGGCGGACCCGCCCTCCCGTCGCCTTTCTCCCACCAGTGGCGCCCCCGAAGAAAAACACTGTTCCGCTCGCGGAAGTTCTTGACAGGGACCGAACGATGGTGCATGCATGTCCAAAGAACGGCGACGCGGATTTTTCGCGCCGTCTGGCGCCGTGTCGCCGAAGCCCGCCGATGTGCGGGCCGGGAGGCGATGCATCGGGGGACTGGCCGTTTACGGAAGGCCACAGGAGAGGGACGGATCACGGGAGGACCTCCGGAGGACGCCCAGCGTCCCTCCGCAGGATCGACCGCTTCCGACGTCGATCCGCCCCTGCATGGCCCGGGGAAACGCCGCGCCGCCAGACCGGACGCAGGGTGCGCAATCCCGACGGAAAGCGCAAGGCATGGCAACATGCCATCCGGGTGCAGCGCCCTGGTCGCCACGGGACGCATGGCAGGAAGACGGCATCGTGGCGCCCCTGCGACTTCAGACCCAAATGTAGCGCATACACATATCCCGAACCCCAAAAGTTGAATTTTTCATTTAACAACCTTCTTGCGTTTCCTCGGAACTCTTCGGAGGCGTATTATGCAGCCCCAAGGTCAGCTCAGACGGTCATTGTCTGATTTTCAGGAGTTGCGAACCGGCAATGTCCTGTACGTTGACAAGACAGAGCATCTTGTCAAGCTCTTCCATGCTGACAGGCAGGTCTTCATCGCACGCCCCCGGAGATTTGGCAAGTCCCTCATGGTCAGCTTGCTCAAGAACCTGTACAAGGGCAACCACGAGCTTTTCTCAGGGCTCGCAATCGAGGACCATCTCGACGAGCCCATCTTCCGGCCGCACCCTG
This sequence comes from Desulfovibrio sp., assembly GCA_031272715.1. Classification (GTDB taxonomy): domain Bacteria; phylum Desulfobacterota; class Desulfovibrionia; order Desulfovibrionales; family Desulfovibrionaceae; genus Desulfovibrio. The sequence continues at coordinate 10,158 of JAISTH010000082.1, forward strand.
TCATCCACTTGGACATGAGCAGCTTCACGACGCCGCTGCACAAGGACAATCTCGAAAATCGCGATGTGTTCACGATAGTGCACACGATTGAAGCAGAGATGACGTATGAGCTGAGCAAAATCGCCAAGGAATATGGCGTCCAGATCGCAAAAGACACGCCCTACATCGCCTTCGACAGCCTCATCTACACACTCGCGAAAAACGTCGACAAGTCCGTCATACTGATTGACGAATATGACAATCTGCTCACAGCCACACACGACAAGCCACATATATACAAGCATGTCCGTGGCATTCTTCAAAATTTCTACAAGAAGATAAAAATAAACGAAGAGCATATCCACGCCGCCTACTTGACGGGGATAAGCAAACTCGCTGTCGAAGGGATTTTCTCCTTCCTGAACAACGTCACCGATGTCTCGATGGACCCCGAATACTACGACATGTTCGGGTTCACCCACACGGAATTATCGCGCTGCTACGGACCATATCTCGCCGTGGTCGCCAAAGAGAGAAGAACGACAGAGAAGAATCTGCTAGACCAGATCAAATCCCATTATAACGGCTACTCATTTTCTGGCGAAGAAACCGTATACAATCCGGTTTCCATACACTCGTTTTTACTAAACAAGGCATTGGGAGATTACTGGATAGAGACCGGAGACCAGAATTTCATCAAGAGATATCTCACACAGAAAAACGTCACCGCCGAAGAGCTTGAATACGTCGACATCAGCCTAGATCAAATTACATGGCCCGGAGAGATATCCGAGGCTCTCAAGCCAGAAATCTATCTCTACCAGGCGGGCTATCTCACCTATCGCAAGATATCTTCAGGACGCGATAAATATTATCTCACGTACCCCAATGATGAAGTTCGCCTTGCAATGATAGGGCTTGTACAGCGCAGTGCATTCTCGTCAGCCGACGAGGAAATTGAAATCACCATAGACCTAAACAACTACCTCATCAATGAGGACTATTCTGGGGTGTTGGGTGTTTTCAACAAGGTGTTCCCCAAAATCACCTATGACGAATACGCGAAGCTTGAAGACCTGAATTCCGAAGTGCCGCTGGAATACTTCTACAGGAATGTCGTATTTTCCTTGATGCTGTGCGCCAAGCTCAATGTATACTTCAAAGAATACACTAGCGTTGGCCGGAGCCATCTTATTCTTTCCCATGGGGACAGGAAATTCATTTTCGTATTCAAAATTTCACAGCTGGGGACGAGGGCCGAAATCGCCCAAAAGCTCAAGACGGGCATAACGCAAGTCGATAAATGCATTTCCCCATCCGATGGCATGACTACGATTTGCATGGCGATCAACGGGAAGAACTGCCAGATATCCCTTGCCGCCATCAACAATGACATCTATTCGCGAAACCCCGACGAGAGACCGTTGTTGGAATATGCTTTCGTTGAGATTTGCGATCGCAAGTCCTTCTATGCCGACCCTGAAGAATATGTGGACATGATCGTCGAGGTGTCCGGCGAGGGGCTGTCGGCCAGCGACAAGCAAGGAGTGCTGCAGAAGATGCTAGAGTTTCTGCGATGACATGCTGCCCAATGGCACATCGGTGATTTTAGGCTATCCAAGCAACGGTTACAAACAAAAGGTGAAGAATTTTACAGACTGCCAGCCAGACTGAAGACTTACATGACTTGACTTGGCGACCTTATCAGGGATAGCCGGAGCGCATCTATCCCGCAATCCGTTGATTTTATAAGGTGTCTGGCTGGGTCAAGTCATTTTTGCATAAATAGCTTGATGTTCTACTTCATCTGACAAGAGCGATAACAAATGGGGAATAAGGCATGCTTCCACGGGTGTATCGTCTTATCAATTAATAGCTTATCTACAAATAATAAATAGAAGTGTCAGTAACGTTAAGTATGAGATAGCCAGAAATTTTTTAAAGTTAGATCATTTTCCGTACATCTTGACAAAAACTCAGAATCGCA